>JARLGJ010000001.1 GCA_031296105.1 Acidobacteriota bacterium | reverse complement strand
TGTCTGGAGGCCGAAATATCGCCCTCCAGACACAAAATAAAGAGAGGAAACTGCGGCCAATTAGGCCGAAACGGCGAAAAATCCGTTTCGAGGATCGAACAAGCCAGAAATCAGGGGTTTTTCCGCAGCCTGTAAAGCCCTGCGAAGACGCAGGCTATTGCGGCACAGCGAAACAGGCTGCTGAAAAACTCCAGTGCGCTTATGGAGCGCGCCCTCAGGGGCTGAAGCCCCTACACGTTTTCAGCAGCTTAGCGGCACGGATAAATCCGTGCCCTGACAAAACCATCTCCGATTCGAGTTTTTCCGTAACCTGGAAAGCTGTGCCCTGACATATTTTTCCTTATTCAGGTATTGCTTAGAATTGTCCGTGCTTGATGGCGTACGCCACCTGGGGAAAGGTACTGCTCAGTACCGGGGCGGGCGTAAGGGTGAGCAGGAGCAGTGCCAGGGCGACCAGGGCCATCCAGCGGCGTCCGCGGCCGACACCCGGCCACAGGGGCACGCTGGGCTGCTGCAGAGCGGTCAGGGAGAGCATGATGGCCCACACGATCCAACCGGCCCAGCAGTACCAGGCCATGGCCAACAGACCGGCCACCACGGCCCAGGAGCACAGTTTGTGCAGCGAGGGTGATACCGAAAAGACAATGTGTCCGCCGTCGAGCTGCCCGCCCGGCAACAGGTTCAGGGCTGTAGCCAACATTCCCGCCCAGCCCGCCAGAGCCACCGGATGCAGGTAATAGTAGGCCAGCGCCGGTCCGCCGGGATGCAGCAGGCGATGGCATAGCTCGAAGATCAAAGGGAAGCCGAACTGGATTTCGGGATCGGCGGCGGCCGTCAGCGGGCGCGACCAGGCCAGCCCAGCCACCGTGACTGGCAGGGCCACGACGAATCCGGCGATGGGGCCGGAGATGCCGATGTCGAAGAGCGCGGCGCGCGAGCGGATGAAGCTGCCAATGCGGATGAAGGCCCCGAGAGTGCCAATCAAAGTGGGCGCGGGGATGAAGAAGGGCAGCGTGGCTTTTACGCCGTTGCGCACGCAATACGCGTAGTGCCCCAGCTCGTGCGCCAGAAGAATGCCCATGATGGCCAGCGAGAAGGGAATGCCGCGCAGCAGCAATTGCGGGCAGGCCCACAGCCAATGTACGGGAAAGAGCGGCAGCAGCTCGTCGCCTCCGGCAAAGGCTTCCAGGTGACGATCGAAGTTGAATTGCAGGCGCGCGCCTACCAGCGTGGTGGTGCCAAAGGTGAGCAGCAAAAGCAGAAAGGGCAGCGCGTAACGCAGCGCACGACGGCGCTCCGGGGCTGGCTCCGCGGAAGGCGCAGGCAGGGCTTCGGAGAACGGATCAGGCATTCCAGCGGCGCTCGCAGACACAGCTCACCACCGGCCGCGAGGGGCGCCGGGAGTGAGCTAGTCGATGGATTGCAATTCCTTGCCGGGCTTGAAACGGACGGCCTTGCCCGGTGGAATATTGACTTCGGCCCCGGTGCGGGGATTGCGTCCGATGCCGGTTTTGCGCGGGCGGACGTTGAAGACGCCGAAGCCGCGCAGTTCGATGCGGTCCCCGTCGGCAAGGGCTTTCTTCATGCTCTCGAAAACGGTCTCGACGGCGCGCTCTGCCTTCGTCTTGGTGACTCCGGTCCGGTTCACCACTCCATTGATGATGTCCAGTTTAATCAACCCGTCACTCCGGCGCTAAAGATTGAAAACCAAAGGGCTTGCACTGATGCTAGAAAAGGTTTCGCGGCTTGTCAACGCATCTTACGGGAAGATGTTCCAGTTGTGCCACTGGGTTTCCCGTCCAGACGGGCGCCGATGTTAAGATTTAGCCTACATACGATGCTTCAGCCTATTTCCATCCCGGTTCCGCCGGATATGCCGGATGTCTATGATTTGGCGATCCCAGAGTCTTTACGGTCCATTGGTGATCCGCAAACGGCATTGCCGCGTATTGCGAAGGATCCAGAGGCTGTAGCGCAGATTGAAGTAGCGGTTCATCAGTTGCCGACGCGGCACGACCTCTATCGCGGCGATTCCCGCCTGATGTCCCGCATTCCAGATGCCAGCGTTCAACTGGTGCTGACTTCGCCGCCCTATTGGAGTCTCAAGCGATATCGTGAGACGAAAGGGCAGCTCGGCCACATTGACGCGTACAACGAATTTCTGGATGCCCTGGATGAGGTCTGGCAAAATTGCTGGCGAGTTCTGGTTCCCGGGGGGCGCTTGGTTTGCGTGGTCGGCGATGTTTGCCTCTCGCGGCGCAAGAACAATGGACGGCATACGGTAGTTCCGTTGCATTCGTCCATTCAGGAGCGGTGCCGGGGAATAGGCTTCGACAATCTTGCGCCGATTATCTGGCACAAGATCGCAAATGCCAATTATGAAGTTGAGAGAGGCTCCGGTGGATTTCTGGGAAAGCCTTTCGAGCCGAACGCCGTCATCAAGAACGACATCGAGTTCATTTTGATGCAGCGTAAACCAGGTGGGTATCGAAGCCCATCGCTGGCGGCCCGGCTGTTGAGTGTGATTTCCGCCGCGAATTATCAGTTGTGGTTTCAGCAGATTTGGACCGGCGTAACCGGGGCCTCCACGCGACAGCACCCCGCACCTTACCCGGAGGAACTTGCAGAACGCCTGATCCGGATGTTTAGTTTCGTTGGGGATACCGTGCTTGATCCTTTTATGGGCACGGCAACCACCAACATCGTGGCCGCAAGATGGGGACGGAATAGCGTTGGAGTTGAGATCGATCCACACTACTTTGAATTAAGCGCGAAGAGATTTGACGTTCAGAGTTCGCAGTTTCTTACCAAGGTCAGGACACATGAACTCGATAGCAACGGACGGGTTTAACCTTGATGCCCGGCTCAAGGGCGCCATTCAGTCCTATTGGGCTGTGCTTGAAAGCCAGGGGAGGAAGCAGGGTGCCGGCTCCGGCCAGAAAGACTATGGTGATCGCTCGAAGGTGACTGGCGGAAAGCAAATGGACGCTTTCGCCGAGCTATTGCAGGAGCTGTTGGAGCGGTGTGGAATTGCCCGGTCCGATATGTACTGCGGACGGAGCACCTCGTTGCCCGGCTTCTATCGCCCGACAAAAGACTGGGACCTGGTCGTAGTGGTTGAGGGGAACTTGCTGATTGCCCTGGAATTGAAGTCTTTGCCAACCTCATTTGGCAACAACTCCAACAACCGGGTCGAAGAGGCGCTCGGGAGCGCCACTGACCTGTGGAAAGCGTATCAGAAGCGAACCTTCGGGAAGTCTCAGCGTCCCTGGCTCGGTTACCTCATGTTGATTTGCGAGGAGAAGGCGTCGTGCTCACCGGTGACGATTCCCGAGAAGCACTTCGCTATTCGGAAAGAGTTCCGAGACACGACGTATGGGCAGGTTGCGCGAGCGGGAGGAACGCCGAGGAAGGCTTCGGTATCTTATGTTCGACGGATGGAGCTGTTTTGTGAAAAGGTGAAGCAGGAGGGACTTTACGATTCTTCCTGTTTTCTGATCACGGACCATACGGCGGGACCGTCCGGACACTACCGCGAGCCGAATATGGAACTGGCCTTCCGGCAGTTTGCCGGTTCGATGATGGGCAAAGCACTGGGCTATATGAAAGCCCGCAATTTATAGAGGGAAGCGAGGACGCTGAGGCGAATGGCAATCAAGAGTGATCGTTGGATTCGGGAGATGGCCCAGAAGCACGAGATGATCAGTCCTTTCTGCGAAAAGCAGGTGCGCGAGGGCGTGATCAGTTACGGCCTGTCGAGCTACGGCTACGACCTGCGGGTGGCCGACGAATTCAAGATCTTCACCAACGTGAACTCGGCGGTGGTCGATCCGAAGAAGTTCGACGAGCGCTCGTTTGTTTCGGTGCGCGGCGACAGCATCATGGTGCCGCCCAACTCCTTCGCCTTGGCGCGCTCGGTGGAGTACTTCAAGATTCCGCGCGACGTGCTGACCATCTGCGTGGGCAAAAGCACCTACGCGCGCTGCGGCATCATCGTAAACGTCACGCCCTTCGAACCCGAGTGGGAAGGCTTTGTGACCCTCGAGATCAGCAACACCACGCCGCTGCCGGCCAAGGTTTATGCCAACGAAGGGCTGTGCCAGATCCTCTTCTTCCAGGGGGACGAGCCGTGCGAGATCAGCTACAAGGACAAGGCCGGCAAATACCAGAAGCAAACGGGCATCGTGCTGCCCAAGCTGTAGGGGCGCGATGAAGACTCTGCATCTCCGTATCACCTCCGCAAAGTTTGAGGAGGATCCGGCTCTGTTGCAGGCGGCGGAGATTCTGCGCCGTGGCGGCTTGGTAGCGTTTCCCACTGAAACCGTTTATGGCTTGGGCGCCAACGCGCTGAATGCGGCGGCTGTCGGACGCATCTTCCAGGCCAAGCAGCGTCCGCATTGGGATCCGGTGATTGTGCATGTGACCAGCGTAGTTGAGGCGCGGCGGCTGACCAGCGAGTGGCGCGCCGAAGCCGAGCGACTGGCCGCGGCCTACTGGCCTGGTCCCTTGACGATGCTGCTGCCGCGGGCGGATGAGATTCCCCTGGTGTGCACCGCTGGGCGCGACAAGGTTGGCCTGCGCTGGCCGTCGCATCCCGTGGCGCAGGCGTTGATTCGCGCCGCCGGTGTGCCGGTGGCCGCACCCAGCGCCAATCGCTTTGGGCATACCAGTCCCACCACGGCCGAGCATGTGCTGGCCGATCTCGACGGACGCATTGACGCCGTTCTTGACGGCGGACCCTGCACGGTGGGAGTGGAGTCCACGGTGCTCGATCCGGGATTGAAGCCGCCGGTGATTTATCGTCCGGGAGGTATAACGCCGGAGCAGGTTCGCCGCGTGTTGGGCGAGGTGACGGTGGCTCAGCGCAAAGTCAGCGACGAAGCGCCGCCGGAGTCTCTGGAATCGCCGGGGCTGGGCATTCGCCACTATGCGCCGCGGGCGCGGGTGCTTCTGGTGGAGAGCCAGGAGGAGTTTATGGCCACGGCTGGGCGGGAGTTGTCTTCCGGCAAGGTTGGGGTACTGCTGCCTCGGGAGTGGACGGCACCGGATGGAGCAGAGGCGTTTGCCTGGGGAAGCTGGGACGATGCGGCTGGGTTGGCGCGTGGGTTGTATGACGGTCTGCGCGTGCTGGATGAGAAAGGCGTGGCGGTCATCGTTTGTCCGCTGCCGCCGGCGGAAGGCATTGGGTTGGCTGTTCGCGACCGCCTGCTCAAGGCCGCCAAGTAAGACCTCGACACAAAGATAAAAGCCCGCGCGTGGCGGGCTTTTTCAATGCGGGCGGCAACCGTTTACTTGATGCTTTCGCCTTCCTTGTACATATAGCGGATGGCGGACTTATACACCAGCAGGTTCGATTGCCCGGCGTCGCGATTCAATTTGATGCAGGTCTTGTCATACCACTCGATGATGCCGTGCAGTTCCTCGCCCTCGCGGGTGACGACGACCATCGGCGTTTTGCTCTGCATCTGCTTCTGGTAATAAAAAGTCTCCGCGTGGGTCTGCTCGGCCGGGGCGGGCTTTTTAGGAGCGCCATTGGACGGGGCAGGGCGCTCGGCGGGACGTTCGCGGCGTTCGACGCCTGGCTCCCGGCTCAGCGAAGGACGAATCAACTTGCGATTGCCGAAGCCTTCCGCTTCGGGTTCCCGCACCATGGCGCCGGCTTCTGCTCCACTCTTCATAAAAAGGGATCCTTTACAACAGTGCAAGCTGCAATCCCCCGCCAGCGAGAAGACAGTCTTAGGTACGGCTGTGCGCACACCGCTTTTGCTGTAAGGATTTCAGCGAATCGTGCCTAAACCCTACCACAGCCTTTTGGGGATGACAACACGTGGTTACAACGATTTCCGGTGTCGAAATACAGACTGTTAGTCATGAGATTGACGACGCGCCGAAGCAGGATTCAGCCTACCGTTCCAAGCTGCTGGAGAAGCCGTCGAGCGACAGAGAGCGCAGCAGGTTGCGGCGCATCCCGTTCTGCACGTCGCCGAGGCCTTCACTGGCGCGTACCAGCCAGGCAAAGCTCACCTGCGCGGCCACCGCGGAAAGCTCCTTCGCCATGTCCTGATTGCGCATCAGCTCCGCCGTGCCGGACTTGAGGAAGATCAGGTCTTCCAGCAGAGAGTAGAGGACGGCGATCAACTGATCGGTTTTCGCCTTGCCCTCGCCGCCGGCGCGGTAGGCTTCGGTGGCCTTGAAAAGCGCTGCGTGGTCGCCTTCGCCGAGGGCGGTGGTGAGCAGCAATAAAGCGTCTTTGCGCGCGCCCAGGTAGCCGGCCAGGTCAAAGCCGCGGGCGCGGCCCACGGCGCCTCCGGCAAGTTGCGCCACCAGTTTTTTCTGCGCGGAGGTCCACTCGGGACGCAAGGCCAGATCGGCGGCAATTTCCTCCGGCGCAAGCGGTGCCAGGCGCAGGGTAATGCAGCGCGAGCGGATGGTGGGCAGCAGGGAGTTCGCGTTCTCGGCCAGCAAAAAGAGAGTGGCGAACTCCGGCGGCTCTTCCAACACCTTAAGCAGGGCGTTGGCCGCTTCCTTCATGAAGCTGGCTTCGGAGAAGATGTAGAACTTCTGGCGTCCCTCGACGGGGCGGTAATACATTTCGCCGATGACGTGGCGCACCTGATCGACCTTGACCAGCATCTGCGGCGGGTCGGGCGGAATGACGAGCACCTCGGGATGCGTCTGCACGAAGATGCGGGTTTCGCGCTTGTCGGAATCGCGCAGATTTTCGCGGGCGTCCACGGCCTCTTCAAAGCGCTGTTCGAGGGCGTCGGCCTGGGCAATGCGCTCGCAGTTGCGGCAGCGTCCGCAGAAGTCGGGCAGTCCGTCTTCTGCCACGGGACGCTCCAGGCAATTCACGGCCTTGGCCACCATCTGCGCCAGGGTGTATTTGCCGGAGCCGCGGAGGCCGGTGAGGATGATGGCGTGGGGCAGGTGGTCGCGCGCGATCATCTCGCGCAGGCGGTTGACGGTGGCTTGATTGCCGCGAAACTCGTCGAAGCCCATGGTTATGCCTGGTCCTTCAGCAGACGCTGATGCACGATGTCCACGATCTCCCGGTGCACCGCGTCCTGCGGACGGCGGGTATCGATCAGCGCCACGCGGCCGGGCTCGCGGTGGGCAATGGTGAGGAACTGCTGGTGGACGCGCTCGAAGAAGGCGCGGTTTTCCTGCTCAAAGCGATTCTCGTCGCTGCCGGAGGCATTCTCATTGCGGCGGCGGGCGCGGGCCACGCTGGCGGCTACGTCGTTGTCGAGCATCAGCGTAAGGTCGGGTTGCAGCCCCAGGCACAGCACGCGGTGCAGGGTGAAGACGGTCTCCACGCCCAGCTTGCGCCCGGCTCCCTGGTAGGCCTCGGAGGAGTCGGTGTAGCGGTCACACAAGACCCATGCGCCGCGATTGAGCGCCGGCTGAATCAGCTCGGAGATTTGCTGGGCGCGCGAGGCGAACATGAGCGCCAGCTCGCTGAGCGGCGCAAGCCCCTGGGTGCGGGAGTCCAGCAGAATGGCGCGGATGCGCTCGCCGATGGCGGTGCCGCCGGGCTCGCGGGTGGCAATCACCTCCAGGCCGCGCTCGCGCAGAACCCCGGCAAGGCGCTCCATGTGGGTGCTTTTGCCGGAGCCGTCGAGGCCTTCGAAGGTGATGAAGTGTCCGCGATGGGGCGTATGCAACACAGGGCCATGATAGCAGCCGGAGGGGGGCTGGCGCAGTCCGTTGGGCCGCCGCGGCTCTGGTACACTCGAGACAATTGCAGGGCGGTTGCACTGCCCTGTCCCGAGCGCCGCGGACGGTGGAGCCGCGCCCGGGAATTTTCCCAAGGAGATGTCATGCGTCGATTCGTTTCGGCTTGCCTTTTGCTGGCCATGGGAGCGCTTCCGGCTGCCGCGCAGAGCGGTCCGGCCCCAGTCAGCACCATCCAAACAAGTGGTTTTTCCGTGGTGGAAACGCTTTCCGTGGATGCCACCGAGGCGCCGCGCAAGGTGTTCCACGCGCGCATGACCATTCCGGCCAAGCCGGGCGACTTCGTGCTGTTCTATCCCAAGTGGATTCCCGGCGAGCACGGGCCGACCGGCCCCCTGGCAGACACCGCCGGCATCTACTTCCGCGCCAACGGAAAGCCGCTCGCGTGGCACCGCGATGCGAAAGAAGTGTATGCCTTCCACGTCGAGGTTCCAGACGGAGTGAAGGAGATCGAAGCGTCGCTGGATTATTTGAGCCCGGTGGAGATGCCGGGGGGATTCAGCTCGGGCTCGTCGGCCACGGACAAGCTGGCGGTGCTGGCCTGGAACTGGCTGGCGCTGTACCCGCTGGGAATGGGATCGGACCAGGTGGGCGTGAAGGCCTCCTTGAAGCTGCCTGCGGGCTGGACGTGGGCGAGCGCGCTGCCGGAAGAGAAATCCGCCGGGGACGCGGTGGACTTTAAAGTTGCCTCGCTGACCACGCTGGTGGATTCGCCGGTGCAGATGGGCCAGTACCAGAAGAAGATTCCGTTGCAGGTTGGACAGAATCCGCCGCATGAACTGGACATTGCCGCCGACTCCGCGGCCTCCTTGCGCATGCAGCCGCAGCAGGTGCAGGCGTTCGACAACCTGGTGGCCGAAGCCGGTGCCCTGTATGGCGCGCGTCACTACCGCGATTATCACTTCCTGCTGACCTTGAGCGATCACGTGGCGCACTTCGGACTGGAACATCATGAATCCGACGACAGCCGACTGAGCGAGAACTACCTGACCGACGCCAACATGTGGACCCTGGGCGCATCCCTGCTGCCGCACGAGTACACGCACTCCTGGAACGGCAAGTATCGCCGCCCGGCCGGGCTGGCCACGCCGGATTACAGCGAGCCGATGGAAGGCAACCTGCTGTGGGTCTATGAAGGTTTGACCGAATACTTTGGCTACGTGCTGACGGCGCGCAGCGGCTTGCAGACGGCCGACGTGTGGCGCGATCACCTGGCCAACCTTGCCATGACCTACACCTACCGCCCGGGGCGCGACTGGCGTCCGCTGGAAGACACGGCCACCGACGCGCAGCAGCTTTACGGCGCATCGGCGGCATTCAGCAACTACCGCCGCAGCGTGGACTACTACGACGAAGGCGCGCTGATCTGGCTGGAGGTGGACACGATCCTCCGCCGCGAGAGCCAAGGCAAAAAGTCGATGGATGACTTTGCGCATCTCTTCCACGGCGGAGAAAACACCGTGCCGATGGTGAAGACCTACACCTTTGACGATGTGGTGAGCACTCTGAACCAGGTGCAGCCCTACGACTGGCGCGGCTTTTTGACCCGGCGCATCCTGAACGTGGCCGTGGCGGCGCCGTTGCAGGGCATTGAGAACAGCGGCTGGAAGCTGGTGTACACCGACAAGCCGAACCGCGACACGCAGGCGGGCGCGCAGCGCTCTCATGAACTGGACACCACGGCGTCGCTGGGATTGCTGCTGAACCGCGAGGGCGCGGTGGTGGACGCCATTGAGGGCGGTATTGCGGCAAAGGGCGGCATTGGACCGGGCATGAAGGTGGTGGCCGTGAACGGACGCCGCTATTCTCCCGAGTTGCTGACCAATGCGTTGTTGGAGGCGCAGAAGACGAAGCAGCCGATCCAGTTGCTGATCGAGAACACGGAGTACTATCGCACGGTCTCGCTGGCCTACTTTGACGGTCCGCGCGAACCGCACCTGGTGCGCGACGAGAGCAAGCCGGACCTGCTGGACAAGATCATCCAGCCCAAGGTGACCAAGCTGCCCGCGCCGTTTACCGGCGAATAATTCCGCCGGGAGCGGAGTGGAAAATCAAGCCGCCTGGGCGATCCGGGCGGCTTTCTGGTACACTAATCCGGTGCCATATTGGCGGGATTAGGTGGTGATACGAGTTGGCTGAAATTCGACTGCAAGATGGCGAATCCATTGAGAGCGCCCTGCGTCGCTTCAAGCGTAAGGTTCAGACGGAAGACATCATCAAGGAGGTCAAGCGTCACTCCTACTATCTGAAGCCTGGCGCAAAGATGCGTGTAAAGCAGGCTCTGGCCCGCAAACGCGCCCAGAAGAAGATCCGCAAGGAATCCCGCGACTAACGTCGCAAGCATAAGGCCGCAGCCACAAGCTGCGGCCTTTTTGCGTTTTACCCCGCCGCGCGGCAGGGCGCAGCACCGCACGGCCACACTTTCTTCCGCCGGTGCGCCCGATTGCGCTGTGCCGATGTGCCCGGCTTCTGGCATCATGGTAACGCTGTGCCGCAGGAACGTTTGCCATGATGGAATTTCATATCTCCCGTGCGGTTCGCGACCGCTACCGGTTCCCGGAATCACTCTTCTCCTTCAACGGCAACGTTATCTTTGCCAGCATCGCCGCCAGCCGTGAATTTGCCCACCGCATGAACCTGGTGCGCGATGCCAGGAACCATCCGGAGCGCGCGGTTAACGCAGGCGCCTTGTACGTGATGGGCCTGATCGACGAAGCCAGCCACGCGGTGATGGCCCGTTACCGTCAGCAGTTCGATCCCACGGTGATGACCGACGCGCTCGACTTTTTTGGCCAACGCATTGGCCGCCGCGAGCTGGACAAGATGCTGCTCACGTTCGTCAAGGAATTTCCGGGTGTCGATGTGTATCGCGGCCGGCAGACGGCAGTGGAGTGGCTGAAGGGCAGCACGGACGGCATTCCTCACCAGGCCGCGGCCATGGAAGAGATGATGATGCTCTGGATGGCCAATCGCAACGCGGCCTTCCGTCCCTTTGGAGAATTGTTCGAGGACAAGTTGCTGACGGAGCAGACGGCGTACCGCAAGGTGGCCCTGCAACTGCCGGAATACTTTGCCACGCGCCCGCTGATTCCGATGGAAGGCGCGGCGGCGGTGAACCTCTACGACCTGCTGCGCGCGCCCGCCGAGAGTGCTCCCGGCTCTTTGAGCGAGCAGCTCACGGTGATTCGCAGCAAGTGGCGGACGCTGCTGGGCGAGGGACTGGAGCGCTTTCTGCTGATTGCCGGAGACATCCTGCGCGAAGAAGATCTGGCCATCTGGGCGCGCTTTAACCCGCCGAATCCCGAGCAGGAGGCTGCCGCCCGAGAGGCCGCGGCCAGGGCCGCCGAGGAAGCCGCGCGCCGCCGCCGCGAGCAGGGCACGCAGCAATGGCCGGAAATGACCAGCCACTCCGATGTACCGGTTTTTGGCGATCCCGCGCACGAGTACGAAAAGTTCAGCGCCGACGTGGCCTGGATGCCAACGGCCGTGCTGATCGCCAAGAGCACCTACGTGTGGCTGGCGCAGCTCTCGCGCAAATACGGACGGACCATCGACAAGCTCGACCAGGTTCCCGACGAAGAGCTGGACGACCTGGTGCGCCGCGGCATGAACAGCCTGTGGCTGATCGGCGTGTGGGAGCGCAGCCGCGCCTCGAAGACCATCAAGCAAATCTGCGGCAACGGCGACGCGGTGGCCTCGGCGTACTCTCTGTACGACTATCGCATTGCCGAAGACCTGGGCGGCGAAGAGGCTTACGTGCGTCTGCGCGACCGCTGCTATCATCGCGGACTGCGGCTGGCCAGCGACATGGTGCCGAACCACATGGGCATCGATTCGCCGTGGGTCACGGAGCATCCCGAGTGGTTCCTTTCGCGACGGGACAAGCCGTACCCGGCTTACGATTTCGAGGGGCCGGATCTCTCCGGCGACCCGCGGGTGGAGATCAAGATTGAGCGGCATTATTACGACCAGACCGATGCCGCCGTGGTCTTCCAGCGCCGCGACCGCCTCTCCGGAGACGTGCAGTACATCTATCACGGCAACGACGGAACGAGCTTTCCCTGGAACGACACGGCGCAGTTGAACTACCTGAATCCGGCGGCACGCGAGCAGGTGATCCAGACCATCCTGCACGTGGCGCGGCTGTTCCCGGTGATTCGCTTTGACGCCGCGATGACGCTGGCCAAGCGCCACTTCCAGCGGCTGTGGTTCCCCAATCCCGGCACCAGCGGAGCGATTCCTTCGCGCGCCGAATACGGCATGAGCACGCAGCAATTCAGCGAGCAGATGCCGCAGGAGTTCTGGCGCGAGGTGGTGGACCGCGTGGCCGCCGAGGTGCCCGGCACGCTGCTGCTGGCCGAGGCCTTCTGGCTGATGGAAGGCTACTTCGTCCGCACGCTGGGCATGCACCGCGTGTACAACTCGGCGTTCATGAACATGATGCGCGACGAGGACAACGCCAAGTACCGCTCGGTGATCAAGAACACCATCGAGTTCGATCCCGACATCATGAAGCGCTATGTGAACTTCATGAGCAATCCCGACGAGCGCACGGCCGTGGACCAGTTCGGCACGGGCGACAAGTGCTTTGGCGTGGCGGCCATGATGTCCACCCTGCCGGGACTGCCCATGTTCGGACACGGGCAGATTGAGGGCTTTACCGAAAAGTACGGCATGGAATACCGCTGGCCGCGCTACCAGGAAGATGCCGACCTCGCGCTGGTGGAGCGCCACGAGCGCCAGCTTGCGCCGCTGCTGCATCAGCGCGACCTGTTCGCCGAGAGCGCCAACTTCCTGCTCTATGACTTCTTCCGCGAAGACGGCAAGGTGGACGAGAACGTCTTCGCCTACTCCAACCGGCTGGGCGGACGCCGCGCGCTGGTGGTGTATCACAACAAGTTTGCCCATACGCGCGGCACCATCGACAACTCGGTGGCTTACGCGGATAAATCGCAGGGCAACCGCTTGCGGCAGAAGCGCCTGAAAGAGGGAATGGAGCTGCATCCCGATCCGCGGGTCATGCTCGCCTTCCGCGATGCCATGAGCGGACTGGAGTTTCTGCGGCGCTCGGTGCAGGTGGCCGAACACGGCTTGACGCTCGACCTGCACGCTTACCAGTGTCACGTATTCCTCGACTGGCGCGAGCTGCTGGCCACCGGCGAATGTCCCTGGGACCGTTTGTGCGACGAGCTTGCGGGGCGCGGCGTGCCCAGCCTCGACGAGGCGCTGCAGGATCTTGAACTGCGCCCGGTACACGACGGACTGCGGGCGCTGCTCGATCCTGGGCTGGTGCGGCGCACCGCCGAACTGGCGCGCGAAGCCGTGGGCGGCGGCGAAAAGCAGAAGGCGCACGAGGTCTTCCGCGAAGAGCTGCTGGAGAATACCTGGAAGAGCGTTCGCGTGTTCCTGCGCGAGGCGCTCAGCTTCTATCGGCTGCGCCGCGGCGTGTTGCACGAACCGCCCGCGGCATCCGAGGTGAAGGAGCGCTTCCGGAGCGGACTGCGCGCGGCCATGAGCCTGCCCACGCTGGAGCCTTTCTTTGCCACGCCGTGGCCGGCTGCGGCGCGCCGCGTGCTGCCCAGCAACAGTCCGCAGCGCATGGCCACCGCCGTGTGGGGGCCGGTGCTGGCCTGGAGCTCGCTGGAGTTGCTGGCTTCCGCGATCGATGCGCAACACGCTTCCGCCGTGGCGCTGGATCTGTTCGACCTGCTGCGCCTGCGCGAGCCGATGGGACACGCTTTTGCCGCCCTGGGCTTTGAGGGCGAGGCGGCCTGGCGCGTGGCGGCGCGCATCAAGGTGGCGCTGCTGAACGAGGCGGAGATCTTCGGCGCCGCGCAAGAGACGGAAGTCGAGGAGCTAGCCGAGGCGGCCATCGCGCTGCCGGTGGAGTCCGCGGTCTTCTGGCAGGACGCCGACGTGCGCTGGCTGACCGGTGTGCACGAGAGCGAGACGGGCGAGAGCTACTTTGTGCAGGAGCCTTATGAAGAAGTGTTGTGGTGGCTGGAATTGCCGGCCCTGCTGCGCATGAGCCGGGTGCGTCCTTTGGCGGCCGAGGAAGCCGCGCGGATTGCCGACGAGGTGGCGCGCGCGGTGAGTGTGGCCACTAAGAACGGGTATCGCCCGGATTGCATGGCGCCCTTGATTGCCGAGGTGGAGACCGCAGTTGCTTGCGAGCCCTCGACGGAGGAGCCTGCCAAGTTGAAAGAAGAAGTGGAGGATGTCGATGCGAGCGGCAATACTGACGATTAGCGACCGCGGCGCGCGCGGTGAGCGGGAAGACCTGAGCGGCCCGGCGCTGGCCAAGTGGGTGATGGAGCACGGCGTGGAAGTGGCCGCCGCCCATCTTGTTGCCGACGAGATTCCTGAGATTGCCCAGGCCATTTGCAACTGGGCCGACGGCAAGGGCGTGGACGTGATACTGACCACCGGCGGCACCGGCGTATCGCCGCGCGATGTAACGCCGGAGGCGACGGTGCAGGTGCTCGACCGGCTGATTCCCGGGCTGGGCGAGGCCATGCGCGCGGCCAGCCTGAGGAAAACAATTCTCGGCGCGCTCTCCCGAGGCTTGTGCGGCGTGCGCCGCCAAACGCTCATCCTCAACCTGCCGGGCTCGCCCAAGGCGGCCATTGAAAACCTGGAGGCCATCTGGGAGGCCGTGCCGCACGCCGTCGCCAAGATACAGGGCGATCCCTCGGATTGTGTGCCGCTGGAGCGCTGAACGATTTGCTTTTGTGCAAGACAACGCCCGGAGCCTTGGCTCCGGGCGTTGCTGCGTTAGCACGCGGCGCGGATTACTCCATGGGCTTTGGGCCTTCGTCCGGGGAGGGCTGCGGAGGTTCGGCGTCCGTTGCCTCGGGCGCTACCGGGGCGACCGGCGCAGGCAGTGGCTCAGTGCTCTCCGGCGCCGCGTCAAACGGGGCGGGCACGGCGGGAATCACCATGTCCACCGGAGCCTGCTCGGGAAGCGCAAAGGCCAGCAAGGCCACGCGGCGTGCGCTGGCGGCCTTCATCCACAGGCGGCTGGCGATGAACAGCAGCGTAATCAACTCCAGCGCCAGCAGGCTGAGCAACGTGGCGCGGTGCGGCAGACGGAACCAGATGGTCGCCAGCACAGCAGAGACAAGGAAGGAAAAAATGGCGATGCCCAGGTAACTGAGGTAAAGCCCGCCGTTGCGCAGCGCCAGCGGAAAGCTGCGAAACACGGTGCGCAGCACGCGGCGCTCGTTGGCCGACACAATCTGCGCCTGCACCAGGTCGAACCACATGCGCACGAAGAGGAAGAGCAACAGAGAGACCACGCTGCCGGCAAGAGAAATGTAGAAGCCAACTTGATCGGCGGCGGCGCGGTCGCCCAGTTTATCCGCGGCCGAGCCAATGGCGTTGTTGACCACCAGAACCAGCACGAACGGCAGCAGAGAGTAGAGCACGATGCGGATCATGCGCCAGAGGTAAAGTCCGCAATTCTCAAAGAACTCGCCGCGGCTCAGCTTGCGGTCGTCCAGATACACGGCGAAGATGCCGCCATCGAGAAACACCAGATAGACGAAGTACACAAACACGGCGGCCAGAGAGGCGATGGCCAGCGATGTGGCGGGGAACACGGGGCGTCCCATCAGCAGAGCCAGGGCCGTGATGTCAAAGCCATCGACGAAGCGCAGGCCCTCCAGCGTGTGGTCCAGGGTGGAGGCCAGTAAAAGGCGCGCGGGCAGCGAACTGAAAAAGGCCAGCACCAGGTTGACCAGGAAGATCCACCAGATCAGACGCTGGTGGCGGAGCAGCAGAGCGGCGGCATTGCGAACGCTTCGAATCATCCTCATCCTCCCCTACGCCAGCCAGCTCACAAAGGCGGCGAACCACTGTGTCAGCAGCGTCCAGTAACCGGCAATCTTACCCGTGGCCCGTGGATCGGCCGTGGCCGTCCAACTGTTGTTGAAGGGGTCGCGGTCCAAAAGGCGCGTGTGATCGGGATCGACCGTGGCGGAAACCAGCTTGGCCTTGCGCTCCCACACAAAGCGATGCCAGCGGTCGCGGCCGTCCCAGTTTTCACGCACCACGGTGCCGTCGTCGAACTTCACCTCCAGCACCACGGGAATGTCGAAGTTGCCGCGGCGCTGCACCACCACCTCGCTGTAATAGACGGTCGTGCCTTTCTTCTCCGGATCCTTGCTGTACCAGTCGCGGCGCTGCGATTCGGCGTGCTGAATGCGGTCGTCCAGAACCTCGGTGCCGTAGATGGCCTGCTTCCAGTACCAGTCGAGGTTTTGCCCAAGCGAGCGGTTCATGGCCGCGGTGAAATCTTCCGGGCGCGGATGCTTGAACTTGTACTCCTGGAAGTAGTCATGCAATCCGTGCAGCACGGCCTGTTCTCCCACCAGGCCCTCCAGGGTAAGCATCATCAGCGCGGTTTTGCTGTAGCTGATGCTGCCATAGCTGTTCATGTTCAGGTACTGCCATGCGTTGCGCGAGAGCGGATCGAGTTCGGAAGCCTGCGCGTAGCTGAGCAAGTCCACGCCGCGCTCGCCGGCCGTGCCCAGACGCGAGTTCAGGTTCGAGGTGTTGCGCCCGTAGAGCGCGTCCATCGTCTTGGCTTCGACATATTGATTGATGCCCTCGTCCATCCAGGCATTTTCGAACTCGTTGGTGGCCACCATTCCGTACCAGTACTGGTGGCCGAACTCATGCTCCACGACGACTTCCGGCATCAGCAGAGATTTCGGCATCCACCAGGTTGAGTCGGCGGTGATGAACGTCGGGTATTCCATGCCGCCGGCGGCCGAGCCTCCGTGCGGCGGGTCCACCACGGTGATTTGCGGATAGGGATAAGCGCCGAACCAGCGGTCGAACTTCTGCATGGTGCTCTTCAGGGCCGCAATGTAGCGCGGCGCGCTGGCCATGTGGCCGGGCTGCATCAGCACGCGGATCTTCACCGGGCCGGTGTTCAGGTTCACCGAATCGTTTAGCACCACGGTGTGCGGATCGGCGGTCCAGGCAAAGTCGTGTACGTCGTCGGCGTGGAAGCTGAGGGTCTGCGTGCCGTTGTGCTCGTGTTGCGCGGTTTGCAGGCCGGTGGCGCCCACGTTCCATCCGGCGGGCAGCGTCAGGTTCACATCATAGGTGCCGAAGTCGGCAAAGAATTCCGTGGTCGCGTGGAACTGGTGGCAATTCCATGCGCCGTTCCACCACACGCCCACCTTGGGGAACCACTGCCCGGCCAGCAGAAAATCTCTCTTGTAGCCGGTGCGCGCCACGACTTCAGGGAACTTGTCGGAGAAGTGAATACGGAACTGCACGCTCTCACCCGGCGGCAGAGGCCGGGGCAGCGCGATCTCCATGACCGTGCGGTCGTCGGCGTTGCCGTCGTCGGGAGCAATGTATTTGATCTGTTTGGTTACGTCTCTGGCTACGTCACCCCGCCCCAGCACCTCGATGGATTTCACCTCGATGGAGCCGGCCATGGTTTCCTTCCATGCCGCGCCTTCGGACATATCGCGGTTGCCATGCAACTGCGCTTCGGTCATCCAGGTGGACTTCGGCTGAAAGGCGTTCAGGTAAAGGTGGAAGGGAAACCTTTCCAGCGTAGTGCCGGTGCGGTTGGTGTAGGTCAGCGTCTCGGTGGCCTCCAGCGAGTGGGTCGCGGGAGCGTAGACGGCGTCGATGCGATAGGCCACGACGCGCTCGCTGAGCGGAGCCGTTTGTGCCATGGCGGCCACGCAGACGAGGGGAACAATAAGTGAGCGGAGACTCCAGCGCGTGAAGTTCACATCTACCTCCCGTTTGTGGTGGAGCGCGCGGTACAGGCGTCCGGCCACTGCCCGCGTGAAGTTGTCCAACAGCATACCAAGTTTGCGCGTACTTTTACGCGCTACTTCCGCGGCCGGTGGCTTCACCGCGCAGGGCGCGGCGAGTACACTCATGGCATGAGGGTGCTGGGCATCGATTGCGGCACGGAGTTTACCGGGTACGGCGTGGTGGAGGGCGGCGAAGCAAGCCTTACGTGCGTCTCCAAGGGTGCCATACGTCTGTCGCCGCGCGAGGCCCTGGAGTTACGTCTGAAGAAGGTTTTTGAGGAACTTTCGTCTCAGATTGTGGCGCACCAGCCCGAGGTGGTGGCCATTGAGGACGTGTTCTACTCGGTGAACGCCAAGAGCGCGTTGAAGCTGGGGCACGTGCGCGGCGTGGCCATGATGACGGCCGCGCAGTATGGCCTTTCCGTGGTGGCTTACGCTCCGCTGGCCGTCAAATCCGCCGTGGCCGGCTACGGACGGGCGGAGAAGCACCAGGTGCAGGAGATGGTGACGCGGCTGTTGAAGCTGGATCAAATCCCCGAACCCGCCGACGTCGCCGACGCCCTGGCCATCGCCATCTGCCACATTCATACGGCGGGCACGCTGGAGCGGCAAAAGCTGACGCGATAGGGAAAGTCTGAATAAATTGGAATTTGTCAGGGCATGACTGAACAGGCTGCGGAAAAAGTCCCATGGGGAATCTCTGAATAAGCCCACAAGCAGATTTCCTCAGGGGCTAAAGCCCTGGAATTCCCGCATCTTTTACGGCACGGCTGAAGCCGTGCCCTGACAGCTACCGACTTGATCAGAATCTCACCAGGAGTGTCACCCTGAGAGAGCGGCCGTATTTGCCGCGAGTCGAAGGGCCGCTACTCCTTGTTATAACTGTCCCAGGTTAGGCCCGCTGCGCGGTCCGAACCTGGGGCACACCCTGCCTGGTATAGGGGTGTTTCGACCTCGCACAACATGACAATCATCTTTTTCCGGGTATTGTTTTTCCGCAGCCGGTGAAGCCATGCCCTGACAAAGCTCTCCCGGTGCAGGTCAATGTGAATCACGGGATTCGTTACATCACGGCAATGCCGGCATAGCCGACGACGTGCTCGCGGTCGCCGCTGACGTCGCCCGAGGTGGCGTAGCGGATCAGCTCGGCCTTGGTTGCGCCCAGCTTGAGCGCCGCCGTGAGCATGGCCACCGCCGGACCCACGCCGCACATCGAAATATCCTGCGCGCGCACGGTCTGGAAGAGTCCCGCGGGTTGCAGAGAGAGCACCTGCTCGATGGCCAGCGCGTCCTTGATGCGCGTCTCCTCGTCGTTCTCGTAGTGATTCATGTCGCTGGAGGCGACGATCAGCACCGGCTCCGCGGTGGCTGCAATGGCCTTGGCCATCACCACGCCCAGGGCGCTGAGCACCTCGTACTGCCCGGTGCCGACGGTGATGGGCACGAAGGTGAACTCCGGCTGCTGCGCTTGCAGGAAGGGAAGCTGCACCTCGACGGCGTGCTCGCGCAGTTGCGCCGTCTCATCCTCGCGCAGCAAAGGGAAGTCGCTCTTCAAGGCCTCGGCCAGCGGCGTGTCAATGGCGGCCTCGCCCAAAGGGGTGCGGAAGCCGCCCTGGCTCATGATGGACAGCGGCGCGCCAAAGCCCGTGTGATTGGGGCACAGGATGATGACGCGCCGGGGAATTTCCACCTGCGCGTACACCGCACCGGCCACCGCGCCGGAATAGATGTATCCCGCGTGCGGCGCGATGATGCCGAAGGCGCGGCGGCGCTTCGGCGCATTGCCAAGAAAGCGCGTCACCTGCTGCCGCAACTCCTCGGGCGACGCGGGATAGAACTGCCCCGCCACCGCTGCCTCGCGAACCTCGCTCATGGCAATTTCCTTTCCGCCGCCTCCGGCCGCGGCAGCGCGCGATATAAGCGCGCCATCTCCTCCAGAGGGATGGCTTCGGCGCGCGTCGCGGGCACGATTTCCGCTGCTTGCAAAGCTGCCGCCACAACGTTCTTCGGGTAGGCCAGCTTCAGATTATTGCTCACCGTTTTGCGTTTTTGCGCAAACATAATTTTCAGGAAGGCAATAAAGCCCGCCTCGTCCACCTGGAGTTCGTCAAAGCGCGGCGCCATGGACATGCGGAAGACCGCCGACTTCACCGTGGGCGGCGGGTCGAAGGACTCGGGGCCGAGTTCGAAGAGCTTCTCGGCGCGCCCATACATCTGCGCCGTGGCCGAAAGCAATCCGTAGTCGCGCGAGCCGGGCGCGGCGGCCACGCGGTCGGCCACTTCCTTTTGCACCATGGCCACCAGCAGGTTGATGCGCGGGGCGGCCGTAAAGAGTTTCAGCAGAATGTCGCTGGTGATGTAGTAGGGCAGGTTGCCCACCACGTGCGCCTTGAACAGGCCGGTGGGACGCAGATCGCGCAGCGGACCAGGCGTCTGCCCCAGCACCGTGCGCAGATCGACCGCAAGAATGTCGGCCTCCAGGATTTCCACGTTCGTCAGCGGAGCGAACTTCATGCGCAGGCTGGCGGCCAGCACGCGGTCCAGCTCCACGGCGATGAGCCGTCCGGCGCGCCGGGCCAGCAGCTCGGTCAGCGCGGCCTCGCCGGGGCCGATTTCGACCACCGTGGTGGCGGAGATGTCGCCAAGCGCGTCCACAATGCGCTGCATCGCGTCCTGATCCACCAGAAAATTCTGTCCTAGTTTCGGTTTATGATTGCCGCCTGCATGGGGTGTGACCTTTGCCACGTTGACCGCCTTTCCTCTTGCCCGATAGACTTCAGCGTTACACGGGTTCTTGCGTTCCGGACCCGTGAGCAATTTTCTGCCGGCTTCGCGGAGGTCCCGTGCACGTTCTTTTTGCCGCTTCCGAGTGCGTTCCTTTTTCCAAGACCGGAGGACTGGCCGACGTGGTGGGATCTCTGCCGCGCGCGCTGGCCTCTCTCGGGCACCAGGCAACAGTGTACCTGCCGCTCTACCGCCAGACCCAGCTTCAGGCGGCGCGCACGGTCATTGCCAGCGTCACCGTGCCCTACGACGACCAGTACCGCTTCTGCTCGGTGGTGGATGGCGGCAAGCTCAACGGCGTGCAGTACTACTTTATCGACTATCCGCCATTCTATGATCGCGACGCGCTGTACGGCACGGCGCTGGGAGATTATCACGACAACGCCGAGCGCTTTGCCCTATTCTGCCGCGCCGTTCTGGAGGCGTCGAAGATTCTTGGCGTGCCCGACATCTTCCACTGTCACGACTGGCAGACCGCTCTGATTCCGGTGCTGCTGCGCTCTCTCTATGCGGACGATCCCGCCTTCGCGCATTCCGGCACGGTCTTCACCATACACAACATCGGCTACCAGGGAGTCTTCAGCCCGGACACGCTCCCCTTGCTCATGCTGCCCTGGGATCTGTTCACCATCAGCAAGCTGGAGTTCTACGGCAAGGTGAACTTCCTGAAAGGCGCTCTGGTGTTTGCCGACGCCGTGACCACCGTCAGCCGCCGCTACGCGCTGGAGATACAGACCGCGGAATACGGCTTTGGGCTGGAGGGCGTGCTGCACAGCCGCGCCGGAAGCGTTCACGGCATCCTGAACGGCGTGGATTACGACGAGTGGAGTCCGGCCTCGGACCGCTTTTTGACCGCGCACTACACGCCGCAATCGTTGAAAGGGAAGCAGCTCTGCCGCCGCGATCTGCTGCAAGCCTTCGGCTTTGACAAGGAGACCACGGCTCCGATTGTCGGCATCGTCTCGCGCTTTGCGGCGCAAAAGGGATTCGACCTGATCGCGCTGGCCGCCGACCGCATGGCGCATCTCGACCTGCGGGTGTGCGTGCTGGGCAGCGGCGACAAGACCTATGAGGAACTTTTCCGCCGCCTGGCGCGGCAGTATCCCGCGCGCTTTGCCGCGCGCTTTGGCTATGACAATGAGATGGCGCACAAGATCGAGGCCGGAGCCGACTTCTTCCTCATGCCTTCGCGTTACGAGCCTTGCGGGCTGAATCAGATTTACTCGCTCAAGTACGGCACGGTGCCCATTGTGCGCGCCACCGGCGGGCTGGATGACACCATTGAGCCTTACGACGAGCGCACCGGAAAGGGCACCGGCTTCAAGTTCCATCCCTACACGCCGGAGGCCTTGCTGGACAGCGTGCAGGCGGCGCTGGCAACGTTCGCGAAGCCCAAGTCCTGGCGCAAACTCATGCTCAACGGCATGGCGCGCGACTTCCGTTGGACGGTGGCCGCGCGCGAGTACGTGAAAGTGTACGAGAAGCTGCGCTCCACGCGCCGCGCACCCGTGGCCTGATCCGGCAGCCAGCGCCGGAAATCTCCGCTGCGCTTATTCCACGCCGGGCGATGCCTGGGGCGGCTCCTGCCCGGCGGAGTGCGCGTGCAGCGCCGCCAGATCCGGATGCGCGGCCAGCCATTCGGCATACTGCACATCGGCGGAGCGTATGTGCGTCCGCAGCCAGTTCCGCATCATGCCCAGCATCTTGGATCCCGGCGCGCCATCCTTTTTGCCGAACTCTTCGGCCAAGGCGTCGAGATGGCGGGTGAAGCCCTCATGCTGCTCGTGGTGCCGGCCGTACTCCGGATAGCGCGCCTGGTACATCTCCCTCTCTTCGGCCTCGAAGTGGAAGCGTGTGTATTCCCGCAGACGCTGGTAAATGGCCTGCGAGGCGCGCGCGCCATCGCCGTCCATCATGGCCGTGTATAGATCGTTGATCAGGCCGATGAGGACGCGATGATGCTTATCCAACTCCGCGTCGCCCATCGAGAAGCTGCTGTCCCACGTGTACAGTTCCACCGCCAAATCCCTCCACGCAAAACTTCAGGAGAGATATCGGCAACCGGCGGACGCGGCTTCACTGGCGCCCAACATTCTCGCCCAGCATTCTCGCTCAACGCCGGGCATTTGCCGCGCGCTGGCCCCTTTGCTATCATCGCGGGTCCGTCCGGGAGACCCCATGTTGCTTCGCGAATCCGCGCGTTTATTGCCGTCCCCATGGAGCCGCCGGGAGTGGTTGCAAAAAACCGGCCGCCTTCTTCTGCTTTCCCCGGTTTTCGCCCTCATGCCCGGCTGCGGCGGAGGCGGCGGCAGCAGTAGTTCCAGCAGCTCGGGCGGCTCCGGCACCTACACCGGAACCGACGATCAGTTATTGGACGGCCTGCAGAGCGCGGCGTACGACTACTTCTGGAACCAGGCGAACAGCGCCACCGGATTTGTGAAGGACCGCGCCCACGTGGGCGGCAACGATACGTACACCGTCTCCAGCATTGCCGCCACCGGTTTTGGACTGACGGCCCTGTGCATCGGCGCCTCGCGCGGATACGGCGCCATGGCGGCCATTCAGGCGCGCGTGCTGCTGACGCTGCAATCGTTGCTTGCGATTGCACCCAGCGAGCAGGGGTACTTCTATCACTTCATCGACTGGAGCACCGGGGCGAGGGCCGACACCAGCGAGGTCAGCTCCATCGACACCGCCATCCTGATGTGCGGCGTGCTCACGGCGCGGCAGTACTTTTCGTCGAACGCCTCCATTGTGGCGGCCGCCACGCAGCTCTACGAGCAGGTGAACTGGCCGTGGATGCTCAACGGCGGCACCACGCTTTCCATGGGATGGACGCCGGAGTCGGGCTTTCTCTCCGCGCGCTGGGACCACTACTGCGAGCTGATGATGCTCTACCTGCTCGGCATCGGCTCGCCTACGTATCCGCTGGATGCTGCGACCTGGCAGGCCTGGGCGCGTCCCACGTACACCTATCAGGGCACCACCTACATCTCCGCCGGAGACCCTTTGTTCACGCACCAGTATTCGCACGCCTGGTTCGACTTCCGCAATAAGCAGGATGCCTACGCCAACTACTTCCAGAACTCGGTGTATGCCACCACGGCGCATCGCCTGTTCTGCATTTCACTGAACGCCGAGTACAGCGACTACGCCTCCAACCTGTGGGGCATCACCTCGTCGGATTCGGTGAACGGATATGTTGCCTGGGGCGGACCGCCCGCGCTCGGGGCCATTGACGGCTCCATCGTTCCCTGCGCCGCCGCCGGATCGCTGCCCTTTCTGCCTACCGATTGCCTGGCCGTGCTGCGCAACCTTCGCGGCGCATATCCTTCGGCGTGGGGAATCTACGGCTTCGCCGATGCCTTCAATCCCTTGAAGAGCTGGTACGACGTGGACGTGCTCGGCATCGACCTGGGCATTGGCATGTTGATGGCCGAAAACTACCGCACCGGCCTGGTGTGGCAAACCTTCATGGCCAACGCCGAAGCCACGGCGGCCATGCAACGGGCGGGCTTCAGCGCGACGACGTAGCGTTTTCCCGATTTGTGCCGGGGAACCAACCTATGCACGGGGCTGGCCAAGTTCGCGCCTGCGTAATGCGTGGGCGCGTGGAAAAATGAGGCTCATGCCCTACGTAATTGGAATTGATGGCGGCGGCAGCAAATGCACCGCCGCGCTGGCCGACGGCGAGCGCGTGCTGGCCTTCTACACCGCCGGCGGATGCAACCTGAACAGCGTCTCCTTTGGCGAAGCACACAGCAGTTTGCAGCAAGCCATTTACGGCGCGCTGGCGCGCGGCGGCGTGGACTCTTCCAGAGTACGCGCGGTGTGCGCCGGAGTGGCCGGAGCGGCTTCGCCGCAGACGGCCGCGAAACTCAAGGGAATCCTGTGCGGCCTGGCGCCGCAGGCCACGGTGCAGGTGGTGGGCGATACCACCATCGCGCTGAACTCCGAATTTGCCGACGGCCCCGGCGTCGTCTGCCTCTCCGGCACCGGCTCCATCGCCTTCGGACGCAACGAGCGCGGCGACTACGCGCGCGCCGGCGGCTGGGGACGCTTCGTCAGCGACGAAGGCTCCGGACACTGGATCGGCCAGCGCGCCATCATCGAGTGCCTGCAGGCGCTCGACATGGGACGCAGCAGCCTGCTCATCTACAAGATCATGCGCGAGTGGAAGATTGCCACCCGCGAGCAACTGGTGCAGCGCTGCAATCGCGACACGCTGCCCAACTTCTCCGAGCTTTATCCCGCGGTTCTGGCGGCGGCCAACGAGGGCGACGCGCTGTCGGGAGAGATCCTCTCCATGGCCGCCACGCGTTTGGCGCGCATTACGCAGAACGTGCTGCGCCGCCTGTGGATCAGTTACAGCGCCATCGACATCACCATCGCCGGAGGAGTCTTCACCAGCTCGCCGCAAATGGTGAAGATCTTCACCAACCTGGTGCGCTCGGAAAGGCCGGAGACGCGCGTGCGCCTCAGCGAGCGCGAAGCCTTCCACGGAGCAATTTACCTGGCCAACAAATCCCTGGAAAGCGAACTGCCCAGCACCGAGAGCGCCGCGGGCGTGGCCTAGAGAGACTCTGATCAAGTCGGAATCTGTCAGGGCATGGCTTCAGCCATGCCGCTAAGACGGCAACCATATGCCGCGGCTTTAGCCACTGGGGGCCCGCTCCGCACGGACCAAAGAATATTTCCACAGGGGCTGAAGCCCCTGTGTTTATGCGGCTTGTACGGCACGGATAAATCCGTGCCCTGACAAAACACCTTCCCATCAAAATCTATCGGGGCCCTCATGGAACGTACTTCCCGCGCGGATCAGTCCTCGACCGGTGCGGGCTTTTTCTTTTTGGATTGGATGGCCAGAGCCTTTTTGCCGCCGCGCGGTGAGGGCTTGCCCGCGGCTTTGGCGGGCACAATCCGCGCTGGTGCCCGGGCCACGCTAGGGAGGGTCGATTCGTAGGCGGCTTCGGCAATCTTTGCCAGCATCTCGCCCAGATCGGCAACGGCATCCATGCCGCGCAGCGGAACCATGTTAATGTAGGCGGCAAAGACCAGGCGATGTCCGTTGGCGCCGTCAATGTAGCCCGCCAGTCCCTTGCCCAGCAGCATCACGCCGCCGCTCAGCGCATTGCCCACCACGTACGATCCGGTCTTGGCGTGCACGTGGCCCGCGGCGGGCGAGTCCTCGAGCACCTCGGCCAGCGTGCCGTCGCGGCCCAGCACGGGCAGGCATTCGGCAAACCAGCGCCCCGTGGGCTGGTGAGACATCATCTCCAGATAGCGCACCATGAAGTCCGGCGTAAAGGCCGAACCCATGCCGCCCTCGCCATCCAACTGCGAGACTCCGGAGGTGTCCAGTCCCTTCTCCGTCAGGTAGCGGCGCTCCATGGTGAGTCCGTTCCACTGCGCGTCCGCGGTTTGTTTGCCCAGCAGAGAGCCCAGCAGAAAAGGCGTCAGCGCGGCGTGCAGGTTCTGGCTCACCTTCAGCGTCAGCCGGGCCTCTTCGCGAAAGGGCGGGGAAATGTGCTCGGTTAAAAATGTGCGCTGCGTGGACGCGGGCGGCACGGGCGCCGTGGGGTCCGTCCAGGGAGCTTCCACCACTACGCCAACCCAGTGCAGAGCCTCTCGCATTCCAGCTTCGGCGTAGCGCACCGGATCCTGCACTTTGTAGGCGGCCTGCGCGGTTCGCCTTCCGGCGGGCACATTGCCCTCCAGCACCGCCGTGTGCGAGCCGCCGGCCTCTTCCACGTCGGTGGTAAAGCGCAGCGCGGCGTCGGAATTCGCGGGGCCGGTGCGCACCCGGTTGATGACCTTGAGGTAGGGCAGTTCGGGAGAAATGGTCAAGGCGACGGCGCCGCCCTCATTGCGAGCAGAAGTGGCAATCACGTCGATCACGTTGTCGTTGAGCACCACGGGAGAGATGGCCGTGTGCGTGGCCGGCTCAACGCCGCCCGCGGCAAACAGAGACGCGTCCACCAGGATGTTGCCGCGGATGCGGGCCACGCCCTTCATCAGCACGCTGGCCGCCAGCTCCTTGAGAATGCGCAGCGGCTCGCCGGGCACGCTCTGGCCCGGCAGCAGTCCGGCGTAGGCGTGGTCGCGCGGCACAATGTCCAGGGTGTCCGTGGGCAGCACGCGTCCGGAGAGGTTGGGATCGCCGCCGGCCACCAGGATCAGGTCGCCTTCCAGAACGCCCTGCTCGTCGATCTGGCCCGTGTAATAAATCCGCGTGTGAAAGCGGTAGTCTTCTCCCAAAAGGGCCAGCGCGGTGCCTTCGGTGAGCAACTTGGTGGTGGAACCGGCGTTGAAGAGCTGTTGCGAGTTGATGTCCACCAGCGTGGTGCCTGCCGTCTCATCCACGATTTTGACGCCCAGGGTGGAGTGCCGCAGCTCGGGCCGCTCCGCCAACTGCCGGACGCGGCTGCTGAGCGCCGCGTTCTGTGCGCACAAGGGCGCGGCGGCCAGGACTGCGCAAAGCAATATGGCAAGCTTCTTCAAACGGTTCTCCGGTGAGCCGTCCTGTGGGTGGGATGCGGCGCTTCTTATTCAATCCTAAAGGAATTGCCCCACAACGGACAGTTTTGGACCTGTCTGCTGTTTCCGCTCATGGTTCGTGACGGATTGTGCATTGCTCTGCACAAGGGATACGCGCGAAAATGACCGAAGCGCTCACCAAAAGGAATGTACCGTACTCATGCTGCTGCCCATTGGCCATGAAAACATGGAGACTCGCCGCTGGCCGGTCATCACCATTGCGTTGATTGTCCTCAACGTGCTGGCCTTTCTGGCAACCTACGGCACCTTGCAGCACGAGCCTCCCGAGGTGAGCGGCCTGCGTTACCGCATCCGCCTGCTGTGCGCCACGCATCCCGAACTGACCGAGCCGCCCGTTGCGCAGCGCCTGGTGGATGACATACGGCGCACCGATCCCACCGCCTGGGAGGCCGTCCGGAACCAGAAGAGCGATGCGCTGGACCTCTTCCGCGCGCAGTCCGCCGACGATTCCTCGGCCCTGCAGGCGCAGATGAACCAGCTCTGCACCCGCTACGACGAGTTGCAGCAGAACTCCTTGCTGGCGCGCTGGGCTTTTGTGCCCGCGCATCCCACCGCATACTCCTACATTACGGCCAGCTTCCTGAACGGCGGATGGCTGCAACTGATCTGCAACATGTGGTTCCTGTGGCTGGCCGGCATGGTGCTGGAAGATGCCTGGGGACGTCCGCTGTACCTGCTGATTTATCTGCTGGCCGGGGCGTTCTCGCTGGCGATGCAAGGGGTGTTCAATGCCTCCAGCACCGCGCCCACCCTGGGCGCACCCGGCGCCGTGGCGGCGCTGATGGGCGCGTTCCTGGTGCGCTTTCCCAACGTGCGCATCCAGATGGCCATGCTCTACTTCGTGCGCATCGTCCGCTTTACCGCCGCGGCGTATTGGCTGTTGCCCGCGTGGTTTCTGCTGGAGCTGTTCTATGGCACGGTGCTGGGCGCCAACAACGGCGGCGTAGCGCACACGGTGACCATCGGCGGATTCCTCTTTGGCATGGCCGCCGCCATCGTCATTCACATCACCGGCCTGGAGCACGCCATCGGCGAGCGCATCGGACGCCAGCTCGATCCCGAACGCCACGGCGACCTCGACGCCATTGAGGGACTGATTCGCGTCAACCGCACGGTGGAGGCGGCCGACCAACTGCGCAACTTTCTCGCCCAGCATCCCGATTCCGAGCGCGCGCTGCTCATGATCCAGTCCGTGCACCTGAGCGATCAGCGCTTGGCCGATTATGGCAAGGTCACCGAGCATCTCTGCATGATCCACCTGGGGCAGCACGAGTTGCCCACCGCGCTGAAGGACTACCGCGACCTCGTCGAGTCCGGCGCGGGCCTGCCCTCGGCGGAGACCTGGATGAAGCTCTGCCAGGCCATGGAAGAGCAGCAGGAGTTCGAGCGCGCCGCTGGCGAATACATGGAACTGGCCGAAGCCTATCCTGAAAACCGCCACTCGTTGCTGGCGCTGATGGCGGCCGCGCGCCTGGCCATGAGCAAGCTCGGCCGGCCGCAACAGGCGCTGGCCATCTTTGAGGCCGTGGCGTCCTCCAAACTGCCGCACCTCGACCTCGACGGCGCCATACAGGCCGGCATCCGCAACGCGCAGGCGGCGGTGGAATCGAATCCATCCGCGGCACAGTAGAGCCCGGCCAAGAGGTACGCCCGCGAAAATGACATGCGGTACGCCCGCCCGCAGTGCGCTAAAATACCCGGCAGATTACTTGCCTCCGGGCGCATAACCGCCGAGCCTGGGCAGAAGAGAGACTTCCTGTCATGAACCTGAAGATAACCCCGAAAGCGATGGAGATGATCCAGACGCGCGGCAACAGCATCGTCGTCACGATCGCAAAAATCGTTTGCTACAGTTGAGGCGGCGCCAAGGAAAGAGATACCCCGTCCGTGCGATGGGGCCAACCGGAACCGTCCGAGATTCATGATTTCTACATGCGCGTGGTCGATGGCGTGTCGGTTTACATTGAGAACGCCATCGCATCGTTCGCCAACGCCAAAATTATCCTTGTCACCGGAGGCCCCGGCACCAAGCTGATCCTGCTGGGGTCGATCGCAAGGCGCTAGAAGAGCTGCCAGAAGCTGTTTCATAACCCGGTTTTGAAAGGGCACGGCTTCAGCCGTGCCGCCTCGGGCCGCAGAAACCGCGGGCTTTTAGCCCCTGAGGAAACTCAGCGTAGCGGTGCGCGACCGGTTATGAAACAGCTTCTAGAGCATTTTTCGCTTTACTGTAGACTGTTCATGGTGAGTCTGAACCAAGCACTTGCATTGTCTGGTGTTATGCATGGCAGAGCCTCTGTGATGGCCTGATCGAGTGTTTCTTTGGTTCGTGCTTTGGCGTCGCGAAGCA
>JARLGJ010000055.1 GCA_031296105.1 Acidobacteriota bacterium | reverse complement strand
GGGTGCAATTAATCGGCGCACGGCCTCGATTTTCGAGGAGTTTGGCAAAGCTCGGAACACAACGGTTCCAAACGGTTCCAAGTTTTGTTTTGGGGAGTCTGTAAGTGCTTGAAAAGAATGGCTCCTCAGGTAGGACTCGAACCTACAACCCTTCGGTTAACAGCCGAATGCTCTGCCATTGAGCTACTGAGGAATATGGCACAGACGCTTGCACGCCTGCCTTGATTTTTATTGATTGTACCCAGCCCGGCCAGCCGAGTCAAACCGTCGCCGCCAAAACATGTGGATAACTCTTTCCCCTTCAGCGCCAATCCGCTTTGGCACCGCGTCCTTGCAGTTATGGCACCCGGCTGCCCTACCCCCGTGGCAGCTTTTCCGCCGCCGTCGCGTCCAGTATCCAGGTTAACTGTCCCTGCCGCGGTGCAATCAACTGCGCCGGAGTCTGTTCCGTGTCACGCTCTCCACACAGCACTAATTGCACCACTGCGGCCTTATCCGCGCCCGTGGCCAAAAACGTAATCTGCCCCGCGTTATTCAGCACCCCCGCCGTCAGCGTAATGCGCCACCCGCCAACCTCTTCCACGTGGTCGGCCGTCACCAGCCGCGACTGCTCGTGCAGCGCCGGGCAATGCGGAAACAGCGATGCCGTGTGTCCGTTCGTCCCCAGTCCCAGCAGCACGTAATCCAGCCTGGGCAGGTCGCGCAGCAGCGGCAGGCGGTCGCGCAGCGTGCGCTGGTAAAGCTCCGCGGCCTCCACGGCCGTCGTGTTGCCGGCCGGAATGCGATGCACCTGGGCGGCCGGCACCGGCACGCGGGAGAGCAGCAGTTCGCGGGCCACGCCGTAGTTGCTCTGCGCGTCGCCCGGCGCCACGTCGCGCTCATCTCCCCAATACACGTGCACCGCGTGCCACGGCACCAGCCCGCGGAAAGGCTCGGCCCCCAGCGTCTCAAACAGCTTCCGTGGCGTGCTGCCGCCGGAAAGCGCAACCTGGAAGGAACCTTTCTCTGCCGCCAATTTTCGAGCTGCGGCCGTAAACTGTCCGGCGGCAATGCGCACGGTTTCTTCCACGTCGGCGCCCACCAGAATTTCCGCGCCGTTCAGCAAAAATCGTTCAGTCGGCATTCGTCTTCCTTGCCTCAAGTTGACCAATCGGCATCCACTCGTGTCCATTCGCGGCCAGCAATTTGCCAGATGCCTCCGGACCATCCGCGCCCGCGGCGTAATTCGGGAACTCCGGCGGCGGCAGCTTGGCCCACGCCTCTTCAATCGGCGTAATAATGCGCCACTCGGCCTCCACCTCGTCGCGCCGCGTAAACAGCGTGGCGTCGCCGCGCATTGCGTCCAGAATCAGCGTCTCATAGGCCACCGGAGCCTGTCCGCCAAAAGCGTCAGCGTAGGAGAAGTTTGCCTCCACCGGAACCGTGTCCATGTGCGAGCCAGGCCGCTTGGCGCCGAACGACACCGAAATGCTCTCGTTCGGCTGAATCCGCAGGCTCACCATGTTCGGCCCGTAGCTCGCCTGGTCCGTGCCCGCAAACAAAGACTGCGGCGTCCTCCGGAAGTGCACGCGAATCTCCGTCAGCGACGCGCCCAGCCGTTTGCCCGTGCGCAGATAAAACGGCACCCCCGCCCAGCGCCAGTTCTCAATGTTCAACCGCACGGCGGCGAAGGTTTCGATGCGCGAATCCTTTTTCACTCCCGGCTCTTCGCGGTAACCCGGCGCCGCTTCGTCCTTGATGGTGCCCGCGCCGTACTGTCCGCGCACCGTGTTGGCCGCAACCTCTTCCACGCTCATCGGCCTTATGCTGCGGAACACCTGCACCTTCTGTTCGCGCACCGAATCGGCGTCGAACGCCACCGGAGGCTCCATGGCCGTCAGCGCCACCAACTGCAGGATGTGGTTGGCCACCATGTCGCGCAGCGCGCCGGTCTCTTCGTAAAACGCCGCGCGCCGCTCCACGCCCAGGGTCTCCGCCGCGGTGATCTCCACGTACTCGATGAAGTTGCGATTCCACACCGGCTCAAAAATCGAGTTGGCGAAGCGGAATACCAATATGTTCTGCACCGTCTCCTTGCCCAGGTAGTGGTCAATGCGATAGACGTTCGCTTCGTCGAAGACCTTCAGCACCCGCTCGTTCAGCGCCCGCGCCGAACTCAGGTCGTGGCCAAAGGGTTTTTCCAGCACAATGCGCGCCCACCCTTTTTCGTTGCGATTCAGCCCCGCCGCCGCCAGTCCGTCGATGATCTCTCCCGCCAGCGAGGCCGGCGTGGAAACGTAGAACAGCGTGTTCGCGCTCGATCCCTTCGCCTGCATCGCCTCCAGGCGCGCCTTCATCTGCCCAAAGAAGTCCGGCTTCGCCGGATCGCCTACCAGGTAATGCAGACGCGCGGCGAACTTCGCCCACTTCTCTTCGTCAAAGCCGCGGATGTCCTTCGACGTCGCCGCCGCGTCGTGCAGCGATCGCCGGAACTCTTCGTCCGTCATCGGCGTGCGTCCCGTGCCCAGCACGTCAAAGCACGCCGAGGTGCAGCCCGTGTTGCACAGGTCGTAGAGCGCGGGCATCAGTTTGCGTCGCGTCAGGTCGCCGCTGGCGCCAAAAATCACCAGCGTGCAGGCCTCCGCCGTGGGCAGCGCCGGCCGCTGGAGTTTCTCTCCCGCTCCGGCCTCGATGATCGGCATCATTCGTGTTTTCCTTGCAGCAGCGAATTCCAGTCCGTGTGCACCGCTCCGGCCTCGGGGCGGTCGGCCCGCAGATACGTGTGCGCGCCAAAGTAGTCACGCTGCGCCTGCGTCAGGTTCTGCGGCATCTGCGCCGCCGTGTAGGCGTCGAAGTACGCCAGCGAAGCCGCAAACGCCTGCGTCGGCACGCCCAAGGCGGCCGAGGTGCCCACCACTTTGCGCCACGCCGGCAGTGACGCCGCCATCTGCGTTTGCAACTCCGGGTCCAGCAAAAGGTTCGTCAGCGCCGCGTTGCGCTCGTAGGCCTTCATGATCGATTCCAGCAGCCGCGCCCGTATAATGCAGCCGCCCGTCCAGATGCGCGCAATCTCCCGCGCATCAATCTTCCAGTTCCATTCCTTCGCGCCCTCGGCAATCAGGCTCATGCCCTGCGCGTAGGAGCAGATCTTGCTCGCCAGCAGCGCGTGCCCCACGGCGTCAATCAGTTCGCGGCGCTCGCCCGTCCAGCGTCCGGGAATGCGTCCGTATTGCGCCGCGGCCGCCACCCTCTGCGCCTTCATGCTGCTCAACGCGCGCCCGTCCAGCGCGGCGGAGATCGTCGGAATCGGCACGCCCAGGTCCAGAGCCACCTGCGCCGTCCACTTGCCTGTTCCCTTCTGCCCTGCTTTGTCCAGAATAAGGTCCACCAGCGGCCGCCCCGTCTCCGCGTCAACCGCCGAAAGCACTCCCGCGCTGATTTCGATCAGGTAGGAGGAAAGCGGTCCCTGGTTCCATTCGGCGAACACCCCGGAAATCTCCGCGGCCGTCATGCCCAGCGCGTGGCGCAGCAGGTCGTAAGCCTCGGCGATCAACTGCATGTCGCCATACTCGATGCCGTTGTGCACCATCTTCACAAAGTGGCCCGCGCCGTCCGCGCCCACGTAGGTCACGCACGGACCCCACGCGGTCTTGGCCGCAATCGCCTCCAGCGTCGGCTGCATGTGGCGATACGCTTCCGGCGCGCCGCCCGGCATCAGCGAAGGCCCTCGCCGCGCGCCTTCTTCGCCACCCGAAACGCCCATGCCGAAAAAGTTCAGCCCACGCGCTTTCATTGCCGCCTCGCGACGCTGCGTGTCTTTAAAAAACGAGTTGCCGCCGTCAATCACAATGTCGCCCGGCTCCAGCAGAGGACTCAGACGCTCCAGCATCTCGTCCACCGGCTCGCCCGCCTTAATCATCATCAGCATCCGCCGCGGACGCTCCAGCGACGCCACAAACCCCGCCAGCTCCGTGTGCCCCACCAGCGCCGCCCCGGCGTGCGCGCCCACAAAGCGCCCCACCCACTCCGGCTCCAGATTCCATACCGCCACCGTCTGCCCGTGGTCGGCGATGTTCAGCGCCAGGTTCTGGCCCATCACGCCCAGTCCAATCACCCCAAACTGCGCAAGTTTTTCAGCAGATTTCGTGTTTGCCATTGCGTTCCTTTTTCCACTCTAGCAGGGCCGCCGCGGCCCACACTACTCAGATTCCAAATGCGCCCGCAAGGATTCACGCCCCACCAACGAACACACAGGGAATTGGTTGGGATGAGAATTTGTGCCCCAGGTTCGGCGCGCAAAGCGCGGCTAACCTGGGAAAAGATGATGTATCTCCCCAAACGCAGAAAGCGTCAGGCAGCGCCTGACGCTTTCTGTAGTCGAACCGTTTTTCCTTAGCCGTCCAATTCCACTTCCAGCGACGCTTTCAGTTGCGCGCATTCTTCTTCCGCCAGCTTGCGCTCCGCCATCCGCAGGTAGAACGTGTCAATGGCGCTCTCCCCTTCGGTGTCGATCAGCGCCACCTCGATATTGCAGCCGCATTCGGCAAACACCGCCGCCATCCGGTGCAGCAATCCCGTTCGGTCCTGCCCCACCACTTCGACAATCGTCGAATGGCTCGACGACTTCTGGTCGAACGTGATGCTGGTCTCCACCTTCACCTTCGGCACCTTCAAGGCGCCGTTGCGTTTACGCGCCAGCTTTTCCAGCGGCACCGCTCCGCTCAACACATCATGGAAGCTTGCCCGGAAGCGTTCCCACTCCTGCAGGTTCATCTCCAGGGTCTTAAAGCGGTCGCTGAACACGAAGCGATCCACCACCACGCCCGACTCGTTCGAGAACGCGTCGGCCTTCAGGATGTTCATGCCCCATCCGGCCAGCACGCCCGCCAGCGTGGCAAACAGCGACGGGCGGTCGTTGGTGATCACCGTCAGCACAAAATCCGTCCGCAGACGCTTCAGCAGCGTCTGCACCGGCGCGGACTTCAACTGCGACGCCATGTTCACGTGCTCGATGATCTCTTCCGCCGAATGAATCCGCAGGTAGCGTTGCGGCAGTCCTTCCAGAAAGTCGCGCAGGCGCCGCCCCAGTTGCGGAGCCAGCAGGCGTATACGCGCCACCTGGTCGTCTTCGCCCGCCTCGTGGAAACGTTCGTCGTCCACGCTGCGGTTCAAATAATTTGCCGTCAGGAAGTACACCCGCCACAGGTTCTCCGCCTTCCACGTGGAAAGCGCCGTCGGGTTCACCGCGCCAATGTCCGCGTAGGTCAGCAGCGCCAGCATCTTCAGCCGCTCCGGCGTGCCCACTTTCTTGGCCAGCGAATGAATCGTCTCGGGATCGAAGATGTCGCGGCGCATGGCGGCTGAAAGGTCCAGGTGATAGCCCACCAGGTAGCACACCATCTCTTCTTCCTCGGGAGCCAGCCCGAAGGTGCGGCACACCTGCATGGCAATCTCCAGCCCCGCCATCACGTGCTCTTCGTCGGAGACTCCTTTGCCCACGTCGTGCAGCAGCAGCGCCAGCATCAGCAGGTCCGGCCGCTCGATCTCCTCCATCAAATTTGCAATCGTGCGCTGCGTCGTCTTCTTTTCCGGCTTCAGCGCGTGCAGTGACTCAATGGCCCGGAACGTGTGCTCGTCCACCGTGTAGCGGTGATAGTAATCGCGCACCACCAGCGACTCCACCGCACGGAACTCCGGCAGCAGCAGCCCCAGCACGCCCAGCTCCTGCATGGTACGCAGCGCGTCGGCCGCGTGCGGGCGGATCAATGTCCGCCGCAGGTATTCCCAGCGCTCCGGCCCGCTCAGGTTCAGCGCCGCAATCGCCGGCAGCGCGTGCTCAATGCGCTGGTCCGTGCTGGAGGCGAAGCGCAGTCCGTGCTGCGCCATAAATTCAAAGGCATTAAAGAAGTGTCCCGGAGAAACCAGTGCCGCCGGCTGCTGCAACAGAATGCGCCCGTTCACGCAGGAGAATTCATCGGTGGAAAGCCGCGAGCGCCAGCTCTGGAACTGCTGAAACAGAGACGACCGGGCTGGCACCACTTCGTCCACCATCGTGGCGAACAAGCGGTTCAGCACCCGCGCCTGGCGGAAGTACTGCCGCATCCACTCCGCCGCGTCCGGAGCGCCGCCCTCGTAGCCCACATGAGCATCGGCCGCCGCCTGTTGCGCCTCCCAGTTCAACTGGTTGTCGTCGCGTCCCGCGCGGTAATGCAGAAAGCAGCGCACGCTGATCAGAAACTCGCGCGCCTCCTGCGCCCGGTCGCGCAGCGACGGCGGAAAATAATCCAGCGGATCGCACCACTGCTTGGCCCGCGCAAAGCCGTTCAACAGCGCCAGCCAGCTTGCCACGTTGTAATCCCGCAGCCCGCCCGGAGCGTCCTTGATGTTCGGTTCCAGGTGGAAGATGGTGTTGCCCGCCTGCTGATGCCGCGCCTCATTCACCTCGGCCAGCAGCGTCACCAGTTCCTGCCAGTCGCGCAGAACCGTCCGCGGCACCACCTGGTCGTGCAACCGGCGGTACAGCCCGTAGTCGCCGGCCAGCATCCGGCAATCCAGCAGGGAGATGTTGAATTCAGGATTGTCGCGGTGCAGACGGTCGCAGTCTTCAATCGTCCGCGTCGTTGGACTCAGCTTGAGCCGCAAGTCCCACAGATCCTGGCTGAAGGCCCGTATCTGGTCCTTCAGCTCGCGCGCCGGCGCCTCTCCGTCGGAGAGAAACAGAATGTCAATGTCGGAGTAAGGCGCCAGCGAGCCGCGCCCATACCCGCCGATCGCCACAAGCGCAAAGCCCGCCGGCGACGACAGATCGGGACTGATGTGATGCCGCCACAACTGGTGGCACAAAGAGTCCACCAATGAGGTGCGGCCGCGGAGAACGTTGCGGCCGGAGCGCGTCTGTTCGAACTCCTGTCGGAGACGTTCCGTCCCCTCCTGATACTCGGTTTTCAAACCCTGCGCAATTCCGGCCGCCATCAACCGCCCCCGCCCTACAGCGCGTCGGCGCCGCGCTCTTCGTTACGAATGCGAATGGCCTCGTCGATGCGCGACAAAAAGATTTTGCCGTCGCCAATCTTGCCCGTATGCGCCGCCGTCAGCACCGCGCGCACTACTTCGTCCACCCGCTCGTCCTTCAGCACCAGCTCGATCTTCACCTTCGGCAGCAAGTCCACGCTGTATTCCCGCCCGCGGTAGAACTCCGTGTGCCCCTTCTGCCGGCCGTGGCCGCGCACTTCGAATACCGTGAGCCCATCGATGCCGATTTCCAGCAGGGCATCCTTAACGGCGTCCAGCTTCGAGGGCTGGATGACAGCTTCAAGTTTCGTCATATCGATTCATTTCTCCGGGCCGCCGGACGTCGCCGGCAAAATTGCTCACTCAAACATTAAGGATAATCTGCGGGCAACCGTTCGTCAGTCGGAAAAATCCACAGCCACACCCCGAGGCGCCACCGCCTCCCCGCCGGCACGATAACTACCCATTCATAGAAGCTTCGCCGCCAGTATGGAAATCGGAAATTTTTATGGGTGCCATGCAATGCGTCTATGCCGCACATAAAAAAGCCCTCTCCCGCCGGAAGAAGGCTTCTCCTGTGGAAATTCTCTACGCTTGTGCCCCAGGTTCGCGAGCAACGCGAGCTAACCTGGGAACCTTTTGTGCCCCAGAGTCTGCCCTGAGCTGAGCGAAGGGTTCGGCGCGCGAAGCGCGTCTAACCGGGGAAGTACCGCCACGAACTCTTATCAGGCCGCGCGCAGCTTCGGCTTGTGTCCCACAAAGCCGTAGAACGCGATAAACGCATAGCAGAACACCGGCAGAATCGCCGCCGGACGGTAGCCGAACACGTCGATCAGCCAGCCGATCGTCACCGGAATCACCGCTCCGCCCACCACGGCCGTCATGATCATGCCCGACCCCTTGCTCGTCATCGACCCCAGCCCCGTAATTCCCAGGGCAAAAATCGAAGGGAACATGATCGAGTTGAAGAAGCCGCAGATCAGCAGCGAGCCCATCGCCACGTGGCCGGTCGTCACCTGCGAAGCCACCACGCAAAGCGCCGCGCACAGTCCGAACACGCCCACCAGCGGACCCGCCTTCAGCTTGGTCAGCACCGCCGAGCCCAGGATGCGGCCCACCAGCGCTCCGGCCCAGTAGTAGGCGGTCAATCCCGCCGCCGTCGCCGCCGCCAGTCCGCCCAGCTCCGGCAGTCCAAAGTAGCCCACCATGTACTGCGCCAGTCCCACTTCCACGCCCACATAAAGAAAAATCGCGATGGTCGCCAGCACCGTGTGCCGGTAGCTCAGGATGCTGCCCGATGCCTTCCCGTCACTCTTCTCCTCCGAGCGCACCACCGGCAGGTGGGCAAACGCCACCGCAATGCCCAGCACCGCCAGAATCGCGGCAATCACCAGGTAAGGCGTGCGCACCGTGCTCGCAATGCTTGCCTGGTACGTCAACTGCTCTGCCGCGCTCTTGGCCTTCAACTCGACATTCGACAGCAGATGGCTGTGCTTCAGTATCAGCGCGCTCGCCACCATCGGGGCCACCACGCCGCCAATGGAATTAAATGTCTGCGCCAGCGTCTGCCGGAACGGCGCGCTGTGCTCGGGGCCCAGGGCCGAAACATACGGATTCGCCGCCGTCTGCAACGCCGCCACGCCCGATCCCACCACGAACGACGCCAGCAGGAACATCCAGAAGTTGGGCAGGCTCGACGCCGGCAAAAACAGCAGCGCTCCCACCACCTGCACAAACAGCGCCACCACCATCGTCTTCTTGTATCCGATCCGGTCGATCAGCCACGACGTCGGCGTGGACATCACGAAGTACGCCAGGAAGAAGACGCCGTTCGCCAGCGCCGCCTCCCAGTTCAGCAGGTCGAACACCCCTTTCAGGTGCGGAACAAGCTGCATGTTCAGGTTGGTGATGAACCCGAAGATGAAGTACAGGATGGTGACCGTAAGGAACGGTCCCGTGTAACTGGGCATCGTGCTGTTCTGCGGTGCTGTGGACTTCGTTGCCATGTGCTATGTTCCCCGCTCTTTCAGATTTGCCATGCTGATGGGCTTTTTTTGAGGAACAGATCGGACGCGGGCCGCGGCACTCCCCGAGGCCGGAAAGACCGGCCGGAAGTTGCGCCCACGAACGTCTGCGACAAGCGATCAGGAGCTGCCATGCTGCACAATCTCCGCGCGCGCAACGTCTTACGCGCGCCGGGTGCCGGACGCCGTTTTTCCCGCGGCATTCCAGCCCGCACGAATTATATCTGGCTTTTAAGGAAAGTCACGCGCCGGAAATTGTGTGCCCCAGGTTCGCGAGCGCAGCAAGTTAACCTGGGACGCTCTTTGTGCAGAACACCGCTGTGCCCCAGGTTCGCGAGCGCAGCGAGCTAACCTGGGAACCTGAGCTTCCCCGTCCGTTTCTCTTACGGCTCCGCCGTAGTAAAGTGCATGCGCTCGCCGCTCAGTCCTGAGCCGCCTCCATGCGCCGCTCCGCGTGGCGAACTCTCTCCCGGCGCCGCCTGCATCTCCACCGCCCGCGACAGGTCAAAACTCTCCGCGTAGCGCTCCGGGCGGAAGCGTCCCTCGGCCACGTACATTCCCGCCAGCGTTCCGGTGGTTACCGGGCTCAGCAGCGCCAGCGGCAGCACATATTTCTTCGACCGCACCAGCGCCTCGGCAATGCCGTCCGCCGGACGGCTCCGCGGCAGAGTCCCCGGAATCTGCGTAATGTAGAACGCCGACAGCTCCGTCCGCGGATGCTTCCGCGCGTGCTTCACAATCGACCGCGCCACGTACTTCGGCGTCGTCACCCCCAGATCCAGCAGATAGTTCCGGCGCACCATGTGCGGCTCGTAAAAGTTCATGACCGCCGCCGCAAAGTCCGCGCAGTTCCGCAGAAACAGGCTGTACTGCGTGCGATTGTTGCTCCGGTTCAGCCACTCCACCAGCCGCGCGTCCTGCTCCGGAGTCGTTTCAATCTCAAAGCCGTACAACTTGCGGTCGTAGGCCGAGCCTACCAGTTGAGTCCAGTCTCCCGCCGGCATACTGCCGTCCTCGCCGTTCGGCGCGTAATCCTGCAGGTGCGTGCGCCGGTAGGCGTCGCGCAAGGCCGCCACGGTCTCCGCGTCGGCCGCCGAGGGAATGTCCGCCATCTCGTCCACTGCGTACAGATACGGCACCAGCGGAATCGCCAGCCAGTCCAGCCCCTCTATGCGGTGATAGCGGCTGATCACCACTCCCGTCTCGCCCGGATGGCATAGCCGCAGGTGCGTTGGCGTGTCGGCGCATACGTTCGACAGATACACCGCCGCGTGTCCCGTCGGGTTCATGCTCCCGAAGCGGCCATACGGTTCTTCCAGCAAATAGGCGGCGTCGGCCCGCGCCAGCACCGCCGTCAGCAGAAGCACCATCAAAGTTGTGATTCGAACTCTCATCGCTCAAGAAATTAGGATGCTCGCAGAACACCATCCGCATCTTGAAACCCGGAAATACCGCCTGAGTTGCGGTAAAAAGGGGACGGCGCACATGCCTGCATGGCGCCCCATTCAAGACCCGCTGTTGGGCTTGAGTGGGAAGCCGGAAGTGGTTAGTGCCCAGTGCCCCAAGCCTCGCCGGGCTCGTTCGGCGTTATCTCTTGCTCGTCGCCTCAAACCGCGCGTCCGCCACCACTCCGCGCGAGGTCCGTCCCCGGTACCAGCCAATGCGCTCCGTGGAGAAGGCATCGAACTCCGGCACGTAGGGCTTAATGTCCAGCAGAGGCGTCCCGTCCAGCATGTCCACGCCCGCCACGCGCAGCGTCGTGCCTTCCACGCCCAGCAGCCGCACCGGAGACAATCCAATTGCGTTGGGACGCGCCGGCGCCCGCGTGGCAAAAATTCCGTGGCTCTGCTCGGGATCGAGATACGGGCGCGTAATCAGTTGCGGCCCCGCAATCCGGTCCAGGTGGTATAGCACCCAGATGAACTCGAACTCCGCCAGGTCGCGCAGCCCGTCCGCGTACTCGGCATACACTTCAATCGTTCCCTCAACCTCGCCGGCCGTGCCGCTCTGTATGGGAACTCCCGTGGAAGCGGCGTAGGGGGTGCGTATCACGCCGATCGCGCTGAACTCAATGGATGGCATTCGATTCCGTTCCCCCCAGGCCGCCCTTATCTTATTCCACGGCCAGAATCACGCTCGACGCCTTCACCGCGCCGCACACGTGTTCCTTCACCTTCAGGTCCAGCGTCTTCAGGCTGCCTTCGGTGATGATGCTCGTCAGTATTTCTCCGCCCGCCAGGCGGAAGTCGATCTCGGCGTTCACCGCGCCGTCGTGTATCTCCGTCACCTCTCCGCAGAAGAGGTTCCGCGTGCTCAACTTCACCTTGTGCAGATCCTTGCCCAGAATCACCCAGCTCGCCTTGATCAGAGCACAGGCCTTGACGCCCGCCTTGAGCCCCAGCGTTTCCGCGCTGTGGTTCGTCACAATCGCCACTACTTTGTTGCCGCCCTTGGTGGTCAACTCCACTTCGCTGTTGACCGCACCCTTGGTGACTTTGCTGATCGTTCCTTCCAAAGTATTACGCGCGCTAGTCTTCATAATCTTCTTCCTCCTGCGGCATCACCTGCCCAGAAGTGCCCGGGCAGACGGCCCGCAGGAAAGAGTATATAGCGAACTCGTGCCCAGCAGTACCAGCGCCGCACCAATCGCCCAGGAAAACGCCGTCCACAGCGTGGCATTCACTCGCGTTCCGGAGATCTTCCACACAATGCCGCCCGTCCACGCTCCGTTCCCTGCGTGGAATGCCGTCAGCAGCACCGCCAGCAGCGTGGCCGCCAGCAGCACGCCGTTCGCCGCCGCTCCGCCAAACACGTGGGTAATGCCCTGCACCGTGCTGGCAAACGCCGCCTGCGGTTGGAACAATCCTCCCGCGGCGTAGCCCGCCAGCGCCGAAGCATGTGTCAGGCGGTATGCCAGGTGCAATCCCCACATGTGCAGCGTGCCCACGTGGAACAGGAAGAACGCCAGAATCGCCAGTCCGCTCCAGCGCTGCAAAAAGAATCTCAGCTTGCCGCCGCGGTTGCACTTCTTCACGTTGTAGCGCAGGCCATGATGCTGCACCAGGTAAAGGCCCAGCCCCGCCTGCACCGCGAACGGCAAAAAGATCGCGCTCAAAATCAGCCCCGGAGAAAATGCCAGCACCGACTCCACCTGGTTCACCGCCGCCTGGTACAGCTCCGGCCGCACGGCCATCGCGCTCACTCCCAGGTGAATCAGCAGGAACCCCGTGAACAGCAGTCCACTCAGCGCGTGGATGCGCCGCGGCCACACCAGCTTCTGGCATTTGCACACATGTCCGCCCGCTGCCGGAGCCAGGTGGAACGCGGCGTTATGCTTGCAGGACGCAGCAGGGGTTGGCTGCGAACTCTCTTCCACGGCGGTTGCGGTTTCTTCCATGCCCAATGTCCTGTTCCTGCGGCCCAATATTGACCACATCGCCATCTTAAAGTCTTGCCGCTCTTCGCCGTCCCGCTTCTTACGGAAGCAGCAGCATCTCCACACCGGTGCAAATGGATAGCGCCATCCCGCCCAGGATTGCCAGCACCGCCAGCAACGGCCTCGTAGCCATGGCCGTCAATCCCGATACAACCGCGAGCAAGCCCACGGAAAACATCATCTGCCGATTCGGCTTTTTCATCGCGCGGCTCCCGGAGCGCGGTTACGCTCCCTTCAATAGAAGCTCGTATGCGAAGCCGGGCCGTGCCGTTTCCGGCGCCTCCCGGCCCTTTCTTATTTCTGCGGAAACGCCAGCACCTGCCGCGCTCCCGCCGACTCCGGCGGATGCACGGCCTGGAACAACCGGTGCTGCTCCAGCGTGTCGATCAGCATGTCGATCAGGGACAGCACAATCTCCGGACGGTGCCGCGTCTCCTCCACCAGGTGATGCGAGCAGATCGGCTTGCCTTCCCAATCCGGCAGACCGGATTCATCGATGTTGGCAAAAATCTGGTAGCGTGCGTCGTTCCCGCACTTTGCCTTGTGGCATTTAGTGGAGTATTTCCCTCCGGAATCCGGAAGATTGATGGCGACTAGGTTGAACATGACTGCCTCCTGTGAATCGTGCGCGGGTCTTTACCTGCGCCTATGAATATGATCCCCGTAGGGTTGCTCGGGGACCGCTCTATACTCCGCCGGCTCCCGGCTGTCCTGATACTTCATAAAAAATCTGCAACACTTCCTGCTTCGAGAGCGCCCGCTTGATGCGCAACGACAATTCCCGTATCGACGGCAGCATCCGGCTTGACACCGCTCGCGTCGTCTTCACTCCCTGGCTCTCCAGCACCTTCAGCACGCTCTCCGAGCCCGAGTGCCGCCCAATCACAATCTGCTCCGCTTCGCGTCCCAGCTCCGCGCTGGCAAACGGCTCAAAGCTCCGCCGGTCGCGCAGCAACGAGTGGCAATGAATCCCCGACTCATGCTGAAACACCGCCGCGCCCGTAATCGGCTGCGACGGCGGAATCGGCCGTGCCGAAGCCTTTGCCACAAACTCGCAGATCCCCTGCAACGCACTCACCTGCACCCCGCAATCCCGTCCCAAGGCGTGCCGCAGAGCCATCACCACCTGTTCCAGCGCGGCGTTGCCCGCGCGCTCGCCCACGCCCGTCACCGTCGCGCTCACCGCCTCGGCGCCGGCTTCCACCGCGGCAATCGCGTTGGCCGTGGCCATGCCAAGGTCGTTATGCCCGTGGAACTCAATCGCCATCTTGCCCGCGTCCTTGCGCAGCCCGCGCACCGCGCCCGCCGTCTGCGCCGGACTCCAGATCCCCACCGTGTCCGCCAGCCGTATCCGGTGCACGCCCAGGGCCGACGCCTGTTTCACAAACTTCCGCAGCATCTCCGGCGGCGTGCGCGACGCATCCTGCGCCCCCACTGAAACCCAACGGAAGCGCTGCTGCGCGTAGCTCACCACTTCCTTCAGTTCGCGCAGCGCCCAGCTTTCGTCGCGGTCAATGCACTGCAACTGAATCGGCGACAGCGGAAACGCAATGTGGATCGCATCCAGCCCGCAGGCGGCCGTGGCGTCCACGTCCTCCCGCCGCGCCCGGCTCCAGCCCGTCAGCCGCGAGGCCAGTCCCAACTCCTTCAGCGCGCGCAACTCCTCGCGCTCCGCTTCTCCCATGGCGGCAATGCCGCACTCCAGCTCCGGCACGCCGGCCGCCGCCAGGGCGCAGGCAATGGCAATTTTTTCCGCGCGAGTAAAGCTGATGCCCGGCGCCTGTTCGCCGTCGCGCAGCGTGCAATCGATGATTCGCACATGACTCTCTGCCATCCTGCCTCCCCGATCCCCGTCATCCTCAGCAGTCCTTGTCATCCGGTGCCCCAGGTTCGCGAGCGTAGCGAGCTAACCTGGGAGCCTCTCACAAACCTTTGTGCCCCAGAGCCTGACCTTGAGCTGAGCGAAGGGTTCGCGAGCACAGCGAGCGAACTTAGGCAGTCTCTACAACATCAAATATTCTTCCGCTTCCTTGCCTTCCTGCAGCGCGTCCAGAATCTCGTCGATCTTCTCTTCGTTCACTTCCGCGTACCACGAGCCCTGCGGATACACCACCATCACCGGCCCTTTTTCACAGCGATTCATGCAGCCCGTGCTGCTCACCATGACGTCTTCCATCCCGCGGTCGCTCAGCTCGTTTTCCAGGTATGGCAGCAGTGACGCCGAGTCTTTCTTGAAACACATGCCCTTGCTCTCTCCGGCAACGCGGAAGCTGGCGCAAACCAGTATGTGATGGTTCGGTTTCTGCATGATGGTCTCCTTGGGTTACGTATAACGTTACAAATTCGCTGAAACTGTTCTATGAATCCCTCTTCGTCAGTACCTTTGTGCCCCAGGTTCGCGAGCGCAGCGAGCTAACCTGGGAGGCCGGCGCCCCATTCAAGCCCTCTTTTGGCTTGAGTGGAACCCGGCAGGAGTCTTACGCGCACCCTGCTCCCGTGCCCTGGCAGCCCGAGCTGCTGCACGATTTAAACGTCTTCTTCATCGCCGCCGGAAGGTCGCCCGTCCGGTACAGAGCTTCCATGGCGCTCGCAATCAATCCGCTCGCCTCCATCACCCGCAGCCCCGTCTGCTCCATCACCCAGCGCGGTTTGCGGCCCACGCCGCTCACCAGAACCGTGTGGCAGTCCGTCAGCATCTCCGCCAGCTCGCGCCAGCGCAGATTGCCATCGCCCGGCTCCGGCGCCTCGCGCATCGCCACCAGCTTCGGCTCAATCTCGTCGTACTCAAAAATCCAGAACTTGTCCGCCTCGCCCAGGTGCTGGTTGATCAGGATGCCTTCCATCGTCGCCACCGCCACGTACGGACGTCCCCCGCGATCGTCCAACTGCCCGTTCGCCGCCGCCTGCATCACCGTCACCAACTCCGCCGACTTGTCGTCTCCCAGCAGTCCCACGGCGTCTGCCCGGCAGCGCGCACAGTGCTCCATCTGCGGAATCACCGCCGCCACCTTCGTCCGAATGTCCCTCACCTCTGGCACCGACAGCTTTTCCAGTTCGCCAAACGGCGTGCCCGCCACCGGCAGCAGCGGAATGCAGTTCATCAGGTCCGCACCCAGCGCCTTCATCTCTTCCGCCACCAACTCCACGTGGTCGTCGTTCACGCCCGGAATCAAAATTGTGTTGATCTTCAGCGTCACGCCCGCGGCCTTCACCGCCTTGATCGATTCAATCTGCCGTTGCAGCAGAATCTCCGCCGCCTGCTCGCCCCGGTACATCAGCTTGCGGTCGCGCACCCAGGAGTAGATCTTCGCCGCAATCGCCGGATCGATCGCGTTCAGCGTCACCGTCACGTGGCTCACCTGCAGCGCCGCCAGATCCTTTGCATACGGAGCCAGGTTCAGCCCGTTCGACGACACGCACAGCAGCATCTCCGGATACTTCTCCCGCACCAGCCGCATCGTCTCCAGCGTCTCGTCCGGAGAGGCAAACGGATCGCCCGGTCCCGCAATGCCCACCACCTTCAGTTGCGGCATCCGCGCCACCACTTCGTCCAGATACGCCAGCGCCTGCCGCGGTTCCAGCACCACGCTGGTCACGCCCGGGCGGCTTTCGTTCACACAGTCGTATTTACGGTCGCAGTAGTTGCACTGCACGTTGCACTTCGGCGCAACCGGCAGGTGCACGCGTCCCGTCTTGTGGCGGGTGTCCTTGTTAAAACACGGGTGTAGCGACAGGTCCAGGGCCATGGATCTCCTCTTTACAGATAGCTGTATCCGATTGGGCTCGAATCCTGCTTGAGTTCCAGCAGGGTGTTGATGATCTGGTCGAACAGTTGCTGCGCCCCGCGGTATCCCAGGTGCAGAATGCGTTGACCTCCGAAGCGGTCGTGAATCGGAAAGCCCACCCGGATCAGCGGCACGCCCAGCGCGCGTGCAAACTTCGCGCCCTTGCTGCTGCCGATCATGAAGTCCGGCTTCAACTCCTTCATCTCCGCTTCTTCGGCCATGGTCATAAAGTCCACGCCCTCGCGCACCAGCGGAGCTTCCTTCAAATGCGTTGTCACCTCGGCAATGCTCTTGGCCAGCGCGCCGCTCTTGCCGCCCGACGCGCACAGAATCGGCTGCGCCCCAATCTCCGCCAGTAGAGACGTCATGCCCACCACCATGTCCTCGTCGCCAAACACAATGGCCCGCTTGCCGAACACGTACTTGTGTCCGTCCACGTAGGCGTCAATCAGCCGTCCCCTCTGCGCCGCGTACTTCTCCGGCATCGGCGCGCCCGTCACCTTCTCCATCGTGTTGAAGAAGACGTCCGTCTCCTCCACGCCAACCGGCAATCCAATGCGCTTGGCCGGAACCAGAAAGCGTTCCTGCAAAAACGATGCCGCCGTTTTCTTCTGCCGCAGCGTGCGTCCCAGCTCAATGCTCGCCCGCGCCGCCGGCGTGGCGTGCAGCGCCAGCAAGGGCGTGCCCCCTTCGGGAATCTTCTTGTACTTCAGCATCGAAGGCCCGTCCAGGGTCTCCGAATAATCCGGAAACACCGTCGCCGGAATCCCGAAGTCATCCGCCACTTCCTTCAAAAAGCGCAGGTCTTCGGCTGAAACCATGCCCGGAAAAATATTCAGGAACGACTGCGTGTACGCGCTCGGCAGCGCGCCTTCCGCCGCCATCTGCTCCACCACTGCCCGCACGGCATCGTTGAAGCCGTCCACGTGCGTGCCGCGGTAGCTTGGCGTCGCCACATGCACCAGTTCCGGAGCGTTCTCCGCCTGCCCGCCCTTCGCGCGGTACTCGTGCAGCAGCAGGTTCATGTCCTCGCCGATCGTCTCCGTCAGGCACGTGGTGGCAATGCCGATCAGTCCCGGCTTGTACTGCGAGGTCACGTTCTGCAACCCCTGCCGCAGATTCGCCCCGCCGCCGAAGATCGTCGAGGCCTCGCTGAAGCCCGACGTCGCAATGTCCATCGGCTCGCGGAAGTGGCTGATCAGGTAGCGCCGCATGTACGTCGCGCAGCCCTGCGATCCGTGCAGAAACGGCACGCCGCCCTCGATGCCGCGCATCACCAGCGTCGCGCCCATCGGCGCGCACGCCTTGCAGGGATTCCGCGTCGAAACCCAGTTCGGCTTCGCTTCCAGCTTGATCTTTCTTGCGGGCGAACTCATTTCACCACCTCCAGCATGCTGCCGCGCTTGCGCGGCGTCAGTCTCCACACCGGACTCATCACGCTGCTGTGCACCTCGCGCGCGAAATTCAACATTCCATCGAATCCCGCCAGCGCCTCTTTGCGCTCGTGGTTGTGGTCGCAAAAGCCGATGCCCAGCTTGTACGCAATCGGCCGTTCCTTCACCCCGCCGATGAACACGTCCACGTCCTTCTCTTCCAGAAAGCTCGATAGCTCCAGCGGATTCGAGTCGTCCACGATGATCGTGCCCTCGTCGCAGATCTCGCGCAGTTGCTCGTAGTCTTCCTTGTTGCCCGTCTGCGAGCCCACCATCACCGTCGTCATGCCCAGGTGCCGCAGGGCGCTCACCAGCGAGAACGCCTTGAACGCTCCGCCCACGTAAATCGCCGCCCGCTTGCCGGTCAGCACCCGGCGGTATTCGCTCAGCTCCGGCAGCACGCGAGTCAATTCCGTGCGCACCATCTCCTGCGTGCGTTTCATCATCTCTTTGTTGGCAAAGTGACGCGCCACGTCGTACAGCGCCTTCGACATGTCTTCAATGCCGAAGTACGACACGCGGATGAAGGGTATGCCGTATTTCTCCTTCATCGTCTTGGCCAGGTTCGTCATCGAACCCGAGCACTGCACCACGTTCAGCGCCGCTCCGTGCGACCGTCGAATCTCGTCCACCCGCCCGTCGCCCGTAATGCAGCTCACCACCTCAACGCCCATGCGCCGGTAGTACTCGCGGATCATCCAGGTCTCGCCCGCCAGGTTGAAGTCGCCAAGAATGTTGATGGAGTGCGGCGTAATGCCTTCGGTGGATCCCGTGCCAACCAGCTTCAGCAGCGCGTCGCACGCCGACCGGTAGCCGTCCTTCTTCGTGCCTTTAAATCCTTCCGAGTGCACCGGAAGCACCGGGATGCCTTTCTCCAGGCTCACCCGTTTACACACTGCGTCCATGTCATCGCCAATCACGCCGACAATACACGTGCCATACACAAACGCCGCCTTCGGCTGATGTGCGTCGATCAGCTCGCAAAGCCCCGCGTACAGCTTCTTCTCGCCGCCGCGGATCACGTCCATCTCCTGCAGGTCGGTGGAAAAACTCAGACGGTGCAGCTCCGGCCCCGACGACAGCGCGCCGCGGATGTCCCACGTGTACGACGCGCAGCCAATCGGCCCGTGCACAATGTGAATCGCATCCGCAATGGGGTAAAGGACAACGCGCGACCCGCAGAACACGCAGGCCCGCTGGCTTACCGATCCGGCCGCACTCTGCTTTTCGCAGTCGATGGGCAGTGCCTCGCCCTGGCCTTTCCGGTAAACTTGCCGCTCGCGCTCCCGCAGAATATCCGCCATCTTTTCACCCCATTGCGATCATGCTTGGTTTGCCGTGTTGTCATGCGCCGCGAGCCCGGCGCGCTTACATCGTCAGTTCGAAGCGTTCCTCCAGAGCATCGCGGTCCTGGCGGTCCATGAACAGGCTCAGGATTTTTTCCACCAGCCGCATAGCGCCCTTGTAGCCCACCGACGGAAAGTACGAGTGCCCCACCCGGTCCAGGATCGGGAAGCCAAAGCGCAGGAACGGAATGTCCTCGTCGCGCGCAATGTACTTGCCGTAGGTGTTGCCGATCAGCAGGTCCACGCCTTCGTTCTTGATCCACTGGTGCAGCAGGTACATGTCGGCCTGCGCCCCGGCCTTGATCTTCGCCTCCGGCGTGTTGCCGCCCAGCGCCTTGCGCACGCGCGCTTCAAACTGCGGCGTCGGCGTGCCGGTCACCAGGTACAGCGGCTTCATGTCCAGCAGCGTCAGGAACTCCGTCAGCGCCACCAGTTGATCCGGATCGCCGAACAGCGCCACGCGTTTCCCGTGCACGTACTGATGCATGTCGCTGATCAAGTCCAGCAGACGTCCGCGCTCGTCCGTAATCTCCTGCGGAACTTCCACTCCCGCCAGTTTGTGCAGCGTGTCGATAAAGCGGTCCGTGCCCTGCAAGCCAATCGGCAGTTCCAGCATCGTGCCCGGCACCGCGCACTTGCTCTGCAAGGCTTCCACCGCCGGCGACGAGGCCGACAGTCCCAGTCCGATGGTGGCCGCGCTGCCGCCCGAGGCCTGCACCCGCTCCACCGTTACTCCGCCCTTCGGATAGAAGTCGTGCTTGCCCGTGTACGGCGTGTCCATCACGTCCGACGTGTCGGGATACAGAATCACTTCCACGCCCATCTGCTTGGCCAGCGCCTTCAGCTCGCGCATGTCGCTCGGTTCAACCCAGCCCGGTACAATGTTGATCGCCTGCGTCTTCTCCGCCTGCGGATCGGCGAAGTAGGTCACAAACGCCTTCGTCATGCTGGCAAAGCCCGTCACGTGCGATCCCTGGTAGCTCGGCGTGTTGCAGTGAATCACGTGCTTGCCTTCGGGAATCTTTCCCTCCGAGCGCGCCTTGGCGATGATCTGCACCAGGTCGTCGCCGATCGTCTCAGAAAGGCACGTCGTGTGCACCGCGATGACGTCTGGGTTATACACGCCGAAGATCGTCGTGATCGCCTGCAGCAGGTTGGCCTGCCCGCCGAACACCGAAGCGCCTTCGGTGAACGAGCTCGTGGCGGCCATCACCGGCTCTTTGTAGTGGCGCGTCAAGGTGCTGCGGTGGTACGCGCAGCAGCCCTGCGAACCGTGGCTGTGCGGCAGGCAGTTGTGCAGCCCCAGCGCCGCATACATGGCGCCGATTGGCTGACAGGTCTTCGCCGGATTGATGGTCAGCGCCGAGCGCTCCATCACTTCGCTGCTCGTGTGTCGTAAAAGCATAAAGCAATCCCTCTCTGCCCCTGGGGCAGTTGCGTAAAGCGTTTCCGTTGCGGTCTCGTGCCTCGGAATGCCTGGACAAGTTCGTCTTTGTCAGGGCACGGCTTCAGCCGTGCCGCGGAAGAGAGCAGATTCACGGGGCTTCAGCCCCCGAGGTTCCGGTCTCCCTTCCCGGCCCGCCAAGGAGTCGAACTCTAGTCGGCGGCGGCCTGCTGCGCTTCCTTTTCCTGTGCCGCCCAGGGCGGAGTCAGGAACGAAGCGTACTTCATGTTCACCATGCGATCGATGTCCTTGTAGAAATTGATCGCCCCGCGGAAGCCCGCGTATGGCCCGCCGTAGTCGTAACTGTGCAACTGCTTACAGGGAATGCCCATCTTCTGCACACCAAACTTTTCCTTGATGCCTGCGCAGAAAATATCCGGGCGGTACATTTCCAGCAGGCGGTCGGACTCGTGCTGGCTCAGGTCGTCGATCACCAGCGTGTCGTCGTCCATCTCCGGCATCATGCCCACGTAATCGCGGAACTCCATCTCCGTCATCGCTTCCATCTGCTCGATGCGCTCCGCGGTGCGCCGCGGACGGAAGCGCACCGGATCGGGCACCACGTCGATTTCTTCAATGTTCTTGCTGTCCGCGTCCACCTTCACCGTCGGCAGAACCTTGCGCCCTTCGTAGTCGTCGCGGTGGCCGAACTCGTAGCCCGCCGCCAGAACCTTCATGCCAATGTCCTTGAAGAGCTGCTGGTAGTGGTGCGCGCGCGAGCCGCCCACGAACAGCATGGCCGTCTTGCCCGTGCAGCGCGCCTTCACCGCTTCGCGGATTCCGCTGACCTTTTCCTGCTCCTCGGCAATCACTTCTTCAATCCGCGCCTTCAGCGCATCGTCCTCAAAGTATTCGCCCAGCCGCCGCAGGCTCTTCGCCGTCGCGTCGGCGCCGATGAAGTTGATCTTCATCCAGGGAATGCCAAAGCGCTTTTCCATCATCTCGGCCACGTAGTTGATCGAGCGGTGGCACATGATCAGGTTCAGGTCCGCCGTGTGCGCGTTGGCCATCGTGTCGTACGTCGAGTTGCCGCTGAACGTCGAAATCTGCTTGATCCCGCAGCGCGTCAGCAGCTCTTCGATCACGAATCCATCGCCGCCGATGTTGTACTCGCCCAGCACGTTGACCTTGAACTTTTCCGGATGCGGCGTCTCGTTCAGTCCCACCACGTTCTTGAACACGCCGTTGTTGGCGATGTGGTGGCCGGCCGACTGGCTTACCCCGCGGTAACCTTCGCAACTGAAGCCGAAGATGTTAATGCCCAGTTCTTCCTTCAGCTCCCTGGCCACCGCGTGCACGTCGTCGCCGATCAGGCCGACGGGACAGGTCGAGAACAGCGCAATCGCCTTCGGCTTGAAAAGCTGTGCCGCCTCGCGAATCGCCGCCTTCAGCTTCTTCTCGCCGCCGAAGACGATGTTTTCTTCCTGCATGTCCGTGGACAGGCAGTAGTTGATGTAGTTCGGATCTTCCAGGGTCGCCGGACGCGTCTGGTTGCGCCGTGTCAGCCACGAGTAGAAGGCGCACCCGATGGGGCCGTGGGTAATGCTCAGAATGTCGCGGCTCGGGCCGATGACCACGCCCTTGCAACCGGCATAGGTGCACCCGCGCTGGGTGATAATGCCAGGGCTGGTGCGCACGTTCGCCTTGATCTCCGGCACGCTGCCGCCCTCGCCCTTCTGAGTAACGACGATCTGTTCGGAGCGCTTCTGGCGAAGCTTCTTCGGATAGATTTGGATCAGCTCATCTTTGACAACGCGCGGATCGATGGACATTTTTCACTCCCAATCTTTTTTTGATGTTGCGTTGCGACCCATTGCTTTGTGCCCTAGACTCACGTTTTGTGCCCCAGGTTCGCGCGCAACGCGAGCTAACCTGGGAACCTCCACCGTTGCTACCGACGGTGCCCCATTCAAGCCTTCCTTTGGCTTGAGTGGGAGGATGGTGTGCTCCAGGTTCGCGAGCAACGCGAGCTAACCTGGGAACCTCGCGATCCGTCAGGGCACGGCTTCAGCCGTGCCGCAAATACAGGAAGCTTTGCCGGGCTTTACCCCCTGAGGGTAAAGCCCGCATTGCTCGTTCGCGGCTTCAGGCTTAGGCCACCACTTCCTTGTCGGGAGCCGGCACGCCTTCCACCAGGCCGAAGTCCAGCAGCAGCTTTTCCAGCTCTTCGATCTGCAGCGGTTTGGGAATCACAAAGTTCTTGTTCGAGTCCATGGCCCGCGCCAGCGTGCGGTACTCGTCGGCCTGAGGGCAGTCCGGACGCCATTCAATCACCGTCTTGCGGTTGATCTCGGCGCGCTGCACGTCGTTGTCGCGCGGCACGAAGTGGATCATCTGCGTGCCCAGTTGGCGCGCAAACTCGGCGATCATCTCGCGCTCGTTGTCCACCTTGCGGCTATTGCAGATCAGCCCGCCCAGGCGCACGCCGCCGGCCTGCGCAAACTTCAAAATGCCCTTGCTGATGTTGTTCGCCGCGTACATGGCCATCATCTCGCCCGAGCAGACAATGTAGATTTCCTGCGCCTTGCCTTCGCGGATTGGCATCGCGAAGCCGCCGCACACAACGTCACCTAGGACGTCATAGAACACATAATCCAGGTCCGCCTCGTAGGCGCCAAGCTGTTCCAGAAGGTTGATCGAGGTGATGATGCCGCGGCCCGCGCAACCCACGCCCGGCTCCGGTCCGCCCGATTCCGTGCACGCCGTGTCGCCATAGCCCGGACGCAACACGTCTTCCAGGGCAACCTCGTCGCCTTCGTCGCGCAGCGTATCCAGAACCGTCTTCTGCGCCAGGCCGCCCAGCAGCAACCGCGTCGAATCCGCCTTCGGGTCGCAGCCCACAACCATCACCTTCTTGCCCATTTCCGCCAGCGCGGCAACCGTGTTCTGCGTGGTGGTGGATTTTCCGATACCGCCCTTACCGTAGATAGCAATGCTCCGTCGCGCCATTGTCTTTCGCTCCTTTTGGAAATAGAAATCTTCTGTGCGCCGCCGCCCATTGGCACCGCCTCAGGAAATGTGTTGTTTAGGATTCTGCAACCGCGTGGAACATCCTCACGAGGGACACGCGGCCGTGCTTGCAAGGGAAAATAAGGATTCGCGCCCGCACGCGGCGGCCGGCGAAGATAGGCTCATTCGGGGAGCTTTGCTATCAGGCGCATGCTACAGCGCTGCGCCTTTGTTTGAAGAGATGCGCAAAGCCAACGGTCTCGGTCGGCTCTGTTTACTGCGGTGAATATTTGTACTCTACGTCGCCTTCCCGTCCCCGTCCAATCGATTTTCTTTATTCACGCAATAAGCCGCCGCTTCGTGGCAAAATTCCCACTCTGGCGCGTGCCCGACGCGCGCTGCGCTTATGGGCGGCATAACCTTATAGCCTGCATAAGAAGTTTCAATTGGCTACCACCCGCGCCATTCGTTACTCTCCGTTTAACTGTTGTAAAACCCGCGTGGGGTCGGGAGAGGGTTGTGAAACAGGTATGTCTAAGACTGGGAGTGGTGCGGCCGAATGGCAAATTGCCATCCTGCACCGGACAAGCCGGACGGTCAGCTCCGGGTTGGCGATCGACGATATGTTGCAGGAGCTCGTCTCCATCGCCGTCGAGTTCACCGGCTGTGATGCCTGTCTCGTGTATCTACCCGATCACGAGACCGGCGATATTGTGCTGCGCGCCTCGCAGCTTCCCCACGACGCCGAAATCGGTGCCGTCCGCCTGAACCTCGGCGAAGGCGTCGCCGGCTGGGTGGCCCAGCAAAAATCGATTGTCGCGCTTTCCAAGAACGCCTTTACCGATCCGCGCTTCAAGCACTTCACCACCCTGGTCGAGGACACTTACGAGGCGCTCGTCTCCGTCCCCCTCATTCGCGGCGGAGAAGTCATCGGCGTGCTCAACGTGCATCATCGCGACCCGCACGAGCACACTCCGGAAGAAATCGCCATGCTCTGCTTCCTCGGCGAACAGATGGGCGGAGCCATTGCCTACTCCATCCTCGCCGAGCACAACCAGCGCCTGCGCAAGGAGGCCAACCTCGTCCGCCAGCAGCTCGCCGAACGTAAAATCGTCGAGCGCGCCAAGGGACTGCTCCAGCAGCGCTTCTCGCTCACCGAGGAGGAGGCCTACCAGCGCCTGCGCGAAGAGAGCCGCCGCCAGCGCCGTCCCATCCGCGAAGTTGCCGAAGCCGTCCTCATGGTCGAAGGCCTTGGCCAGCAGCACCCGCGCGCCAAAAAGAGCGATGACGCAACCTAACTCCTCCGGCAGGTTATGAAACAACTTCTGCTATGACGCGAACCGCATACAGGTGCACGTCGCAGATTTTACGGGCGGCCGTGCTTCAGCGCGGCCACTCCTACTCGTGGTCCGCCGCCACATAGCGAAGGTCTTCAGCCTCGCGAAGCACACGGTCAAACGCCTCCCATGGGCAACTGAGGTCGGCGCGATTGCAGCCAGGCAGCGCAACCGGGACGCGCCCAGGCGGATGCAGCGGCGTCAGCACGGTGGTGTTGCGCATCTGCTCCAGCGTTTGCGCGGTGTAGAAGGTGCGCACCGAAAGCTCTCCCGACGGAGAGCGCCACAGCTCAAAGACCAGCGCACCGCCGGGGGGCGTATCGTCGCGGCGGCCGTCGAGCGTCCACGTGAGATCCAGCAATCCAGAGACGTTGGCAATGTTCGTGTCGTGTCCGACGAGGAATAGAGCGAGGTCGGCAGGCGACGACGGCGCGCCGGCAACGGGCTTTCCGGTGGCTGCCTGCTGAAGAGCACGGCGAATGTGGTCGAGCAGGTTGGAGACCTGCATCCGTGCCACGGCCTTAGTGCGCCGGGTAAAGTTGGAGGAGGCAGTGTGCAGCTCTATCAGCTCGCGCAGCCGAGCACCATCTACGCATCCCCAGCCAACTTGTGCGACAGGCAAGCCTTCGCTGTATTCCAGCAGAAGGTTCTCGGTGAGCGTGCCAGCGGTCATCAGCGGCCCTTTGAGTTCCGCGCCGTGGTCACCCTTGCCGGCAGAAAGGCTGCTGGGAATATCAAAGAGCGAGACTCTCTTGCTCCCGCCCGAGTCGGACGCGCCGCAGCTGGACAGAATGTGATCCAGCTCGGCCAGTTGCGGGCGGTAGCTCTCCGTCAGGCGCAGCGGATCGCCTCCGATGCGCCCGGCGATCGCGGCCGCAGCCAGCTCAGGATCGGCCTTGCCCACTCCGCCGGCCAGCGAATGGAAGAGCGGGTCCGTAGTTCCTTCAGGCAGCGCGGCAACACTCGGAGGGCAGCCGGGAAACATGCCCGCAGCCAGCGCATGGCCGGTCTCGCGCGTGCGCTGGTCGGAGTCGGCGATGAAGCGGACGTGCGGCGCGTCCGTGCAGCCGATGGCACTCAGCAGTCCTTCGCCTGCCAAAAACTGGCGATCATAGGCGCCGAAAAATTCCATAAGACGGTAGCCGTGGCTGGTCAGCAGGCCCGGAGCAACACTCCATTCCGGCCACGGCGCCTTGGAGTAAGGGTTGTACTGCTCCGGCTTTCCGGTAGGCGAGCGGACGCCATGCCGGCTTAGATAAACGACAAACTTAAGCTCTGACCTCTGAGGCTCAGCTCCGGCCTGTGCAACAACCGGAGCACACAATAAAGACAACAGTACAGCAATCAAGAGCGATCGAAGTTTCATGCGGACCTTCGGCATAGAAGAATTATGGCGAGCACAGCGCACGGAGTGCATGGCGTTCTATCTGCCATGCACTCCGCGGGAAGAGTTCGGTTAGCGCGCGTGGCCCAACTGATAACGCAAGCCCCAGGCATAGGTCGGGTGGTAATACTCGCGCTGGTCCACATACTGCTTGCTGCCGTTGTAGAAGCCGAAAGCCTCATTGTTGATGTTCAGCACGTAGCCATAGGCCTGCATTCCCCAGGGGAGTTTATAAGAAGCCTGCAGGTCCATCTGGTAATGCGAGTACATGTACTGGTCGCCCGCGGGGCCCTTGGGACCAATCGTCGTACCGGCCGAGCCCAACGAGCCGGCCTGATCGGCGCCGGTGTACCACTGATAGGCGTAGATGTAACTGCCGTTGTAGGTCATGCCAATGCGCATGGAAAACTTCTTGGTATCGAAGGTGGGGCTGATGTTCCAACTGCTGGGCGCCTGGCCCACCAGCGTAGGTTTATCCGTGCGGTAGGCAACGCCGGTTGCGGGATCGGCAAAGCCGTTCAACTGCGATTGAGTGTAACTGTAATTGGCGGAAACACCGAGGAAACGCATGGGCCCGGGCAGATAACTGAGGTGCTGCTGGAAGCCGAACTCAATGCCCTGCACGTGCGCACTCTGCGCGTTCTGGTACTGCTCATAAACGCAGGGGCAGTTACCCGACACGCTGGACGGCGCGGTGGTAGTGGGAACAATGGTCTGAATGATCGGGGAACTGATTGCCTTGTAAAAGTAACCGGCCTGGAACATGCCCACGGGGCGGAAGTAACGCTCGTAGAGAATGTCAAAGTTATCGGAGTACTCGGCCTTCAGTTTGGTGTTGCCCTCGGTTAGGATCTCGTTGGAACCAAGGGTACTGCCCGTATCTGCCAGGGCCGCGGTGATCATCTCCGGATCGGGACGGGCGAGACCGCGTCCGTAAACCAGTCGCAGGTTGCTGTCTTTGTCCAGCGCGATGCGCAACGAGGCGCTGGGCAGTGCATCCAGGTAACTGTTATTTACCGTAGTCGGGAGGAGGTTACCGCTGGAGTCTTGGCCGTAGCTGAGAGTATTGACATAGGTGTTTTCAAAGCGCACACCCGCCACCAGGCGCATGCGGGAATTGAGTTCCAAGGTGTTCATCACGTAGCCGGCGCTAACGCGCTCCACCAAGTCAAAATTCACGGTGTTCAGCGTGCTCTGTCCGGGGACGTAGTTGAACTGGCTGGTGCCGTTGACGACGCTCCAGCGCGGACCTCCGGATATGAGGTTGCTGCCTTCCGTCATCGCCCAGTCGCGAATCTTGCTCCAGTCAACCAGGTGGTAGCCATAGGTTGAGCCATAGGTGTGGTCGTAGTAGTGAGGATCGTTGAAGGTGCTAGCCCATTCAGGATGGTTGCCCACCGGCTCATTGCCGCTCTGGTTGAGCTGCAGGTCGAAGCTGTTATCAAACTTGTGTTCGTTGCGGATCTTGAAGCCCGCTTCGAAGGTGCCAAAGTGCGAACCGGCGTGGTAGTTCCGGGCGTAGGAGGCGGCAGCCTGCAGATTAACCTGGGCGCTTATGCCCTGTCCCGGCAGGTTGAACTCTTTCAGCGTGTAATTGTTTTCGTCCGTCGCATTGTCAGTATTGTCGGCGCCGTTGCCGAAACAGCCAGCGCTCCATCCCGGACGATAAACGCTGGTGGCAACGCTCTGCTCGTTGTAGCAGTTATTCGCGATGGCGCTATCCCCAGCCCACTTGAAGCTGGCGTCGCCGTTGCCGGAGCCACCGCCCAAGGAGCGCGAGCGGCTCGCCGATACATCCCAACTCAACCAGGAGTTCGTGAAGACGTGCTTGCCGCCGGTTACCAGGTTGGCAATCGCCATGTTGGGGCGGCGCCAGTCCTGCTTGGCCTTAGGCTTGTCGTAGTCATTCAGCGTCCAGACCCACTTGGCTCCCCAGTTGCGGAAGGTGGAGTAGAGACCGCGCAGGTAGATGCCGGAGCCTTCGCGCAACTTATAATCCATGCTGCCGGCAAAACCGTAGCGGGAGCGGTTATACACGTAGTCGCGCAGGTCCATGCTGTCATAGTGCGGAGTAACGCTGCCGGCGGTGGGGCTGGGTTCAATGTCATTGATGCCGCGGCCGTTGTAATCGTAGGTTCCGCCGAAGAGAATGCCAAACTTCTTTTGCGAGCCAAAGCGCTTGCCCAGCGTGCCGCCGGCCGAGTACACATCGCGCCCGGTGAGGATGGGAGTGTAGCCACCGATGCCATAAAGGTTAACGGTCGGATCTTCGCCGGCAGTTTTAGTCTTGAGGTTTACCGAACCGCCGATGCCATCCCCGTCGATGTTGGCCTGCAGAGTCTTGTTGATCTCTACCGAGGAGACAAGGTCGCTGGCGATGGTGTCCAGTTTGATCTGGCGAACGCCATTCTCCGGCGAAGGGATGGTAACGCCGTCAATCATGGTGTTACTCAAGCGAGGCTCGGTGCCGCGGATCTGCACGTACACGCCCTCGCCCTCGTCGCGCTGAATGGTGACGCTGGGCATGCGACCCAACGCATCGGCGATGTTGGCATTAGGCAACGAGGTGATGACCTCTGCCGGCAGCACCTGCAGGATATTCTCGGCCGCGCGCGTCTCATTGATCGCGGCGGCTTCACCGCTCTGGCGCTCGCTGTAAACGGTAACTTCTTCCGACTTGCTCTGCACCTTAACGACCGCGCGCAACTGCGTGGTCTGGCCGGCGGTGATCGTCACGCTTTGCACAAAAGGCGCAAAGCCAACGTAGCGGATATGGACTTCGTACGCGCCAGGCGCCAGGTTGGTGACGGTAAACTCACCCTGGCTGTTGGTAACAATACGGCCCGCGCCAGGAATCAGGGTCACTTCGGCGCCAGGCAGGATGGCCTCGGCCGAATCGACCACCCGGCCGGTGAGCGATCCCTTGGCCGACTGGGCCAGCACCGGAAGCGAAAGGATCAGCAAAGCCAAAACAAGGCTGACCACACTGGTGATTTTTCTGATGACAGACATCGTTCTCTCTCCAAGAGGCCTGCAATGCAGGCTAAGTGACGAGCCCAGTATTGCCAGCCAACCTGAATTCAATCTAAGGAACGGACCGCGCGGCGCCGCGATTCATCAAGAATTAACCTATTGATCCGGCCCTGAAGGATTGTTACGCGGCGGCATAGCAAACATCCTTTTGCTGGAAGTAGCTTTGGACGCGTTGGGGCTGTTTCTGAATACTGCGCAATGCCCCGACTGCTGTTCGCGTGAGCCCGCGTTTGGTC
>JARLGJ010000054.1 GCA_031296105.1 Acidobacteriota bacterium | reverse complement strand
GGTTCGCGAGCAACGCGAGCTAACCTGGGCTCAGCCTTGTGCCCCAGGTTCGCGAGCAACGCGAGCTAACCTGGGCTCAGCCTTGTGCCCCAGGTTCGCGAGCAACGCGAGCTAACCTGGGTGCCTTTGCTCTTGCTCCTCACCTTTGAAATCTTGAAATCTTGAAACCTCACGCCCTACCCTTCCCAACCTGTGCAACTTGCGTAACCTGCGTAACTTGTGCAACCTGCCTTTCCCACTCACCCCTCAATCCTCTCCATTCGCTGCCGGTTCCGGCCCTCGGATGCCGGGCTCATTGTCCGTCCCGTCATCCGCCGGTTACACTCTCTAAAGCCAGTTCACGGATTCCGGCTTGCGGCACCCTCTCCTGTCCGGAGCACAACGGGGTTGGCCTTAGGAGGCAACACTTGTCGAATAAATTTCTATTCACGTCCGAGTCGGTGACCGAGGGGCATCCCGACAAAATTGCGGACCAGATCTCCGATGCCATTCTTGACGCCTGCCTCGAGCAGGACCCGAAGAGCCGCGTGGCTTGTGAAACGCTCACCTGCACGGGTCTGGTCGTCATCGCCGGAGAAATCACCACCAACGCCTATGTGGACTTCCAGAGCCTGGTCCGCGGCGTCGTCGCCAGCATTGGCTATGACAACGCCGCGTATGGATTCGATTCCAACACCTGCGCCGTCATCAGCAGCATCAACAAGCAGAGCGGCGACATTGCCATGGGTGTGGATACCGGCGGAGCCGGTGACCAGCGCATGATTATCGTCAACGCCACCAACGAGACGCCTGAGCTGATGCCCACGCCCATCTACCTGGCGCACAAGCTGACGATGAAACTCACCGACGTGCGCAAGAGCGGCAAGCTCAACTACCTGCGCCCCGACGGCAAGAGCCAGGTCACCGTGGAGTACGACGAAAACGGCAAGCCGTTGCGCATCGATGCCGTCGTCATCAGCACCCAGCACGCCGACGCGGTCTCCACCGAGCAGCTTCGCGCCGACATCCTCAAGTACGTCATTCACGCCACTCTGCCGGCCAGCCTGCTGGACGCCAACACCAAGTACCACATCAACCCGACGGGCCGCTTCGTTATCGGCGGACCGATGGGCGATACCGGCCTGACCGGCCGCAAGATCATTGTGGATACCTACGGGGGCATGGGCCGTCACGGCGGCGGCGCCTTCTCGGGCAAGGACCCGACCAAGGTGGACCGCTCCGCGGCCTACATGGCTCGTTACATCGCCAAGAACATCGTCGCTGCCGGCCTCGCCGACCGCGCCGAAGTCCAGCTTGCCTACGCCATCGGCGTCGCCGAGCCGGTCAGTGTTCTGGTGGAAACCTTCGGCACCGGCAAGGTCAGCCGAGAAGTCCTCGGCGACCTGGTGCGCCAGAACTTCTCGCTGACCCCCAAGGGCATCATCGAGTCGCTCGACCTGCGCCGCCCCATCTTCCAGAAGACCGCCGCCTACGGCCACTTCGGCCGTACCGATCCGGACTTCACCTGGGAGAAGACCGACAAGGCCGAGGCCCTCAAGACCGGAGCCGCCTCGCTGTCCGCAGCCAGGTAATCCAGCTCTCTCTCGCAGAGTCAGAGTAGAAGGAAAAGGGCATCGCACGCGCGATGCCCTTTTCATGCGTACCCATAGTGGTTGCCCCACCCTTACCGCTTCGCGACAGCGGACGGTAGGGTGGGATGAGGAGAACTCCATCGGGTGCAGTGGCCTTGCCCTCAGCCGGTTGCCCCATCCTGGCCGTTTTTGCCAGGGTGGGGTAGTTGCTGTTGCCGTTGTTTTTGCTGTTGACTTTGTTCTTACGTTGTCATGCTGAGGCGTAGCCGAAGGATCCCAGCGCGGAAGGCAGTTAGGAGAACGCTCCAGGTCACCAACCACCCTACTTCGTCAATCTCTACGCTTCTCCCACCAGTTCCGCCGCCCGGTTCAGCGCCTCCTGGATGTTGGCGCAAATGTTTTCCCGCCCGATTTTTTCCTGGAACACCGGCTGATGAATCATCTTCGACGGATGTTCCTTGGCGCCGCATAGCAAAAAATAACGTCCGGAGGCTCGCACCCGCGCCGCCAGGTCTTCAATGGCGCCCAGCCCCGTGGAGTCGATGGCGCTCATGCCGCGCAGCCGCAGCACCACTACCTTGGGCAGCTTGGGCAGGCTGTTCAAGATGATCTCCAGTTTTTGCGCCGCGCCAAACAGCAGCGCGCCCTGCACGCTGAACACTTCCACATAATCGGGAATGCGCTTGTCGTGCAGCACGTGCGGGCGTCCGGTGAGGATGTAGTCGCGCGTCACGGGAGACACCGAGGTGCTGTCGGCCACGTTGCGGATGAACGTCAAGGCGGCCAGCACCATGCCCACTTCCACGGCCGTCGTCAGGTCGGCCATCACCGTCAGCCCAAAGGTGACCAGCCACACGGCCACCGCCGACTTGTTCACCCGCAGCAGCCGCACGGTCTCCGCCCACTGCCCCATGTTGTAGCTGACCACAAACAGGATGGCCGCCAGCACCGCCATGGGAATGTACTTCGCCAGCGGCGCGGCAAACAGCAGCACCGCCAGCAAGGTCACCGAGTGGATCATGCCCGACACCGGCGTTTTGCCGCCCGAGCGGATGTTCGTCGCCGTGCGCGCAATGGCGCCCGTGGCCGGCAGTCCGCCAAAGATGGGCGAGACGATGTTGGCCACGCCCTGCCCGATCAGCTCCATGTTCGGATTGTGCCGGTCGCCGCACATGCTGTCGGCCACCACCGCCGACATCAGCGACTCAATGGCCCCCAGCATGGCCACCGTCATCGCCGGCGCGATCAGCGGCAGCACCATGGCCAGGTGGAACTCCGGCATTTGCACGTGCGGCAGGCCCGCGGGAATGCCGCCGAAGCGCGTGCCGATGGTCTCCACCGGCAGATGCAAAAGGGCCGCGGCAGCGGTTCCGGCCACCAGCGCCACAATGTAGCCCGGCACCCGCTTGCTGAGGCGCGGCGTAAGCAGGATGATCCCAAGCGACGCCGCGCCCACCGCCGTGGCCTGCCAGCTCAAGGTGCCCGCGTGCTCCGCCAGCTCCTTCATGCGGGCAAAGAACTCGCCGGGACTATGCTCCAACCGCAACCCGAAGAAGTCGCGAATTTGGGTGCTGGCGATCAGTACGGCAATGCCGTTGGTGAAACCCATCACCACCGGGCGCGGGATAAACTGCACTGCCCGTCCCATGCCGGTCAGCCCCATGATGACCAGGAACACGCCGGCCATCATCGTGCAAAGGAACAATCCGTGCACGCCGTGCTTGGCCAGAATGCCATAGACCACCACGACGAACGCGCCCGTCGGTCCGCCAATCTGCACCTTGGAGCCGCCCAGCAGCGAGATCAAAAAACCGGTGACCACCGCGCAGTAAATGCCGGCCTGCGGCGAAAGTCCGCTGGCAATGGCAAAGGCCATGGCCAGCGGCAGCGCCACCAGGCCCACGGTAATGCCCGCCGCCAGATCCGCGGCAAACGTGCGCGCCGTGTAATTCTTCAGGCAGAGGATGGATTTCGGGGTGAAGCGTTGGAAAACAGACTGCGATAACTCCATACTCCATCATATCGCGATGCAGTCCAGCTTCGCGCGCGGCACGGTGCGTGCTGGCATCGGCGGCGGCAAACGGATATGCTCTCCAGCATGAAAGCGAAGCCGGAATGGAAGCCCCTGACGCCCGCTACGTGGAGCGACTTCGAAGCGCTCTTCGGCGCGCGCGGAGCCTGCGGCGGATGCTGGTGCATGACTTGGCGTCTGGCGCCGAAAGAGTTCAAGGCCAACGGCAACGCCGGTAACAAGGCCGCCATGCGAGCGCTGGTAAATGCCGGAGAAGAGCCAGGCGTGCTGCTGTATCGCGAAGGGCGCGCCGTGGCCTGGTGCGCGGTGGCTCCGCGGGAGAAGTACGTGCGGCTAGAGAACTCGCGCGTGCTGGCCCCTTTGGACGGCAAGCCGGTGTGGTCGGTGAGCTGCTTCTTTGTCGATCGCGCGTGGCGCGGCCAGGGATTGACCGTGGAGGTGCTGAACGCCGCCGTGGAGTTTGCCCGCGGCAAGGGCGCGAAGATCGTCGAGGGCTATCCGCAGGAGGTCAAGAAGAAACTCCCTCCGCCCTTCGTTTGGACGGGCATTCTGCCCACCTTCGTCGCCTCACAATTCGAGGAGGCGGGGCGGCGCTCACCGCACCGGCCCATCATGCGCAAGGCCGGAGCGGCGGCGAAGCGCGGCTCATCGAAGAAGGGAGCGCGCTGAACATGGCCGCAGCGAAAAAGAGCGTGGACCGGAGCATGTTCCGCCGCATGTTGCAAAAGGTGGCCAAGGTGCCTTACGGCAAAGTGGCTACCTACGGCGACATCGCCTACGCCGCGGGCTTTCCCGGAGCCGCGCGCCAGGCCGCCTGGGCTTTGCACTCCGGCGGAGAGGGCCTGCCCTGGCATCGCATCATCGGCGCGGGCGGCAAAATCCTCCTCACCGGCGAGTTCGGCTTCGAGCAGCGCATGAGGCTGGAGATGGAAGGCGTCACCTTCCTCGGCCTCAAGGTCAACATGGCCGCACACCGGCACAGCTTTACGCCGCAGCCCAAGAAATCCTCGCGTAAGCGCGGCTGAACAGCTCTTCATCCTCTGCTGGCATTTCCCGAAGTGCTTCCCGGCGCGGAAAAATCTGCTTTGCCAGGGCAACCAATGCAGCACGGCAGGGCAAATCGGCATCCATCTTGGGGAACCAATTTGCCACCTCAGTCCGGATGAACCCCACTCCGGCCGGGAGCCTCGTCATGAACCTTCGCCGTTCGCTCGTCTCTCTGTGCGCGCTGTTGACTCTCTGCCTGGCGTTGCTCATCACCGCGCAGGCGCAGCGCAAGCCGCGCATCGCCGTTCTCGACTTCGATTACGCTACCGTCATGAACAACTCGCAGGCACTCTTCGGCACCAACGTCGATATCGGCCGCGGCATTACCGACCTCCTCGTCACCGGCCTCGTCAAGAACGGCTCCTTCTCGGTCATCGAGCGCAAGGCGCTGGACAAAATCCTGACCGAGCAGAACTTCTCCAACTCCGAGCGCGCCGATCCCATGTCGGCCGCAAAAATCGGACGCCTCCTCGGCGTGGATGCCATCATCGTCGGCAGCATCACCCAGTTCGGCAATGACGACAAGCACCAGGGCGTGGGCGGCGGCGGCTTCGGTAGGCACGGAATCGGGCTGGGCGGCATCAGCCACAAGAGTTCCAAGGCCGCCGTCGGCCTCACCGCCCGCATCGTCAACATTGACACCGGCGAAATTCTCGCCGTCGCCGAGGGCAAGGGCGAATCGAAACGCGAGGGCTGGGGCTTCGGCGGAGGCGGCGGTAGCTGGCGCGGCGGAGGCGGCGGCGCGGTGGACTTCGGCAGCAGCAACTTCCAGCAGACCATCGTCGGCGAAGCCGTCAAGCAAGCCACCGACAGCCTCACCACCGATCTGGTCACCAATACCAATGGCAAGATTGAAACGCGCACGGTGAACATCACCGGCATCGTGGCGGCCGTCGATGGCGGCTCCGTCATCCTCAACATCGGCTCGCGCGCGGGATTGAAAGTCGGCGATCAGTTGACCGTCGAACACGTCACCCGCGAGATCAAGGATCCCGCCACCGGCAACGTCTTGCGCCGCCTCACCGCCGTGGTCGGCACCGCCACCGTCACCGACGTGGACGAGGGCTCGGCCGTCTGCGCCATGCCCCACGGGGTAAAGGTCAAGGAAGGCGACATTGTCAAGACCGTGATGAAGTAACCCTCCGCATGAACACACAGCCCCGTCGGCGGACGGGGCTGTGTGTTTTGAAGCGAATCTTGCTACACCATCTGCACGCCCCACAGATCATGCAGGTGCACCACGCCCACCAGTGCGCCGTTTTCCACCACCATCAGCGAGGTAATCTTGCGCTGTTCCATGATGTCCAGGGCCTGCGCGGCAAAGGCCGTGGGGGCAATCGTGCGCGGATCGGGCGTCATGCACTGCACGGCCGTCAGGTCCAGCGCGTCCTTGCCGCGGCGTTCGATCAGCCGCCGCAAATCGCCGTCGCTTAGAATGCCGATCAGCTTGTCGCCCTCGGCCACGGCCGTAATGCCCAAGCCCTTGCGCGACATCTCGTAGATCACGTCCACCATCGGCGTCTGCGGAGCCACGCGCGGCAGCGCCTCGCCCGAGTGCATCAGTTGCGAGACGCGCGCCAGACGCTTGCCCAGCTTGCCGCCCGGATGCAGTTCGGCAAAGTCCTCGGCGCGGAAGCCTCGCCGCTCGCTCAAGGCCACGGCCAGTGCGTCGCCCAGCGCCAGCATCGTAGTGGTGGATGCCGTCGGCGCCAGTCCCAGCGCGCAGGCTTCCTTGTGAATCGAGCAGTCCAGCGCCACGTCGGCCGCCTGCGCCAGCGACGAAGGCGCGTGGCCGTTCGGCGGATACAGGCAGTCGCCCGTCATGCTGATCAACAGCACGCCCAGGCGCTTGATGTTGGGCAGCAGTTCGAGTATCTCCGCCGTCTCTCCCGAAGCCGAGAGCGCCAGCACCAGGTCGCCGCGCATCACCATGCCCAGGTCGCCGTGCAGGGCCTCGGCCGGATGCAGATACAGCGCCGGCGTGCCGGTGGAAGCAAACGTGGCCGCCAGTTTGCGGCCAATCAAGCCGCTCTTGCCCATGCCGGTCACAACCACGCGTCCGGTGCAGGACAGGATCAGTTCCAAGGCGCGGTCAAAATCCACGGCCATGGCGCCGGCAATCCGGTCCGCCAGGCGGCGCAGGGCCTCGGCTTCAATGCGTACGACATTTTCCGCGGTAGTCATTGGGGAATTGTGGCAGTTCGGAACCCCGCCGCCCAACCTATGGGTGGCCGGATCATCTCCCGTTCATGCGGGCTGCCGAGGGTTATCGTACCATGGGGGCATGAGACGTTTCTTGCTGCTTGCCCTCTCCGTGGCCGCGCTCGCCTCCTTCGCCGCCGCTCAAACACAGGATGAAATGACCCTGCGCCGCGGCTCGCGCGAGCTGGGCGCGTGGGCCTCCGGCAGCGGAAATTCGTTGGATGGCATTGGCAAGGCCACGGCGCGGCGCTTTTACGAACTCAACGGACAGTTTGCCTATACCGTATTCAGCGGACACGGCGCGGCCGTGAAGTGGGTCAGTGAAGTCACGCCCGCGGCCCTGCTGCATGAGCCTCATGAGTGGTACCTCACCAAGGGCGACGTGACCGGCTACCGCGCCGGCGCCACCACCTATGGATTCGGCGCCACGCCGCTCGGCCTGCAAGTCAACTTCCGCAATGGACACCGCGTGCAGCCCTTCTTCGACGCCCACGGCGGCATGTTGTATTTCATGCGACAGGAACCCGTGCCCGGCTCCTCGCAGTTCAACTTCACCTTCAACTTCGGCACCGGCGCACAGGTGTACCTCTCACCCCGAGGCTCTCTGCTGGCGGGCTTCAAGTACCATCACATTTCCAACAATGAGACCGCACCGGAGAATCCCGGTGTGGACAGCGCCGAGTGGTACGCCGGATACCTGTGGCGCTGGAAGAAATAGCTGGCGCGATCTCCGTGCCACGCCGGTTCGCATTGTGCGACGGCATCGCAAGATAGGACTTCCCTCGTCGAATTTTCATCTCCGCCGCGTTCTCCGCGACGTAGAATTCTGGGAGGTTGCTACAAGGATCCCGTTCCATGAAATCATTGCGCCGCACGCTGCCATTGTTTGCTCTTTCCCTGTTGAGCGCCTATGCACTTCCGCTCCGCGCGCAGAGTGCGCCCGCCGCCGGCTCTTCCTCCGCTGCTCCGGCCGGCTCCGCCGCGCCGGACGCGGCGCACTCCGTCCCTGTCTTCAGCAGCCGTACCCAACTGGTGATGATCCCCGTGGTCGTCACTCGCGACGGCAAGCACGTCACCGGCCTCAAGTCCGAAGACTTCCGCGTCGAGGAGCACGGCAAGCCGCGCACTCCCACGGTCTTTGAAGAGGTCGCCAGCGTCGCGCCGGAGACGAAAACCCGCGCCGCGCTGCCCGCCAGCGGCCACTCCAACTTCACCTTCGGCAACACCGATTCCTGGCGCGTGACCCTGGTGCTGATGGATACGCTCAATACGCCCGTGCTGCGCCAGGAGGCCGCGCGGCGCGAGATGATCCGCTACCTCGGCAAGAACCTGCGCCGCGGCGAGCCCACTGCCCTGCTCGGCCTTTCCGGCAGTGGCCTGCGCCAGCTCTATCCTCTTACGCAGGACACTTCGGTGCTCATCGCCGCCCTGCAAAAGCTGCACGGCGTCAGCGGCGCCGATGAGAACAACGAGAACTCCGCGCAACTCACCGGCGACATGACTGCCTCGCTCGACAACAACTCCGTCAGCCAGTCGGCCGATATCATCTCGCAGTTTCTCCAGGACTCCGAAGCCACCATGGCGGCCTTCCAGCAGCGCAACTCCATACGCACCACGCTGGCCGCGCTCAAGCAGATTGCCCAGGCCTACGCCGCCATTCCCGGACGCAAGACGCTCCTCTGGGCCTCCGGCGGCGTACCCTTCACCATCGACGATCCGCAGTCCTTCGAGCGCCTCGGCACCGACATGCAGCAGCGCTATGAAGAAACCTGGCGCGCCCTCAGCGCCGCCGGCATCGCCGTCTATCCCGTCGATGTCAACGGCCTGAAGGGTATCTCCGGCTCCAACTCATTTCTCGACGTCGAGCGCCGCAGCGGCGCCAACATTCCCTCTTCGCGCGGCGCGGCCGCCAAGCCCATGTCCATCCAGTACGACAAGGACGCCGAGCGCCAGGAGACTCTGCGCTCCATCGCCGCCGCCACCGGCGGAATCCCCTGCATCAACAACAACGACCTCGCCCACTGCTTCGAGCATGCCGTGGACGACTCCAGACAGTACTACATGCTCGGCTACTATCTGCCCGCCGACGACCAGAAGCCCGGCTGGCGCAAGCTCAAGGTAAAGGTCAACGCGCCCGGCGCGCATGTACAGGCCCGCGACGGCTTCTACCTCTCCGCACCGCAACAGGAGACACCGCAGACCGTCCAGCACGAGTTGACCGAGGCGCTCAGTTCGCCCGTCGAGTTCACCGGCGTGCGCGTCAACGTGCGTGAGGCCACGGTGCCCTCCGGCATCGTTCCCGAGCCCGGCAAGCTCCACCGCGAGTTCGCCGTCGGCATGCCCGCGCGCACGCTCACCATGAACGAGCCCGGAAACTTCGTCGATGTCACCGTCATCGCCCTGGCCCTCGACGCCAGGGGCAACAATCGCGGACAGGGCGACAACCGCGTCTCCGGCAGCCTTAAGCCTGAGACCGCCGGCCTGCTTCAGCGCAGCGGCATGGCCATCGGCGTCGGCGTCGATCTCGCTCCCGGCAGTTACGAGATGCGCTTTGCCGTGCGCGACAACCTGAACGGCGCCATCGGGACCGTCGTTTTCCCCATCGATGTGAAGTAAGCCGCGGCTCCCGGCGCAGCTCCGGCTGGCCTCCGCCGCACGTGATGCCGGACCTCCCAATCCTGGGCGGCTCTCCCCCGTAGAACCGCCGTCACCGGCGGACCGGCCAATCCAGGTTGGGAGGCCCGGCGGCCATTCCCTGCCCTGCCTGCCTTGAAATACCATCGCTTGTGCTAGCATCAAGTCGATGCCCCAAGGTAAATTGCACATCGTTCCGCTCGGCGGACTCGGCGAATTTGGCATGAATTGCATGGCCATCCGCTGGAATGACGACATCGTCATCATCGACGCCGGCATGATGTTCCCCGAGGACGATCTCCTCGGCGTGGACGTCGTCGTCCCCGCCTTCACCTATCTCGAAGAGAATCGCGACAAGGTGCGCGGCGTGCTCTTGACGCACGGCCACGAGGACCACATCGGCAGTGTGCCTTACCTCATCGCCGAGATGAACATCCCCATCTACGGCACCGAGTTCACCCTCGCCTTCATTGAGGACAAGCTCGACGAGCACGGCCTGCTCGACAACGCCAAGCTAATCGAGATGGTGCCCGGCAAGCGCTTTCACCTGGGCGTCTTCACCATCAATCCCATTCAGGTCACGCACTCCATCGTGGACGCCGTCTCCCTGGCCATCCACACTCCGCTCGGCGTCATCATTCACACCGGCGACTTCAAGGTCGATCCCACGCCGCCCGACAACAAGCTCTTCGACCTGCACGCCTTCGCCGAGTACGGCAAGGAAGGCGTGCTGGCTCTTTTGCAGGATTCCACCAACGTCGAGCGCCCCGGCTACACGCCCAGTGAGCGCGCCGTGCGTCCGCGCTTTGAAGAGATTTTTCTCCACACCCGGCGGCGTCTGTTCATCAGTTGCTTCTCGTCGTCGATTCATCGCATTCAGCTTGCCACCGAGCTGGCCTACCAGTTCAACCGCAAGATCGCCCTCGTCGGGCGCAGCCTCACCGACGCCACGGAGATCGCGCAGGATCTCGGCTACATCGACCTGCCCGCTGCGGCCTTCATCACTCCCGGACAGATTCGCGACTACCCGCCCGAGCAGGTGCTGGTGCTCATCAGCGGCACCCAGGGCGAGCCCATGAGCGCTCTTTCGCGCGCCGCGGTGGACAATCATCGCCACGCCAAAATCGAATCCGGTGACACCGTGGTGCTCAGTTCGAGGGTCATCCCCGGCAATGAGAAAGCCATCTACCGCGTCATCGACCACCTTGCGCGCCGCAACGCCGAGGTCATCTACTCCGACGGCTCCAACCCGCCCGTCCACGTCAGCGGCCACGCCAGCCAGGAGGAGCTCAAGCTCATCATCAACCTGGTGCGCCCGCGCTACTTCATTCCCGTGCACGGCGAATACCGCCAGCTCAAGAAGCACGCGCAGATTGCCGCTTCCATGAAGAGCGCCGTCGGCCAGGTCATCATGATCGAGTCCGGCGACATTCTCGAATTCGACGAGCTGGGCGCGCGCAAGGCCGGGCAGGCTCCCGTCGGCCGCGTCTGCATCGACTCCGGCTCCAACGCCGACATCGTCGAAGATCTCATCATCAAGGACCGCAAGCACCTCAGCGTCGATGGCTTCGTCATGCCGGTGCTGGCGCTCAACAAGCACACCGGAACCCTGGAGAGCGACCCCGAAATCGTCATGCGCGGCTTTGCCGGCGCCACCGACGACGCCACCTTCCTTGAGGAAGCGCGCAGCACCGTGCGCCGCACCCTGCAGCAATCCTCGCTCGAAGAGGTCAGCGACGCCGGCGTGATCAAGGAAAAAATTCGCGCCGACCTCCGCCGCTTCATCAACAAAAACACTCAGCGGCGGCCGCTCATCATTCCGGTCATCGTCGAGGTTTAGCCCTTCTTCTTGCGGCGTGGGACTGCTTCTACCCCGCGCCGCAGCGTTCCCGCCGTATGTGAAAAACCGGTTACTGCCGCGCCCTGCCCTTTGCAACCGCGCCCCGCACGCGATACAACGGAAGTATGTCTTCTTCGCAAAGCAGCGGCATCTCCCGGGAGATGCCGCGTTCGAATGCCTCGCGTCTGCCGCGTCTCTGGCTCTCGCTCGCCCTGTTTCTCGTTGTCCTGATGATCGTGGTGCCGCCCGTGTACCGGCATCTGCGCGCCGCCGGCGTGCTCATGATCATCGCCGACATGCACGACTCTCCGCTGATGCACGTCGGCGCCAATCCGGTCACGGAAGAGATCATTACCTTCCACTCCACTATCGACGAGCCGGCCCGCATCTATCATCCCGTCGGCGTCGCTCATCCCAGCCCCGTGGTTCTCGTCCACGGCGTGCATCACCTTGGCATGGAGGAGCCGCGCCTGAAGCGCTTTGCCCGCGCCCTGGCCAGCCACGGCTACCTTGTCATGACCCCGCAGGTCGATCCCCTGGCCGACTACAACGTGGAGAAAGGTTCCTCGGTCATCATCGGCGACGCCGTGCACGAGCTCGCGCGCCGCAGCGGCTCGCCCAAGGTCGGGCTGCTCGGACTCAGCTTCGCCGGAGGCATGTCGCTGATCGCCGCCAGCGACCCCGCGGTCGCCGATCAGCTCACCACGGTCGTCGCCGTCGGCGCGCACGATGACCTCGAGCGCGTGCTGCGCTATTACGAGACGGACCGCACCGCTGGTCCCTCTGGAGAGCCTTTCACCATGAAGGCGCACGAGTACGGCTCGCTCGTCACCGCCTACTCGCATATCGAAAACTACTTTTCTCCCGCCGACGTTCCCCAGGCGCGCATCACCCTGCGCACTCTTTTGTGGGAGCACGTGGACGAGGCCAAAGAGCAGGCCAAAAAGCTCAGCCCCGCCGGACAGGCGCGCATGGCGCAACTCTTCCAGCACGACACCAAATCGCTGGTGGCCGACACCGACAAGGCTCTCGCCAAGGTGCGCCCAGAGTTGCAGGCCGCTTCGCCCGATACCTACGCCGCGCGCATCCACGTGCCCGTCTATCTGCTGCACGGCGCCGAAGACAACGTCGTTCCGCCCACCGAGACCCTCTGGCTCCAGCACGATCTGCCCGCGGGCGTCGTCAAGGACGCGCTGGTCACCAAGGCCATCGGCCACGTCGAGGTGGACACCTCAAGCTGGCGCGAGCAATGGAAGCTGGTGCATTGGATGGAGCGCATGATGTCCGCCTTGAGCCAGGCCCGCGCCGCGCGAGGATAACGCATGATCACTCTTGACGATCTTCGCGCCGCCGCCACCCGCCTGCACGGCGTGGCCGTGCACACGCCCCTGGTGCGCTACTTCGGCGCGGAGCTTTCCCAGTCAGTTCCTACCGGCGAGGAGGAGTTCTACTTCAAGCCGGAGAGCCTGCAACCCATCGGCAGCTTCAAGCTGCGCGGCGCGTATAACAAAATTGCATCGCTCCCCGAGACCGAGCGCGCCCGCGGCGTCATCAGCTATTCCTCGGGCAATCACGCGCAGGGAGTGGCATGGGCCGCGCGCCGTCTCGGCATCAAGGCCGTCATCGTCATGCCCTCCGGCGCGCCACGGGTCAAGCGCGATGCCACCGCCGCGCTCGGCGCTGAAATCGTCACCGTCGGCAACGCCAGCGATGAGCGCCGCGACAAAGCACTCGAACTTGCCGCCCAGCACGGCTACGTCGTCATTCCTCCCTACGACGATGAGGCCATCATCGCCGGGCAAGGCACCGTCGGCCTGGAGATTGCCGCCGACCTTCCCTCGGTCGAACTTGTTCTTGTCCCCATCGGCGGCGGAGGCCTGTCCAGCGGCGTAGCCGCGGCCATCAAACTCAGCGGCCTCGGCGCCCGCGTCATCGGCGTGGAGCCCGCGCTGGCCAACGATGCCGCGCAGAGCCTGAAGGCCGGCCGCATCGTCCGCATTCCAGGCGCGGATGCCTCCCGCACCGTGGCCGACGGCCTGCGCACGCAGAGCATCGGCCAGCACAACTTCCAGCACCTTGCGCAATATCTGGACGGCGTCGTCACCGTCTCCGAAGACGAGATCCGCCGCGCCATGCGCGAAATTCTCACCACCGCGCGCCTTATGACCGAGCCCAGCGGAGCCGTGGCCACCGCCGCCTGGCTGTATCACCGCCAGGAACTCGGTGCGAGCCGCCGGACCGTGGCCGTCATCAGCGGAGGTAACGCCGACCCGCATCTGGCGGCAGCGATTTTAGAGGATCGCATCGTAACCGAAGGATGAAGCGGGCGCGCGCGTTCGGAGCAGGCCAGCGCAAGAGGATTCCCCGCAGCCCGGGAAAACCCCTCCAGGACGCTCATAAGCTATTGATCATAAATAACATCTGGAGTAGCGAGCGCGCGGGTAGCGGCCGCAATAGGTTGGGAAAATACCGCCAGTTTGGCCGCGTCAACAAGGTAACTGGTTAAGGCCCAAAACTGAGTTACCAAAGTGATATGTACCTCGCGCTATTTTGGACCAAATCGGTCGGAATACCAATAGAGTGTTTACAACGCCGCGACAGGAAGGATGGCTCCGGCGTAGAACGGATGCTCGATGGATTCTACCTACGCAAATCTCATGGCACTCGGAGGCAATGGTTTGGCTGATGAACGCGCCTTCCAGGAAAAGCGCCGCTGGCCGCGCTTCCGCGTGACCATGCGCGCCTGGCTGCGGGTCTCGCGCAACGGCATTGAACACGCAGCGACCGGCACCTGTTACGACATCAGCGAAGGTGGCACCCGCCTCTTCCTGGCCAGTGAGCTGCACCCCGGCGAAGAGCTGCGGATGAAGCTGGCTCTACCCTACGGCAGCCCCATTGAAATCCTCGGCGTGGTGCGCAACCGCAACCGCTATGAATACGGCGTCGAGTTTGTGGACGTCAACAGCGAAGAACGTGCCAATCTGCTGCGCAACTGTACGGCGCTGGCTCTTTTAATGTAGCCAGCGGCCGTTTCACCGCCCAGCCGCTCCCGGATGGTTATTCTCTTTCTGTAACCTCTCTGCAAAACACCTCGCGCCGCCTCCTGCTACACTAAATTCACGCTATGCATCCCTACATTCTTGCCTTGATTCTTGGAGTCATTGAAGGACTCACCGAGTTCCTTCCGGTCAGTTCCACGGCGCACCTGCGCATCGCCCAGTCGCTGCTGGGAATAGCCCTGGACGACGGCTACTGGAAGATGTTTGCCATCGTCATTCAGTTAGGTGCCATTCTGACCCTGCCCATTTACTTCCGCGAGCGCATCGCGAAGTTCCTGCGCACCTTCCCCAATGGCGAGCGTGGCGAGCGCACCGTGTTCAACCATCCGCTGACGCTGGTCTGCGTGGCCTTTGTCTGCACGGCGGCACCGGCCTTCCTGCTCACCAAGGTGATCGGCAAGCATCTGGAGAGCCTGGTCATCATGGGAGCGTCGCTGGTGATTGGCGGCATCATCATGTGGGTGGTGGATGCGCTGTACGCCAAGGGCATCCTCGCGGGCAAGACGACGCACGTCGAGGAGATGTCGCTCGGCCAGGCCATATGGATCGGCCTCTGCCAGACGCTCTCGGCCGTCTTCCCCGGCACCTCGCGCTCCATGTCCACCATCGCCGCCGGGCAACTGGCCGGCATGGACCGCTCGTCAGCCCTGGAGTTCTCGTTCTTCCTCTCGATTCCGACCATGGTGGTGGCCACCGCCTACGACCTGTTCAAGAGCCTGCGCCCGCACCACGGCGAGCCGGCCGCCATCGGCAACCTCGTCATGAACGCCTCCCACTGGATCACCCTCTTCATCGGCTTTGCCGTCAGCTTTGTGGTGGCCTACGGCGTGGTGGCCTGGTTCATGAACTGGGTGCGCAAGCGCGGCTTCGCTCCATTCGCCCTGTACCGCATCCTCGTCGGCGCGGCCGTGCTGTGGGTGGCGTTGAAAGGGTAGAATCTCCCCATGCCTCAGGCAGAGGACAACTCGAAGACCCTCCCGGCCCCTCTGCCGGAATTTACCAGCGAGGCTGAAGAAGCACGCTGGTGGTTCGAGCATCAAGACCAACTGGCGGAGCGCTTCCAGAAGGCGGCCGCCGCAGGTGCTCTTAGCCGTGGAACCATCGCCCGCCGCTCCGCCCCGGAACCCAACTCATAACCCTCTCCGGCCTCCGCCGCGCTTTGCTTCCGGCGGGGTTCCGCGTTTTGGGCGATAATAATAATGCTCTGGCGTTGAACGGGTGGAGGCTGTTGCTCCCCTTGGGTTGACGCACAACCCGCCGCTCTCCGCACGCCACTTTATGACGTATCTCACCCGTGTGTTTGTACCAACCGCCAGCAAGCGCCTCAACGAGCTGATCGGACTGCTCATGCTCGTCTGCGCCGTGCTGTTGCTTTTGGCGCTGACCTCCTACTCTCCTCTCGACCGCTCTCTGGACACGGCCGCCATTCCCGACGGCAGCCGTACTCACAACTGGATCGGCCTCGTCGGCTCGTACTCCTCCGACCTCGTCCTGCAATCGCTGGGCGTCATGGCCTTTCTGCTGCCGGTCATGGTCTTCCTGCTGTCGCTGCGCTGGATGCGCTCGCACGCCGTGGAGACGCCGCTCATCAAGGCTCTTGGCGCCGGCGCCCTGGTGCTCTTCGGCGGAGCCTTGCTCGCGCTCCTCCCCTGGCCTTTGCGCTGGGCGCACGCCATCCCCATCGAGGGCCTCGTGGGACGCGTCCTTGGCGACTTGATGGTGCGCTACCTGAATTATCTCGGCGCCTGGATCGTTGGCCTCACCGCGCTGGCCACGGCCCTGTACCTGGCCACTGCCTTCTCGCTCATCGGACTGCGCCAGTACCTGCGCACCCGCTTCAGCTTTTTCTTCGCCCTCGGCGACCGTTGGCAGGAATGGAAGATTCGCCGCGCCCGCGCCCGCGAAGAGCGGGCCCTGCTCAAAAAGCAAAAATTGCAGGAGAAGGAAGCCGCCAAGGCCGCCAAGCTCGCCGCGCGCGAGGAAGCACGCAAGGTCAAAGACGAACCCCGCGTAGTCTCTCCGCAAGTCATGGAAGAAGGCGCTGCCGAGGAAGAGGGCGATTCTCCTCTGCTGCGCGCCCGCATTCAGGGCGAGCCCGATGCCGAGCCTTTGGCCGCCGATCCCTTTGCCGCCGCGCCCGCCGCACGCGAGCCACAGCCTGCGCCGCGCGCCGCCACGCGGCCGTCGCGCGACATCTCCGGCCTCGCGCGCATGCAAGTCGAGCCTTCCGCCGCCGCCGAAGGCATTGCCATTGGCCAGCGCGCCGACTCCGACCGCGGCCGCGACCGCACCACCTTGCCCAAGCAGCAGGGCTCGTGGAAGCTGCCCTCCAGCACGCTCCTCAACCGTCCCGAGGCCCGCATGGCCTACGACGAGCAGGAGCTCAAGGAACTGGCCCAGGTACTGACACAGAAGTGCGAAGAGTTCAACGTCATGGGCTCCGTGGTGCAAATCAATCCCGGCCCCGTCGTTACCACCTTCGAGTTCAAGCCCGAGGCCGGCATCAAGTACAGCCGCATCGTCAATCTGCAGGACGACCTCTGCCTCGCCCTCCGCGCCGAAAGCATTCTCATCGAGCGCATGGCCGGCAAGAGCACCGTCGGCATCCAGGTGCCCAACGCCCGGCGCGAGACCATCTACCTGCGCGAGGTCATCGAGAACCAGGAGTTCGCCGCCTCCAAGTCGCGCCTCACCGTCGCCCTCGGCAAGGACATCAACGGCCGCCTCATGGTGACCGAACTGAATAACATGCCGCACCTCTTGATTGCCGGTTCCACCGGCAGCGGCAAATCCGTGGCCATCAACGCCTTCATCATGTCCCTGCTCTACAAGAGCACGCCCGATCAGGTGCGCCTCATCCTGGTGGACCCCAAGCGCGTGGAACTGACCAACTACGACGGCGTGCCGCACCTGTTCACGCCCATCATCAGCGAGCCCAAGCTGGCCAGCAACGCCCTGCGCAACGCCGTCCGCGAAATGGAGCGCCGCCTCAAGCTGCTGGCCCAGCACGGCGTGCGCAACATCGACCAGTACAACAAGCTCTTCGAAGAGGGCTACACGCCTTCGCTCTTCGAGGATGGTTCCGAGGAAAAGCCGCTTCCCTTCATCGTCATCATCGTCGATGAGCTGGCCGACCTCATGATGGTCGATGGGCAGAACGTGGAAGAGTCCATCACCCGCCTGGCGCAGATGGCCCGCGCCATCGGCATTCACCTGGTGCTGGCCACGCAGCGCCCCTCGGTCGATGTCATCACCGGCCTCATCAAGGCCAACTTCCCGGCGCGCATGTCGTTCCGCGTGGCCACCAAGATCGACTCGCGCACCATTCTGGACGCCAACGGCGCCGAATCCCTGCTGGGCCGCGGCGACATGCTCTACCTGCCCAGCGGCTCCTCGCGCGTGCTGCGCGTGCACGCCCCGTTTGTCACCGAAAAAGAGATTGCGGCCACCGTCGAGTTCTGGAAGTCGCAGGCCACCGCCGAGTACGAGCACGGCTTCCTGGCCGCGCCCGCCGGAGACAGCAACGGCGGCAGCGAAGATGGCTCCCTGGGCAGCGGCGAAGATGACAACGATCCCATGTACAACGACGCCGTGCGCCTGGTCTTCGAGTTTGGCAAGGCCAGCACTTCCCTTCTGCAGCGCCGCTTGCGCGTCGGCTACGGCCGCGCCGCCCACCTCATCGACCTCATGGAGCGCGACGGCATCGTCGGTCCCGCCGACGGCCCCAAGCCCCGCGAGATCCTCAAGGCTCCCGGCTGGCTCGACGAGGTGGAGGAGACGCAGTAGTAGACCGCCACGGTGCCCCAGGCTTAGGTTGTGCCCCAGGCTTAGGTTGTGCCCCAGGCTTAGGTTGTGCCCCAGGTTCGCGAGCGCAGCGAGCTAACCTGGGACGCTCCCGGTGCCCCATGTCTGGCCTGTTGTTAGGCCAGACGTGGGAAGCAACCCACGGTGCCCCATTCAAGCCCAGCTTTTGGGCTTGAGTGGGAGAGATCGGCCACCACTTCCCGACCTTCACTCCAAACAAGAGGCGCTGCCGTGGCAGCGCCTCTTCGCATTCCGCAATTCTCTCGATCTACCCCGGCAGGTGGAACATGAGCAGCCGCGTCGTTGCCACCGGCACGCCGTTCATCTTGGCCGGCACAAACAGCCACTGCCGCAGCGTCTCCACAATAGACGGCACAACCTCCAGCTCGGCGCCCTTCAAAATCGAGGC
>JARLGJ010000053.1 GCA_031296105.1 Acidobacteriota bacterium | reverse complement strand
CCAGCGCTGCAATCCATTCACGCAAATCGTTGTATGCCACGGGAACTCCCCACGAAATGAAGCTGCAATGCAGCAACGATTATATCCGCTGCCGCATAGAAAAAGGCGCGGCGCGAAACTTCTCGCCACCGCGCCTTCTTAAGTGAATCGGAACCGCTTTACCGGTACTCTTCCATGATCGCCTCAAGCACCTGCTTGCCGGGGCGCGTCACGCTCTCCGGCAGGCTCGATAGCGGCGCGTCGCACAGACCCATCGAGTCGGTGAACGACGGCTGCGCGGCGTTTAGGTAGAACAATCCGGTCAGCACCTCGTTGCGCTCGCGCGCTTCGGCCAGGCGGGTGATGGCCGCAATGCGGTTCGTCGGGTCGTAGTCTTCTTCCAACTTCACCAGTTGCATCTTCGAGCCGTCGTGCAGCGTCACCTCGGTGCTGGTGCCTTCGTCGTATTCCACGTCAATCTCGGAGAAGGCGGGCACAAAGTTGATGTCGTGCAGAGGCTCTTCGTGGTCCTTCATGAACTTGTAACTCTTGGTGGAACCTTCGTGGTCGTTGAAGGTCACGCAGGGCGAGATCACGTCCAGCAGCACCGTGCCGTTGTGCGCAATGGCGGCCTTCAGCAGCGCGGAGAGCTGCTTTTTGTCGCCGCTGAAGCTGCGGCCCACAAACGTTGCGCCCAGTTCAATGGCCAGGGCGCAAGTGTCAATGGCCGGCAGTTCGTTCACCACGCCGTTCTTCAACCGGGAGCCGATGTCGGCGGTAGCCGAGAACTGTCCCTTGGTCAGGCCGTACACGCCGTTGTCCTCGATGATGTAGATCATCGGCAGGTTGCGGCGCATCAGGTGGACAAACTGTCCCATGCCGATGGAAGCCGTGTCGCCGTCGCCGCTGAGGCCGATGTATTGCAGCTTGTGGTTGGCCACGGCCGCGCCAGTGGCCAGGGCCGGCATGCGTCCGTGCACGCCGTTAAAGCTGTGCGAGCGGCCTAGAAAGTACGCCGGGCTCTTGGACGAGCAGCCAATGCCGCTGAGTTTTACCACGTGCTCGGGCTCCACGCCCATCTCGTAAAAGGCGTCCACAATGCGCTCGCTGATGGCGTTGTGTCCGCAGCCGGCGCAGAGCGTGCTCTTGCTGCCACGGTAGTCGATCACCTGAAGTCCGATGCGGTTCTGCTTCACGGGAGGGTTCGGGGTGGTGGCCATTTTACTTCTGCTCCTGGGCAACAACGCCCTCGGTCACCGTCCCTGCTTCCAGAGGGTGACCGTCGTAGTGAAGGATGCTGCGCAGTTTAACGGCGTCCGCGGCGGCAATATCCATCTTGATGAGCTGCGCCATCTGCGCGTCGCGATTCTGCTCGATGATGTACACGCGCTCGTGCGCGGCGATGAACTCCGCAAGCTGCTGATTGAAGGGATAAGCGCGCAGGCGCAGGTAATCCGCGGCGATTCCCTTCTCTTCAAGCTGATCGACGGCCTCCGCGACCGCATAGTGCGACGAACCGTAGGCGATGAGGCCGATCTTTGCGCCGGGCGCGGAGTGCTCCAGCACCGGCGCCGGAACCAGCGTGCGAGCCGTATCCAACTTGCGCGCCAGACGATCCACGTTATTCACGTAATCGACGGGACTTTCGGAGTAGTGCGCCTTCTCGTTGTGTCCGCTGCCGCGCGCAAACCACGCGGCGTTGGGATGCAGTGTGCCAGGTATGGTGCGCCAGCCGATGCCGTCGCCGTCCACGTCCTTATAGCGCTGGAAGCTGCCGAGTTTGTCGAGATCTTCCTTGCTGAGCACCTTGCCGCGGTCGATGGGCTTCTCCGGGTAATCGAAGGGTTCGCTCACCCAGTTGTTCATGCCAAGGTCGAGATCGCTAAGCACAAACAGAGGCGTCTGCAAGCGTTCGGCAAGGTCGAAGGCCGCCACGCCGAACTCGAAGCACTCTTTCACCGAGCCGGGCAGCAACATGGGATGCTTGGTGTCTCCGTGCGAGAGGAAGGCCGTGGAAAGCAGGTCGCCCTGCGCCGTGCGCGTGGGCAGGCCAGTGGAAGGACCGACGCGTTGCACGTTCCAAACCACCGCTGGAATCTCCGCGTAGTAACCCAGGCCGGTGAACTCGGCCATCAGGGAGATGCCCGGTCCAGAGGTGGCCGTCATGGCGCGCGCGCCGTTCCAGGAGGCTCCCAGCACCATGCCAATGGCGGCCAGTTCGTCTTCCGACTGCACCACGGCGTAGGTCGCCTTGCCGGAGGCGTCTACGCGATGCTCCTTCAAGAGGTCGATGAGATTCTCAATCAGCGAAGACGACGGCGTGATGGGATACCAGGAGATGACGGTGACGCCGCCGAAGAGCGCGCCCAGTGCGCCGGCCGTGTTGCCGTCGATGATGATCTTGTTGGCGTTCTCATTCATGCGCTCCACGGTAAAGCGCGCCGGCTGGAAGTTGGCGGCAGCGTACTCGTGACCCGCGCGGGCGGCGGCCACGTTCACTTCCGTGGCGCGCTTTTTGCCGTTGAACTGCTTACTGATGGCGAGTTCAACGTCGGGCAGTTCAATCTTCAACAGGTGCGCCAGCACGCCGACATACACCATGTTGCGCAGCAGCTTGCGGAGCTTCGGCTCGGGAGCCACCGGGGCCACCAGCTTGTCGAACGGCACGGCGTAGAACGGCACGTCCGTGCGCAAGGCGTCCAGCTTCAGCGGCTCGTCGTACACCGCCATCGCGCCGGGCGGTAGCTTCTTCACGTCGGCCTCGGCGGTCTCGGGATTCATGGCTACCAGAATCTCCGAGGTGTGTTTGCGCGCCACGTATCCCTTTTTGCTTACGCGGATGGTGAACCACGTGGGCAGCCCGGCGATGTTCGAGGGGAAAAGGTTCTTGCCGCTCACCGGAACACCCATCAGGAAGATGGAGCGCATGAGAACCGCGTTGGCGGATTGCGAACCGGAGCCGTTGACCGTGGCTACCTGGATGCTGAAATCGTTGACCACCGGCTGACCGGTGGAGACGATGAGCGTGCCCTGCTTGGGGGCAACGTCAATACCTGACATGCAAAACCCATCCTTCGGGACGCACGGCCGCATACGGGGCGGCCCCGCGTTAAGTTAACTGGTAATTATACGGCAGAGGCATTCACCACTTCTGCGGCCATGCAGCGAACGGCGGCCAGAAGAGGGCGAACGACTCCGCACGCAGCGCGATATGCGACCTTGCGGCGTGCGCTGCATCACAGACCGCGCGGCAAAAACCTTCGTAACATGGATTTTTGGCAACAAAGCCTCGCGCGGTGAAAACCTTATGAGTGCAGTACGCCAGAACGTGAATCCCTGGATCGTGGCGGTCTCCGTCATGCTGGCCACGTTTATGGAAGTGCTGGACACGACGGTGGTCAACGTCTCCATTCCGCACATCTCCGGCAACCTGAGTTCAACCTACGAGGAAGGCACCTGGGTTGTCACCAGCTACCTGGTGGCCAACGCCATCGTGCTACCCATGTCGGGATGGCTGGCCACTTATTTTGGGCGGCGCCGCCTGCTGCTGGCCTGCGTTGCCGGATTCTCGATGGCTTCTTTCCTTTGCGGCATGGCCGGCTCGCTCGATCAGTTGATCTTCTTCCGCATCCTTCAAGGCCTGGCCGGCGGAGGTTTGCAGCCCCTGGCGCAGGCCATTCTGCTGGAAAGTTTCCCCAAGGAAAAGCACGGACAGGCGATGGCCGCCTACGGGCTCGGCATTATCGTGGCGCCTATCGTGGGCCCCACGCTGGGCGGCTACATCACCGACAATTACACCTGGCGCTGGATTTTTTACCTGAACATTCCCGTCGGCATCTTCTCGCTGATGATGATGGCTCGCTTTGTGCACGACCCACCCTACCTGCGCCGCAATCGCGACGACGCCGTGGACCTGTGGGGCATGGGTATGCTCGCCGTCGGCCTGGGTGCGCTGCAAATCATGCTGGACACCGGCCAGCGCAAGGACTGGTTCGGCGCGCGCGAAATCCGCCTGGAGTCCGTGCTCTGCGTCGTTGGCCTGGTGGCGTTCGTTGTCCGCGAGCTGTTGATCGAGCATCCCATCGTCGATCTGCGCGCGCTCAAGGACCGCTCGCTCTCCGTGGGCGTGCTCCTCATGTCGTGCGTCGGCTTCTGCCTTTACGCCAGCCTGGTGCTGCTGCCGCAGTACCTGGAAACGCTTTTGCAATATCCTTCGCTGCAGGCGGGACTGGCGCTTTCACCGCGCGGCCTCGGTTCGTTCCTGTTGACGTTTGTGGTCGGCGCCATTGCCTCGCGCGTGGACGTGCGCCGCCTGCTGCTCATAGGCTTTCTGGTCAGCGCCTACACCATGTTCCAACTGGCGGGCCTGAACATGAATGCCGGCTATTGGGACATTTTCTGGCCGCAGGTCTTGCAGGGCGGCGCACTGGCGCTGATCTTTGTGCCGCTGTCGGCCGCGGCCATCTCCCACGTCAGCAAGGAGCGGATGGGCAACGCCACCAGCATCTACAACCTGATGCGCAACATCGGTGGCTCGGTGGGCATCTCCATGATGACCACTTTCCTCGCACGTCGCCAGCAGTTCCACCAGAGCCGACTGGTGGAACACATCACGCCGGGCAACGTGCAGGCCTACCAGCGTCTGCACCAGTTCACCGGCTTCTTTGCGCAGCACGGCTCGGGAGTGGGAACGGCCATGCATCGCGCCGAGGCCGCCATGATGGGCAGCCTGCAGCAGCAATCGGCCATGCTCTCCTTCGTCGAGGCCTTCCGCATTATGGGCTACCTTTTTTTGTTCATGATCCTGCTCATCCCTCTGCTCAGCGATCCCAAGAAAGAGCGTGCCCGCGAGGCCGCCCGGCGCGCCCAGGACGCGCAACTTCCCATTGAGCCCCACTCCGTCGAAGCCGTACACGCTTGAGCGGACGTTCTTAGCAATCCACAAACAGCTTCGAGCACAAATTTCCGAACACTTTTCCATCCCCGGCGTCTTTACCATTGAGGACGAATTCAAACGTGCTGGAGAACGCCACGGCAATCCGGTCCATCGCGGCAAGCGAGACGCGCGCGGCCTCCATCGAGGAACTGGTTGCTCTGCACGCAAAATTCGTCTTCCGCGTAGCGTACAGCGTGCTTCGCAACCACCACGACGCCGAGGACGCCGTGCAGGAGGCTTTCCTGCGCGCAATGCGGCACCGTGATGAGATGGCCGCCGTGATTGACGCGCGATCCTGGCTGGCGCGCACCGTCTGGCGCATTGCCGTGGACCGCCGCCGTCGCGCTCCACACGAAGACGATGCCGATCCCGCCCCGCTGCTGGAGCAGTTGCCCAGCACGGAGGTCTCGGCCGAGCAATCGGCCATCGACGCCGAGTTGCTGCGCGTGACGGAGGGGCTGATTGCAAGCCTTCCCTCCGAACTGCGCGACGTGGTGGCCCTGTCCACCGTACGCGAGCTGAACTCGAACGAGATTGGCGCGATTCTTGCGATCAATGAAGTCACCGTGCGCACGCGTCTGGCCCGGGCAAGAAAGATATTGCGGCAAAAGCTGGCCGCGCTGCTGGAAGGAGGTACGCGATGAATTCCGAAGAGCGCGAAGAATTGGCAGAACGATTGCTTGACCGCACGCTGGCACACTACGCGGATGCCGAGCCGCCGTCGGGGATGAAAGCGCACATCCTGCAGCAGTTGCAACGGGAGCAGGCTCGCCGTGCAACCTTTAGCCCTTTGCGCCTGGGATGGCTTGCGGCCGCTGCTCTTTTGCTGGCCGCGGCGCTTGCTCCCTGGCACTCGCTGTACAAATCTACTCCGCCTGCCTCCGGGGAATGGCGTCGAATGGCGCGCGTTGAACCTTCGCGGACGTTTGTTACTCCTCCCGAGGCCCCGTCCCGCGCAGTCCGCTCCCTTTCCGCGGCTGTGGCCCCGAGAACGAGTGCAGAACTCCTGCGCCATTTGCAGCCGTTAGAGGCAGACTCGCCGCGCCAGGAGCGCTTTCCCACTCCTCGTCCGCCGAGCGCGCAGGACCGCCTTCTGCGCGCCTACGTAGAGCAAACGCCGCGCCAGGAGATCCTGCAAACCCAAGCCCGCCTTGCCGACGAACGCGAGGCCGAATTTAAACAGTTTCTAGCCAACACCGGCGAGGCTTCACCCTCTGCCGTGCAATAAAAGGAGAACGTAATGCGAACCCTGCGTACCCTCGTGATCGCCTTTATGGTGACTGCTTCCACCCTTGCCCTGTCGCAGACGGCTCCGCCCGCGACTGTGGTGGAGAAATCTCTGAACACCTACATGGTGACCTATAACATCTACGAGTTGGAGAATGGCAAACGGGTGAACACGCGCACCCACAAGGTAGTGCTGGCCGACAACAACACAACCGCCACTTCGCGCAGTGAGCAGCGCATTCCACTAGCGACGAACAGCAGCGACTACGTCAGCACCGGAGTGCAGATCACGACCCGCCTGCAGACCGTCGATGGCAAACTCCTGTTGAACTCCAGCATCGACATGGAGTACCTCGCCGAAGAGGTCCCGGCCAACGCTCGTGCCGTGCTGCACAAGGCCTCAGCCTCGGCCTCCGGGAATGTGAAACTCGATAAGCCCACACTGCTGGCCGCCGTAGAGGACCAGCAGAGCAAGCGCAGCTTCCAGATCGAAGTGCTCATCACAAAACAGTAGCTTTCGCGGTAACAGCAAAAGGCGCGGAGCGATCCGCGCCTTTTGTGTGTTCCGGCACAATCAACGCCGCTGGGCACCGTTCAGCCGCATCTGGTGAATGGCCTGCATCTCCTGTTCGATGCGCGGATCGTGTGAGATCCGAGCCGCCTGTCCCAGCGCGTACTCCGCGCCGCCGAGGTCGTACTTCTGCCGCAGGCAGTCGCCCAGCGCAGCCCAGGGAATCGAGTCGTTCCGCGTGTCGCGCAGCACCGTGCGCAAAATCGGCAGCGCTTCGTCGCAGCGGCCTGCGGCGTCCAGTTGCAATGCGTACATGGTGGCCATGCGCTGATCGCGCGGCGCCGCCCGATACGCGGCATTGAAGAAGCTGTCGTCATCGGCCCAGGCACTTTGCTGCAACAAGGTACACGCGGCGAACAACAACGCCACGGCCAGTGACGCGCCCAGCACGATTCGACCGTACTCCCGCAGCGTCAGGAAAAATGCGCCGAGTAACAGCAACACTCCAGCCACGGAAAGATATGTGTAGCGTCCGTGCAGGAAATCGCCGTAGTAAAGTCCATTCAAATTGAAGGCCGGCAGCAAAGGCAGCACCAGCAGCAGCCATCCGAGCCATGCCGCGCGAGAACCATCCGTCTCCCGGACTTTTCCGCCGCGCAGCGCCCACCAGGTTGCCGCCGCCAGCGCTACCAGAACGGCCAGCGCACCCAGAGCGGGTAACAACACACCCGGCACGCTGAACGAGGATGAGACCACGGGGTCGCCATAGGCGCGCAGCGTTACCGGCCAGAAGATGGCCTTCACGTAGAACCATGCCGCCAAAGGCGCGGTGAGGATCACCGACGATGCAGGCAAATGCTGCTGCGCCGGAGCCATCCAACAGCCCAGCGCCGCGCGCCGCATTAGGAAGTAAGCCGCCGTCGCCGCGAACAATGGCAAGGAACGCAACGCGGCACGGCCCGTGCGCCTCATCGCGTCCGCGCCCGGCTCGGAGAACAGGAAGAGCAGGGCGATCACGGGCAACACCACAGCGGTTTCCTTGGCCAGCACCGCGAGAAAGCAAAATACTGCGGCCAATGTCAGCCAACCCCAGCCATGGCTCTCGGTTTCGAGGTTCTTACCGTGCCGCGGCCGCGCAGGGTTCAGCACTACTCCCGCGCGCAGCAGGCAATAGAGCGCGGCCAGAAACGGTAGGCCCATCAGCGAATCCGAGGAGCTGGAGATGCACACCGCCGACTCGGCGTGTGCGGGATGAAGACAAAACAGCAACGCCACCAGCAGCGCTGCCCATCGATTATTGAGCAAGCGCCGTGCAACTAAAAACAGCAGCACTCCGCACAGAAGATCCAGCAGCAGAGAGCCGGCGTGCCACCCCGCGCTGGAGCCTTCAAAGATCATGTAGTTCAGCCGCATCCAAATGAGGAACAGCGGCCGGTAGAACACCGGCGCCGCGCCGAACGGGCCCCAGCCCTTCGAGAAGTAATTGCTCAGCGTGGCCTGCGAATCAACGCCGGCCTCGTACACCTGCGCGTGGTCGTCATAAACGTAGCCATAGCCGAGCGCCGGCGCATGTACCAGAAACACCATGGCCAGCGCAGCCAAAGCGATCCAGAGAAAGTAATCGCGGCAGACGGGTTCGTATGCAGCACGGGCGTGAGGCTTGCGGCGTGAAGCGATGGGCACGGTTTTAAGATTCCTGATAGAACTGCGAGATATTCCTGAACTTCTTGTAGCGCGCGTCGAGCAGCTCCGCCACCGTGAGCTTCTTCAATTCGCTCAACTGCTCCGCCAGTGTTTCGCCCAGCAATTCCGCGGCCTTCGCATGATCGGTGTGCGCGCCGCCTTCGGGCTCCTGCACAATGCCGTCGATAATGCCGAAGCCCAATAGGTCCGGCGCGGTGATGCGCATGGCCCGTGCCGCCGCGTCGCGCTTGGCCGCGTCACGCCACATAATGGAGGCGCAGCCCTCGGGAGAAATCACCGAATAGACGCTGTTTTCCAGCATGAAGACCCGGTCGGCCACGGCAATGGCCAGCGCGCCGCCGCTGCCGCCCTCGCCGGTTACAGTGGTCAGGATGGGCACCTTCAGCCGCGACATCTCGCGCAGGTTGTAGGCAATGGCCTCGCCCTGTCCGCGCTCCTCGGCGCCCAGGCCGGGATAGGCGCCCGGAGTATCGACAAGTGTAAATATGGGACGCCCGAACTTTTCCGCCATCTGCATGGCGCGGATCGCCTTGCGATAGCCCTCGGGATTCGGCATACCGAAGTTGCGGTAAATCTTCTGCTTGGTGTCGCGCCCTTTTTGCGTGCCCACCACCAGCACGGCCTCGCCGCGGAAGCGCGCCATGCCGCAGACCATTGCGGGATCGTCGCCGAAAGCGCGGTCGCCGTGGATCTCCGAAAAGTCGGTGAACATGTGCTGCACGTAGTCCAGCGTGTAGGGGCGCTGCGAATGCCGCGCCAGCTCGGTGCGCTTCCAGGCATCCACGTTGGCGTTCAACTGGCGTCGCAGTCCGGCCACGCGGTCCTGCAAGACCTTCAGTTGCTCCTGCGCCTCGGGATTCGCGGCCGCGGCCGTCTCCAATTGCGCAATCTGCCGCTCGACGATTTCCAGTTCCTGGTCCGGCTTGCTCGCTGCTTCCATTCGCACGTCCTAATCAATCACCTTTACCGAATCCGGTCCGCACAACTCACGCACGTTCTTCATGAACGCGCGGTCCGCCAGAACATTATATCCGTCGGCTTCCATCACCACGACATAATCACCCGCGCGCGTCAGGTCGAAGAGCACTTTCGCGTCGCCCTTGCATTGCACAAAGACCTCATGCAGCTTGTCCACGGTCTCAGCCGTGGCCGCGGCCAGGTCGATTTCCACGCGCACCGAGCGCGGCAGCTTTACCCTTGCCTCGTCCAGCGGCTGAATATCGTTGATGAAGATCTTCGGCGCCGAATCTTCTTCCACGCGAATGGCGGCCTTCACCAGCACCGGCACGTCCAGCTTCACCTTCTCATGCAGACGCTTGTAGGCCTCGGGAAACACGGCGGCGTCCACGCGTCCGTGCATGTCTTCCAGCGAGAATCCGGCCATCAAGTCGCCCTTGCGCGTTTTGGAGATGCGCAGGCCCACGATCAAGCCCGCAATCTGCACGTCTTCGTTCTTGTTGGTGGAGCGCTTGCGCCCGAGCACGTCGGTGGTCTTCAAGGCCTTCAGGTCTTCAATCTTCTCCTGATATTTCTCCAGTGGATGTCCGCTGATCCAGAAGCCGAGCACTTCTTTTTCATTCGCCAGGCGGTCGTGCTCTTCCCAGTCGGGAGTCTCCGGCAGGCGGTCCACGGCGGACGCGGGCATCGCCTCGTCGAACAATCCGAAGAGTCCGTGTTGCCCAGCCTCGCGGTCGCGCGCCGCCTTTTGCGCCTGTTCCATGGCCTTGTCCAGCACGGCCATCAACTGCGCGCGGCGTCCAAGGGAGTCCATGGCGCCGCTCTTGGTCAGCGACTCGATCACGCGACGGTTCAACATCCTCAGGTCCACCCGCTCGCAAAAGTCGTAGATGCTCTTGAACGGGCCGCTCTGCCGTGCGTCGAGAATCGACCCGATGGCGTTCTGGCCCACGTTCTTCACCGCCGACAATCCAAAGCGAATCTCGGAGCCTTTCGGCGTCAGGATTGGCGTAAATTTCGAGGCCGACTCGTGCACGTCCGGCGCGAGCACCTCAATGCCCATCTCGCGCGATTCGCCAATGTACTTCACAACGTCCTCGGTCTTGTCCACCACCGAGGTCAGCAGGGCGGCCATGAACTCCACCGGATAATGCGTCTTCAGGTAGGCCGTGCGATAGGCCACCAGCGCGTAGGCCGCCGAGTGCGACTTGTTGAATCCGTAGCCCGCGAATTCAGCCATCAGGTCGAAGAGCTGGCGTGCTTTTTCCGCGTTGAACTTGCGCTCCGCGGCGCCCTGCATAAAGCGCTCGCGCTGTTGGTCCATCTCAGCGGCAATCTTTTTGCCCATGGCGCGGCGCAGCAAATCGGCTTCGCCCAGCGAGTAGCCGGCGATCACGTTGGCGATCTGCATCACCTGTTCCTGGTAGATGATGACGCCGTAGGTCTCCTTCAGCAGCTTTTCCAGCTCAGGGAAGATGTACTCAACTTCCTTGCGTCCCCACTTGCGGTCGATGAAGTCGTCGATCATGCCGCCCTGGATCGGGCCCGGACGGTAGAGCGCGTTCAGGGCCGTCAAGTCCTCAACGCACATGGGATGGTAGCGGCGCAGCACGTCCCTCATGCCGTCGGATTCAAACTGGAAGATGCCCGAGGTGTGTCCCTTGTGGAAGACCTTCTCGTAGGTTTCCATGTCCTCCACCGACACGTTGTCCAGGTCCACGGTTTCGCCGCGCGTCTTCTGGATCAGCTTCAGACAGTCGTCGATGATGGTCAGCGTGGTGAGCCCGAGGAAGTCCATCTTCAGCAGGCCCATCTTCTCCACCGCCTTCATGTCGTAGGCGGTGACGATTTCATCGTTCTTCGTCTTGAACAGCGGAACCAGCGTGTCCAGTGGGCGCGGGGCAATCACCACGGCCGAGGCGTGCACGCCGGAGTTGCGCACCATGCCTTCCAGCTTCTTCGCCGTGTCCACCAGGTTGCGCACCGCCTCCTCGCTGCTGTACGCCTCCTTGAACATCGGATTCTCGCCCAGCGCCTTGTCGATGGTCATGCCCACGGTGGTGGGGATCATCTTGGCGACTTTGTCCGCCTCGGCGTAGGGCATGTCCAGCACGCGGCCCGTGTCCTTGATGGCCGCCTTGGCCGCCATGGTGCCGAAGGTGATGATCTGCGCCACCTGCTCGCGTCCGTACTTTTCGGTGACGTAGTTGATCACCTCGCCGCGGCGGTTCATGCAGAAGTCCACGTCGATATCCGGCATGCTCACGCGCTCGGGATTCAGGAAGCGCTCGAAGAGCAGATTGTTCTGCAGCGGATCGACGTCGGTGATGCCCATGGCGTAGCCCACCAGCGAGCCGGCAGCCGAGCCGCGGCCTGGGCCCACGGGAACGTCGTGCTGGCGCGCGTAGTGAATGAAGTCCCACACGATGAGGAAGTATCCCGGGAACTTCATCTGCTTGATGATGCCGATCTCGCGGTTCAGCCGCTCCTCGTACTCGCCAAAGTCGTGGCGCAACTTGCCGGCGGCCTTCAGCGTGCCAAGCTGCGTGTAGCGCCGCGCCATGCCCTCGCGCGTGATGCGCTCAAAGTAGCTGTCGATCGTCTCGCCTTCGGGCACGTCGAAGCGCGGGAAGGGATTGTCCACCTTCTGCAGCTTCAGGTGGCAGCGCTCGGCCACGCCGACGGTGCGCGTCAGGTACTGCTCGTAGCCGGTGAAGACCTTGGCCATCTCCTCGTAGCTCTTCACGTAGAACTGGTTGGTCTGGAACTTCATGCGGTTGGGATCGTTGATCGACTTGCCCGTCTGGATGCAGACCATGACGTCCTGCGCCAGGCAGTCGTCTTCGCGGATGTAGTGGCAGTCGTTGGTGGCCAGCATCGGGATGTCGAGGTCTTTTTCCAGGCGCGCCAAGTCCTTGTGGATGCGCTTTTCCTCGGGCAAGCCCTGGTCCTGAATTTCCAGGAAGAAGTTGCCGCGGCCGAAGATATCCTCGAAGGTCTTGGCCGCCGTGCGCGCCGCCTCGTACTTTCCTTCCGTCAGCCGCTCGGCAACCTCGCCTTTCAGGCAGGCGGACATGCCGATTAAACCTTCCGAGTGCTCGGCGAGAAACTTTTTGCTGATTCTCGGTTTGTAATAAAAGCCGTGCAGAGAGGCTTCGGAGCAGATCTTCGTAAGGTTCTTGTATCCGGTCTCGTTCTCGGCCAGCACAATCAAGTGGTTGTAGCTGTCACCCTGAGGTTCGGCGCGATGGTCTTCTTTCTTGCAGATGTAGAGTTCGCAGCCCAGGATCGGTTTGATGTCCGAGGCTTTGGCATCGTTAAAGAAATGGACCGCGCCGAAGATGTTGCCGTGGTCGGTCATGGCCACGGCCGGCATCCCCAGCTCTTTGGCGCGCTTGCACAGCAACTTGGTGTCGCAAGCGCCATCCAGCATGGAGTAGTCGGTATGCAGGTGAAGATGAACAAAGTCTTGAGACATAGCTAGGCCGATTGTACCGCCCGCGGCGGCCAAGGGGCATGGAAGCAGGTGAGGAAAAACGCATCGTTATGTGCGTAACTCCTTTGACATCATGCCGCGGCGTGTATTCATCGGGTACCAGCAACGTCCGGCGCAGATTTCATCGAACCTTCCGGCTCCTGTTGGAATCTAACCAGAAGACCAAAGAGGCGAGTCCTTCGGGACGAAGCTTCCGAGGAGGTCCAAAATGTTGGCGAACGTATTCGACTTTTTGTTTGGCTGTACCCACCAGAACTACTCGTTCCCGATGACGACCCGCACCCATGGTGCGCACGGTCACGCGGGACGCTCCACTTACGTCGTGTGTCTGGATTGCGGCAAGGAATTTGCCTACGACTGGGAGCACATGAAGATCGTCACCGGCGCTCCGGCACAGACTCATCCGGAAGCAGCGCCCGTCGCGGCATCCCTCGCCGCGCCCACGCCGGACTGGAACAAAGCGGCATAGATCGCGGCTTTGTTCCGTGATCTGCGCGGCATCCGGCAAGTATCGCCATGCCGCGCAGAAGACCTCGGAACTACCCTGCACATCTCACATACGCGCGTAGAACGCCGCCAACGGCGCAGGCCTGCCTTCGTTAGCCCTGGTGGTGCGCCCGGGCGTAGGCCTTCAGTTCGTTGACGATCTCATCGGCCGCGGCCTTGGCGCGCTCGAACTCACCGGGCGGGAAGCTGATGGCGCCCACGCGCGCGTGGCCTCCGCCGCCGTAGCGTTCGCAGATCTTCGCCAGGTTGATCATGTTATCCGCCGTGGTCCACGGGTTGGAACCCACCGAGATCTTCACCCGGAAGCTGCTTTTGCTCAGTCCCACGCTGTAAATGCTCTCCGGATGCAGGTAATACGGGATGAACTTGTTGTAGCCCTCCAGGTCGTAGCCCGTCACATCGAAGAAGATCGTCTGGTCCTGGCAGGTGCTGTGCTGGCGGATGATGTCGATGGAGCGCTCGTGGCGTTCCAGCAGCGGCCTTAGCTGCGCGGCCACAAAGTCCATCTCCAGAATTTCGCCCAGCGGACGCCAGGCCAGCAATTGGATCAGGCGCTTTACGTACTCCGGGTCCTGGTTGGCCTCGATCGTCATGGTCAGGCGCATGGCGGCTTCCTTCATCGCCACGGCGGCCTCGGCGCTCTCATACAACGCGCCGTCCACAATGTCCGCCCAGTACACCAGTTCTTCCACCGGCTTCAGATCGAAGCCGAAGCGGCTCTGCGCGATGGTGGCCAAGTACTTGGTGCAGCTCTTGAAGTCGGGATCGAAGAACTGACGGTTCGTCTGCTGACGCTCGAAGTACTCGGCGTCTTCCGACGTGAGGAAGGCGCTCTCGTGGTGGTCGAACCACCATGTCAGCTTCTCCGAGGCCAGGTACTTGAAATCGACGATGGCGTTCTCGTCGCCGGTAAAGTCGTCCAGGTTGAACAGCGCGCCGGCGCGATGCAGCAGTCCCTGGTATTGGAACTCCGCCGCGGGACGAATGCGCTCGCGATAGAAGCGCGTAAACAGCGACGCCGAGCAGGCGCCATCAAAACATTTATCGTGATAAAAGACCTTGATAATCAACGTTCCCTCACCGTATTAAGAGCATAGCGCACACAGGCGTCAGGGCCTGAGTGGAAAGCCCTTACAGATACATGGTCAGGGAACCCGGTGTCAAGCGAAAGGCGGTTCTGACGGATACGTTTGCCGCCGCGAGCAGTTACCGCCGTTTGTTGGCCTTTTTCTGGCACGCATCGCACATGCCGTAGATCTGGAAGCTGTGGCGCGTGGTGACGTAGTGATTCTTGCGGCCGATCTCCTTCTCCACCTTCTCGATTTCCGGAGAGAAGAACTCCACCGAGCTGCCGCATTCGGTGCACACCATGTGATGGTGGCTGCGCCGGTTGTACTGGTGCTCATAGCGCGTCACCCCGTCGTGGAAGGCGACCTCACTGGCTAACCCGCACTCGGCCAACAACTTCAGGGTGCGATACACGGTGGTAAAGCCGATTCCCGGATCGGTCTTCTGCACCAGGTGGTGCAGCTCCTCGATGGAGAGATGGTCGTGCGTCTCCAGGAAGGTACGTAGAATGATGTCGCGCTGCCCTGTGTGTTTCAAACCCACGCGGCGCAGGTGTCCATAGAAAATGGACTCGGCCTCGCGCATGGCGTCCAGGGAAAGTTCGTGGTGGTCATCCACCCGTTTTGTAATCGTCTGGGGCATCGCGGCTCCAATGCCAAAAGCATACCATTAAGTGCCGCGTATGCTTTGATATTCTAAGACCCGGCTTAGTTTGCCTGGAGGATGAAGTGGCATCCGAGAAATTCGACATTGGACTGGTGCAGATGCGCTGCACCCCCCAGCCGGAAGAGAATCTGGCGCGCGCCGCCCAGCACGTGCGCGAGGCGGCGCGGCTTGGCGCCAAGGTAATTTGCCTGCCGGAACTCTTTTTGACCCAGTATTTTTGCCAGCGCGAAGACACCGCGCTCTTCGACCTGGCCGAGCCGGTTCCCGGCCCCACGACGCAGTATTTCTCGGCCCTGGCGCGCGAGCTGAAGGTCGTACTGGAGCTGTCACTCTTTGAGCGCCGCGCTCCCGGCCTGTATCACAATACGGCGGTCATTCTTGGCGAGGACGGAGATATCCACGGCATCTATCGCAAGATGCACATTCCGGACGATCCGCTCTACTACGAGAAGTATTACTTCACCCCGGGCGACCTCGGCTTCCAGAGCTTCGACCTCGCGGTGGGCAACGTGGGCACGCTCGTCTGCTGGGACCAGTGGTATCCCGAAGGCGCTCGCCTGACCGCCCTGCAAGGGGCCAACGTGATCTTCTATCCCACGGCCATCGGCTGGCATCCGGCGGAAAAGGCCGAGTGGGGCACGGCGCAGTACGAAGCGTGGTTCACCATCCAGCGCTCGCACGCCATCGCCAACGGCGTCTATGTGGGCGCGGTCAACCGCGTAGGCCACGAGACGGGAAACATCCGTGGCAACGAAGTTCCCGGCGCGGGACTGGAGTTCTGGGGCGGCTCGTTCATCGCCGATCCCTTCGGACGCATTCTGGCCCAGGCCTCGCACGACAAGGAAGAGATTCTCGTCGCCACCGTCGATCCGAAATTGCAGGAAGAGGTGCGCCGCAATTGGCCCTTCCTGCGCGACCGCCGCATTGACGCCTACGCGGGCATCACCCAGAGGTTTGGCCGGTGAGCAAGCGCGTTCCTTCCACAAAGACCGTAAAGAAAGCTGCCACGCCTGCCGCGTCACCTGCCAAGCTGGGCTTCCGTATGCCCGCCGAGTGGGAGCCGCAGAAGGCCACCTGGCTGGCCTGGCCGCACAACCGCACCGACTGGCCCGGCAAGTTTGAGCCGATTCCCTACGTCTATGCCGAGATCGTGCGCCAACTGGCGCGGGCCTCGCGGGTGGAACTGATCGTCAACGACGCCGCGGCCGAAGCCAAGGCCCGCACCCTCCTAACGCGCGCCAACGTGCTGCCCGCGCTCGAAGAGCGCATCGCCTTCCACCAGTGGCCCACCAATCGCGGCTGGCTGCGCGATTCCGGGCCGATCTTCGTCCGCCACCAGTCGGGCGAGGTGGCCGTGACCAACTGGAAGTTCAACGCCTGGGCCAAGTACAAGAACTGGCAGCTCGACAACCTTCTACCGGAAAAAGTTGCCGCTCTGCGCCAGTGCCGCCGCTTTGACGCCCTGCTCGACGACGGCCGGCAGATGGTGCTCGAAGGCGGGTCCATCGACGTGAACGGCCGCGGCCTTTTGCTGACCACCGAGGAGTGCCTGTTAAGCACCGAGCAGCAGCGCAACCCGGGTCGCACCTGCGCGCAGATTGAAGCTGACCTGGGCGCGATGCTCGGCGTCAAGAAAGTGTTGTGGCTGGAGAGCGGCATCGTCGGCGATGATACCCACGGGCACGTGGATGACATTGCCCGCTTCGTCGCGCCGCGCACCGTGCTGGCCGCCTGCGAGCCCGATCCCGCGGACGCCAATCACGCGATCCTGAAAGCGAACTTGCGCCGGTTGAAGAAGATGACCGACGCCCAGGGACGCGCGCTCGACGTGGTCACCCTGCCCATGCCCGCCCCCGTTGTCTTTGAGGGGCAGCGCGTGCCGGCCAGCTATGCCAACTTTCTCATCGCCAACCGCGCGGTGCTGGTGCCTGCCTTCAACGACCCCAATGACCTGGTGGCGCTCAACACCATTCAAAAGGTGCTGCCCAAACACACGATCATCCCCATCTATTGCGGAGACCTCATCTGGGGACTCGGCACCATCCACTGCATGACGCAGCAGGAGCCAGTCTAAGGCAATGCTCGACGACGCCAGCGCGCGCACTTCCCTTCCCGACGAACTCTGGATGGAGGAAGCGTTGCGCCTGGCGTCGCGAGCCGAGTTGGCGGGAGAAGTCCCCATTGGCGCGGTTGTGGTCTGTGAAGGCCGCATCCTCGGCCGCGGCTGGAACCAGGTCATCTCTTTGAACGACCCCACGGCGCACGCCGAAATGCAGGCGCTGCGCGAGGCCACGGCAGCGCAGCAGAACTACCGCCTCGCCAATTGCACGCTCTACGTCACGCTGGAGCCATGCGCCATGTGCGCCGGCGCCATCACCCACGCGCGCCTCTCGCGCCTGGTCTTTGCCGCCGTGGACTCCAAGGCCGGAGCCGCCGGAGGATTGATGAATGTGCTGAACCACCCCGGCCTGAATCATCGCGTCGAGGTCACCGCGGGCGTACTCGCCGGCCGCGCCATGGAGATGCTGCAAGCATTCTTCCGCCGCCGCCGCTAAATTTTATTTGGTGTGTCATCCTGAGGCGAAGCCGAAGAACCCCAGCGCAGTTGGCATCAAGGATGCCGCCCCAGGTCACCCGTCAGAAAAACTCCACCAAGAAACGTTTCCGGCAGAAGTGACCTTCGCACTTCCCTGCCCTTTTGAACCTCGCAGGGGGTTCTTCGGCTTCGCCTCAGAATGACACCATGCGAGTTTTGCGTATCGCAGAGCAACCGTTGGTCATCTTCAGGAAGCAGAGCCTTACGCGTTCTCCGCAATCAACTCATCCAGCCGCGCAAAGAGTTCCTGGTTCGACTGCCTTTTGTACCCCGCCAGCTTCTCGCGGAACGCCGGAAGGTTGTAGAGGAACGATTCGACCTTCTCCTTCGTCAACTCTTCCCAGAACGCGCCATAGCCAGTGCGCTCCAGCCAGAAGGCGTTGAAGATCTGCTCGAACTGATTCCTCACCGGCACGGCGAGATGTGGCTTGCCCAGGTAAAGAGCTTCTGTCACCAGCGAGAATCCGGCGTTGGCGATCACCGCCCGGCAGCGCAGCAGGTCGGCAAAGAAGGTCTCAAAGCCGGGCTTTTTAAACAGGATGTTGCCCTCCTGCCCCTCGCGGTCAAAGCCGTAGGCCACAAACTCCGCGCGCACCTGCGCGAGCAGGCGGATCAACTGCGGCGCCGGTGAGGTAACGTACACCAGAATCGGTCCGTCCCAGGTGGGCCGCGCCTGGTGAAACTGGCCGCGCAGGATGGGCGGCACAATCTCGGAGTTCGCGCGCTTGCCCGGGGCGTCGAAGAACGACGTCACCAGGTAATGCGTCGCGTAGGGAGTCATCAGCCGCGTCACCAGCTTGGCGGCCGTGGCGTCGCGCCGGTAGTGCTTGGGCAGCGCCACCTTGAAGTGCGTCAGGATGTGCTGGTTGTCAATGGAGATCACCGGCAGCTTGCGGCGTCGTCCGGCGCGGCAGCTTAAAGGCTCAAAGTCGGTGATCACCAGGTCGATGCCGCGCTCGTCAATCAGCCGCGTCAGCTCCTTGATGGCCCGCGTGGCCTTGCGCGCCTGGAACAGGTTCTTGGCCAGCGTGCGGTTGTAGCGCACCTGGTTGTTGACGTAGGTAAAGCGGAAACCGTGAATCTCGCGGACTTCGCAGATGTCGCTCAGGTTGCCGAGCCCGCGGTCGAACGACGCCGCCACCACCTCGTGCCCCTGCGCCAGCAGGTGCAGAATCACCTCGCGCGAGCGCGTCGAGTGTCCCGCGCCTTCTCCGTTTACACCGTATAGGATTCGTGCCATCGCTGGCACGCAGTATAAATGCCGCGCCCACTTTCCATAAAGCGAAACACTTCCGGCCGTGGTAAGGTTCTGCTAACGACGCGGGCCTGTCCCGCCATGAGGGAGCCTCAGGATGGACGACTCCCGGCCGCTGTGGGCGGCCACCGACCAGAATGATCGCCTGCTGGAATTGCTTGCCGCCTCCGGTGACGCGCGCAAGGAGCAGCCCCTGCGCCGCGACGTGCGCTCGCTCGGCATTCTCCTCGGGCAGGTCATTCTGGAGCAGGCCGGCCGCGCTACCTTTGAGCACGTTGAGCGCCTGCGCACGCACCTCATTGAGCATCGCGAACGCCTCTCGCAGGGCCTGTCCGACGCCGGTCTCTCCGAAGGGCAGCAGCTTGTCGCCTCGTTCGACCTGCGCACCGCTTATCATGTTTGCAAGGCCTTCTCGCTTTTCTTCGAGCTTTCCAACCTGGCGGAGACCAATCATCGCAAGCGCCGCCGCCGCGCGGGTCAGCTCCACCTTGAAGAATCTTTGCCCGGAACGCTGCGCGGCGTCTTGCAGCGCATGAAAGACTCCGGCTGCTCCGCGGACGACGCGCTGCATCTGCTCCAACAGGTACGCGTAGAACCGGTCTTTACCGCGCATCCTACGGAGATGACGCGCCAGACCATCCTCCGCAAGCGTCTGCGCATCGCGCGCCAGCTCGAGCGCCTCGACGCCCTGCCGCTCACCACGGACTTCGCCGCTCGCTGCCAGGATGAGATCCTCACCGAAGTTACCGCCATGTGGCAGACCGACGACGTGCGCCTGCGCAAGCCCACCGTCGCCGATGAGATTCGCACCGGCGTGCGCTACTTCCATCTCTCGCTCTTTGAGACCCTGCCGCGCCTTTACCACGAGCTCTCCGCCGCCTGGCACGAGGTCTTTGGCACGCCGCTGGATGCGCCCGGCATGCCCATTCTGGTGCGCTTCGGGTCGTGGATCGGCGGCGACCGCGACGGCAATCCCTTTGTCACCGCCGGCTCCACGCGCCAGGCCTTGGCCTTTGCCCGCGACGTCGCGCTGGATCATTACATTTCCGAAACACGTCTGCTGGCACGCCGCCTCAGCGTCTCGCGCCATCAAATGCCCGCGCTTGAGGCCGTGGGCGAGCGCGTAGCGCAATACGCGCAGGAGCTGGGCGCCACCGCCGAACTCGAGGGCTGGCCGCAGCAGGAGTGGTATCACGCGCTGATGACGCTGATCGCCATGCGCCTGGAACGCATGAAGCAAGGAGGCGCGGGCTACGCCAGCAGCGAGGAATTTCTCGACGACCTCTTGCTCATCCGCCGCAGTCTTGTGGCCCACAACGCGCAGCAGCTCGCGCGCGGCATGGTCGATCCGCTCATCCTCAAGGTGCGCACCTTCGGCTTCCATCTCTACACGCTGGACATTCGCCAGCACGCCAACGTGCACGCCGAGGTGATGCGCGAGCTGGCGGCCAAGAGCGATCCCGCTGGCTCCGGCATGGCCGCTGTGCCCGCGGGCAGTGTGCGCGGCGTGGCCGAAACCATGCAGGCCATCACCGAGGAAAAGTCTCGCGCCTCCGATTCCGTGGAGCGCTACATCATCAGCGGCACCGAGCGCGCCGAGGACGTGCTCTCCTTGGTGCGCCTGGCTTCGCTGCACGGCGTCGAGGTCTCCGGCGTGCCCGGACAACGCACCGGGCTGATGCCCGTGCCGCTCTTTGAATCCATTGAAGCCTTGCGCCACGCGCCGGAGATCATGCGCACTCTCTGGACGCATCCCGAGTACCGTGCGCTCGTCCAAAGCTGGGGCGGCTGGCAGGAGGTCATGCTTGGCTACTCCGACAGCAACAAGGACGGCGGCATGTTCACCAGCACCTGGGAACTGCACAAGGCACACCGCGCCCTGCACCGCCTGGCGCGCGAGCATCAGGTCAAGCTACGCCTCTTTCACGGACGCGGAGGCACCGTGGGACGCGGCGGTGGTCCCACGCACCGGGCCATCATGGCCCAGCCTGTCGGCGATTTCAGCGGCCTCATCCGCATTACCGAGCAGGGTGAGGTGCTGAGTTGGAAGTACCTGGACCCCGTGCTGGCCGAATGGAACCTGGAGCTGATGGTGGCCGCCTCACTGGGCGCGCTGGCCCGCCCCAACGGCGAGCACCCCGGGGACGAAGAGCGCTGGCACCCGGCCATGGAGTGGATGTCCCAGCAGGCTTTTGCCTTCTACCGCCGGCACGTCGCGGACAATCCCGAGGTGCTGCGTTACTTTGAGGAGGCCACGCCGGTCAACGAACTGGAGTTTGCCCGCATCGGCTCGCGGCCGTCGCGGCGCAGCCAAAGCCGCTCGCTCAACGATCTCCGCGCCATCCCGTGGGTCTTTGGCTGGATGCAGAGCCGCCACGCCCTGCCCGCCTGGTTCGGCGTGGGACACGCCCTGGAGGCCTATGCCGCCGAGGGTCCAGCTCAGGCCTCCGAGCTGCGGCAGATGGCCGCCGAACTGCCCGTCTTTGCCGAGATGCTGCGCAACGTCGAGCTGGCCATGGCCAAGGCCGACCTCTCCATTGCCCGCCTGTACAGCTCACTGGTGGGGGATCAAGCCCTGGCTGCGCGCGTCTTTGCCATGCTGGAAGAGGAGTTCCGCCGCGCCCGCCGCCAGATCCTGGCGCTTACCGGGCAGGACGAGTTGTTGGACCGCAACGCCGTGCTCTCGCGCTCCATCCAACTGCGTAATCCTTACGTCGACCCTCTCAGTCTCATCCAGGTGGAGCTGCTGCGCCGCAAGCGCCACGGAGAGGCCGGAGACGATCTCAATTATGCACTCGGTGCCACCATGAACGGCATCGCCGCAGGTTTGCACAACACAGGATGATTGACGCATTGCATTTCCACGGGTGCATCGCACATAATTTAAGAGGTCATTTCCGTGGGGCGCTCTTCCGTGTTGAACCTGCCTAATTCGATTACGTTAAGCCGGATCGGCTGTGTTCCCATTTTTATCTGGGTACTCTCCACCAGCCTGTTCCCGCACGGCATTCAGGAAGCCCTGGCCGCCACCATCTTCATTCTGGCCTCGGCCACCGACGGCCTCGATGGCTACCTGGCGCGCAAGAACGGACAAATCAGCTCCGTGGGCATGTTGCTGGACCCCATGGCCGACAAACTGCTCGTCGCCTCCGGCCTCATCCTGCTGGTGCGCTACACGCCCAACCTGATGCCCCCCTGGATCGTCGTCCTCGTGCTGGGCCGCGAGTTTCTCATCACCGGCCTGCGCAGCGTGGCCGCCGTGGAAGGCTTCGCCATCTCTGCCCGCGACGTGGGCAAGTTCAAAATGGTGGTTCAGATTGTGGCCATCGTCGCCACCGTGTTGGCGCACGGCTGGTACCAGTGGAACATCTTCGGCCTCATCCTCGGCGTCGAGTTGGTCTCGCGCATGTCCATCTGGTTCATGCTGGCCGTCACCGTCATCTCCGCCGTGGACTACCTGCACGCCTTCTGGGGATGCCTGCAGCGCCCCATTCGCCAGCGCGCCGCCGCATCGTTATAAAAGCGCAGCCGTCGCGCGCGAAGTGCGCCATTCTCCGAACATTCAAGCAATCTTCACCGTTTCTTCACCGCCCCGTCCGCACACTTCGCTACCCTTAACTTATCCGCGGTTTGCAACCACATTCCAGCATTCGGACGGCCCTCCATTTGGCCGTTGCAAGGAGTCCGGCATGAGCGTTTGCACCACGCGTTCCGTTCGCAATCTCATCCTCGCCGCAACTTTTCTGCTCGCCCCGGCGCTCTTTGCCGCCGACGCGCCCTCGTCCTCGCTGCCCCTTTTGCCGGCGGCGGAAATCGTCTCCCGCATGACCGCCGCCAACCAGCAGCGCGCCGCTCTTTTGCACGGCTACCAGGGACACCGCAGCTATCAGCTCGAGTACCAGGGCTTCCCCAACCATCGCGAGGCCGCTCTGGAAGTGGTGGCACACTACGCCGCGCCCGGCAGCAAGCAGTTTGACGTGGTCGGTGAGAGCGGATCGAAGATGTTGCAGTCGAAGGTGCTGATGAAGCTATTGGAGAGTGAGCGCGAGGCCGCCTCTGGCAGTGCCCGGCATAACTCCGACCTTACGGCCGGGAATTACAGCTTTACCCTGCTGGGCACGCGCCCCAGCCCCTACGGCGGATGCTACCTGCTGGGCGTGTCTCCGCGCCGCGAGGACAAATTTCTTTATCGCGGCGAGATCTGCGTCAACGCCGCGGATTTCGCAGTCGAATCCATCAACGCCGAACCCGCGCGCAGCCCTTCCTTCTGGATCAAGAAGACGCACATCGAGCACCGCTACCAGAAGATCGGCGAGTTCTGGCTGCCTGCCTCCAACCGCACCGTCACCAACGTGCGCCTCGGCGGCACGGCAACGCTCAAGATCGAGTACACGAACTACAACGTGCAGGCCAGCCGCTAAGCAGAGTCCTCGTGCGCGGCACAACACGGCGCGCAGCACAAATAAGCAGTGTCATCCCGAGCGGAGAATCCGGCAGCCGCCGGATTCGCAGTCGAGGGATCTCTACTCCCGGCACACTCCCTACCTCGCGTTGTGCCCCAGAGCCTGCCCTGAGCGGAGTGAAGGGTTCGCCTCGCGCAGCGAGGATGACCTGGGAAACGATCCCTACCTTGCCTCGTGCAACTGACGCGCAAAGTTTTCAAGCGCGTCAAACGCCACCGGGCTGGGATATTGCAAACGGTCGTCGATGCGCAGCACGCGGCCCGTGCGCACGGCCTCCATGTCACGCCACCCCGGCCGCATCTGCAATTCCTTCAGCGTCACCGGAGAATCCTTCAGTAGCAATATGTACTGCGGCCGCTTCGGCAGGATCGATTCCAGGCTGATGTTGATCCACTCCTGCGGCATGTTGTCGGTCACCACTCGCGCCCCGGCCGCCGTCAGCAGCTCGGTTAAAAACGCTCCGTGCCCAGCCGTGATGCACGGCGCCACCGACACGGCAAAGAACACCGAAGGATGCGGAAGGCGCTCGGCCTCTCTGCGCACCCGCGCCTCTCTCTGGCGCAGGCTGGCCACCAGCACCCGCGCCTCGCTGGGCCGCCCAATCGCCTGCCCAATGCTTTCCACCGAGCGGTACAGCCCGGTAATGCCCGACTGATTCACCAGAAACACCGGCACGCCCATGTGCTCCAGCCCGCGGATCGTCTCGGGATCGTTCAAGGTCGCGATGGCGATCACCAGGTCGGGATGCATGGTGGCAATGCGCTCCAGGGACGGACGCAGAATGTTGCCGATGCTCGGCTTCTTCAGCGCCGCCGGCGGATAGGCGGTGAAATCCGTAATGGCCGCCACTTGGTCTCCCGCGCCAAGCGCAAACACCGTGTCGGTCACGCTCGGCGTAAGACACACAATGCGCCGCGCCCGATCGGGCACCGTCACCTTGCGCCCGGTCTCATCCACCACCACGCGCGCGGCATAGGCGGGTAGGACCGAAGCGGCTCCCAGCAATACGGACAACACAACGGACAGCCGCAGCAAACGGCACGCAAACCGGCGGAACGAATCGGAGAAGTTCATCGTTTGTCAGTATACGGTGTGCCCCGGGTTCGCGAAGCGTAGCGCAGCGAACTTGGGAAACATTTCCTTCAGCGCAAACATTCAGGCCGAGTGACCTTCACGCATCTTAAGACGTGCACCGAGTAGAATCGAAGTCGATGCAGTTTGAGGTGAAGAATGGCGAATCGATACGGTGAAGCAGCACTGATGGCCGCCCGGCAAGTGAATTCCGCGGCAATCAACCCAATCGCT
>JARLGJ010000052.1 GCA_031296105.1 Acidobacteriota bacterium | reverse complement strand
GTGTAGCGGAAGGGATTATGGATTCCTTCCGTGGCCGTGGTGTTACCGAAGCTGTCGTACGTGTAGGTCGAAGCCAGCACTCCGGTGCCCCCGGTCAGCGAGGTGATTGAACCCAGTCCGTCGGCGTTGTAGTACGCCGTGCTGCCGCCGCGCTGCATGGCCAGCGGCTCATCAATGCCCGCGCCCTGCGCGTACTTGGCTACGTAGGTGCCGGAGGCATTCACTTCGGCCACGATGTTCGCTCCGTCGTATGCATAGATTGCCGTTCCCGATGACGAACTCTTGTAGATTCTCCGTCCAAACGGATCGTACTGGAAGGTCACCGTCGAAGTTGTCCCATCATCCTGCGGAATCGCCACCAACGCCAGACGGTTTTCGTAGTCCCAGCCGTAGCTGGTGCTCCCGCTCGACGAAGTTCTGGTCAGCATGTTGCCGTTCGCGTCATAGGTGAACGTGTATGACGGCGTCGACACCAATTGATTCGACACGTTGTATGAGTACGGGCTAACACCCAGCGAACTGAGCCGGTTGCCAACCGCGTCATAGGTGTAGCTCTCCGTGCTCCTCCCGCCCTCCAGCACGCTCTTTAGCTGATACAGCACGTCATAGCCGTACGTGTCGGTCAGCCCGCTCAGGACGCTCGTCTTGGCCGTGCGATTGCCCGCGCTGTCATAGCTGTAGCTTGACCCGTCCACACTGCCGTGCGCCACGGAGACCAGCCGTGACATGCAATCGTACGGTGTCGGCATTTTGACCCTCTGCGGAGGCGGCGAAAAATGGCTGTCAAGCCCCCGAACTCTTCATTTTGCGCGCATCTTGCTCAAAGCAAAACAAATATAAATCTGTCCCGGGGTGAGGGGATAGCCCCCTCCAATTTGCTATTCTGGATATAGGGAGCAAGGTTCAGACCCGGGACTGTTCCTCCGAAACATCCGAAACCTCCCGAACCTCCGCAACCTTTTTGTTTTCAATATTTTCCCCCTAACCCAAGCAGAATCAGGATTTTGCCAGATCAACCTCCGGCAACCCTTTTGTTTGTATGATTTTGTAAAAAACACCGGGGGGAGGGGGTATAGCAGATGTCACTCACGCCTAGGGCGGCTGGATGGGAATCGCGCAAGTTCCGTACTCTAGCGAGCGGATCGCGCCTTTACTTCGTCAAGCGTACTTCGTCAATCGTGCTTAGTCCTTCGTCAATCTTTTAGATCAGTCCCTGCGGCAGGCCCAGGCCGCCCAGCATTCCGCCCAGTTGCGACTTTACAGCCGCGTCCACCTTGCGCGCCGCCTCGTTGACGGCCGCGGCCACCAGGTCTTGCAGCATCTCCACGTCGGTGGTGGCGTCTTTTTCAATCTTCACCGCCAGCACCTGTTTTTCGCCGTTCATGGTCACCACCACGGCGCCGCCGCCCACCGAGGCTTCCACCTGCGTTTCGCGCATCTTCTGCTGCATTTGCTGTTGCATCTGCTGCGCGCGCGACATCATTTCCTGAATCTGTTTCGGATCCATGCTTCCCTTTCGCCGTTAATCCTCTTCGGAGCGATCCATGATGATGCGCACTTCGGCCGTGAACTTCTCGATCATGCGCTTGACCACCGGCTCTTCCATGGCGCGCGTCTTGAATCCTTCGCCGCCGCCCGCGCGCACCGCGCGAGGCTTTCTTTCCGCGGCCGGCGCGGCGCCGCCCAGCAGGCGAACCTTGCAGGGGCGTCCTGCGGCCCTGGCCGCCGCCTGGTTGGCCGCCTTCTCCTGGTCGCGCGTGTAGCTAATGGAGATCATGCTGTCACTCATCTCCACCTTCACAGTCAGGCCGTGGCCTTCGGCGGCCCACTCGCCCTCTTCCATGGCCTGGACGAGCATCTGCGAGGCCTTGCCCTCAAGCGCATGAAGTACGGCCTCGCGCAGGGCGTCCACGTCCAGCGGAGCACTGCTGGCGGGCGCAGAGGCCTCAATGCGCGGAGCCACGGCCAGCGCGCCCTGGTCGATGGCAATGGGCGCGGCAAAGGCCGGGGCAGCCTGGGGCGCATAGGACGGAGCCTGCGCCATGGGCGTCACAGGGGCGGCGGAGAGGTCTTCGCGTCCCTTGCGCGCCGTGTCGGCCTCAAACGGAGAGGGCTTCTTGCCGAAGGGCGAGTTGCCTCCGCCCAGGGGCGGCACACCCGACGGGCGTGAGGTAAATCCCGGGGGCGGAGTGCGCGGCGGAGCCGCATGAGAAGCCGCCGGAGCAACGCCGTGTGAAGTTGACGCGCTGCGCTGGGCCGGTGCTGCCTCCACTAGGCTCACGCCGCTCAGCAGTTGCTCCAGGGGCAGCAGGCGCTGCGCGTGCACCAGCTTGAGCAAGCCAAGCTCCAGGTGGAAGCGCTGCTCCTGCTTGTAGCTGACGTCGCCAAAGGTGCGCAGCATGATTTGCAGAAAGCGCGTGAGGTCTTCTTCGCTGAAAAGTTCGGCGATGCCGGAGACGCGCTTTTTTTCGTCGCTGCTGATTTGCAGCACCGGACTGTCGGCGCCGGCCACCTTGGCCACCAGGGCATTGCGCAGGAAGCGCACCAGTTGCCGCGCAAAGTGCGTGGCGCTCTGGCCTTCCACCATCAGCTTGTCGATGATGCGCAGCACCTCGTCGCCGCTGTTGGCGTGCACGGCGAGCATGACGCGCTCCAGCACTTCGCTGCTGACGTTGCCGATCAGGCTGCGCACGACCTCGCCGCTGAGCACGTTGCCGGAGCAGGAGATGGCCTGGTCCATAATGCTGAGCGCGTCGCGCATGGAGCCGTCGCCAGCCTCGGCCAGCAGGGCCAGCGCCTCTTCGTCCACCGTCAGGTTTTCGGTCTTGGCGATGTCGCGCAGGTGGTTAAGGATCTCCTCGAAGCGCACGGCGTGAAAGCTGAAGTGCTGGCAGCGCGAGCGGATGGTCTGCGGAATGTCCTCGGGCTGCGTGGTGGCCATCATGAAGACCGCCCAGGAGGGCGGCTCTTCCAGTGTCTTGAGCAGCGCGTTGAAGGCGGCGTCGGTGACCTGGTGGGCTTCATCGAGGATGAAGATGCGGTAGCGGTCGCGCGCCGGTTCGGCGGTGGCCGTGGCGATGAGGCCGCGCACCTCCTCGATGCCGCGGTTGGTGGCCGCGTCGATCTCGATGACGTCCATGGCGCCTACCGAGCCGTCGCGAATCTCCCGGCAACTGTCGCAGACGCCGCAGGGTTCGCTCACCGGGTCGGGCGAGGACTTGCAGTTCAAGGCCATGGCCAGAATGCGGGCAATCGTGGTTTTGCCAATGCCGCGGTGGCCGCTGAAGATGTAGCCGTGGGCAATGCGCTTTTGCTCAAGCGCATTCTGGAGGGTGCGCACAACGTGATCCTGTCCGATCACGTCGGCGAACTTCTGAGGACGATACTTGCGCGCCAGGACGGTATAGCTCATGGGAAAATCCAATTATACCTGTCGCCGGGGCATGGCGCCGGGCAGCCTGAAAAACCAGGAGAGAACTCCTTTTGACGATCAAAACGCTCAGTTCGCGCGAAGTGTACCGCAACCGCTGGATGCGCGTCCGCGAAGACGCCATTCTGCGCCCCGACGGCTCGCAAGGTATCTACGGCGTAGTGGAAAAACCGGAGGCTGCCATGATCATCCCGGTGCAGGATGGCCGGGTGTACATGGTGCAGCAGTACCGTTATACGGCAGGCGCGCGTTACTGGGAGTTTCCCCAGGGAACATGGGAGACGCGTCCCGAAGCCAGCGCCGAGGAAATAGCGCGCGGCGAGTTGCGCGAAGAAACCGGACTGGCGGCCGGAAGGTTGATGTTACTAGCGCGCATCCACATTGCATATGGCTTTCTGGCGCAGGGTATGCACGTGTTTGTGGCTACGGAACTGACCCAGCATAGGGCGCAGCCGGAGCAGGAAGAAGGCGACTTAGTCTGCGCCAGCTTTTCGTGGGATGAATTTCACCAAATGGCAAGCGATGGGCGGATTGCCGATGCGCAGACGCTGGCTGGGTACGCGTTACTGCGGGAGAAGCATCCTGAACTGGCCGGGTAACGCAACCAACCGGCGTGCACTTCAGGCCGTGATGTCCTTTACTGGCGGATAAGTCGGATAACACGTACTTTGACTGACCTATTTGTGCCATTACGGTAAAATTTAAGTTGTAAGGTTACGAATCGGTAACATATTTTGGCGAATGCTGCTAGACTGTCGCCATGTCAAGTCAAGCCCTTTCGCAAGCTATTCAACAACTGAAGCAGGAGCACATCCGGCTTTGTAAGGAACTGGAACGTGTAGACCAGGCGCTGAGCACCCTGGGGAGCCTGGAAGACGTTGCCCCGGCCAAGCGCGGCCGCGGAAAGAAAGTTAAAGTTGCAGTGGTGGTGACGGGACGCGCCAAGCGTAAGATCTCCGCGGCCGCTCGCAAGAGGATGAGCGAAGCAGCCAAGGCGCGCTGGGCCGCCTCCCGCGTCAAGAAGGACGCGCCGAAGAAGGCTGAGAAGTAAGTTCGCGCGTCAAAGGCACTGACTGGTATCGCACCGAAAGTAAAAGCACACCGCGTGAGCCTGCATGGCGCACAAGGTGTGCTTTTCTATTTCATAATCATTTCCCGGGCCAAGACCCAGGGAGACTCTGTCTAGTCGGAATCTGTCATGGCACGGCTTTAGCCGTGCCGTATAAGCCGCGACATATCTCTTTGACTTAGTGGCGCGTCTGAAGTCGCGCCCTGACATTATCGGGCGGCGCGGCGTCCCGAGGACTTTCCCGCAGCCTTTTTCCGCCCGGCGGCCTTGGCACGTTTTTTGGCCTTGGCGCGAGCGCGCTTGCGCAGTTCCTTGGGAGAATACATGGTGCCGCGGCACTCGGGCGCGCCACAGGAGCAGGGCGCAGGGCCTTCGCCATCATAGAGGAAGTAGTCATAGACCAGTTCCTCGCCCGGCTCAATGTCTCGCGTGGCGCGAATCCACACGCGCTCGTCCTCATCCTCTTCCGTCTCACAGTTAGGCGCGCAGGAGTGGTTCAGGTACATGGCCATGCTGAAGCCGTCGATCACGTAAGTCCCGTCGCCGACGCCGAAGAGATACGTGTAAGGGCGCTCGTTGTAGAGTTCGTCGGCGTCATCGTGCTTCATGCGCGTGCCGGTGTATTCCACCACCAGGGTGTCTTGGGGAATGCGGTCCAGGGTAAAGACACCCGCCGCATGAATGGAAGAGGAGCGAACAATAAGGCGCATCCGTAGATTGTAAACGCTCGGCGGACGTTTGCGGCGCAGTCCCTGGCCGGAATCGGCGAAGATCGAAGGAGTATTCTGACTTTAGCAGGCTGCTGAAAAAGTCCCAAGAGATGGTCCCCCTGAGGGAGCGGCCGTATTTGCCGCGGGTCGAAGGGCCTCTACTCTACCGCAAATTCTTGCCCGGTAGAGGGGTGTTTCGACCAAGCTCAATATGACACTCATTCTTCCCCGGATATTGTTTTTCCGCAGCCGCGTTAGCCGCTGAGGGCAAGAGTTTAGGGATGTGCCAGATGTGAGTGAGTCTGCTTCTGGCTTCTTCGGGTTGCCAGGCACGAGGTCTGGACGTTTCGGAGGCAAAGTCCAAGGCCTTTCACTCGTCAATGGCTCAATGTCTCTTTTAGTTTTCCACCGCTGGCGGGAATCTTCGCCATCGGCGAAAATGGAAGCATTATGTCGAAGTTTGCCGAGCCCATGGCTCGACTGATCGATGAGTTGAAGAAACTGCCCGGCGTGGGCAGCAAGAGCGCCCAGCGCTACGCCTTCCACATTCTGCGCGCCTCGGACGAAGACGCCGCGCTGCTGGCCGATGCCATCCGCGAGATCAAGCAGGCGCTGCGTCTTTGCTCGGTGTGCAACAACATCACCGACGTGGACCCGTGCGTCTATTGCTCCAGCCCCACGCGCAACCAGCGCGTGGTGTGCGTGGTGGAAGAGCCCACCAACATTGCCGCCCTGGAAAAGGGACACAACTATAGCGGCGGCTATCATGTGCTGCACGGCACGCTCTCGCCGATTCACGGCATAGGCCCCGAGCACCTGCGCATCGCCAACCTGGTGGCGCGCGTGGAGCAGCACGCGGTGGACGAAGTGATTCTGGCCACCAATCCCACGGTGGAGGGCGAGGCCACGGCCGTGTACCTGGCGCGTCTGCTCAAGTCCAGCGGCGTGCGCCTTACGCGCATCGCCACCGGCATTCCCGCCGGCAGTGACATTGAATACGCCGATGAAGTTACTTTGCAGAGGGCCATGGAAGGCCGCCGGGAGATGTAAGCAGGCCCGTTTCGCAAACTATTCCACGGGAGTTAAACCGGTGAACGATAGATTTTGATGGGAAGGTGTTTTGTCAGGGCACGGATTTATCCGTGCCGTAAAAGCCGCATAAACACAGGGGCTTCAGCCCCTGAGGGAAAGTTATTTCATCCTTGTCGGACCTTTCCCCGGCGTCTAAAGCCACGACACATGGTTGCCGGTTTAGCGGCACGGATAAATCCGTGCCCTGACAGATTCCGGCTTATTCAGAGTCTCCCTAACCTGGGACGCCAGTCTTATCCCACACGAACGAGGCTATCCACGAATCTTGGCCAGCAGGTCCTGCGGATGAATGGGCTTGGCAAGAATATCGAACTCGTAGCCACGGTGGCGCGCGTCTTCCAAAAGGTCGGCCGTGGATGCCTGCCCTGAAAAAAGAAGGATCTTACAGGTGGGCAGTAACTCGCGGATGACGATGGCGGCCTCAATGCCGTTCATATCCGGCATGACAACGTCGGCAATGATCAGGTCCAGCGGCTGCCGGCGCGCATGGGCAACCGCATCCTCGCCGCTGTACACGGCGGAGGCCTCGAAGCCTGCCTGGTTCAGGATGATGGAAAGGGTGTCGGCGATGACACGCTCATCATCGACAACCAGAACTCGCGGCCTTGCGTTGGACTCCATCAGGGAAACCTCGTCTCCGAGTCTTGGTGGAACGGCACAGCCATACGCGCATTATAACGTCCCGCGCTTCCGCAAAACCACTTTCCGCAGCCAACGGGCGCGAGACGGCAGCAGGATGTCAAGCGTATCATTTGCCAGTAAGACGGACCTACGGAAAATATCCCGTCCCCCGAGGATGGCATGACTGACCAGGAATTTCAGCAGCGAGCCGACGCCGCCATGCAGCGGCTTACGCAGGCCTTGTACCGGGCGGAAGAAGCCGCCGGCTTTGAAACCGAAGAACGCAGCGGCGCCTTGCACCTGGAGTTTGACAATCCGCCGGGTATCTTCGTCATTTCACCCAATTCTTCCGCGGGCCAGATATGGATTTCGGCGCTTTCCACCAGCTTCAAGCTGGACTGGAGCGGCGCAGCAGCGGATTTCGTGCTGACCCACAGCGGTGAGCCGCTGCTAACTCTCATGGGCCGCCTCATCGGCGAGCAGACGGGCAACCCTGTCGCGCTGGCCTGAACGCCTTACCCGGATTTTCGGGTAAAATCAGCCGGCGCGAGCGGGCTTTTCGTGGCGTCCCCCCGTCCGGGCTTACTCGGCGTTACGCAGGTTCGCCGTGGGAATGGCAACCTCGGGCACTTCCGCGATGGCCGTGCCCAGTTTCTCCGCCACGTCGTGCGCAATCTGGCGTCCGTGGAAGCGTCCGTTCTCGATAAAGATCTCGTTGGTGTTGAAGCCCGCCAGCACAACGCCCGCCAGGTAAATTCCGGGAACGTTGCTTTCCAACGTGCGCAGGTTCACCTTTGGCTTGGCCGTGCCGGGCGCCAGTTCAATGCCCAGCGCGCGCAGGAAGGTGAAGTCCGGATGGTAGCCGGTCATGGCCAGCACGAAGTCGTTCTTGATGCGCTTCTCGCCCGCGGGCGTCGAGATCTGGACGCTGTCGGGCGCAATCTCCTTCACCGAACTCTTGAAGTACGCCGCGATCTCCTGGTTGCGGATGCGGTTCTCCAGGTCGGGCTTGATCCAGTACTTCACGCTCGAAGCCACCTCCGTGCCGCGATGCACCAGGGTGACGCGCGCGCCGTGCCGCCATAGCTCGAGGGCGGCAATGGCCGCGGAGTTTTTGGCACCCACCACCAGCACGTCGGAGTCGTAGTAAGGATGCGGCTCGCGATAGTAGTGGGTGACTTTATCCAGGTTCTCACCGGGCACGCCAAGCTCGTTCGGCAGATCGTAGTAGCCGGAGGCGATCACCAGCTTGCGCGTGGCAAAGTCCACGGCGCGGCCCAGGCGGTCCATGGCGTGCACCACAAAGTTGCCGTCCGCGCCCTCGCAGGAGGAGACAGCGTGATACTGCCGCACGTCGAGGCGGAAGTGTTCGGCCACGCGGCGGTAGTACTCCAGTGCCTCCATGCGGGTGGGCTTGGTCTGGGCGCAGGAGAACGGAATGCCGCCGATTTCAAGCAGCTCCGGCGTAGTGAAGAACGTCATGTTCGCCGGGTAGTTGTAGATCGAGTTGCAGAGGCATCCCTTGTCAAGAGCGGCCGCGCGCAGTCCGCCGCGCTGACACTCAATGGCGCAGGCCAGGCCGGAGGGCCCGGCGCCGAGGATGAGCACGTCAAACATTTCCATGGAATGAGTCACCCCAACATCTTACAACGGCAGCGCGGAATGCGTGCCGGGGCACACCGTGTGCGGCTTTCTGAGAAAATCGGCGCCGGCAAAAGCGCCATGCTGGTGTTTCTTTTGGAACTGGTGCGATCCACTTCCGGCGAAGCGCGCGTGCTGGGCCAAGCGGCGCGACGTGTAAAAGGAATCTTGCACAGGAGAAGCAAAACGGGCCGCCTTGAAGCGGCCCGTTTTTATGGTAGTCTTGAAGAAGTGTGGGCGCGTAGCTCAGTTGGTAGAGCAACGCCCTTTTAAGGCGTGGGTCCTGGGTTCGAGTCCCAGCGCGCTCACCAAGATTTTCTAAGACTTACGCCGAATTACTCCTCGTTTCTGTCAGCCCCTTCGGGGGTGCGCTCCTCCAAAACCAACTGGCTGCGGCGCGTGATGCGCCTGTTTTTCCTTCTCCTGAGTCCAACTCATGCCGATGGCTCTGCCGCGCGGGAGCCTTCTCGCTGTGCACAAAAAATAGGCGCCACCGCAGATTGCAGCGATGACGCCGGAAGCTGGAGGGTCCGGCGAGGAACTCGCCGGACCTTGCGTTGTTGTCGTTTACTTCACCGGGGCTCCCGTGTGAATGACCGTGCCGACGTGCTGTCCGCGCATGGCGGCGGTAATCCTTCCGGGGATGAGTCCGTTGACCACCTGCACGCTGGAGATGTGCCGTGCGTTAGCCATCACCTCCAGCAGCATGCGGTCGAAGGGCAACGTCCCTTTCTGCTTTGCCAGCTCGGTGTAGCTGGCCTCGGAGATCAGCTTCGCTGACTTTCCCTCGGGACCGTTGGGATCGACATCGTACACGCCGTCCACGTCCTCCACGATGACGAGGCTGGAGGCCCCGACGGCATCCGCCAAAAGGAAGGCGCCGGTGTCGGAGCGGTGCATGGGAATGCGCTGGTTGGGAAATTCGTGATGGTGATAGGGCGGATAGGCGCTGCCGATGACGGCGCCGACGCGCGAATTGGCCAGGTGAATTCCCAGTTGCGTGGTGATGGTGGGCTTATCGACGTAGGCGACAAAATCCTGGGCCAGCAGCTCGGCGAGGATGTGGCCGTTCTGCCCGGCCTCGCTGGCCGCCAGAGGAGCCAGCGATCCAACCGGAAGGCCCAGATCCAGTCCAACGGCGAAGACGTGGCGGGCGCGAATTCCAGCGCCGGTGAGAATCAACATGCGGTACTCGGGGAGGAGCTTGCGCAGCTCGTCCACCAGGGGCAGAATCGCGTCCTTGCCGCGATCCATAATGCGCCCGCCGATCTTGATGACCTTCAGCCACGGCAGCAGTTGGATGGGGCGCACGCCGGCCACCGGATCGGTGGTGGAATGGTCCAGAAGGGTCTGACGCGCAAGTGCGGAGTTGATGTGCTTAATGCCGGGTGTGTTTGCCATGATTCTCTCCTTACTCTGCGGTGATGATGGTGCCGACGTGCTCACCGGCGAGCGCGCGCGTCAGGTTGCCGGAAACAAGACCGTTCACGATTTGAATCTGATGGATGTGACGGGAACTCTTGAGCAGGTCGAGCACCGGGAATTCGACGATCGAATCCTGCAGGCCCTTCGCCTTCATCTCGTCCACCGAAATCTTGGGAATGAATGTCGCATTGGGTGAGGTCTTGGGATTGGCCGTGTACAGACCGTCCTCGTCCTTCACGTAAATCATTGCCTTGCATCCGAACTGCTCGGCCACCAGGAAGCATCCGGCATCGGTGCGATAGGGAGGTATCACGTTCTCCACCGCCGGGCGTATCCAGAGTCCATAAGGAGGCATGCCGCTGAAGACCACGGCGTTCACCTCGGCCAGATACAGCGGCACGGTGGAAAGCGCGGCCCCGTCCACCGACGAGATGCCGTACTTGGCAAGAAGCTGACCCAGCATGGATGCATTCTGGTCGGCCACCGAGGAACCCAACTGGGTCAACACGCCGGTGGGCAGGTTCAGGCCAGCGGCAATCGAGTAAAGATGCCGCGCGCGGGTTCCCGCGCCGGTGCCAATGAGCATCTTGTGATTCTTGCGGGCGGAAACGATCTCTTCCACCAGCGGATAAACGGCGGAACGGCCGCGGTCCATCATGCTCTGGCCACCGACCTTAATGACCGTGACATCGGGGAGAATGCGGTAGTCCTGCGCCCCCTCGGCCACCTGCAGAAGCTCTTCATCGGTCAAGTGCTTCTGCTTCAAAAGCTCCTCAAATTCCATCATCGAATTACCCATGGCGACTCCTTACTTTTAGATTTCATCTGCGACTGGGCCCCCGCGGAAAGAGCCTGCGTTTCTGGTTCTCTCACCTGCATGGCCCAGAGCGTAACAGAGATGTGGAGGCGTGTCGCGAAACGGATGATTTCGTTCACACTGCGCAGCGCAAAGCGTTCCGATTCGCACTAATACGTTTTATTTGCGGAATGCGACGGCGGCGGCAGCGCGCCGGCCTGTAGCCAGTTTCAACAATCCGTATTGAACCGCTCATCTTTGCGCCTGCGTATCATAGGAAATTGTCGTGAGACGTAGGTCATTCTGTGCCAGGGCAAGAGTAGAATCGGTGTGTGCGCGGGATGATTTGCGGACTGCCTTTTACGACTCCGTCACGAACCGGTCGCTGAAAAACGCGAGATGGGAATTCTATAGTCAGGGCACGACTTTAGTCGTGCCATACAGTCAACGCGAGACACCGCGGCTTCAGCCGCTGAGGGTGTGATTCCCTCGGGAGCTAAAGCCTGGGCACACTTTCAGGTGCTTTGCGGCATGGCTAAAGCCATGCCCTGACAAAACCCTTACGCATCAGAGTTTTCAGTTGTCCCCTAAATTCGGCAGACTTCGCAGGAGTTTCCTGCCATTTTGAGATGAGCAGATATTTCCCATGAACGTATCTTCCAAGACTACCTACTTAACTCCGCGCAAAGCCGCAGAAATGCTCGGCATCAGCTACCCCACGGCAAAACACTGGATACTGACCGGGAAGATCAAAACAATGAAAACTCCCGGCGGACACCATCGGATTCCGCTCTCGGAACTCGATTCCTTTTTGCCTCGCCAGGCCGGAGAAAAGAAGAACACCGCGCTGCGCCTCATCAGCGGACGCAATCAGTTGATGGGGCGGGTCGTGGAAGTGACGATTCAAGGCTTCATGGCCAAGGTTGTTCTGTCAGTGGGAGAGCAGACGATTTCGGCGATCATTACGGCGGAAGCGGTGGAGGACCTTGGGCTACGCCCCGGCGACGTGGCCGTCGCGCTGATCAAGTCCACGGAAGTCATGATTGCGCGGCAATGAGCGCGGCACTCTCTGTCCGCGCTTTATTCGTTTTATCCGGCAAAATGATTAGCTGAGCATGGGGTGCAGCAGGCGGCTGGCCAAGGGGCTGCGGCGATTGATGCGCACCATGGCCTCGTATGCCTGGCGGGCCAGGCGCGCCGTGACCGAGTAGCACTTGTTCCAGCGATGCACGGAAACCAGGGTGGTTCCAAACAGGCGGTTGAAGCGCCCGTAGCCGCTCATGTCATAGACGCGGAAGCCTTCTTCCGCGGCGCGGCGAATCAGCCCCCAGTGCAGCAGGTCGTTGGGATGGCGGTGGCGTCCGCGCATTTCACTGGAGCACTCCCACAGATAGATGACGCCGTTGTCATGCGGGAAAAGTCCGGCGGCCATCATGCGGCCTTCCGGCGACTGCACACCCAAGGTATGCACCAGCCCCTGCGGCTGCAAGCGGCGGACGATGGACTCGGAGAACGATGCCGGAAACGGGCAGCGCGCGCCCTTGGCGGCCAGAGTGCGCGTGAGCTGCTCATGCACCAGGGTGCCAGCCTGGGGACATTCGACAACCTCCAGGCCAAAGCCCTCCGCGTGACGGATGCCGTAGCGCCGGCCGCGGGTGCAACGCCGCAACATGGATTTGAAATCGGTTGTGAGCGGCAACTGATCGGTCCACGTCTGATGGCAGGCAAAACCGGCGGCCTCGTAGGCAGCGTGTGGCATATCGGGATACTCGATCTCGAGGAGGTCGAGCTTCTCTTGCACGGCCAGCTCGTCCAGGGCGCGGACAAAGTCCTCTTTATTCACGCCTTCTTCCAACAAAGGGCCAATGTGGTTGGTGCGCCAACTGCGCAAGGGGCTGCCGAGAATGCGGAAGGGTCCGCGGCTGATGATGCCGCCGGCAAAATATCCAACCGTCCGCCCGTGATCGGTGACCGCCCAGTAACGCCACTCGGCTTTCTGCGACTCAACCAGGCACTCGAACCAGGCCTGGCGATGGAAGACCGTGCGCTGCGGGAAGCCGGCAACGATGGCATCCCATTGGGCAATCTGTCCGGCGCTGAGCGGTTCGAGATGAAGTGGCACGAAGTCTCTCTCTTTATTGTGAGCAAGCGTCCGGCGCAGGGACGCATGCTGCGGCTATTATCTCCGTTTAACGGCTGGTTGCGGAATGGAAATTAGGACCAACGTGGGAAGTTTTGTTACCGGCGGGCGTAGGAAACATTACCATCGTAGACCACGATGCTGACCCAGAAAAGCCCCGAGGGATAACGCGGCGTGCGGGCAAACTGCACCGCCACGCTATAGGCTCCGGTACCGCGCAGGGCAGCGAGGCGGGCGATGCTGGCGGGAATCTCCGCGGGAGAGAGCGTGGCGTAAGCGGCAGCCAGCCGGGCACCGGGCAGCGAAAGCGGCAGGTGGCTGTCGGGCGACTCGCGCTCGACCATCTGCTCCACCATGGACTCCATGCGCTGGTTGTTGACGCGCTCCAGGGCGGGCAGGCCAAACTGGCGGCGGGCATCCTCGAAGCCGCTGGCAATGCGCTCGGCGGCGGCCTGGTCGTCCTGCTCAAAAAGGCGATGGGCGAAATCTTCCACCACGTAGAGAATTCCGTCGCGATTGACCACCGCGATGCCCACGCTATCGTAGGCGGCATTCATCATGTTGTTGCGGTGCGGAGTGGAGTTCTCAAAGGCTTCGTGCGCGCCCTCGGGCGTCACGTCATAGACCACGTTCTCGCTCGCCGAATCCAGGCGGACCGCACGGCGCGTAAGGCGGTCGAGCAGCGCCGGCTCCCCCTCGAACTGGTGCGAGAGGCGGCCTTCCTGCGACATCACTTCGGCGTGATCGTGAGCCGCCTGCGCCAGACGCGCATCCCAAACCAGGGGCTTGAGTCCGGCAACCTGACGCTGCTGATTGATGAGTCCGAGCAAAACTGTATGCGGGTCGCGCTGATCGTGCAAGGTTGCGGGAGTCACCACCATCATGCCGCGCGAGGAGGTCGTGTCCGGCATCCCAGCATTGGGATCGGCGGCCAAGAGTCCAAGCAACAATGCGGCAGTCAGTAACATCAGGTAACCTCGCGCTATCCGCATAATCGGATACTTCGAGGGTGACCTCAAATTACCTAAGTAACTTTTGGAAATTTGCTAAACCAAAGGTACCTAAGTACTCGGTTACCAAGACAGTTAATACGACTGGCAAGCCAGGTGCTACCGGTGGAAATAATGCCGCGACAGGGGTACGGGGATACTGTAAGAAGTGATTTCGCTCTCACCTCTAAGCCATTCTATTTATTGACGATGTTTTTTAACTGCGGGGACGTTTGTTGCGCCGTTTGAGGACCGTGCCGATGGCCAGCAGGCCGGAGCCGATGAGAGCGATGTTGGCAGGCTCGGGGACGATGAGCACCTCGCGCCCGGAAAGGCCAGAAACTGCTCCCGCTGCCCAGATATGGGCGACGGTGGCAAACTGCATGACTAATACGGAATGAAGAAGGGCGTTCAAGGGCAATCCAGGAAAGTTATTGGCCAAATTCCTGGACCTTGATTGTACCTCGGTACAATCGGAATTTCCATAATAATTAACGGATACTTAACAAATTATTGAGGCAACGCCTGATTGAGGTACGGCGCCACCAGCGCGGAGAAATCCAGGGCCTTCCGGGTGGCTTCGTCTTCCCCTCCCTCGATAGGCACGGTGATACGGACCAAGGCAGTGTCGGTGCGGCGGTAGAGGATGGCATCGCGCATGGTGTGGAGCTTGGCGGCATATTCGCTGGCAGTGATTTCGCCGTGCGATTGATACCAGTAAAGGACAACGATGCGCTCGCCTGCGTTCTCCACCAGGTAGAGATTCACCTGGGGCCGCGCGCCATTGGCCAGGGGCAGCGCAATGCGTCCGGCGCGGACGGCCTGCCATCCGCCGCCGGGCAGGCAGTTCTTGGGCGAATGCACGCTGTCTCCGGCGCGCTGGCTGCGGTAGTAGCCCACGTAGAGCCCGGCGTCGCCGTCGGGTCCGCGATAGACGCGATTGAGGTAGTGATCGACATTGGCGGCCTTCACCATGCGCTCTTCAATCGGGACGTCCTCGGCGCGCAAGGTGCCAAGCGCCACCGGAATGGCGGAAAAACGCGGAGTCTTCAGTTCGGCTTCCGGGCGCGGCAAAAGAGTGATGGCCGCGGCAGCGGCCAGCAGGAGCACGGCGCTCCACCAGCGCGGGCCGCGCAGAAAGGAATTCACGGGAAGGCTCATGCGGCGCGCTCCTCGGGACAAAGGCGGCGTAGCCCGGCGTGGCACAGGATGAGCAGCAAGGTGGCGAGGAAAAAGAGGAAGAGTCCGGAGAGCGTGTGCGCCCAGCCTTCCACGGCCGATGCGCCGCCGAGTTCCACCGAGATGGCGGCAAAGACCACGCGCGCCGCGTTGCCCGCCACGGCAATGGGCAGCACCAGCAGGCACAGAACCAGGCGCACCCACGCGCGCGTCTCCGCAAAATAGGAGTACATGACGGCCAACGTGAGCAGAGACAGCAGCGAGCGCAGTCCGCTGCACGCCTCGGCCACTTCGATCCGCGTGGAGTTGAGAATCAGTATGTTGCCCTCGCGCGCCACGGGAAACAGATGCAGGGCCTGCAAAACCCAGGTGGCAAGCTGCGAGGCGAGGATCTGCAAGGGGAAGACGATCTGGTAGTAGATGACGCCGGGCAGCGGCACCATCAGCAGCAGCGCCAGCAAGGGAAACAGAACGGCGCGCAACATGGGCCATCCCCAGAACCAGAGCACGAGGCCGGCGAGAAATCCAATGAGCGAGATACGTTGCAGAAACAACTCCGCGCCGAGCGTGCCCAGCAGTAGCACTAGCAGCGACGCGAAGAGCATGGCCAGGCCCGTCCACGACGGACGCGGCGCAATGCGGCGCAGCACGGCGCGGCGCTCCCACAGGATGATGGCGCTGAACAGCGGCACAAGGAAGCCGTGTGAGTAATCGGGCTCGCGCCACCACTGCACGGCCAGGTGCGCCAGCACCGGAGCGTAGGCCGCCGCCAGCAGCGCCGCCAGCAGAATTACGCGCCACGGTCCTGCGCCCTGCGGGGCTGCGGCGTGCGGCGCGGATTGAGACTGGCTCGGCATTCTGCTTACGGCCCCGGGAGTGTGATCGAACGTGTCTGCCATCGAATGCCGGAGCAGTTCCCTGCCCGGCGGCTGTGCTAGTGGCGCGTGAGCCAGTTACCCACGCGAATCGGTCCCTCATCGTCGGGTGGATCGGGCGGCTTCGACGAAGTATTTTGCACCGCGCTCGTAGATGCGGGAAGTGGCGTCATGGGTGCCTCGGCGGCAGGCACGGACGGAGCCGCTTCGACGGCGATTGCTTCCCTCACCAGGGCCGCGGCGGCGTCCGCGGCCTGCGCCTTGTCCCGCCAGCTTTGCCGCACAAGCGGCGCAACCGTAGCCGACATGAAGACCGCAAACCAGAATAACTTGTCGTGTTTGGCGGAGAGGAACATAACGGACGTGGCAAAGCCGATGAGTCCGCTGCCCAAGCCCGTGGTCAGCAACGTGAGGTATTCATCACCGGCGGACACAGCCATGGCACGCAGGCGTCCAGCGCCGAGCACGCTACAGACGATGACGCCGACAAACAGGCTGAGGCCCACGGCGCCGAGTTCCACGGCGGCTTCCAGATATGTATTGTGCGGCACCACGAATTCAAGATCGACGTCCGGCGGCAGGTACTTGTGCATGTACACCGGAAAGTTGTAGAGGCCGACGCCGAATACCGGATAGTCGTGGAAGATCTTTCCGGAAACCGACCAGAGCTGCAAGCGAATGTCGCTGGACTCCTTATCGCTGGCATCAGGCTTCAGCAGGCGATCCAGCGGCGAGTGCGGCAGCGCAAAGCAGACGGCGATGATGGCTGCGATGAGAGCGACGGCGATGATGCGGCGCTTCCAGCTTTTGGTGTGCCACAACAGCAACGCCGTAAGGCCGATGAAGCCGCCGCGCGAGGCCGCCAGCACAAAGCCGATGAGCGTGAGGATGAGACTGAGGATGGCTCCGTTGCGCTGCCAGCGCTTGCGCGCGTAAAGAATGGGGCAGAACATCAGCGGCAGCACGATGAGCGCCGAGGCGCTGAACATGTTGGGATCGCCGGCGACCCAGCCGGGACGGTAGCCAACGCCATAGACGCGGAACGCGCCGAGCCACTCCTTGATGAGATAGAGCGAGACGACGCCGAGGGAGGCGGTGGCCCAGAGCACGGTGTTCTCCAGGCGCTCGCGCGAATCCACCAGAATCATGATGGCCACAAAGAAGAGGAACTGCGAAAAGAAGATGCCCACCATGTCGTTGAAGTCGAAGTTTTCGGCCGTGAAGAGATACGAACAAACGGCCATGCCTACATAGGCGGCAAAAAACTTGGACTGCGCCGACGAGAAGAAGCCGGGAAATTCGCGGCGCTTCGGCAGGTAAGTAAGCGCGTACACAAAGCAGGCCGCGCCCAGAACCTTCTCCAGCGTGAGCGGGCCGATGGCCATGCCGAAGAGCCCGTGATCGACGAAAGGCAGTGACAACACCAGGATATAAAACAGAATCATGCGAGGGCGCTCCCAGCCTTGGCGCGGCGCTCGCGCACGGCGGCAAACATTTGCTGCAACTGGCGGCGCAGAGCGGGAATGCTGTACTGCTCCTCGACGGCGGCGCGCGCGGCGGCACCCATGGCATTGGCCCGGGCACGGTCGTTCAACAGCAGCGCAACGGCCTCGGCAAAGGCGCGCGGCTCGTCCACCAGAAGAATCTCCTGGCCGTGGCGCAGGTCGAGTCCTTCCGCGCCGAGCACGGTGGAAACCACCGGCTTGGCCATGGCCGATGCCTCCAGAATTTTGAGGCGCGTGCCGCTGCCGATGCGCAGCGGAACCACGCACACCGAGGCCCGGGCGAGGATGGGACGCAACTCGACCACAGTGCCCGTGAAGGAAACGTCGGGATACGGAGCAAAGCGACGGCGCAGCCACTCCGGAGGGTTGCGCCCGGCAAGCACGACGCGAACGGCGGGCACAAGCTGGCGCAGGCGCGGCAAGATGTCGACGATCAGAAAATCGGCGCCGTCCTGATTGGGCAGCCAGTCCATGGCGCCGACGAAGACGACGGTGCGTCCGTCGTGCTGCGGCGCGGGCTTGTATTTATCGGTATCGATGACGTTGGGAATGACAAAGCTGTGCGCGCCGGGCGCGATCTGCGACAGCACCTTGCCGTCGCATTCACTGCAAACGGCCACGGCCTCCGCGGCGCGGCAGTTGGCGTACTCCATGCGCTCGATTTTCGCGGCTTCCATGGCGGCATAGAGCTTCTTGAGCGGATTGCGTTCGGAGCGTCCAAACTGGCGCACGATACGGCAGGTAATGTCGTGCTTGTTCAACACCACGGGGACGCGATTCCCGGCGGGAAGATTGCCCGCCATGTAAATGTCATCGAGCAGCACAAAGTCGAAGTCATGCGCGGCCAGCTCGGCGGCCACGCGCTGCTGCAACTCCGGCACAGACAGGCGCAGAGCACCATACGGCTTACCGCCGAAGACGGCCGCGAGACGGCCCCATGCGCTGCCCTCGGGTGATTCCACCATGAAGAATTCATGGCAGAGTCCCTTCAACTCGCGCGCGGGATGAGCGATCTCCTCGGCGCTGGCCAGCATGGCCGCCGTGACCTCGTGGCCTTCCAGGGCGAGCGCGCGCAGCAGGCTGCGATTGCGCACGCGATGGCCCGCGGTGGCCGGCACCGGCGGCGACAAAAGGATGGCGAGGATCTTCATCGCCCGCCTCCACTCGTAGTTTGAGTTTTCGCGCTCCGCAATCAGCCGCCCTCCACCACGCCGATCTTGCGCAGCACCTGCACGGCGGCGCGGAACGGATAGAAGACGAAATCTTTTTCCAACATGTACTTTACGAACCAGCGATAGCGGCTCATGTAGTCCATGGCAGCGATGGCCTTGTCGAGAATGGCCGGCTCAAACTGCGTGGCATGGGCCGCGAAGTCGCCGTCAATCGCAATCTCCTCGGCCTTCCATGTACCCAGTCCCTTGGCGGCCGTCAGCAGCAGGTGCTCGCAGCGCACGGGATCGAGACCGGCGAGCCTCATGCCTGTGGCGTCCACCGCCACACCATCGCGCCCGGCCAGCAGCAGGTCCATGCGGCGCGGCTTGCCGTTGGCGGGGCCGCGGCCTTCCATGGCGATGATGGCGTCCATGATGGAGATCCGCGGCTTGAAGATGGCGTGCAGTTCGGCCAGCATCGGATTCAAATACTGATGCAGCAGAATGCGGTCGTACTGCGGCACGCAGCCCCACTGGTTCTTGATGGAGCCAGTGAAGTACGTCAACGCGTGCGTCTTGAGCACCGGCAAGGTGATGAACAGATCGTTCTCCAGCATGAGGCGCGGCAGTTTGACCTTGCCCGCGGGAGGAACGTTGTAATCCACCAGGTCGTTGTCGGTCATGCGCACCAGCTTGATGCCGAGTTCCTTCTCCAGCGGACGATAGCCGGAGGCATCGAAGGCCTCCAGGGCCGTCTGGCGAAGGCCGTCGGACTCGACGACGTACACCTGCTCAGTGCGCTCCAAAAGCATTTCGCACACGTAGCGGGTAATGCGCGGATCGGTGTTCGACATCTCACACTTTTCCGGCACCGCGGTACACAGGTTGGGTTTGACGACAACCTTGGCGCCGCGCGGAACCAGACTGCTCCAGTCACAAAACTCCATGCACTCGCGCACAACCTGGCGCAGCGTGGCGTCGTTGACACTGCGGAGGATTACTCCGCTCTTGCCTGCTTCAGGACTCATTGGGCATTGCCATCCTTGGCGGCTGTAGCCACCACAAAAAGGTTCCGGTTAAAGATTTCATCGTCACATTTCACTCGTTGAAACACATCCCCACCGAGCCTCATCAGTAACATGACCGAGGCCCAGTAGAGATGCAAAGGAAGCTTGATGCGCTCGAAGCGCCCGCCGTGATGAAACGCCCACGTTTGCTCGTAGTTCTGCGGCGCGTTGGGACGGCGGCTGCGATGGCTTTCGCGGCGGCGATATACCGCCAGCGGAAACTCATGCAGCGTACGGTACACGAACTGCGCCCACGGCGAAAGACGCAGCTCAAAGATCTCCCACGAGGCAAAGCCCGCGCCTCGCATCTGTCCGTCGAACTCGGCGCGGGTGCGGTAATACGTGGGCCACAGGCCGGTGGAGTAATTGGGAAAATTCAAGTACAGCGTGCCTCCGGGGCTCAGCATCAGCGCGAGGTTCGTCAGCGCCTGCATGGGATCGCCGAGGAACTCCAGCACTTCGATGCAGAGTATGGCGTCGAATGACGCGGCAAAACGCAATCCCAGCCCGTCACGGCACAGATCTTCGTTGATCATCGAGAGGCGCGCGGGAAGAAAGCGGCGTGCGAGGGCCGCGGCGTTGGCGGCGGAAACCTCGATCACGGCGAAGTTCTCCACGGCACGTGCCAGACGCCAGGCGGCGAAACCGCTGCCGGGGCCGGCTTCAAGCAGGCGCATCTCGCGGAAGAGCGGCACAAACTGGCGGATGAGTTCGTCGCGCACCGGAAGATCGGTGAGCGGCGCGCGCCACAGGTCGGAGGCGCGCCAACCCAACCGCGCGGGTGTGCGCTGCGTGGCAGACTGACTTGGCAAACTCTGCACCACGTCGCTCATGCGCGAGTCTCCACGGCAAACTCTTTATAGTTGTGCATCAGTTCCCCGGCCAAAACCTCTGCCGAGCTTCGCGCCGCGGACGTGCTCACCGGAAGCAACTCGCACGCCGGAGTAAAGTCCGCGACTCCCTGCACACGCAACTGCTGCCAGCGATAAAGCGCAAGATAGATCGCGTGCCGTGGCGTCAGGCCCTCGGCAAACAGAGACAACCAGTGGAGCCAGTGCGGCGCGGAAGCCAGCCAGCCGCGGCGGCGCACGGCGTAGGCCCATCCGCGCAGCAGGCGGCGGTGGCCGAGTTGCGCTCCGAAGGCGCGCAGCAAGTGCTCCACCGCGCTGTCTTCGCTGCATGAAGTAAGTGCGCACAGCTCCCAGTGCCACACGCGCCAGGCCCAGGCCACCACGCGCGTCTCGAAATCCGCATCAAACTGCACCGTGCTGCCCGAGTCCAGCTTGCTGGCAACGCACTGCCGCAGCAAGGGCATGTAGGCGGCAAAATCAAAAGGCAAAACCGCCGCTTCCGGCGAGGCAGCGAACTTTTCCATGCACAGGAGGCGCGCGCGATAACCCGCCTCGAAGCGCCCGCAGAACACCAGCAGCGACGAAGTGAGATCAAGGCACAGCTTGATCGAACGGTACCGCGCCAGTGCCTGCCCATCGGGATTGGCTGCGGCGGTCATCTGCTCCAGCAGGCGATTGGAGAGGATGCGCCACGCATCTTCCTGCGAGAGCTGCGCCGCGGTATAAGGCGGGATGAGGTGAAGCACCTCGGGTTCGCCCCACAGCACCAGCCCACAACAACGCAGCTCATAGCTGTAAATGTGCGGCGGCAACGCGCGCAAATAACCGGGATGCACGACGCTGAAACTCACTTCGACGTTCACGCCCTGCTCATCCATAAGATGCTCCGCCAGGTGGCAGAGAGCGTCATGGGAAGCGCGCGAAGGCAGCGCGGCGTCTTCGTGCAGCACCACCAGGGCCTCCACGTCGCTTTGCAGAATCGCGCGGCCCTCGCGATTGACGTACGTTGCCTCATTGCGCGCTAGGCTGCCGGTGAGTACAACGGCCTTCAGCGTTTTGCCGAAAACCTGGCGGCACGCCCTCACCAGCCCCTTGGCAATGGGATGGGCTAGCGCGGGCGGCGTGAACTCGATCTTATCGACGTCAACCATACTGAATCAGTCCACTCCTGCCGCGCAGGCGTGCGCCTCGCTGGGGATTCGTGCGGCCTCGGCACGCGTGGGCATCACGCGCCCGGTCTTGCGCGTCCAAAGCAAGTCATAAAGGTCTTCGGTTTCGCGCAACTGACGCTCGATTGTGAACTCCGCACGCACGTAGCACGCACCTTCCATTGCACGTTCCGCAGCCGCTTGCGGATGACGCAGCACTTCGGCGATGGCCTCGGCCAGCGCCGCTGCGTCACCGGGAGGAACCAACAGGCCGGTGCGCTTGTCCAGCACAATCTCCGGCGTGCCATCCACCGCGGTGGCCACCATGGGACGCGCGGCGGCCAGGGACTCGATGGCGAAGAGCGGAAGCCCCTCAGCGAACGATGGCAACACGCACACGTCGGCGGCGCTCATCCACACGCGCGTGTCCGGCGAGTGCCCCGGCATAAGCACCGAATCCGCGAGGCCGAGTTCGCGCGCAAGGGATGCCAGTTCCTCGCGCAGGCTGCCTTCGCCAAGCAGCACCAGGCGCAACGCGGGAAACTCCGGCTTAAGCGCGGCCATGGCACGCAACAGCACGGCGTGGCCCTTCTGCGGCTCCAGGCGCGCAGCGGTCAGCAGCACGGGATCGTGCGCGCGAAAACCTGCCGTCTGCTTGAAGCCCTCCGGAACCACGACGGCCGCGGCGAAGTGAGCCAGGGAACAACCGTTGCGAATCACTCTGATCTTTTCCGCAGGCAGCTTTTTTTCATCCCGCAGATAACGTCCGTTCGCCTCACTGACGGCGATGTAGGCATCCACAAAGCGCGAGGCTGCGCGGTCGATTGCGAAGCTGGCCTTCCAGCCCTTGCGCCAATACTCGCGGATGTGCGGCGTTTCCACCGTGACCGGAATGCGCGCGAAGCGCGCCACCGGCGAGGCTACCAGGCTGGGACGGAAGCCATGCGAGTGCAGCACGCCAACCTGCTCGCGGCGCAGAAAGGATGCAAGCCGCGCCATGCGGCCAAGCTGGCGATGCGAACGCAACTCAATGGGCAACAGCGTGACGTCCTGAGGAAGATCGCAGCCCAGCAGATCGAGAAGCGCCGCGGGGGCGGCCAGCAGTGGACGAAAACGCGCGCGGTCCAAGCCCTGCAACAGGCCGAGCAGATGCTCTTCGGCGCCGCCGCGCACCGTCTCGTTATCGAACATGCAGACCGCCAGGCGCTCGCTCACTGCGCGGCCTCCTGCATGATGGTGAAGATGTCCTTCACCGACGCAAGCTCATGCTGCGGCGCGTGGCTGGAGAGATACACGGCCATGGCGTAGGGATCGTCCGGATGGTAGCCGTGCATCCCTTTAGGACGCCATCCCGCGCCGTTGAAGCCGCCCTCGGCGACGATGCTGCCAGGAGAAAGCAGCACCACCAGTTCGCCATAGCGGCAGTCCGGAAAGTACACGCCGAACTCGCGCAGTTCGTCATCCGTAAGCAGCCGCGCGTAATCCAGCGAGGCCAGGCGCGCCGTGATCTTTTCGCGCGCGGCAGCGGAGAAGAACCAGAAACGCGCCATGGTGGAGTCATAGACCGCGAGAAAATCCGCGGGCTGCTGGAAGCCGCAGGCAGTGACTTCCGCGGCAAGGTCGCAGTGGCGCACTACGGGCGTCATGCCGTGATCGCTGAAAATGTGAAAGTCCGCGGCAGCGTCGCGGCGGCGCGCGGCGGCGAAGACATTGCCCAGTTCCTGCTCGTACCACGCGAGCTTGGCCGCAATCTTCTCCGGCGCGTCGCGATGCGTGTGCAGAAACATATCCAGCTCGCAGAGGTAGAGGAAGAAGAACTTTTCGCTTCCCTGCTCCACGTCGCGTGCGGCGCGCGAGAGGATTTCGGCATCGGTGAGCGGATCTTTGTAGGAATAAATTTTGTGCGGCACCTGGCGCGCGGCCAACAGATCGAAGATGCTTTGCTGCCCGGGCACTCCGCCACGCGCGTAAATGTTGCCACTCTCGGCCCAGTCAAACCACGGCAGAGTCTGTGGCGGCACGCTCACGTCAAAATTGGCGCCCATGCCCAACAGACGGCGTCCGGCTTCGGTCAGCAGGCGGCGTCCGATGCGGTTATCCATGGCGCGCAAGACGGGCGCAATCGGGCGCAGTCGGCGGAAGGGCGAAGCCGTTGGATTGTAGAAGACCAGGTTCCACATCCCCGTCTCCGCCGGCGTACGCCCGGTGAGAATGGAGGGAATGATGCCCGAACTGAAGCCCAGCATGGTGCGCACCGGCTGCTGGTGCGCAAGGAACTCGGCCAGAAAGGGACGATGCTCCACCAATTCCCAGCCCATCGCGTCGATGAGCACGAAAATGTGAACGGTGCTCATCGGCCCGCCTCGTTTGCTTCCAGGCCGAGCCGCTGCGGCCGGGCGCGCAGCATCCACTGCTTGGGCAGGTGCAGCAGCGCATCGCGCGTGCGGCGCACGAGAATCGGCCACGGGCTCCCGGTGACCAGCGCGGCGAACTCCGCGGCGTTGGTGTAGCGATACACCACCAAGCGCGGGATATCCTTATCGCCAGCCGCGGCGGGCCAGGGTCGCGACGAGCAAATGTGCGCGAACCCGGCGGCGCGCGCGGCGGCGAAGGTCGATCCATTGAGAAAGCCGAATGGCGCGGAGAACGCTTCGCACGCGCTGCCCAGCGCATCTTCCAGCATAAGGCGCGAGCGCGTGAGTTCGTTGGCGGCGTACTGCGCGGTGAGTGCCGTGTAGGCAATGTGCCGGTGTCCGTGCGAGCCAATCGTCATGCCGGCGGCGCTCATCTCGCGCAGTTGGTCCCAGGTTAAATAGCCGGCCGTGCCGATCAGAGAGGTCGTAACAAAAAACGTGGCGGTCATTCCGCGCGAGACAAGTTCGGGGAGTGCGCGGCTGAAGTTGCCATGCAAGCCGTCATCGAAGGTCAGCACGGCGCGCGGCAGGCTGCTGAACTGGCGCAATGCAGGCAGGTCGATGACCGCCGTGTGTAGCTCGCGCAGCACCTCCAGATGACGGTGGAAGAGCGGCAGCGGCACTGCATAACGCTCGGGATTGGCGGCCTCCGCGCAGATGTCGTGGTACATCAACACGGGGACGCCACCAAGCGTGAGCGAAGTGGAATTTACTGTCCCCGTTGCCATGAGACCTCCCGGTTGCCGCCGAAGCTGCGCAGCAGGCCAATCAAAAACGCCAGGTTCATTGCCACCAGAAAATATCCGACCAGGCTGAAGCGCACGCGACGCAGCGGCTGACGGAAAAGGTATCCCAACCCCGCCCACAGCAGCACAAACAACTGCGCCGCCAGCGTGACGCGGTAAAAGCGATGTTGCAGCAGAAAGAAATTCGCGGCGAAGACGCACAACATCAACACCGGCAGCACCCAGCGCAGCAACTTGTGCGAGAAAAAAGCGAACGACGTAAACGGCGTTTTCGGCGCGCGCCAAAGTTCAGGCAGCGCGCGGAAGCTTCCCTTGGCGATGCGCACGCGGCGGCGGAACTCGCCGGCCACGCTGGAGGCGGGAAAGTCCACGGCCTTCGCCTCGGGATCGTAGTGCACCTTGTACCCGGCACGGCGCACGCTCATCAGGGTGAGGATGTCGTCCACCAGAACATCCGGCGAGGGCGGCGTGTAGATCTCGCCGCGCACGGCGTAGATGGCGCCGCTGGGCGTGAGCGTGGCGCCCATGCGCGCCTCCATCAGGCGCAGCGCCGTCTCGTATTTCCAGTACAGTCCTTCGGTCTGGCCGGACTCTTCATTGCAATGGAAGCTGAGCGCGCCGCAGACCGCGCCGGTCGCGGGGTCGGCGAAGTGGCGCACCAGCTTGCGCAGCGCATCGAGAGCAAACATGGTGCTGGCATCGCTGAGCACAAAAATGCTGTGACGCGCGCGCTCGACGGCCACGGCCAGCGCGGCAGACTTGCCTCCGCGCTCTTCGCGCAGCACGGTCTCAATGCGCGCATCGCTCACACCGCGCAAAATCTCGTTGGTGCGGTCGCTGGAGCCGTCGCTGACGATCACGACTTGCAGCTTCTCCGGCGGATAATCCAGCGCCAGCGTGTTAGACAGCTTTTCTTCCAGATGCTCTTCTTCGTTGTAGGCGGCAAAGAAGAGAGTGACAGTTGGCAGCCCCGCATCCTGAACGTCCGCACGGCGGCGGTCGCGGCGATCATGTAGGAAACGCCAGTCGCGCTTGATCTGCACCAGGCCATAGCAGACGAACAGCACAATCGGATAGCCGAAATAGGTGTAGAAGACGAGGAAGAACGCGGTCCAGAAGACCGCCAGGGCGCAGAGGATCATCATCGTGCGCCTCGCCCAAGCAACAAGGTCTTCACCGTCTGGAAGATGATCAGCAGATCGAGACCAATGGAAAAGTGTTTGATGTAGAACAAATCGTAGGCCAGCTTTTCGGCATTGTCTTCCAGCGTCACGTTGTAGCCGCGATTGATCTGCGCCCAGCCGGTGACGCCGGGGCGCACGCTCCAGCGCAGTTTGTAAAACGGGATGGCCTCCACCAGGGTGGCTTCCTGCTCGGGCACAAACGGACGCGGCCCGACCAACTGCATGTCGCCGCGCAGGATGTTCCAGAGTTGCGGCAGTTCGTCCAGACGTGAAGAACGCAGCCAGGAACCGAAGCGGGTAAAGCGCTCGTCGCGCAACTGCGCCGGACTCGCGCCGTCCACGCCAACGCGCATGGAGCGGAACTTATATAAGGTGAAGGATTGGCCGCGCAGGCCCACGCGCTTCTGGCGGAAGATGGCCGGCCCGTGCGAGTCCAGCTTGATGGCCAGGGCGATGAAGAACATGACCGGCAGCGTGATCACCAGCAGCGACAGGCTTACAAGCACGGCCATGGTGCGCTGCATCATCAAGGTAAAGGTCGAGACCTCAAAGGTAGGTGAAAACAGCAGCGTGCTGGGCCGCAGCGATTCGAGATATACCTTGCCAGTCACGATCTCGTACAGGTCGCTGCCCTCCTCAACCGTGACGCCCTCTTCCTTCAGGTCGAGCAGCATATCCACTGGCAGGCGTCCGCGGCGCTCGCCCATGGCGACCGAGACGCGGCGAATATTGTAGGTATCCACCAGGCGGCGCAATTCCATTGCCTGCTCCTCGGGATCGGAGTCTTCCGTCTCCGCCACCTGTGAAACCAGGCGGTAGCCGAGTTCCGGTTGCTGCTCAAGAATCGCGGCGATCTCGCCGTTGACCGCTCCTTCGCCGAAGGTGACCACGCGCTCCTGAAAAGCTGGCCAATGCGCGGCCACGCGAAAGAGCTGCCGCCACAACAGCGAACCGAGCGCCGCCAGCGCCGTGCCCGCCAGCACCACCGACATCTGCAGGCGGACAAAAGGAAAGAGCGTATACAGCAATCCGAGGAATATGAAGAACGAGCCGAAGCACTGAATGAGATTGGTGACAACCTCGCGCGGATTGCGCAGCACGCTGAGGTCGTACAAATCGAAGTAGTACATGCAAAGCACAAAGAGCGCCACAATCAGCGCCACCCGCACATCCGCCTGCTGATAACCGAGCGCCAGCGTGGCGTCCATGGGGCCGAGGTAAGCCACCATTGCCACCAGCAAGGCCAGCGTGGCCAGCAAGGCCTCGCTCAGGCCCATCACCACGGAGCGCATCGGGATGTAGACGTGCGACTTGCGTGTCACTTGGGCTAGGCTCCGGGTTTCTCTCCACGCGGCGTGTAGTAACGGTCGTAGTAGTTCACGCGGTCATAGTTGCTGGCGTCGTTCAGCACGACACCCAGGATCTTCGGATTGTCCAGGCTTTCGACGGCCTTCTTCAGCGCCGAACGCGAGGCCACTCCCTTGCGCACCACCATCAGCGTGCCATCGCAAATGCGGCTCCACTGGTTGGAATCGGCCATGGGCAACAACGGCGGCGTATCCACGATGATCCAGTCGAAGTGCAGAGAAAGCGCGCGCAGCATCTCCGATAGACGCTCCGACTGCAACACGGTGGCCGGATGCGGAACGTGTCCCGCGGGCAACAGGCAAAGTCCGGTCACGCCGACGCGCAGCAGAACATCCTGTATGGGAAGGCGCGTGCTGTCGAACCACTCGCCAATGCCGCGGCGCTCCTCGAGGCCGAGCATTTTGCAAACAGCCGGCTTGCGCAGGTCGCCTTCGGCCAGCAGCACGCGCTGATCGAAGCGGTTTGCCAGGGTCATGGCCAGATTAACGGCCGTGAGCGTTTTGCCCTCGCCCACCACGCTGCTGGTCACCTGCAGCAGATTGAGTTTTTGATTGAGCCGTATGTTGGAGAGGCGTGCGCCGAGCACGCGAAACTTTTCCGCGCCCAGGCCGCGCTCGCTGCTGAAGGCGACAAAGCGCGACGAGGAGCTATCGAGCGTGATCTCCTCCATCCTCGACCAATCCAGCGTGCTGGCCGCCGTGACTGCGGCCTCTGGGCGTGCTTCGTTCGCGGCCGGCGTGAACTGCGAGAGCAGGGACAGCAACTCGGCGTCGCTCCCCGCGGCGGGTGGCGCGGCGCTGACTTCTGCCGCGACGGCAGGCGCAGGAGGCGCGGCCGGCATGGGTGGCATAGGCACTGGTGAAACGAACTCCTCCGCGGCGGCGCGCGCTTCGCTTACAGCCGCCTGCGGCGCGGCGCTTACGTCCGCCTGCGGCACAACTCCGTCCGTAGCAGGCTCCGCCTCGGGGATTGCTGTAGACGGAACAATCGCGGGCGGAAACGGCTCCACCGCGCCCGGCTGGCGATCTTTCTCCGACTGCCGCAATGCATCGAAAATCCGGCTCATCCTGCTACCCCATTCTTCTTGTCGTCGGCATCACTGGCTTCATCCAGCAACTTTGCCAAACGCAGCAGCGTGCGCGTCAACGTCTTCTGGCCGGGATCTTCCCCTGCCACTTTTCCGCTCCGCGAGGAGAACGGCGTGCCCGTCATCTTCATCGCCGACTCCTTCAGGTTCAGGCGAAGATCGTTCGCCACTTCGTCCACCACCTGCGGCGTAAGCGACGCCATCTGGCGTCCGTAGCCGCTCACCAGCGCGCTGTCGCAAAGGGTGTTCACCAGGCGCGGGATGCCGTGCGCATAGTGCAGGACGCGCGCCAGCGCCGGCGCCGGAAAGATCTGCAGCAGACGCCCCGGGGCTCCGGCCACTTCCAGACGGCGCTCGATGTAGCCGCGCATCTCCATGTCCGAGATCGGCTCCAGGTGATAACGCAGCGCGACTCTCTGCTTGACCTGGCGCAGTTCCGGAGAGTCGAGCATCTCATCCAGTTCCGGCTGGCCCACCAGCACGATCTGCAGCAGCTTGTGCTTGCTGGTCTCGATGTTGGTCATCAGGCGGATCTCTTCCAGCAACTCGGGCGTCAGCAGTTGCGCTTCGTCAATCACGAGCGCGCAGATTTCATTGCGCCGGTACGCCTGGATGAGGAACTCGTGGAACTGTTGCAGCATCTCGCCGCGGGTGCGCTTTACCTCGCGCACGCCAAAGTCGGTGAGGATCATGTTCAACAGATCGTCACGCGATAGCAACGGATTGAGAATATAGGCATGGGCCACGCGCGAGCGGTAAAGCGTGTCCAGCAGGCAGCGCACCAGCAGCGTCTTGCCCGTGCCCACCTCGCCGGTCAGCACAATGAATCCCTTCTGCATGAGCACGCCATAGGTAAGGTTGGCGAGCGCCTCATTGTGCCGCGCCGTCGCGTAGTAGAACGACGGGTCGGGACTCATGCGGAACGGATTCTGGCGGAAACCGTAAAACTTCTCGTACATCGCTATCTCCCCAGCGCCGTGTAAACATTGGCGGCCACCAGCACCAGCAGCATGGCAGAGGCGCAGCAACATTCGAAGATTCTGCGCGTGCGGCGCTGGCGCTCTTCCTCCGGCGTAAAGAGGTGCGGCACACCGGCCAGAATCCGCACCTTGACGATGTTGGTGATGTCATCCTCGGTGCGCACGCGGTCTTCCATTAGTTCGGTGGCAAAGGCCAGGCCCAGGCCCAGCACCAGTCCTCCGAGCAGGCCCATAAAGCTCAACTTCACGCGGTCGGGCGAGATTGGTTTTTTCGGCAGGCTGGGCGCGTCGATGATGCGAAGCTGCTCACCCTGCTGACGCCGGGACAGGTTGGTGGCCATCTGCGACTGCATCTGCTTCTTGAGCAGCGAGTCGTAATTGGCCTTCGACTGATCGTAGTCGCGGGTCAGGTCCGACAACTGCTGCTCGCGGATCGGCGCCGAATTCAAGCGTCCCTGGTAGGAACCGATCTGCGCTTCCACCTGTTGCAGCGCGCGGCGCGTGTCGGCAACCTCCTGCTCCACGGCCTTCAACTGGCTCTGGTATTGCAGCATGGGCGTCATGGTGGCCGGATCGAGCGAAGCGCGCGAGGGCTCGGCCGGCGTGGAACTAGCCAGGCGTGCCTTGATTTCATCGCGCTGCCTTTCCGTGCGCACAATCAAACGCTTCAGCCGCAGCACGTCGGGATGCTCGGGCGTGTACTTGGTCTGGTCGTCGGCCAGTTCCTGGCGCAGCTTGGCAATCTGGTCCTCGATGGCCGGCAAAGAGTTCGCGCCCTTATCGGCGTCCACCTTGGCCGAGCGGTACTGCGCAATCATCGACTCAAAGTAAAGCTTCTGCTCCTGCGCGTGATTCAGCTCCTGCGACAGGCTCTGCTGGCGGTTCTGCAGGCCGTTCAAGATCTGCACGTTGGCCTCGGTCTGGCTGGGCAACTGACCGTTGGCCCCCACCTTGAACTGCTTGACCTTGGCCTCCTGATCGGACAGATCCTGCCGCGCCTGGTCCAATTCGCTGGAGAGGAACTGCGTGGTGTTCTCGGCGCGCTCCGTCTGCTCGGCCACGTTCTGGTCGATGAACAGCGAAGTCAACTCGGTGTTCACCTGCTGCGCCAGCTTGGCGGACGGAGCCGTGTAGCTGATGACGAACGCCGAGAAATCGCCGCGCTTTCCCGGAGACTCGACCGCGTGCGCGTCAATGTCCTTCTTGCGCATCTGCTCGATCGTCTCCTCCGGATTCTTCCGGTAAGACTCGCGGTAGAGACCGTACTGCTCGATGATGTGCTGCAGGCGCGTGCGGCTCAGTATCTGCTGCTTCATCGCCTCCAGGCGCTGTTGCAGATCGACCGTGACGTTGGCCACCACGTACTCCTCGGGCACCTTCTGCTGCTCGATGAGGATGGTGGTCTCCGATTTATAGACCGACGGCATCAGCAGGCTCAGCATCCACGCCGCCAGCCAGCACAGGAACAGCGTGCCGCCGACGATCCAGCGGCGCCGGACGAGAAAGTCCCAGGCGTCGTGGAAGGTGAAGCTGCCGCGCGATGCAGTTTCTTGCACAGGCATCCGTTAATCTCCCAGGTTCTTCTTAAAGCGGAAGTCGAGCGATCCCTGCACCAACAGATGATTGCCTGCCACCGGGCTCAAACCATGCTCTTCCTGGTGCACGTAGGCGACCTCGCAATGCAGGTTCAGAAAGTGCGTAAGCTCCACCGACGGACCGCCGCCGGCCCACACGCTGCGCAGGTAGTCGCCCTCCGAGTAGGTGCCAATGGCTTTCTGATTGGTGAAGGCGACGCGCGCCTCGCCCGTCAAATGCTGCATCATGCGCAGGCGGTACCCGGCACTGGCGTTGACGTTGCGCACCGCGCTGAGCACGCCGCCACCGTTCGAAACACGCTCATCGGCATTCAGCGAGAAGGCCTGGCGCTGGCGGCTGACGGTCAAGGTCGCGCCCAGGTTGGGATACCAGTTGGTGCGCAGAGGCTCGGTCACGGTGACACCGCCCGACGTGTAACTCTCATGCAGACGCGCCTCCTGCGGACCGGCATAGAGGGTTAATTCCATGTGCGGGTTCGGCAGCACCTTGATGAACAGCAGCGGCGCCGGAGCCTGCACCCGCGTGCGCTCCAGGCCGGTCGTGTAGTAATCGGCGTAGGTGGCCTGCACGCCGAAGGTGAGCTGCTGCGAAAGCTGGTGCGAGAGGAAGAACGAGCCGTTCATCGACTGCGAATTCTCGTAGGAGAACGACGCCGAGGACGACTGCGTGGAATCGTACTGCGACTTCTGATAGCCGCCGGTAAAGCCCAGCGCCGTGTGCTCGCCCACCGCATACGTCATGTCGAAGTTGGAGACCAGGTCGGTGCGCCGCGTATCGGGCACCACGCCGTTGTAACCCGTGCCCAGGGCGCCGCCCAGGCCGGGCAGCAGGTCCACGCGTCCCACGGTTTCAAAGGGATTGTCGGTGCGGCTGTAATCCTGGCGTCCGTGAATCAGCCAGCGGTAGTTGGGCCGGTAGGAGAAATCGACGGCGGCGTTCTGCGTGTACTGGTCGTTGTTCTGGTCCTCCGGGCTGTAGCTGAAGCCCGGCGTGTAGCTCAGGGTAAACGAACCCTGCGCGGCCGTGCGCTGGTATGCAATCGACGGCTGCACAAAATAACGATCGTCGCCCGAAAATTTTCCGGTGGTCGAGTTGTACAGTCCCAGGGTGTCGTAAGACGCGCCGGTGCTGACGCCGAACACCAGCAGGTTGCGCGAAGTCAGGTCGCCTCCCATCGCCAGAGAGGGAGCCACCGAACCCAGGTGGGCCGACGAAGAGGAACCATCCGCCAGCGAAGTCTTGGGCGCATCGGGCATTGAGCTTTGCGCCGCCGCCACGCCTACCATCCCCAGCGACAGGATCGCGGCAACAAACGTAAATACTTTCATGACAATCTCCTCAGGCGGCGACCGGCGCCGCAATCGCAAAAATGCAAGTACAACTACGGAACCACGATCATGTCTTTCTGTTCGAGCGCGAAGTTCTGCTTCAGTTCACCGTTGGCCGCGGCCTCGTAATTGAACGGCAGGCGCTCGGTGGTGCCATCGCGCTTGGTGCGCACCACCAGAATCTTCTTCTTCTTGGCAAAGTCCTTGAAGCCGCCGCCCATGGCAAGGCCTTCCATCACCGTCAGCCGCTGCGTCAAAGGATACGAGCCCGGCTTTTGCACCATGCCGACGATGGTGAAGAACTGGCTGCGCGCTTCCTTGACGATCACCGTCACCTCGGGCGCTTCCATGTACTTCTTCAACTGGACGGCGATGGTGCGGCGCAGCTGCTCCACGGTCTGGCCGCTGGCCTGCAATTCGCCGATCAGGGGCAGAGTGATCTTGCCGTCGGTGCGCACCGCCAGGTCGCGCGAAAGGTCCGGCTCATGCCACACGTTGATGGTGAGCAAATCGCTTTCGCCGATGACGTAGGTATCGCCATCCGCGGTGGCGGCGGCGGGAGTAGACGGCGCGGCGGCCGGTTTGGCCGGCTCAGCCTGCCCCCAGGCCAGCGTTGCGGCACACAGGAAGACCAGAAGAACTGCGGCGGAAATGCGAATGAGCTTCGTCACTGGATTCTCCTAATTCGTGCTGCCAGCTCCGGTATATTCCCCGTGCTGGATTCCGGTTCGTTTTAACTTGTACATCAGCGATCGGTAACTGATCTTCAGGGCGCGCGCGGTGCGGCGCCGGTTCCACTGATTGGCGCGCAGCGTGTCCAGGATGATGCGGCTCTCCATCAGGCGGGTGGCGTTGCGCGTCATCTGGCTGAGAGAGAGTCCGGAACTGGAGGCAGACATAGCCCCCGCGGCCGCGCCGCCCAACTCCGCAAGCAGATCTTCTTCGCTGCCCACGATGACGTAGCGGCGAATCAAATTCTCCAGTTCGCGGATGTTGCCGCTCCAGGGTTGCGCGGTCATCAGACTGAGTGCGGCCGGGGAAAGCGGCGAAGCCGTGCGGCCGTAGAGCCCATTGTATAGACCAATGAAGTACTCCACCAGAGAATCGAGATCCTCCAGGCGCTCGCGCAATGAGGGCAAGCGCACGGCCAAGCCGCTGATGCGGTAATAAAGATCCTGGCGGAAGCGTCCGGCGGCAACCTCATTATGCAGACGACGGCTAGTGGAGCAGATCACACGCAGCACGCCGCGGCTGGAGTCCGTGGCCTGCAAGTGGCCGTCTTGCAGCATCTGCAACAACTTGCCCTGCAAAGTGGCATCCAGTTCGCCGACCTCGTCCAGAAACAGCGTTCCGCAGGACATCGCCTGCGCTTCCTGCAGGCCGAACAACTCCTCGGCCGGAACGGTTGCCGGAACCGCCGGACAGCTCACCTTGAGCAGCGGCCCCTGTCCCCAGGCTGAATGAGTATGCAGGAACTTGCAGAGTACTTCTTTACCGGTTCCACTTTCTCCCTCCAGCAAAACAGGGAGATTGGTCTCGGCTACCTTAAGCAGATTCCGCCGCACAAGCGCCATCGCCGCAGAAGCGCCAAAAATCAGAGAATCCGGCGGAACCGGCTCTCTGCAACCGTCGATATGTTTCGCACGTTGTGCCATGACAGGGTCAGGATGTGCAAGCCAGATACCAATCCGGCGGACTCGGGCAAATCACTTACCCCGAAGCTAACAGATTGATTCCAAACCATCCACGCAATTTGGCTTACGAAAAACAGATTACGGTATTTTGCTGACGTGGAACGGAATTCCTCGAAATGGGAAAGTACTTTCCGTTCACAAACGTGGTTACTGAAGTGCACGAAAGTTCATATTGACGCGAATACAGCATTGTCCTTTCGTTGTACGATCAACACGAAATTGGTGCTTTTGGTGTGTGCAATCTCTTGCCGTCCGGGCTGGGTGAACGACGTTGCAAGCCCGGTTCGCCAGGTGAGAAACGACAACGAAAACGTCCTGCGCCGCTGTTCCGGTGCAATGCGTAGTTTCGAGAGCACAGCGGCAATGGCCCCATCTGGATGCAGATGACGGTAGCAGGCCTGAAGTTGGGGGCCGCAGAACGCAGCAACCGCCGGAAAAAGGCTTCCGGAGGCTGCAACATGAGGAGCGAGTGTGCGTCTTTTGGTCTCGGATCCCCGCCCCGGTGGGGAATACGAATGGAAACCCGTATTAAAGAAGACAGACATCCGGAAATGCCTTCTGGACGCGTATTCGCTGATGCGTCCGGAGTTTCAGGATGCCCAGGTCACCTTTGAGGTGCAGTCCTGGGATGGGCCCCTGCGGGTTCCGTATGACGCGCGTCTGATCCGGCGGGTCCTGTTGAATCTCCTGGAGAATGCCCGGCGCTTTACGGCTGCGGGCGGCATGGTGACGATCTCGGTGGCTCCCGAGTTCTGGGAGCGGCGCAATCAGAAGTTCCGCCAGGCTTTCTCGCATGGCAGCAACAAGCCGATGGCGCCCAACTGCGTGAAGATCGTGGTGGCCGATACAGGCTGCGGCATGGACGCGCTGGAGTTGCAGAGGATCTTCGACGATGGCGGCAGCAACGAGGAGGCCGGACCTACGGGGAGGAGCCTGGTGGTCTCACGCAAGATCGTGATGGCTCACGGCGGCAAGATCTGGGTGGAAAGCAAGACGGGAGAAGGCAGCCGCTTCTGCTTCTATCTGCCCTTTGTGGCACCCACCGAAGGCGTCTTCCTGGATGAAGGCGAGGAGTTATAACGATGGCCAGAGTTCTAGTGGTTGACGACGATCCGATGATGATGCGCTACGTGCGCAACCTGCTGGAATCCGAGGGCTTTAGCGTGCGCAGCGCCGTCAGTGGCGCCGCCGCCCTGGACGAGATGCAGATGCTGCCGGCGCCGGAAGTCGTATTGCTCGACAAGCGCCTGCCGGACATGGACGGGCTGGAGGCGTTACAGCGCATCCTGTCCCTTGCGCCGGAGGCCAAGGTGCTCATGTTCTCCCAACAGCACGATCCCGCGGGAATTGTGCAGGCCATGAAGCTGGGCGCGGCCGACTACCTGGCCAAGCCGATCGACGAAGAGCTGCTGCTGGACGCCGTGCGCCGCTACGTTGCCGAGGAGGAGACGGCCGACCCCGGCGTGCTCTGCGAGGAGCTGGATGGCAGCAACTTCTTTCTGGCCGCATCGCCGGCGATGATGAAGCTCTACGAGCAGGTGCAGCGGATCGCGCCCATTGACATGCCGGTGCTGATCACGGGCGAAAGCGGCACCGGCAAAGAGGTTGCGGCGCAACTGCTGCACCGTCACTCGGAGCGCTCCGCTCGCCGATTCTTGAAGATCAACTGCGCGGCCATCCCCGAGGATCTCCTGGAAAGCGAGCTCTTCGGCTACGATGCCGGCGCCTTTACCGGCGCCACCACCGGCAAGCCTGGCTACTTTGAGCAGTGCGACCGGGGCACGATTCTGCTGGACGAGATCGGCGAAATGCCGCCGCGGCTGCAAGCCAAGCTGTTGCAGGTGTTGCAGGAGCAGCGCTACTTCCGCCTGGGCGGCAAGGCTCCGGTGACGGTGAACGTGCGCATCCTGGCCGCCACCAACGTGGATGTGAAAACAGCGGTGGAGCAGGGCCGTTTCCGCCTGGATTTATACTACCGCCTCAGTGCCTTCCATTTGCACATTCCTCCGCTGCGCGAGCGCCGCGAGGAGCTGGTGCCGATGTTCCGGCAGTTCATGAAGCGGATGGCCAACCTGCACCGCCAGCCGGTTCGCCCACTCAGCGATTCGCTGCAGCGGGCGATGATGCAGCACGACTGGCCGGGCAACGTCCGTGAGTTGTACAACGTGGTTAAACGCTATCTCGTGCTGGGAGACGAGACGCTCATCGCCGCACCCAATGGGCCCACACCGGCGATTCAAAAGACGGGGAGCAGCGCTCCGCCAGCGGCTGCGGCCAGCGACCTGAAGAAGATCGTGCGCCGTTTAAAGGGAGAAGCCGAGGCGGAAGCGATTCGCGACGCCCTGGAAAAGACGCGCTGGAAGCGGAAGGATGCCGCGGCAATGCTGGGCATCTGCTACAAGGCCCTTATTTACAAATCGCGGCAATACGGTATCATTTCTCCAAGGGAAAAAGTGCCTCCGTGCGCCACAAGCGCAACGGCATCCCATCGTATTGCCGCCGGGGATCCAGCCGCTGTCCGCGAGAACCGTCGCAACATTCGCGTGCCGTAGGTAATGATCGGCCTTCTTGACCTGCCTGTGGGTGGGCCGCCGCGCAAGATGCGGCGGAGGATGTGCATATGAAAAAGACGATTTACGTGCTGTTGTTCCTGTGCCTCGGACTCCAGGGAATTCTTGGCTACAAGATCTGGAGGCGGTTGCAGACGGAAACATTGGACGTAACACCGCCGAAGCTCACCTTCCGTGCGGCGCGGCAGATCTTTCCCTACTCGGTTATTCCCGGTGGCGTGATGGACGAGCATGAGCTGGCGGACTCCATGGCCAAGGACGACGTGGTGCGCAAGCACTACGAGGGTTTGCAGCCGGAGCGCATGTGGTTTACCCGCCTGAAGCAGCCCATGCAGGCCTTCGTCTCCTATCGCAAGGGCAACGATGTGCGCTGGACCAGCCACGCGGTCATGATTCCCGCCAATGAGCTGGTACTGACCGACGGCAAGCACATGGTGCGCGCGCGCTGCGGCAACCGCATTGAAGTAAAGAAGCCCGAGCCCTTGCCCACCGCGGTCCTGCCGCCAGACGTTCCGCCGCCGGACATCGCCATGGATAGCGGCCTGCCCTCTCTGGAGCCGCCCAACATTCTGCCGCCAACGCTGCCCAACGAACAGATTGCGCGCAACAACGGCGCGCAGCCGCATGGCATTTCCACGCCGCCCACCGTCTGGTGCTGCGGCACGACGAGCAGCAGCTCACAGCCACCCGTAGTGCCCGAACCGCCCACCGTGTTGCTGGTCATCGGTGGTGGCTTGCTGCTGGCCGGTACGGTGCTGGGACGCAAGCTGCTGTAAAACGCCGGAGGCTGCCGAAGAAAATCATAAGGGAAGCCCGCGGGCTTCCCTTATTTGCTGCGTCTTCCAATTCCGTTCGCGCTTATCCCACCTTCACCAGCACTTTGCCCATGGGGCCTTCTGCCAGGCGGGCAAAGGCCTGCTTCACGTCCTCGAAGGCAAACACCTGGTCCACCACGGGACGCTTGCCCATGGCGTTCAGCCGCGTGACGATTCCGTTCCACGCCTCGTGGGCCTCTTCGGAAGTGTAGTGACTGACGGCGATGCCACCGATACGATTGCGGCGGAAGAACAATGTGGCCGTGTTGAAATCCGGCACCGTGCCGCCGCTGCGTCCCACCACGCTGATGCGTCCACCGAACGCGAGCATGTTCACCAGTTCGCTGAAGAGCGGCCCGGCAACACTGTCCACAACCAGATCCACACGGCGCGGCGCCAGCGCGGCCAGCACCTGCTTGCGCAGACTGGGCAGCGTGGGATCGAAGACAAAGTCGGCGCCCAGAGCTTTCAGTTGCTCAGCCTTCTTGGCGCTGCGCGAGAGCGCCACCACGGTGAGGCCCAGCGATTTGCCGAGCAGCACGCTGGCCGAGCCAACTCCGCCCGATGCGCCGGTGACCAGCAGCACCGATCCTTCCTTGGGCGGTGCGGCCGGTTCGCTCCACTGCGTGATGGCCTGCCATGCCGTCAGGTACACCAGCGCCGCGCCCGCGGACTCTTGCAGCGACCAGCCTTGCGGCACCGGCACAAGCTGTGCGGCGTTGACGGCCACCTTTTGCGCCAGCGTTCCCCAGTCGTCTACGCCGGTATCGCCGCGCAGAATGGCCACCGTGTCGCCGGGCTTTACCGCGGTTACGCCCGCGCCCACGGCTTCGACCACGCCCACGCCGTCACGCCCCAGAATGTGCGGGAACTTCGGCTTGGCTGGATATTGCGCCAGGGCGAGGAAGGCATCCGCGGGATTCAAGGCTGCATATAGGATCTTGAGCACGGCCTGCCCCGCGGCCGGCTCCGGGTCGGCAACTTCCGTGAGGCGCAGTTTATCCACTCCTTCGTAGGCATCCATCAACCAGGCACGCATGGCATCTCCTCTTGTTCTCTTCCCTGCTTGCATTGAACGAACGATCTTACTCTACGGCTCTCGCAGCGCCCGGGTTAATCCGGATTGCGGAAGACGATGTAATTCAACTGGCCTCCGCGCTCCATACTGAGCACCGCGGTATCGCCCGGCTTGAGCACCGCCAGCGCCGAGCGCAGCGCGTCCATGGTATTGGTCGGCTGCTTGTTCACGGCATGGATAATATCTCCCGCGCGCAAGCCGAAGGCCGCTCCGTTGCCGCCGGCGGTGAGGGCGGTGATGAGGATGCCTCCCGGCAGGCGCATGGGCGGAATCAGTTGCGCCACCGAGGTGTCCACGGCAATGGCAACCACTCCGAGCTTGGCCACGATGTTGGCCTCCGACTGCGTGGGATCGAGGACGCTTTCCGGATCGCCCGGCCGCTCGGCGATGGCCGGCACATGCGTTTCTTCCTTGCCGTTGCGCAGCACGCGGAAGGCGACGTTATCGCCAATGGGGCGCTGGAAGAGCACCGCGGTAAGCCGGCGCGGATCGGAGTAGCTCTTGCCATCCACCGACAAAACAATGTCGCCCGGACGCAGTCCCGCGCGATCAGCCGGCCCGCCGGGGGTCACGTCCTCCAGAATGATCCCGCTCTGCTGCGGCAACCCCAGCCCACTGGCCAGGGCAGGATCGATGCCGCGCAGAATCACGCCCAGCAATCCGCGGCGCACCCGTCCGTAAAGGCGAAGCTGATCGTACACGTAGCGGATGGTGTTCGCCGGAATGGAGAACCCCATGCCTTCGCTGCCGCCGGACTGCGAGACGATCATCGAGTTCATGCCAATCACCTGGCCGTCCACATTGACCAGAGGGCCTCCGGAGTTGCCGGGGTTGATGGCAGCGTCGGTTTGCAGGTAGAGAAGAGGAACGGAATCACTCAACTGGCGTTGGGTAGAGCTGATGACGCCCATGGTCACCGTGTTCTCCAGTCCCAGGGGGCTGCCGAAGGCCAGCGCCAACTGCCCCACGCGAACCTTGTCGGAGTCCGCCAGCGGCAGCACGGGAAGATCCGTGGCGTCCACCTTGAGCAACGCCAGGTCGGTGAGAGTGTCGCGCCCCAGGATGCGGGCAGGCAGACGCTCGGCATCTTCACGCTTGGACGCGTCACGATGGCGGAAGATCAGCACGTACACCGAGGTTGCGTGCTCCACCACGTGCGCGTTGGTGACAATGTAGCCCGAGGCGTCCAGAATGACGCCCGAACCCACGCCCTGCTCTTTGGCGATGTAGGTGGTCTGGTGCGTCGCCTGATCGTCCACCGGGGCCAGGCCATTCACTTCAATGGTGACCACCGAAGAGCCGACGCGCGCGGCCAGCGATTGCAGTTCGTCGTCCAACGCCAGCAGCGTATGGCGCGCGGCGGCGGGCTTGGCGGTAGCGCCCGCGGGCGTCGCGCTCTGCGCGAAAGACGGCACGGAAAGCGCAAGCAGCGAAAACATTGCGGTAAATGCAAAAAGAAGACGGCGCACGGGAACCTCTCAAACGGAATCGGCGATGACAGGCTCTATCCTCTCATGCCGCGCCTCCGGTTAAAAAGGGGGCGACAGGAACCCAAAGGGATACCGCGGCATCTAACATGATTGGATGCGACTTGTCCCAAGGAGAATACTGTGACGCGCAAGCTACTATTGATGCTGCTCTGTTTTGCCGCCGTGCTGGCCGTGGCCACGCCACTGTTGGCTGCCCACCCCGAGGCAGGCACCGAGGCCCCGGCGTTTACCCTGCCGTCGCAGGACGGCCAAACGGTCAATCTGAGCGACTTCCGCGGCAAGTGGGTGGTGCTGTACTTCTACCCCAAGGACTTCACCAGCGGCTGCACGCAGGAGGCGCACAACTTTCAGCGCGACCTGGCGCAGTACGAGAAGCTGAACACGGTCATCCTCGGAGTGAGCCTGGATGACGTCAACTCGCACAAGCAGTTCTGCGTGAAGCAGGGCCTCAGCTTCCGCCTGCTGGCCGACACCAAACACGAAGTCTCCGAGAAGTACGGCACACTCTCACACGCCTTCTTCACCCACGCCAGCCGCAACACGTTCCTCATCGCTCCCGACGGACGCATCGCGCGCGTCTTTGACGACGTGAAGCCCAACGAACACAGCGCGCAGGTTCTGGCGGCACTGGCCGGGTTGCAGAAGAAGTAAAGGGAGGGCCGCCGCCGCGGTCCTTTTCGTGTTTACGATCGTTGGTCAGCGTTTTCGCTTGCGGAACAGCACGTCCACCGAGACGATGCCGTTCTGATCGCGCACGGCCTCGATGGTCACGTTCTTGTTTATGTTGTACTCGAACTGCAAAATCTGCTGCGACGACTGGTTCAGGCTTGTGATGTAGGTAAGCGTGACGTTATTGGAAACCTGCTGCTCCACGGTAACGCGTGCCAGTCCCGCGTTGGCGTAGGAGCTGACATTGGGATCGATCTTGATGCGGCTGACGCCGAACAGCTTCTGCATGCGGCTGCCCACCGTGGCGCTCAGCGCCTGGCCCACCAAGGCCGAAGACGCACTCTCACTCACATCCGGCGAATAACGCGCCGAGCCCATCATGGCGGGATTCGCCGCTTCCTCCGCCGTCCGGCCCAGGGCCATCAGCGAAATAATGTCTGCGCTCGATAGAGGCGGATCGGAACGGTACGTTGGCGTGAGCCGGTTCAGAGGACCATGGAAGCCCAGCGTGATGTCGTAGTCGCGCACGCGCGCCGAGAGTTCCACGTCCAGGGTTGGCTCAATGCGCACCGGGTTGCTCAGCATAATATCGCCGCGCTCCAGGCGATACTTGGTGCCGTTGAAGTACAGCATTCCTTCCAGAAGGTTCACCCGGCCCAGGATGGATGGCCGCGCCGCCGTGCCGCGCAAACGCAAATCCACATTGCCGCTGAGCCGCGCCAGGGAGGTTTGCACCTGCAACTCCGGCGACGACAGCACGTGCACGTCGAGGCGCATATCGTTGAGCGGTGAATCGATTTTCTGCGCCGGAGCGCCATGCACTCCGGCCGCCAGGTAATTCGCAAAATCGAACTGTGGATTCACCCCCAGCCGCGTAATCATGATGTTGCCCGAGAGCAGCGCGCTGTTACGCGAACCGGTGAGTTGCAGATCTGCGTCGGCCGTGGAGCTGAGTCCTTCCGGATAACGCATGCGTATGCCGCTGGCCTTGGCCGTCAGGTTGAAGCCCAGCCCCTGCCGCGAAAAGGTGAGGAAACCGCCGCAATTCAGCAACCCGCCGCCGGTGTGTGCCGTCAGCTCCTGGATTTGCAAACGGTCTTCATTGAACACCAGCGAACCGTTGACGTCGCTGAGGCCGTTGGGAAAATCGATGTATGAAAGGGAGCCGCTCTGCACCCGCAGGCGGCCGCGAGCCGAGGGCCTCGGCACCGTCCCATCCATAGTCACGTCAAGATCCGCCACGCCGCTTGCGCTCAGTCCGGGATCGACCGTCTCCAGCAGCTTGAGGTTGATGCTGCCGTTGGCGCGCAGGTTGATCTCGCGCTTGCCCGCCAGCTCCACCCTGCCGCGCACCTGCAAAAAGCGGGCGCCCTGCTCGCCGCTCACGCGGAACTGCTCCACGGTGAGCACCTGCTGCGCCAGCCGCAAGCGAATGGGACCATCGTTAACGAGCCCTATGCCCGAGTAGCCGGCGGTCAAGCGGCTGGCCGTAACCTCGGCGGAAATGTCGCGCGGATGGCGCGCCTCGCCCGAGGCTTCAACGTGCAGCGCAAGTTCGCTGGGCGCGCCGAGCTTGACCGGCACAACCGTCTGCAACCAGGGGTTCAGGTTGCTGCTGGTGATGTCGCCGGAAATTTTAAGCGGCATCTCGTCGCGCAGATAAACCTGTCCGTCGAGCTTGACCTCGGCGCCGCGGAATTCCGAGCGCGCGGTCAGCGTCATCTGCGCCCCGTGCGTCACGGCCACAATGTTCATCGCTCCCAAAGGCACGCGGTTCAGCGCCAGGTTGCGCACCAGAATGCGTCCGTTGATCACCGGCGCGTCCGGTGTGCCCGAACCGCTGGCTTCGAACGTGGCCTGACCCGAGACACGCATACGAGGGTGCTGCATCGCGTGCAGGTTCTCCAGAGTGACTTCGGTGCCCTTCAGGTTGAAGCCGAACTCGCGCGTCTCCACGTTCATGTGCGCATCGCCGGAGAGCTGCATCATGTCGCTCTTCACCAGGATGTTGCGCAGGTGCGCCTGATTCTCGGTGAAGGCCACGTCGGCCGTGGCCGAGCGTACCGCCTGCTTCCACGCCGCGCCGTCATGCAGCATCAGGTGACCGCTGCCGTTCAGGTGCTGCTCGGTGCCGCCCACCTGCACCTCTCCGTTCACCGTGCCGGAGATCGGATAGTCGCTGCCGGCCAGCGCCTGCAAGTCGGCGGCATCCGTGTTCTGCACGCGCACGTGCGCTGCAAAAGGCTGCGCGCCATCGTACTCGCCATTCACCAGGGGCACGGATACATCGAGTTCAATGCGCGCGTTGCCGCGCGCCAGGCGTCCGTTGCGCAGAGCCTCGCGCGATGCGGAGTACTCCACGTCGCCGCTCAGCGCGTCCCATTGCGTGGTGATGACCCGCTCGGCCAGTTCACCCTCGTCGCGACGCTCGTGCGTGCGCACGTGCGTGGTGAAGTTGTGCAGCTCAAGATTGCCGGCGATCTGCGGCTGCCCCAGGCGCCCCAGCACCTCGCCGCGGAAGTGTCCGCTGCCGGCAAACTCGATGGGCAGATCCAGCGCGCGGTTGCCGCGCCAGTTGTTCACCATCGGCTCCAGTTCGCGCAGGTCGGCGGTCGCCATGTCCACCTGCAAATTGGAGCGCATGGCCAGCGTGCCGTGCGCGGAAAGATGCGACTGCGGTGTGCTCACCTCGGCCAGAGTAATCTCCGCCGACGGCTCACCCAATTCCACATTCGCGCCCAGCTCCGCGGTAACGGGCAGCAACCCCGTGCGCGCCACCGGCGTCACATGCAGCCGCGCGTCCAGTTGCGCGCGCAGCAGGCTGCCTTTCCAGCGAATGTTCACCGGCCCCGCGGCGCGGCCCGAGAGGCGCAGCGCGCTCAGCGGCACATCGGACGTGGTAAAAGCCTTCAGCCCCTGCTCGGCCTCAAGGCCCGTGGTCTCCAGTTCGATGCTGCCCATCTGCCCCGCGGCCGAGTGCAGATCCACCACCATGCGGCCGTGCGCCGTGCCGCCCATGACCGCCGCGAAAATCGAGTTGGCTACGATGCGGTTCTGATCCAGCGAATAGAAGAAGCCGCCGTTGACGCGCTCCAGGCGGAATTGCCGCGACGACCAGGTCACGTTCGTTCCTCTGGCCTGCCCCACCAGAGCAAACTTCTGCGTGGTGAAGTCAAAGGTTCCCTGCCCGCCAAGGTCTCCGCGACCGCTCAACTCAGGCAGCCGCAGCAGGACGCCGGCTTCCGCCAGGTCGGCGGAGGCTTTGTACGTAAACTGCGCCCGCGGCGCGCTGAGCTGGGTGATGGCAACACCGGCATCCAATTGCGTGCGGCTGGTCTCCAGGTGCAGACGCGGCACCTCAATGCGGTTCTCATAGATGCGGAATGAAGCGCTGCCTCCGGCCTGCAGCGGCGGCGTCTGCGGCAAAGTCACACGCACCGCGCCAATCTGCAACTGGCCGTCGTAGTTCCGGCCCGCGCGGTTCCAGCGCAGGTCGAGCGCAACCTTCTCCGCCGTGCCGTCCAGGCGGATGCGGCGGTCGTTCCACAGCAGCGTTCCGTCGCGCACCACGGCCTGGCCAATGGCGAGATGGATGAGTTGCGAGACCTGCTCGGCGGCATTGCTGGGATGCTTCGGCACAGGCAGGTTCGTGGTGCCATCGGGAAACACCATGACGTGTGCCACGGGCCCGTCGATTTCCAATTGCCGCAACCAGGCGCGGCGTCCGCGCCACAGCCAGCGCATCGCGCCCCGTGCACGCGTTACGGCCAGCAGAGGCGGCTGCGCCGCTGGCTCTCGCCCGTGTAACACGAGTCCGTCGAACTCCACCTCAAGCGTGCGCAGATGCCAATCCACATGCTGCAACTCGACGCGCGTGCCCGTGGCGTCTTCCATCTGCGCCACGATGAACCGCCGCACGCGCTCATGGAATTGCGCGCTGTTGACGTAATACAGGACGCCGCAGACGATACCCGCGCAGGCAAGCAGCAACGCTCCCCACACCAGGCGCGCGCGCCGCCGCGGCTTTGCCGCTACTGGCTTCCGTGCTTCCGTCTTTTCCGCGTCGCTCATCGCTGCCTGTCCGTCACTGCGGCCCTACTTCACCGCGTCCCACAAGATTTCGACCGGGGTCTGCGCGCGCAGGCTGGTCAGAAACTTGTCCGTCTCATCGTTCAATTTCTTTTCCGTCAGCAGGCGGCGAATCTGCCCATTGACCGTCTCCAGGGGTTCCGGCTTCGCGCCCTGGGCGATCAACTGCGGCAGCAGGCGCTGCGTGTAGTATTCCTCCACCTCGTCGCGGCTCACGCGAACCATGGGGCGCACGCGGAACTCAACGAATTGCAACACCTGCAACTGCGATGTCATCAAGTCGCGCAGACGATCCTCGCTCAACCCATAGCTCGCCAGCACGGCATTCCATCCGGCGTCGTCTTTCTCCATCTGCCAGGACACGCGAAGCTCCGCCAGTTGCGCCGCCGTTTCTTCACTGCGCACCGGGGTGAACGCCTGCGTCTGTTCGCTCAGGAGACGCGCCTGTACCAGGTGTTCAAAAGCCGAGTGCCGGTCTGCCCCGGTCAGCGACGACAACGGGCGGCGGTTCTGCAGGGCTTCAAAGCGCATGCGCTCGTCCAGGTCGCTCCACGTCACAGGCTGCCGGTTCACCACGGCGATCACGCGGTCCACCACGCCCGCGGCCGGCGCCAGCGCGTGCACGGGCGCCACGGCCAGGCAGCCCAGAAGCACGGCGCACGCGAATTTGTTCAAGCCAGTCATCAGAATGTCTGCCCAATGCTGAAGAAGAAATTAAAGCGCCGCACCCGCTCGATATGCGGCACCGCCGTGCAACCCGAGGTCACGTCGGCGCAAGGATCCTTCACCGGGAAATAAGGCGGGTTCAAGTTATACCCCATGTCCACGCGCACCGGCCCAATCGGCGTGTGATAGCGTACGCCGGTTCCCACCGCCTGCGACATATAACTGAAGTCGCAGGTGGCCGTGGCGCTCAAGTCGCGGCAGCTTGCCTGGTTCTTTTGATTCATACGCGTCAGGTTCTTCCACATTTCGTTGGCCGAAGAAAAGTCGTTGCCAATGTCGTGGAAGAGCACGAAGCTGAGGTTGTCGCGCACGTACGGCAGCACCATCGGCGGCAGGCGCAGTTCCAGATTGTTCAGGAACATCGCATCGCCGCCCAGCGGCGCGCCCGAGTCGGGATCGCGCGGCCCGGCCTGGTTAATGGCGAAACCGCGATGCGAGTTCGAGCCGCCCATGAAGAAACGCTCCGGCAGCGGCACATATCCGGTGGCCCGCACCTCCGAAGGGCAGCCGCCGCTGGTGGACGACACATCCGTGCACGGCGTTCCGTATGGCATTTCCACGCCAATGCGCGTGGAGCGCGCGAAGACCCATCCGCGGCGCAGCTTGTGATAGCTGGCGTGCTGCACCACGATGCGGCCAAAGTTCGCCTCCGATCCAAAGTAACCCGAGGCCACGCCGATATCGAACGTCGTGTAGGTGCCTTTGGTCGAACTCAACGGATCGTCGCGCGTATCGCGCAGGTAAGTAATAGTCGGCATGCCCACGCGCACCGCGCGCGAGTAAATCGGAATCAGGTCCGGACTGAATCCCGCGGGGAAGCTGTTGGGATCGACCTTCACCAGGCGATAGGCATAGCGGTAGATGAGTTCGGTTGAGTGTGTCGCCTTCTCGGTCAACTGCACCGAACCTTCCGTCCGCGAACTGCTGAAGGTATTTACGTCGCGCGTATTGTCATAGAGCGCGGTGAGTGTGAGCTTCCAGTTGGGCAGGTCGAACCAGCGCGGCTGCTCAAAGCTGAGCGAGGCGCGCTTCTGCAGATTGCCGAAGTGCGAGCGGAAGATCAGCGACTGGTCGCGTCCGCGGAAGTTGATGCGCGTCACGTTCAGGGTCACGCGCGGACTCACGCCGGTTTCGCCCTGCGCCGAACCGCCCTGGGACACGTTCAATCCCGTTGCAATTTCCAGGCCGCCACCGTACTCAATCGTCCAGCGCCGTGCTTCCTTGATCTGGAAAAGGAGATCCTTGCGCGGCTCGTCGCCGTCGGGATTCTGCACCGCGGTCTGCACCTCGTTGAAGATGCCGAGGTCGTACAGATTACGCTGGGTTCGCAGCATCTTCTCCTGGCTCAGCGGTGCGCCATCGTGGATCGTTATCGCGCGATTGACGATGTGCGGCCTGGTGTACTGCACGCCGGAAATCAGCACGTGATTGACGAACTCCTGCGGCCCTTCCTTGATTTCGTACGCCACTTCCATCTGCGTGTGCGCCGCGTCGGAGTACTGCGCCGTGGTCTCCAGTTGCACCTGCGGAAAGCCGCGGTTGAAGTAATGATTCAACAGTGCTTCCCGGTCGTCGTTGATGGTGGCCTCGCTGAAGGGCTGTCCCGCGCGCGTGTTGATGAGACCGCGCAGCTCTTCTTCGCCGATCTTTTGCGCGCCGCGGAGCGCCAGCTTCGAAACCAGCACCAGCGGCCCCTCGTTGACGTGGATCAGCACCTTCATGTCTTCGGCGCCGTCGTCCTGCACCTCGCTGGCGACCTTCACATCCGGATAGCCGTTGCTGAGATAGAGGCTCTTGATCGAATCGAGGTCGCTGGAGATCAACGCCTGGCTGTAGTGTCCGTAGGGCACCAGCGCGCTGGCTACCTGGGTGGACATGCGCTCACGCAGCGTCGCGGATTCAAAGCGATGGTTGCCGTCAATCGCGACGGCGCGCAGATGGCGCTGCCTGCCCGCCTGAATCGCATACACGATGTACTGCTCGCCATTGGCGGCGTCGTTCTGCCGCACCTGCACCGTGGCGTCAAAGTAACCCTGTCCCTGCAAGTAGTCGCGCAGTTTGCGCCGCCCCTCGTTGAGCAGATCCTCGTCCACCGCGTGCTCCTCGAAGATGGGCACCAGACGCCGCAGACGGCCCTTGCGCAGCGGGAAGCCTTCGGCGCGCACGTCCACCACCGGTCCGCGCGTCACCTCAATGACGTAATCCACCGAATTACTTTCCGCGTGAAACACCGGCACGCCCGCCGTGAGCTGGGCGCGCAGACGCCGCTGCCTGATATAGCGCTTGCGCAGGCGCGCCACGGCCTTTTGCAACAGATCGCCGCGCACGCGCCGCCCCGGCGACATGCGGCACAGCGCCACGGCTTCTGCGTTGCTGATCCCGGCATCGCCGCTCACCGCGAACTTGCCCACCTTCGCCGGAGCGCCCGCCTGGATCACGAACTCGACGTCCACCTGCTGCGTGGCAGCGTGCCGCGTCTGGCGTGCCGTCACCTTGGCCTGGAAGTATCCGCTGTCCCGCAGCAACCGTTCGATGCGCTCCTCGGAATCTTTCAACGAGGCCTCGGAAAACAAAACTCCCAACTCAAGCTGGCCGGCATGAATGGCCTGCACGTCGCTGGGACCGTTCCTGGGCAACCCGCTGACGGTGACTTCACCATTGAAATAGTAGGGCTGCGTGTGGAATTCCAGCGCCACGCGTCCAGAGTCGAGCAAGGTGACCTCGGCTTCCACGGCGGCGAAGCGTCCGCTGGCAAACAGGCGCTGCAGGGCCAGGCGGAGCGACTCGCGATCCAGCACGCCGCCCGCCTTGAGCGGCAGGCGCGCCAGCAGGCCGGCGTTCTCCTGATCGGTGCGCGTGGTCACTACCCGCACGCTCTCCAGCGTCCGGCCCAACATGGCAACAGCCCGCGCACCCGGCAGCGCTTCTTCAGATATCGTTCCCGTCCCGGGCAACTGCGTGGCGGGCGCGTTCTGTGCGGTCACGGTGGATTTTGCCGCCGCGGCAAGCGGCGCGGCCTGCGCCGGGACAGACTGCCCCCTGGCCGCCGGGGAGCAAATTCCCCACACCAGCAGCCCCAGCCACAGCGTCCAAATGCGCACGCCATTCTGTCTCACGGCCCAGCGTTCCACTCGACTCCCCGCGCCTAAGCGGCGAATGCTCACAACTTTATAAACCCGAGCACTATCATAACGGCTCGCTGCAAGATTGCCTGTAACTGATCGAATACGATCCTAACCCTCCACGCCGGTAGTCTTCCGCTCTGCGGCCTGCCCAGGTGCACGAGGCGCGGCGGTTTCCGGCTCCCAGCGCCATCTGCTACATTCACTTTACATTCGATTTCACGCAGGAAAGGTTCCCGCCATGTCTCAGCCCGCCCAGGCCCTCGAGCCCAGCAAGTCTTATCGCTGGCTTGTGCTCTTCTGGCTCAGCCTCACGATGTTCGGCAATTACTATTTTTATGATGCGCTGGAGCCCCTGGCCGACCTGTTACAGAAGCAGCTTCACTACACCGATCAAAACATTGGCCTGCTGAACTCGTTTTATTCCATCGCGCCCATCATGACCGTCTTTCTCGGCGGCCTGCTCATCGACCGGCTCGGCGTGCGCCGCGCCCTGCTGACCTTCGGCTGCATCTGCCTGGCCGGCTCCATGCTCACCGCCGCCAGCCCAAGCTTTGCCATCATGGCCTCCGGACGCTTCGTCTTCGGCATGGGCGCCGAATCGCTCATTGTGGCCCTCACCGCCGCGGTCGCCAAGTGGTTCAAGGGCAAGGAGCTTAGCTTTGCCCTCGGTATGCAGTTGATGCTGGCGCGCTTCGGCTCCTGGCTGGCGCAGAACTCGGCCTCCTGGGCGCATCCGGCCTATGAGACCTGGCGCGGCCCCTGGCTGGTGGGCGTAGCCTTCGTCACCCTCTGCGTCATCGGCCCCATCGCCTACTGGATCATGGAAGCCCGCGCCGAAAGCCGCTTCTCCCTGGGCCGGGCGGGCGAGGCCGACAAGATTGTCGCCGCCGATGTGTGGGATCTGCTCACCAACCGCTCTTTCCTCTTGCTGGTTGGACTCTGCGTGATCTTTTATTCCGCCATCTTCCCCTTCGAGACCTTCGCCGTGAAGTACTTCATGGATGCGCACGGCACGACCCGCGCCATGGGCGGCTTCCTGCTCAGTGTGTTGACGGCCTTTACCATGTTCGGCACGCCGATTGTGGGACTGTTTTCGGACAAAGTGGGCCGCCGCGCCACCATCATGTGCCTGGGAGTGTTGCTACTCCTCCCGGTCTTCCTGATGATGGGCTACACGCACGTTTCGTTGTATGTCCCCATGGCAATCTTGGGCTTTGCCTTCACCTTTGTGCCGGCCATCATCTGGCCTTCGGTGGCCTACATTGTGCCGGAGCGCGCGCTAGGCACCGCGCTAGGCCTGATGACCATGGTGCAGAACGTCGGCATGGCCGGACTGAACTGGGGCCTGGGCCGGGCCAATGACGCCGCCGGCGCCAGCGCCGCGAACCCTTCGGGCTACCTGCCCATGCTTCATATCCTCACCGTCATGGGCCTGCTGGGAACCGTGCTTGCCTTCCTGCTGCGCCAGCGCGAGACCGGCCCGAACGGTCACGGACTGGAAACCATCCGTGCCGGAAAGTAGTTCTTGGGCACGGATGGGATATTTTTAAAAAGGTCGGGGACGTCCCCGACCTTCGCCATTCTCTCCGCTCCTCACTTTCCCCTCAAAAGCAGCGCAAACCCTGCTCCGGCAACTGCTTGCCGCGAGTCCTCAGGAATGGATAGGCAACGGACTTTGCCCGGCGTGCATCAGACCTGTCAGCAGGAGAAGAACAGGAGACTGATTGCCGATTCGCAAGCAGGCAACTGAGATAGAGGCGGATATACCGCCTGGGCCCTCACTGGGAGACTCCGCGCCCACCGCCGTGGACATTTTGCCGCGCCGCCCCGGCCCGGCTCCTCGCGTGCTACCCTCGGGCATGACCGAAGCCGAGGCCATTCAACGCGCGCAGGCTGGCGAAGCCGAGAGCTTCGAAGCCCTCTACAATATGCACAAGCGCCGGGTGTATTCCCTTTGCCTGCGCATGATGGGCAACACCGCCGAGGCCGAGGATCTTACGCAGGAGGCCTTCCTCCAGCTTTACCGCAAAATTGGCACCTTCCGCAGCGAGTCCGCCTTTTCCACCTGGCTGCACCGCCTGGCCGTCAACGTGGTGCTGATGCACCTGCGCAAGAAGGGATTGCCCGAGGTTTCGTTGCAGGAGACGCTGGAGCCCTCGGAAGAAGACGGCCCCATGCGCGACATTGGCACCCAGGACCGCACCCTGGCCGGTTCCATTGATCGCGTCAATCTGGAGCGATCCATCGAGGAATTGCCACCGGGCTACCGCCTGATTTTTCTGCTGCACGACGTCGAGGGCTACGAGCACAATGAAATTGCCGGCATGATGGGCTGCTCCATCGGCAACAGTAAATCGCAGTTGCACAAGGCCAGAATGAAATTGCGGGATCTTCTGCGGGAAAACCGTAGCGGAAAAGCAGCATCCAAGAGAGCATAAGGGCAGCGGCTGCTGCGCGAGGTCATCACTGAAGATTATGGAAACCGACTCCATCGAAAGGCTCCGCGATCAAACTGCGTCTCCCGAAGGCGAAGCAGCAAGCGCCGGGAAGTCAAACACCATGAAGTGTGCGGAATTTCAACGCGATCTGCCGCTCATCCTCGACGCCGGCGGCAATCCGGAGCAGGAAGAACACCTGCGCTCCTGCGCCGTCTGCCACGACCTGGTGGCGGACCTTCGTTACATTGCCGAGCAGGCTAAGCTGCTGGTGCCAATGCGCGAACCCGCGCCCCGCGTCTGGAACGGCATTGAAGAGCGACTCAAGCGCGAAGGCCTGGTCAAGCCCGCGCAGGAGCGCCACCTGTAACCACTCGCCCGGTTTACACGGATAGGCCGTCTTGCGGGCGGCCTCTTGCGCAGCGCCCCGGCTGTCCCTGATAAAATCTCCGCAATGCCCAATTCTCCTCATGCCCCTCTACTGGTACTCATCGGATTCATGGGTGCCGGCAAGAGCACGGTAGGCCGCTTGCTTGCATCACGGCTTGGCCGTCCCTTCTTCGACCTCGATAACGAAATCGTGCGCGTGCACGGGCCCATTCCGGAGATCTTCGCCGCCATGGGCGAAAGCGGCTTCCGCGCCATTGAGCACCACCAACTCGACCGTTTACTGCCCGTCATGCCGCGTCCCGGTGTGCTGGCCCTGGGAGGCGGAGCTTTCCTGCAGCCGGCCAACCGCGAGTTGCTAACGCAGCATGGCGCCACTGTCATTTTTCTGGATGCTCCCTTCGAGTTGATCTCCGCGCGCATCTCGCACGGCGCACAGCAGAGGCCACTGGCGCGCGATCCCGAGCTTCTGCGGTGCCTCTACGAGCAGCGCCGGCCGGTGTATCAACTGGCGGATTACGCCTACCCATCCACTCCGGAAGAGCCCGGAGTGCTAGTGAATTCGCTGGTTCGCCTGGTGGAACGGCTCGCCGCGTGCGCCCCGAAGCGCGATACACTCTAGCCTGTCATGCCGTCCCGCAAACATCTCGCCGCCGCCGCTGTTTTCCTGCTGGCCACTTCGCTTGTGGCCGGAACCAAACCCGCGCCAAAGAATGCCACCGTGGTGGATGAAGGAACCTTTGGCATCTTCCAGAACGGCCTCCGCACCGCCACCGAACAATTTACGATTCAACAGTACGCTACCCACAGCACCACCAGCGTCACGCTGACGGCCGAGGGCAAGGAGCGCTTCGAACAGAGTTGCGAACTAACCATGCTCCCCGACGGCACCTTCAGTCATTACGAATGGAAGGAGACCGCTCCGGAAAAGAGCACTTCCTCCGTGGAACTCGGCGACCAGGTGCTGATCCTGCATTCCTCGAACGAGGATGGCAAGGCGATCAAGGACCAGCAGTTCTTTCTGACGCCGGCCACCTTCATTCTCGATGACTATTTCTTCTCCACGCGCGAGGTGCTGCTGTGGCGCTACCTGGCGTCATCCTGCCGGCCCGCTTCCGGCGGCATGAACACCTGCAACCTCGCCCGCCAGCGCGTGCCCATCCTGGTGCCGCGGCAGCGTCTTTCCGCCCAGGTGTTTATCGAGTTCAAGGGCTACGAGGACATGCCGCTTAACGGACACCCCGAGCACCTGCGCCACTTTGTGATTGAAACTGACGGGCCGGAGTGGCACCTGTGGATGAACGAAGAACAGAAGGTGCTGCGCATCTCCATTCCCAGCGCCAACACGGAGATTCTCCGCCAGTAGAGCACCCTCCGCCTGACATAAAAAAGCCCCGCTCGACGGGGCTTTTCCATTTGGAGCGAGGCTGAAATCAGTCGGCCATCGACGGCACTTCTTTGCGCGGATCGAAATCCTCCAGGCTCTGCGCCCGCGAGCGCAGCTCGCGCGCCAGCGGAACCACCAGCGACGGCCGCTCGACGGCCGCTTCCGCCAGCAACATCCGCACGCCACTGGCAAATACGCCCAGCAGAATCGCCATCTCCAGATACTTCCACGAATCCGGCAGCACGGTCACAACGTCCTCATTGACTTCCTGCACAATGTTGAGGACCAGCCACGCCGCGCCCGCTCCCCACACCAATGGATGCCACAATTTGCCGTCCTGGCCGCGCAACATGCGCAGCGCCAGCAGGGCCATCGGCAGAGAGATGGCGGCGATGTCATACGACTGCACCCGCGGGTCCAGCAGAATCACACCGATCAGCATCACCGGCGCCCAGCTCTCAAAACGTATGCGGCCCTCGCGGTACAGACGCGACAACCAGAAAAGCAGACCAAACAGCCCGGCGGCAAACACCAGGTAGAAAACCAAACAGAGCACATCGTAGGGCATCTGCATGAGATGCAGCACGCGGGCCAGGTTCCCCACCGGCGCGCAGCCAAAATCGCGCCGCGAGTGCGACATTCCCTGCAGGGTGTGTGCGTATGCCTGGAACTGTTGCGGCCACAGCAGCGGCTGCACGGCATACAGGGCCACGCCGGCCACGCCCGTAGCCACGGCGCGCCACCACTGGCGCTTTGCGCAAAGGACCGGAATCGCCAGCATGGTCAAAAGATGAATCTTGACGCAGGCCACCGCCAGGATGGCCAGGTAGAACCACGTCCAGTTCTGGCGCCGCCATCCCACAACCATGGCGAGCAGCACGATTCCGTACAAAATGTAAGCCAGGTTGCCGGCGGCAATCACATCCGAAATCAGCAGTCCGGGAAAGAAGGTCAACACCGGCGCCGCGTAGCGCAGAATCCGGCGCTCCTCGGGCGTTGCGCACTGCATCCCCGCCCACAACTGGATCAGCCATCCGCCGCAGTACGCCAGGCCAAACAACCCCACCACTAGCCACAATGGCATCATGCGCGCGATGTGCAATGTGGGATTCAGGAAGAGCGGCGAATACGCCAGGGTTCCCTCACCACGCAGTGCTTTAAGGTAGTCGCGGCCGTCACAGGCAAAATCCATGAAAAGAGCAAAGCAAACCATGGAGACGGCGACGCCCAGCCACAACAGGGCTACCCCCCACCGGTAAGTACGTACCCTGGCGAGCAGTGTGTTCGCGGCATACGGCTTAAGCGGGATCGACCGAATCCCGGCTCCGGTATTTTGGGTTGTTTCTAGCATCCTGAGGTTTTCTCCTGGGTCCGGATCTTGCCGGACCTTGCCGTACAGAGTTTCCCTGGTACTCGATACGGTGCGAACATGCAGATCCGGCGCTACTGGCCCCGGCTGCTCTGCGCTCCCCAATTACCGCATCCGCGCCCTGTTTAATCGACGCGGCAAACTTCCACCCTCTGGTTCCGATACGGACACGCCAATCCCAGGGTGTTGCCCTGATCGAGCACCACCCAGGTCACACCGTAGTCGCGATGCAAACGAGCAAAGTCCTGCCGCTGAAAGCCACTCCAACCCGCCTGCGCCCGCATCTGTTCCTTCCAGGTATCGGCCATCGCCGGAAACATCGTAACCACCCCGGAATCCTTTGCGGCATCGGCCAGCATCGAGCGCTCAGACAGCGCGCGGAAGCCGTGTTCATCCTCGCCCTGTAAATCCATGTGCCGCGGATTCAGCGCGAAGTAAGCATCCGGCGGCGTGTTCTGGCGAATCCACACAAACGCCTGCACCCACGGATTCGACGGCGCACGCCATGGCAACTCCAAATGCTGGCTGCCCGGAAACACCTGCCGCTGCGCGTAGAACATTCCTCCGCACAGGGGAACAAACAGCACTAGCCAGCGCCATGCATGACGCTGCAAGACGGATTGCGCAAGCAAGCCGCCGCCCAGCACCGCCATCAATATGTACATAGGGTGCAGGTAGCGCATCGGCTGCAACAGCGTAAAGCGCTCGAAGGCCGGCAGCATCGTCAGTAGCGACGCTACGGCCATAATCGCCGAGAAGATGTTCGCCGCGCGGCAGACCTGCTCCATCTCCAAAAGGTTTCGCTTGCGCGCAATCCGCCCGAAGCACCAGAAGACGGCGAACGGCGCCAGCAAGCCCAGCCACTCATACCACGCCCAGCGCGCCAGGAAGAAGTACGAACGCGTCAGCAGCGCTTCGTGATACTGCGGCGACATGGGCGGGAACAAGCTCAGCGGCAGCAGCGCCGCAAACACCAGATCGCGCTGCTCTTTGTGCACGGGCGTCAGGCGCACCAGAAATAGAATGGCGCCGAAGCCGGCGCCAAAGACGAACATGAGCGGATGCACCGCGGCCGTGAACACGCCCCAAAGAACCGCGGGGATGTAACGCCGCTCGATGATCGACGCCACCATCATCATCACCGCCGCCGCCGAAAGCGACCGCGTGTTCAGATACTGGTCCATGATGTACAGTGCCGTGCCAGCCACCGGAAGCGTCAGCAAGGAAGCCACCAGCGCCGCTCCGCCCCAGGCCGCCAGCTTGCTGCCCAGCAGCAAGCGCCCAATCCGCCAGCTTGCCAGCAGCAGGAAAAACACGCAGAGGAACTGCCAAAGAAGAAGTGCCCAGTCAAACGGCAGGTGCGTAACGCGGATCGAAGCGGCGATCAGGTTCGGGAACAAGGTCATCCCCGCGTGCGAGGCGAAGAAGCCAGTGTTCTGCGCGTACATCTCCGGGTGCAGCATCTTCTTGATGCCGGGCAGATAGATCTCGGCGTCTTCCACGTAGGGGTGGTATCCATGCACCACGAATGCGGCCACGGTCAAACCCAGCAGCAATAAAACATCCCGGCTCGTCGTGCGTTGCTTCACTGGGCTTACGGTCTCCTCGAAATTGAACCGCTGGCGCAAACCGTCCGGCACGAGCGCGGACCTCCCGCGGCCCCGGATAGAGTCTGTCGATGCTGCATCGGAAATGCTTTGCCGTGCTCCGTGTGGTGCAACAAGCCGCTCATCGCGGCGCGGCATTCAATTGGGCGCTCTTCGCCAGGTTCCGGTAGTAATCCTCGAAATCGGCATCCAGGCGGCGGCCTTCGCGATTGAATATCGCGTATTTCGCCAACCCCCACTTCTGCAAAGCAAACTGCATGGTCGTCTTCAGCACATCGAGCCCGTAGGTGATGCTGCGCCGCAGATTGATGGACGACGCTTCCTTGAAGTACTTGGTAGGACAGGAAACTTCTCCGATGCGGAAACCGAAATACACGCACTGCGCCAGCATCTGATTGTCGAAGACGAAATCGTCGGAGTTCTCGACCAGCGGCAGCTTCAGCAACACTTCCCGGCTGAAGGCGCGATACCCCGTGTGGTACTCCGAGAGTTTGACCCGCAGGAAAATATTTTCGAAGCCCGTGAGCAGGCGGTTGGCAACGTACTTGTACAGAGGCATTCCGCCGCGCAGCGCCGTTCCTCCCAGAATGCGGGATCCCAGCGCCGCGTCATAGACGCCATACGCCACCAGGCTGGCCATGGCCGTAATCAGCAGTGGCGTGTATTGATAATCCGGATGCAGCATGATGACCACGTCCGCGCCGGCCGCCAGGGCCTCGCGATAGCAGGTCTGCTGATTGCGTCCGTAGCCGTAGTTGCGATCATGCACAAAGCACGGCAATCCCAGCTCACGCGCCACCTGCACCGTATTGTCGGAGCTGTGGTCGTCCACCAGAATGCAAACGTCCACAAGTTCCGGCACTTCTTCAATTGTGCGGCGTAGTGTTTTTTCCGCGTTGTACGCTGGCAAAACGACCGCGATACGTTTGCCGTTGATCATCCGGCTAACAGACCTCTTAATTCTTTGTTTGTAACTCTTTGTATACAACGATTCTACCCGAAGCGTGCCCAAAGAGGAACCTGTATATACACACCTGGGTAATCCTTCTGGCTCTCCGATAAAACTCCGCTAATTTTCAAGCTATCTTCTAGTCCCAAGCAGATCATTCTGTTCCGGCCCGAAGCCGGAAGGCCTGCCTCCCAGCGGCGCCGCAGGTGCCAAGGCTTACAGAAAATAGACGGGAAACACCTGGCCAGGATTGCCGCGTCGCCAGGCCGCACCCTGCTCCTCCTGGGCCGACGCCACAAATCCCCCCCATGCGGGACAAATCTCGCGACGCGAGACCCTCCTGCCGTGGCGAAAAAACATCGTCGCAGGAATTCCACGAGTTACCTCTAACCCCTTGCATCGCTGCAATCTACCCGCAAAATCGAG
>JARLGJ010000051.1 GCA_031296105.1 Acidobacteriota bacterium | reverse complement strand
TGTTCGGCTCGGATGATATTTTCGATGACTCCGAGGCCGGCGCGCGGAGACAACCGCGCACGCGTTCCAAGACGTCGGCGTTCCTCTCCGATTTCCGCGACCTGGCCGTGGGCGACTACGTGGTGCACGTGGAACACGGCATTGGCCAGTACCTGGGCTTGAAGGAGATTCCGCAGGCAGACGGCTCCAAGGCCGAGTTCATGGTGCTGGAGTACGCCGAGGGCGCGCGGTTGTACGTGCCGCTAACGCGCCTGGACCTGGTGCAGAAGTACCGCTCGGCCGAAGGCGGCAAGGTGGTGGTGAACCGCCTGGGCACGCAGCAGTGGGTAAAGACCAAGGCCCGGGTGAAGAAGGCCATGCAGGACATGGCCGACGAGCTGCTCAGGTTGTACGCGCAACGCAAAACGGCGCAAGGGCACCAGTACTCGCCGGATAACGAGTTCATGCGCGAATTTGAAGACGCCTTTGAGTACAACGCGACGGAGGATCAATCGGCCGCCGTGGCGGACATCAAGCGCGACATGGAATCGCAGTTGCCGATGGATCGCCTGCTGTGCGGCGACGTGGGCTACGGCAAGACGGAAGTGGCCATGCGCGCGGCCTTCAAGGCCGTAAACGACAGCCGGCAGGTGGCCGTGCTGGCGCCGACAACGGTACTGGCCTTCCAGCATTACGAAACATTCAAGCGCAGGTTTGCGGCCTTTCCGGTGAAGATTGAAATGATCTCGCGCTTTCGCACCTCGCGGCAGCAGAACGAGATCGTCGATCAGGTGGCCGACGGTAAAGTGGACATTCTGGTCGGCACGCATCGCATTCTGAGCAAGGACGTGAAGTTTCCCGACCTGGGGCTGGTCATCATCGACGAGGAGCAGCGCTTTGGCGTGCGTCACAAGGAGCGCTTGAAGCAGTTGCGCAAAGAAGTGGACGTGCTGACCATGTCGGCCACGCCGATCCCGCGCACCTTGCACATGTCCATGCTGGGACTGCGCGACATGAGCGTGATCGAAACACCGCCGCGCGACCGTTTGGCGATTCAGACGGTGGTGGCGGTGTGGGACGAGAAGCTGATCCGCTCGGCGATTCTGCAGGAGTTGGAGCGCGGCGGACAGGTGTACTTCGTACATAACCGCGTGGAGTCCATCTATGAGATCGCGAGCAAGCTGCGCGAGCTTGTGCCGCAGGCGCGCGTACTGATTGGGCACGGGCAAATGGCGGATGGCGAGCTGGAAAAAATCATGCTGGCCTTCATGCGCCACGAGGCCGACATCCTGGTGGCGACGACGATCATCGAAAACGGTCTGGATATTCCGCTGTGCAACACGATTCTGATTAACCGCGCCGACCGTCATGGATTGAGCGAGATGTATCAATTGCGAGGTCGCGTGGGCCGCTCGAATCGCCGCGCGTATGCATATTTACTGGTTCCTCCGGAGCGCGAACTGAATGACCTGGCGCGCCGCCGCCTGGCGGCCTTGAAGGAATTCAGCGACCTGGGCGCGGGCTTTAAGATTGCGGCACTGGATTTGGAATTGCGCGGCGCGGGCAACCTTTTGGGCGGCCAGCAGAGTGGACACATTGAAGCCGTGGGCTTTGAGATGTACACCACGATGCTGGAGCAGACCATCCGCGAACTGAAGGGCGAGCTCGTGCCGGAGGCGGCGGAGACGGCGCTGAACCTGGGGCTGAACATACGCATTCCGAACAATTACATTCCGGAAGAAAATCAGCGGCTGCGCATTTACAAGCGCACGGCGGCCGTGGAAAACGAAAAGCAACTCTCGGACGTTGCCGCCGAACTGCGCGACCGCTATGGCGAGCCTCCTGCGGCAGTGGCGCACTTGTTGCAATACGCGCATTTGCGGTTGGAGTGCCAGCGGCTGGGCGTGGCCAGCATTGAGCGCAAGCGCGACCAGGTGAGCATTCGCTTTGCGCAGGACGCGGCGGCCGATCCGCAGAAGATTATGCAACTGGTGGCGCGCCACAAGGGCGTGGTGTTTACGCCGCAGGGATTGCTGAAGTTCTCCCTGAAGGCGTCGCGTCCGGACGATGTGTTGAACGGACTGCGCAGAATTCTGGAGAGCTTTGAGTCTGAACCGGCGCCGGCTTAGCCGCAAAATCTATAACGAACACGCAACGAACCAGGCACGATTCAACGAAGATGAGGGAACACATGATCCGATTTGCCGTATTGCTGTTTCTGCTAAGCACGGTGGTGGTTGCACTGCCCGCAGGTTCGCCTTCGAGCAAGGCAAATTTCGACCTGTTTGTGGATGAACTATTCAATCGCTACCTGGCCGACAATCCGACGACGGCAACCCAGTTGGGCGTTCATCTCTACGACTCGCGGCTGGAAGATTATTCGCCGGCGGGCATTGAGCAGCAGAAGAAGTGGTGCCACGAGAAGCTCGACACGCTCAAGGAATTCGACCGCGCCAAGCTGACGCCGCAGCAGAAGATCGACGCCGGGTTGATTGAAAACTTTTTGCGGGCGCACCTGCTGGAGTTGGAAGACGTTCGCATGTGGCAGCGCAGTCCGGATCAATATTCGAGCGGCGTCACCAGCTCGGTGTTCACCATCATGAGCCGCAGCTACGCGCCGCAGGACGTGCGCCTGCGCGCGCTGGTGGAGCGCGAGCGGCAGATGCCGGCGGTGCTCGCCGCGGCGCGCAAGAACCTTTCGAACCCGCCGAAGATTTACACCGAAGTGGCCATCGAGCAGATTCCGGGGCTGGTGTCATTCTTCGAGAGCGACGTGCCCCAGGCGTTCTCCGGCGTGAAAGACGAAAAGCTGCGGAAGGAATTTGCGGAGAGCAACGCGCGCGTCATCGCCGAGCTGAAGAGCTACGGCGAATGGATGAAGAGCGATCTGCTGCCGCGCTCGCAGGGCGATTTCCGCATCGGCGCCGACAACTACGCGCGCAAGTTGCAGTACGAGGAGATGGTGGACGTGCCTCTGCCGCGGCTGCTGGAGATTGCTTTCGCCGACTTGAAGCGCAATCAGGACGAATTTGTGCGCGTGGCCGGGCTCATCGATCCCAGCAAAACGCCGGAGCAGATTCTGCAGGAGGCCGAGCAGGATCATCCCACGGGAGATCATCTGCTGCAGGCCTTCCGTGACACTCTGGAGGGCGAGCGCGAGTTCATCACCAGAAATCACATTGTGACGATTCCTTCGCCGGTTCTGCCCATCATCGAAGAGACGCCGCCCTTCATGCGCGCGCTGACCTCGGCCTCGATGGATACGCCGGGACCGTGGGAGAAAGTGGCCAAGGAAGCGTACTTCAATGTCACGCTGCCGGAAAACACCTGGACGGAGGAGCAGACGAAGAGCTGGCTGGAGGGCTTCAACCGCGGCACCATCACCAGCACATCGATTCACGAAGCGTATCCGGGCCACTACGTGCAGTTTCTGGTCTTGCAGGAAGCGCCACTGACGCGCACGCGCAAAATCGTCTCCTGCGGCACCAACGCCGAGGGCTGGGCGCACTACACCGAGCAGATGATGCTGGACGAAGGCTACGGCCGCACGCCAGGCATTCCGGAGGCCAAGGACATGGCCTTCCTGAAGCTGCGCCTGGGCCAGTTGCAGGACGCGCTGCTGCGAAACGCGCGCTTTGTGGTGGGCCTGGAGATGCACACGGGCAAGATGAACTTCGACGAGGGCGTCGTGTTCTTTGAGAAGCAGGGACGGCAAACGCACGAGGTCTCGGTGCGGGAGACCAAGCGCGGCACCAGCGATCCCACCTATTTGATGTACACGGTGGGCAAGCTGGAGATCATGAAGCTGCGCGAGGACTACAAGAAGAAGATGGGCGCGAAGTTCTCTTTGCAGGAGTTTCACGACCGCTTCCTGGAGCAAGGCGCGCCGCCGGTGAAGATTGTGCGGCAGATTCTGCTGGGCGACGATTCTCCAGCCTTGTAAACAAATAGTGAACGTTTGAGAACGCTGGACGGGCCGGGAGTAGGCAGCGGCCCGTTCGGCGGCTACAATACGGAGTTGTCCTAACCCCCGTACTTTTCGAGTTGCTGCGCATGACACTGAAGGTCCGCAAAGCAGTCTTTCCTGCCGCAGGTATGGGCACACGGTTTCTTCCCGCCACTAAGGTAATGCCTAAAGAAATGTTGCCGGTGGTGGATAAACCCATCATTCAGTACGGCGTGGAAGAAGCTATCTCTTCCGGTTGTGACGAGATCATCATTATTACCGGCCGGGGCAAGGTGCTGATCGAGGATCACTTCGACATCAGCTTTGAGCTGGAACAGACCCTGGCGCAGCGCAACAAGCACAACCTGCTGCAGACGGCGCAAAAGGTGGCGCGCATGGCGCACATCCTTACGGCGCGCCAAAAAGAGCCGCTGGGGCTGGGGCACGCCGTGCTGATGGCCAAGCGCCTGGTAGGCAACGAGCCATTCGGCGTCATTCTGCCGGACGACCTGGTGGACTCGCCGGGAAATCCCTGCCTGCATCAGTTGATTCGCGTGTTCGAAGAGAAGAAGGCCTCGGTAATCGCCACGCAGGTGGTGGAGGGCAAGGCCATCTCAGCCTACGGCGTGCTGGATGCCAAGCCAGTGGACGGCTTCAACGGACGCTTGTACGAAATTTCCAACATGGTGGAGAAACCCGCGTTCGCGGATGCGCCATCTAATTTGGCAATCATCGGGCGTTACGTGCTGACGCCGCGAATTTTTGAGATGATTGAAGCCTTGAAGCCCGGCGCCGGCGGCGAACTGCAACTGACCGATGCCCTGCGCAATCTGCTGCAGTATGAAAAAATTTACGGCTACGTTATTGAAGGCAAGCGTCACGATGCGGGCGACAAGCTGGGCTTTCTGAAAGCGACGGTGGAGTACGCCCTGCAGCGCCCGGATCTTGGGCCGGAGTTCAAAGAGTATTTACTGTCGTTGAATGTGGAGAAGGCCTCGCACGGTCCGGTGTAAGAAGGCCGGGCGCACAAGGGCTGGGAAGGGAAGGACAACATGGTTCATCTGCTGATTCGCTGGATCATCAGCGCGGTGCTGCTGCTGGTGGTGGCGCACGTGGTGCCGGGCTTTCACGTGGAGGGATTTACCGCGGCCCTGGTAGCGGCCTTGGTGATCGGGTTGATCAACGCAACGCTGGGCACGGTGCTGAAGGTGCTCACCTTCCCGCTGACGATTCTCAGCTTCGGGCTGTTCCTGATCGTGATTAACGCCCTGATGCTAATGTTTGCCTCGCACTTTGTCCGCGGCTTTTCGGTGCATAGCTTCAGCGCGGCATTGATCGGCGCGGTGCTACTCTCGGTGCTGAACATGCTGGCGCGCTGGATGACGCCCTCGCACAACTAACCCCCAGGCGCCAGCGCGCGGCGTTGGCGCCAACACCATCTCTTCCCCAACAAAATCAGAGCGAGTGCAGGCGGCGCACCGTGGCCGCCAGGGCGTCACATTGTTGAAACAGGCGAATGCCGGCCACGCCGCCGGCTCCGGCCTTGGCGCAGAAGGCGGCGCGCTCCAGGGTCAATCCGCCGAGTGCAAACAGAGTGAACGGCGGGCGCGTATCGTGCGCTTCCACGGCGTTGGCGGAGTGGAGCAGCGCCGGTACGGCCGCGCGCAGGGCCTCCAGGCCAATGCCCGGCAGCCCGGCAGAAGCTTTCTCGAAGATGGGAGCCAGCACGGCGAAGCTGGCGCCGTCGGACTCCGCGCGGCGGACTTCCTGCGGTGAGCGACAGGAGACGCCCACGAGAAAATTCTGGCGACCGAAGGTGGTGGCGATGGCACGGGCCTCGGCGGCGGAGATGTCCTGTCCGGTAAGGTGCACGCCGTCGGCGCCCACGGCCAACGCCACGTCGGCACGGTGATTGACGAGCAGCCGCGACGTGCCGTTTTCCCGCACGGCGCGCAGCACCTGGCGGGCCAGAGATTCCAACGCGCGCGGCGACAGATCTTTTTCGCGAAGCTGTATGTAGTCCACGCCAGCGGCACTGGCATCGGCCGCGGCGCGCAGCAGTTGTTCGCGGCGGGCGTGCTCATCGCCGGAGAACAGCAAACGATCGGTAATGTAGTAGGTCAGCACCTTGGCCACTCTAACGTAGAAATGTTGGATGCAGCAAAAGGCGAGGCCCGCAGGCCCCGCCCGGGAAAAGGTGAAATTATCTGGCAGCCGCGGGCACGGTCCAGCCGGGCTTTACTCCGGCGGCGGCGTTCTGCTCATCCAGCCACTTTTTTAAAGGCGCGAAGTACTCCATCATGGCACCGGCGTCCATGTGCTCGTCGCCGGTCAGTACCTTCAGGGCTTCGGGCCAGGGACGGCTCTGTCCCATCTCCAGCATCGCGTTCAGCTTGGCTCCGGCCTCCTTGTTGCCGAAGAACGAGCAGCGGTGCAGAGGTCCGGTTTCTCCCGCGGCCTGGCACATGGCGCGGTAGAACTGGAACTGGAGTATCCGTGCCAGGAAGTAGCGTGTGTAAGGCACGTTGGCCGGCACGTGATACTTGGCGCCGGGATCGAAGTCCGCCTCGCTGCGTTCGACCGGAGGCACAATGCCCTGGTACTTCTCGCGCAGTTGCCACCAGCCGGCGTTGTACTCCGCGGGTTTGATCTCGCCGGAGAAAACCTTCCAGCGCCACTGGTCGATGAGCAAGCCGAAGGGCAGGAAGGCGACCTTGTCCATGGCCTGGCGCAGCAGCAGCGCCGTGTCATCGCTCTCGGGAACGTGATCGAGCAGGCCCACCTGCTTCAGGTACTGGGGCGTAATGGAGAGGGCGATGGTGTCGCCGATGGCCTCGTGGAAGCCGTCGTTGGCGCCGTTGACGAACATGTAGGGCTGCGCCTTGTAAGCGCGCTGGTAGAAGTTGTGTCCCAGCTCGTGATGCACGGTGACGAAATCTTCATCGCGAATCTGGATGCACATCTTCAGGCGCAGGTCGTCCTTGTTGTCGATGTCCCAGGCGCTGGCGTGGCACACCACGTCGCGGTCGCGCGGCTTGATGAACTGCGAGCGTTCCCAGAAAGTTTCCGGCAGCGGAGCGAAGCCGAGTGACTTGAAGAAGTTCTCGCCATAATGGACCATGCCGAGTTCATCGACCTTCTTCTCTTGCAGCAGCTCGGTCAGGTCATAGCCCGCGCCCTTGCTGTCCTTGGGTGCCACCAGCGGGTAGATGTTGCCCCACTCCTGCGCCCAGGGATTGCCCAGCAGGTCGGCGCGGATGAGGCCGTTAGTGTCGGCGGCCTGCGGGCCGTACTTCTTGACGAGCTGTGTGCGCACATAGGCGTGCAAGGACTCGTAGAGCGGCTTGACCTGCTGCCACAGGCGCTCGGTTTCGGCGGAGAACTCTTCGGGCGTCATGTCATAGTTGCTGCGCCACTGCGCGCCCATGTCCTTGTAGCCCAGCTCGCGCGCGCCTTTGTTCTGCAACTCCACGTAGCGCTGGTAGTCCTTGCGCATGGGAGCGCCTACGGTGCTCCAGCCGGCCCAAACGTCCTTCAACTCGTCGGGGTCCTGCGAAGTGGCCATGATCTTTTCCACGTCGCCGATGGCCAGACACTTGCCCGCGTGCTTGCCGGTGGTGGGGCAATACTTGCCCTTGCCGTATTCGCCTTCCAGCTTGCTGGCCAGCACCGCATACTCGCCGCGGTCCTTGGCGTTTTCCAGCGAGAATAACTGCAACTTCAGCAGCTTGAACTTGCGGTCCAGCACCGGCGGCAGTTTCATGCCGTCGTAGCGCTTCACCGCGCCGGCCAGTTCGGTCATCTCGGAGATCAGGCGCTCGTTGTAGTCGGCGGCAATGGCTTCGGTGTCATCGGTGATGAAAGTGGCCTGCACCCACTGCGCGCGAGCCAGCTTTACCGAGAGGTCGCTCAGCTTGCTCTCGGTGTCGTTCATAAACTTCTCGGCCTCGGCCACGGTGGGCTTGGCCTGCTTTTTGTGCATTGCAGTCTCCTGCTTCTTGGGGGGCGTGGTCTGTGCCTGGGCGGCCAGCGCCAGGGCGAGTCCCGCGACGGTGAGAATAAGAATACGCTTCATGGTTCCTCCAAACCGGGTCATTTTATCTGTTCGCTGGGGCGGAGAAAAGCAAGGGACTGGTGGCGGAGGCGGATTCCTCGTACACTGGCAGCGAGCGGAGGCCTACATGTTTGCCAGCGCGCCCGATGCGGACAAGTTTCGCGTCATATTCCTGGTGGTAATTGCCTTGATCACGATTTTGTCGCAGGTGATCAAGCAGCGAAGCGCGCAGAAGCCTACGGCGCGTCCCGCGCAGCCTTCTCCGCGCGATGCCTGGCGCCAGGCGATGGAGCAGATACGCGCCCGGCGGCAGGCGCAGGAATTCACCATACGCCCCGAGGCGCAGTCTTCCTTCCCGCAGCCGGCAGTTATCCGGCCGGAGTCGCCCATCATTCCTTCGCTTCTTTTGCTCGCGCTGGTGGTTGCCGTGGCGGCGCTGGTGTACCGCGCGCTGGCCGGTTAGAGCGAAACCAGGGAAAACATATCCCGAAGCCGCGCGGTTGAGTTGACGCGCCCATCAGGGAGCGGCGACCCTAAGCCAATTTAGACAGAACACGGTATCCCTGGTTTTGCTCTGAGTACAAGAAAAATGCGGGACCGCAATGGCCCCGCATTTTTCTTGTACGGATTTCCTTACCGCATCGACATGCCGCCATTCACGTCCAGCACGTGTCCGGTGATGTAGCCAGACTCGTTGGAGGCCAGAAAGAGCACGGCGTTGGCGATGTCGGCCTCGGAGCCTTGGCGGCCCAGGGGAATCTGCGCGGCGATGGCCTGCTTCTGATCCTCGCTGAGCACGTCGGTCATGGCGGTGGCAATGTAGCCCGGCGCCACGGCGTTCACGGTAATGTTGCGCGAAGCTACTTCGCGCGCCATGGACAAGGTGAAGCCGATGAGGCCGGCCTTGGAGGCCGCGTAGTTCGCCTGTCCCGCGCCGCCCACCTGGCCCACAATGGAGGTGATGTTGACGATGCGTCCCCAGCGCAGCTTCATCATGCCGCCGATGACGGCCTGCGTCAGCACGAAGGCCGCCGTCAGGTTGGTGGTCAGCACGTCGTCCCAGTCGGCGCGCTTCATGCGCATCAAAAGGCCGTCGCGGGTGATGCCCGCGTTGTTGACGAGAATGTCGATCTTGCCCAGTTGCGCGGAGATCTCCTTGACCGCGGCCTTGGCGGATTCTTCGGAGGAGACGTCGAGTTTGAAGGCGGCAGCCTTGCCGCCGGCGGCTTCAATCTCGGCCTTCACCGTGTTCAGCTTCTCTTCATTGCGCGCGGCCAGCGCCACGGTGGCGCCCGCCTTGGCCAGCGCCAGCGCGCAGGCCCTCCCAATTCCCTGGCTGGCGCCGGTCACCAGCGCCACATGTCCCTGCAAGGACTCCATACGTTCACCTCAAGAGTTCAGCAAAAATGTCCACTGACGATTATAACGGGCGGCCTCAGCCAATCCTTCCGGTAATGCGCGAGGTATCGTCGTCCGGCAGCGCAGGGCGGTCGGAGGGCTCGAACAACATGCGCAGGAAGGGCGGCGGCAGCAAGGTGGTCACGGCCGTCATCACGATGACCAGCGCGTAGGAGCGCTGCGAAATCATCTGCATCTTCAGCCCGATGAGGGCCACGATCAGCGCCACTTCGCCGCGCGGCGTCATCCCCACGCCGACCTTCATCATGTTGCGCCAGCTCTCGCCGATTAAAGCCACGGACGATCCGGCAATTTTGCTGAAGATGGCGATTACCGAAAGAACCAGCGACAGCACGAGCACGTTGCGGTCAATGACCGAAAGGTCCAGTTGCGATCCCATGGAGAAAAAGAAAAACGGCGACAGGAATTGATTGATGGCCTGCGCGCGCGGCTCCAGGTTCCACTGGTGCGAGTAGTCGGCAAAGGCCAGCCCGGCAAAGAACGCTCCGATGATGGCCGCCATGCCCAGCCGCGTGGAGAGCACACTCAGTCCCAGGCACAAAGCCAGTGCCAGCACCAGAGGGGCATCCTGGGTTTGCATGTGCGCAATGCGCGGACGCAGCCGGTTCACCACGCGCGGCGCAATAAAAATCATGAACAGGGCGAAGCCGATGGCCTCCGCCCCGACCACGCCCAGGTGCAGCCACTGCACGCCTCCGCTGCTGACAGTGCTGACCAGGACGCCGAGCACCAACATGCCGAGAATGTCGTCGAAGACCGCGGCGCCCAGAATAATCTGCGCCGGGCGCGACTTCAGCACGTCCATGTCGCGCAGCACGCGGGCGGTAATGCCCACGCTGGTGGCCACCATGGCCACGGCAATGAAGGCGGCCTCGTGGGTGGGCTCATGGCGCCAGTGCAGGAAGGCGAAGCCCAGCACAAAGGGCGCGATGATGCCGGCCACGGCTACGCGCAGACTCACGCGGCCCACGCGAATCAGGCTGCCGGGCGAGGTCTCCAGCCCGACGGTGAACAGCAGGAAGATGGCGCCGATTTCGGCGATGGAGTGAATCGTGTCGCTGGGCACAATCAGCCGCGTGGCAAAAGGCCCAAGCACCACGCCGGCAAGAATCTCTCCCAGAACGGCGGGCAGGTGGATGCGCTCGAACAGCTCACCGAAGACCTTCGCCCACACGAAGATCATGAACAGTTGCAAAAGCAGGGAATTGGTCTCCGGGTGCATGACAATTTCATTGTGTCACGGCTTATTGCGGGTGGGGATGAAATCGGACGGGAGCGCGTTATTCCAGGCTGGCAATGCGCTCCGGCGCCCAGTTGAGCAGGCGTATGGAGCGCGAGAAGTGGCAGATCTGCGGCTGCTCGGGAAGCAGCAGCCCCAAAGGTTCGGCCATGGAGTTGATGCGCAAGTCAGCCTCGGCGCGCTGCAAGGGCCACGGCTGGTGATGCACCTCGATGCGGTAGTAGTGGCGTCCGCGCTGCGAATAGATGCAGTAGCGCTCGGAGAGAAACTCATCCAGAGAGTGCTGCCGCGCGTGCTGCACCTCGCCCACCGGCGCGTAATCCACTTCCAGCCGCGCCGGGCCGCCTTGCGCGGAAGGGCCGTGCAGGCGCCGCGCGCGGTAATGCAGTCCGCCGTTGCCATTGCTCTGCGAGCGGATGGTGGCCCCTGTCAACTGCATGGAAGCGTGCCAGTACTCCAGGCGGAAAAACATGCGCGCAAACCACACGGCGGAGAGGTTGCCGCAATCCACGCTCAGGTAGTAGCCGCCGGGCTTCTCCTCGGCGGTCACGTAGGTGCGCAGGTTGATCTGCGGGAAGAATGAGAGGCCCGGCAATGGAGGCACGCCGCTGGGACGGGCATGGCTGGTGGCAAAGGCCATCACGGTCAACCAGGCCGCGCCGTCATACAGCTCCAGCGTCAGCCCATCCGGCACCAGGCGGCGCAAGGCCGCGGGCTCCACGGCAAAGTGCATCATCAGCAGGTCGTTCCAGCGCTGTGACAAAAGCCACTGCCCATCGGGTGGCAGCCACGGACGGTGCTCTACTTCGTAGAGCAGGCTGCCCGCGGTTACGAATTGTGTTTGAACGTCGTGCTCCACCGTGACTCTCTAATCCACAAGCCTAGCCCAAAATGCTTGGCACGGGCAGGGGAATTTGATGGCGCAATTTGCGCGGCGATCCACAAGGGAAAGGCGTGTGCCTCTGGCAATCGGAGGCGCGATAAGGGACAATCTCCCCATGAGCGTCCCCGCCAGCCCCACGTCCGCTGCCGCCACCCGTGCGGCCGAACCTGAAGTGTATTGCATCCACGGAGCCGATCCTGAAGTGCAGGCCTACGCCATGGCCAAGTACTCGCGCTCGGCGCTCTCCATGAAGCAGTCGCTGGCGGAGCTGAACGAGCAGAAGGCCGAGAAGTTCCTGAGCACCTTCTATTTCCAGTACGGCCACCGCTCCATTGCCGACCTGGCGCACCTCGCCATGGCCATTGAGCGTCTGAGCCTGCTGGCGGCCACGCAGGTGGTGGACGAGACGCGCTGGGACGGCCAGGAGCGCTCCACCCGCTACCAGGACTTCAAGAAGAGCGGCCACTATACGCCGCCCTTTGCCCAGGCCGCGGATGCCAAGCTCTACGAGGACACAATCCAGTTCCTCCTCGATGAGTACCAGGCCTTCAGCCAGTTCAACTTTGACTATCTTGTGGCCCGCACGCCCAAGCCTTCTGAGATGCCGCAGGAGCAGTATGAGCGCACTTTGCGCGCCCGGGCCTTCGATATCTCCCGCTACCTGCTGCCTTTGGCGACGAACACCTCCTTGGGGCAGATCGTGAACGCGCGCACCCTGGAGACGCAGGTCTCCCGGCTGCTGGGCAGTCCCTACGCCGAGGTGCGCCGCTTGGCCGAGTTGATGAAGGACTCCGCGCGCGGCCCGGCCTGGGACGTGAACTCCGCCCGTCGCGAAAAGCTGGTGGAAGCCATTACCGCCGCCGATGCCGCGCTGGGCGAAGAAGCGCGCCGCGAGCTGCTGCGCGAGGTTCATGCCTCTCCCACGCTGGTGAAGTACGCCGAGCCCAATGCCTATGAGCTGGCCACCGCGCCGGAGCTGGCGCAGGCCGTCCGCGAGCTGATGAACGGGGCGGCAATCAACGCGGCCCCCGAGGTTGATCTGCTGGACGACGAGCCTTTGGAAATCGAGCTGGCCACCACGTTGCTCTACCAGGCCAGCCAGTATCCCTACCGGCAGTTGCGCCAGGCCGTGGAATCACTTACAGCGGCGCGACGCGACGAGATCGTTGCCCTGGGAACAAAGCATCGCGGCCGCCACGACGAGCTGCTGCGCGCCTACAGCGCAGGGCAAAAATTCCGCTTCGACATCCTGATGGACATTGGCGCTTACCGCGACCTGCATCGCCATCGCCGCTGCGTGCAGATCCATCAGGAGTACTGTTTCGCCCATGGTTTTGACACGCCGCGCGAGATCGCCGAAGGCGGCCACCAGGAGCGCTATGCGGCCACCATGCAGCAGGTGGCGGCCAATGCCGGGTGGCTGGCGGCGTCGCTGGCCGTGCACGGAGAAACCGATAGCGCTACCCACTACCTGCTGCCCCTGGCCTACCGCAAGCGCACGCTGTTCAAAATGGACTTGGCCGAGGCCGTGTACATCAGCGAGCTGCGCACCGGCGTGGGCGGCCACTGGAGCTATCGCAGCGTGGCCTACCAGATGTACGAAAAAGTGGCCGAGCGTTATCCTTCGCTGGCGGGATTCTTCCGCGTGACGGACGTGCGCCAGCCGGTGGACCTTTTGCAGCGGTAAATGCACGATTTTTGGACACGAACCGGGGTTTTTGCGGGGAAAGATAGCTGGAAGCAATCAAAAATGGGAATTTTGGAAGTCGATCTTCTCCATTTCTTCCCCTTTTTTATGCAAAGTGCTATTCTCTCCCCTGTCGCCTTACCAAGCTGGGAAAGTCTTTGAGCTTCGCTGTCTTGCGGAGGGCGGCGTAGGAGCTGGGCATCATCCCTTCCTGAAATTTTCGCGCACCCTGTCCGCACGGGGTGGCCCGAGGAGCTACCGAGAATGGCAGACGAACGGTCCCGCGCAATCGACGTTGCGCTCTCTCAGATTGAAAAGCAGTTTGGCAAGGGTTCCATCATGCGTCTGGGCAGTAAGGGCCCCATCGTCCCCATCGCGGTCATCTCGACGGGTAGCATCTCGTTCGATGCCGCTCTGGGCGTGGGAGGCGTGCCCCGCGGCCGCGTTGTCGAGGTCTTCGGCCCGGAATCCTCGGGCAAAACCACCATCACCCTGCAAATCATTGCCGAGGCGCAGAAGGCCGGTGGCATGGCGGCCTTTGTGGATGCCGAGCACGCTCTGGACCCGGCCTACGCCAAAAAGCTGGGTGTGGACGTGGACAACCTTCTGGTGTCTCAGCCGGACTACGGCGAGCAGGCGCTGGAGATCACCGAGGCACTGGTGCGCTCGGGCGCCATCGACGTGCTGGTGGTGGACTCCGTGGCCGCGCTGGTGCCCAAGGCCGAACTCGACGGCGAAATGGGCGACAGTCACATGGGCCTGCAGGCGCGCCTCATGTCGCAGGCGCTGCGCAAGCTGACCGGTACGGTCAGCAAGTCGCGCACCTGCCTCATTTTCATCAATCAGATCCGCGAGAAGATCGGCGTCATGTTCGGCAATCCGGAAACCACCACCGGTGGCCGCGCGCTCAAGTTCTATAGTTCGGTGCGCATCGACATCCGCCGCATTGCCGCAATCAAGGACGGCGACCAGGTGGTGGGCTCGCGCACCAAGGTGAAGATCGTCAAGAACAAAACGGCTGCTCCCTTCCGCGATGCTGAATTCGACATCATGTACGGCGAGGGCATCTCCAAGGAAGGCGACATGCTCGATGTGGCAGTGGAGCGCAACATCGTGGAGAAGTCCGGCGCCTGGTACAGCTTCGACGGCGAGCGCATCGGTCAGGGCCGCGAGAACACCAAGAATTTCCTGAAGGAAAACAAGGACGTGACGGCCAGGGTGGAGGCCGCCGTGCGCAAGGCGCTTGGCCTGGACAAGGCCGCCGCCGAAGCTCCCGCCGAGCCGGCTCCGGTTTCGCCCAAGGAAGTTGCCGCGGCCAAGGCTGCGGTGCCAAAGAAGTAAGCCGTTGAAAAAAATGCACTAAAGAGGGGTGGCCGCAGCCGCCCCTCTTTCTTTCCCAATCTTCCAACAGGGAAAGCAAAGTCGTTTGTGACTCAGGCTACGGCCACGTGCGGGGCATCCACCAGGCTCATTGAGCCGTTGGGCGCGTCGGCCAGAAAGCGCTCCAGACCGGTCAATTTCAGTTGCTCGCGGATGATCGAGTTGGCGTGCAGTACCCGCACCTGGCAGTTTTTGTCACGGGCCATACCCAGCACCGCGGCCAGGCTGCCCAGTCCTCCGCAATCCACCGCGCGTATCTGCGACAGATTGATGTCCACGTGCTGAAAACCGCCCAGCAGTAGCACCACGTTGCGCCGGAAGGCCTCAGCCTCCTTGCCGCCCACCAGCTTGCCGTGGCAGGCCAAGGTCACTCGCTCGCGTCCGGTCCTTACTTCCATGATCAGGTCCATACCCGTCCCTTCGGTCACTTGCTTCACGTTTTCTATTACGTCCAGAAGTACCGGAAGTTCGTTGCGAAGGCGTGAAATATATTTGAAGAATATGTGACGTGCCTGATTCGGTAACGGGGATAGGGAAAATGCCCTGAATTGGGACGCCGGCGCCGGGTTAAAGTGCCGTTGAGGATGCGGCGCGTCCGCGCTCGTGCCAGCGCTGCCACAGAATGCGTATGGCGGCCAGCACCGGCACGGCAAAGTAGATGCCCGCCACGCCGGCAATCTCTCCGCCGGCCAGCACACCGAAGATGGCCAGCAGGGGATGCACCTCCACGCGGCCGCCCAGCACGCGCGGCGAGATGATGTAGTCCTGCACGCCACGCCACAGCAGCAGGAAGAGCAGCACGGCCAGCAGATGCGGGTAGTTGAAACCGAAGGCCACCCCCAGGATCAGCACTCCGGCTACCATCGGGCCGACAAAGGGGATGAACTCCAGCAGTCCGCCCAGTATGCCCAGCACCAGGGCATAGGGCGCGTGCAGCAGAGAGAGGCCGGTGACGTACACGGCGCAGGAGATGGCGGCCAGGTAGAGCTGCGCCCTTACAAAGTGAGAGAGCATTCCGTCCAGATCGTTCATCACGTCGTGCACCAGGCGGCGACTGTGCGGATCGGAGAAGAGGCGCTCGATGCCGTTGGCGAAGCGGCTTTTATCGGAGAGGAAGAATACGGCAAGGATGGGGATCAGCACGATCCACAACGTGTTGGCGGCCATCCCGGTGAGCTTGGCACCCTGCTCGCTGAGGGTGGTGAGAACCTCGTCGCGGTGGCTGACGATGAACTGCTGCACGCTCTGTTGCGTCTGCGCGCTCCAGCCGCGTGCCTGGCCCACCTGCAGGGCAATGCTGCCACTGGCAAATTTGTTGTAAAGCTCGGGCGCGGCCTGCGAGAGGCGGCGGCCTTCCTCGATCACCCGCGGCCCCACGGCGGCGACGGAGGTAAACAGCCCGCCCAGCAGCAGGATGTAAACGATGGCGATGGCCACGCCGCGCCCGGCACGCGTCCAGCGCTGCAAAAGGCCGATCAGAGGCTCCAGCAGGTAGGCAAACAGCATGGCAAACAGGAACACCAGCAGCGGTTTGCGCGCCAGCCAGAGAAAGCTCAGCAGGGCCACCGTGGCCAGAATGGTGAAAATGACGCGCAGCGTGTTCTTGTCGAGCAGGTTCATCGCCTTGCCCCCATGGCAGTTGCCCCATTGTAGAGCACGTTCCGTGCCCGGGCGGGGAATTTGGCGGCGACCGGATGTTGCTTCATCCACGGCGATCCCGCTAGAATCAGAGCATTCCACGACAGCGTTTCCGAGGCCTCTTTTGAAGCACGTCGTTGCGATATATCCGGGTTCGTTCGATCCGCCGACCAACGGCCACCTCGACCTGATTCAGCGCGGGGCAAAGATTTTTGACGAGTTGGTGGTCGCCATCCTGTGCAACACGGAGAAGACCGCGCTGTTTACGGTGGACGAGCGTATGCAGATGCTGCGCGAATGCTGCGCCCCGTGGACGAACGTGCGCGTGGAGTCCTTCAACGGACTGATGGTGGACTTTGCAAGGCAGTGCGGCGCGCAGGCGGTCTTGCGCGGCATCCGCGCCGTCAGCGACTACGAGTACGAACTGCAAATGGCGTGGATGAACCGCAAACTGGATCCCACGCTGGAGACGGTGTTCATGATGCCCGCCGGCGCCTATTCCTATCTCAGCTCGCGCCTGGTACGCGAAATCGCCACGCTGGGCGGTTCGCTGAACGGTCTGTTGCCGCCCTCGGTGGAAGCGCAACTGCGAACACGTGTCAGCGTCTCCGCCGCCGGTTCGAAGTAGATTTTCTTCCCGCCCTGTCTGGAAGTGGGGCAAAAACAAATTGAAGCTACCTGGAAAGGAATACTCCATGTCCGCAACCGCCACTGCATTTACGGCGCGCATCGGCCGTATTGAAATTTCGGCTACGATGGCCATCAACAACGAAGCAACCGTCCTGCGTTCGCAGGGCGTGGACCTGGTGGACTTCGGCGCCGGTGAGCCGCACTTCACCACGCCGGAGCACATCAAACAGGCCGGCATCGAAGCCATCCAGAAGAACTTCACCAAGTACACGCCGGTTGCGGGCATCAAAGACCTCCGCCAGGCCATTGTCGAGCGCCACAAGCAGGACTTCGGCTCCAACTACACGTTCGATGAAACCATCGTCACCACAGGCGGCAAAAACGCCCTGTTCAACACCTTTCAGGTGCTGGTGGATCACGGCGATGAAGTCATCATCCCCGTGCCCTACTGGGTCTCGTTCAAGGACATGGTGCAGTTTTGCGGCGGCAAGTGCTGCTTTGTGCCCACCAGCGCGGAAGACGGCTTCCGCCTGACGGCCGCGATGATCGAAAAGGCCATTACGCCGCGCACCAAGATCATCCTGGTGAACTCGCCGAACAATCCTTCGGGCGCCGTGGTGGCCCCGGAAGACCTGGCGGCCATCGTCAAACTGGCGGCCTCGCGCGGCATCTACGTGATGAGCGACGAGTGTTACGTCTATCTGGACTACACCGGCAAGTCGTTCTCGCTGGGGTCGCTCACCGAGTACAAGGATTCATTGTTGGTGATGGGCTCGCTCTCGAAGACCTACTCGATGACCGGCTGGCGCCTGGGCTACGCGCTGGCTCCGTTGGCCGTGGTCAAGCAGTTGACCAAGCTGCAGAGCCAGTCCACGTCCAACCCCACGTCGATTGTGCAGAAGGCGGGTCTGGCGGCGCTCACCAGTTCGCAGCAGTGCGTGGCCGGCATGAAGGCCGAGTACATCACGCTGCGTGAGCGCATCGTCAACGGCCTGCGCCAGATTCCCGGCGTGAAGTGCAATATGCCGGAAGGCGCGTTCTATGCCTTCCCGGACGTCAGCGAGGTTGCCAAGCGCGCCGGCATTGACACCTTACAACTGTCCTCGCGCCTGCTGCATGAAGGTCACGTGGTCACCGTGCCCGGCGAGGCCTTTGGTCTGGCGGGTCATATCCGCTGCTCTTATGCCACGTCGGCTGACGCCATTGACCGTGGCCTGGAGCGGATCGCGAAATTCTTTGCCGCGCTGTAATTGATTGGCCGTTAAGTACCTGGGCGGAGAGATGGAGGCGCCAGCACCCATTTCTCCGCCCGTTTCATTGAACGCAAAATCAGCGAGAGTGCCGCCCGAAGCAGAAAGCCAGGAGAGGCGGTTGCATCTCTGATTTTGCCGTAAAATGAGGCGTACTTCTGTTGCGGGGCAACCGATGCCGTCTCTGGTACCGTTTCTCGTCCATCCCGAATTTCATGAGCGTGTCTGGGGCACGCGCGACCTCCGTCCGTATTTCACGCACACCGTAGAAGGCGAACCCATTGGCGAAGTCTGGCTGACGGGCGACACTTGCCAGGTCAGCGGTGGCCCGCTGGCGGGCAAAACGCTGGCGGAGGTTTCTTCCGCATACGGTGCCGAATTCGTGGGCGCGGCCTCGGCGCAGCCCAACCGCTTTCCTCTGCTCATCAAGTTTCTTTTCCCGCGGCAAAAGCTCAGCGTGCAGGTGCATCCGGACGATGCGCGCGCCCACGAGATTGGCGAGCCGTGCGGCAAAACCGAGTGCTGGTACGTAGCGCGCTCCGTGGCCGGAGCGCAGGTGGGCCTTGGTCTGCGTCCCGGCATTGACGTGGAAATGTTCCGCATGGCCATTGAGCAAAAGCAGGCCGAGCACATGCTGAACTGGCTGGACGTGGCAGCCGGTCAGATGATCTACGTGGACGCGGGCACGGTTCATGCCATGGGGCCGAACGCCATTTTCATCGAGACACAGCAGAACAGCGACCTCACCTATCGCCTGTACGATTACGGACGTCCGCGTCAGTTGCACTTGGAGCAGGGGCTGGCCTGCCTGCGCGCCCGGACGCACGCCGGCTTAGTGCCGCCACGGCGCGTGGAGGAGCACGACCTTTTGCTGGCCGCGCCGCGCTTTGTGGTGGAGCAGTACGCGATCCAGGAGCCGGTTACGTTGCACGCCACGCCGGGAGCGAGTTCGGTGCAGGTGCTTGTGGCCCTGGAAGGCGGCGCCGTGGTGGAAAGTCCCGGCGCGCCGGCGGTGACGATGATGCGCGGCGACGCGGCCATCATTCCCGCCTGCGTTGCGGAGTTCACCGTGCGTCCGCAGTGGTCGGCCGATGTGCTGCGCATGTACGTTCCGGGAGAGGCCACTCCTGAGCCGCAAGGCGAGCTGCGTACTTGCCCCGCGGACGCCGGTAGTAGAAGATAATTTGTTGCCTAAATCCCATCGCATCGTTCCGAGGAGTCCCTTGGCGAAGCCTGAATTTTTTCCCGTCATTCTTGCCGGCGGCCGCGGCACGCGCTTCTGGCCGCTCAGCCGCAAGGCCTTTGCAAAGCAGTTGCTCCCGCTCAACAGTGAGCAGTCGATGATTCAGGAGACGGCGGCGCGCCTTTTGCCGTTGGCTCCGGCGGAAAATTTCTGGATCATCACCAACCAGCATCTGCGCCCGGCCATTGGCCGCCAGCTCAAGCAACTGCCGCGCAAGCAGATTGTGGCCGAGCCGATGGGCCGCAACACGGCCCCCGCCATCGGATTGGCCGCCTTCATCCTTTACCGCCGCAACCCGAAGGCCGTGCTTGGACTGTTTCCTTCCGATCAGGTCATCGCCAAGGAGAAGAAGTTCCGCAAGGATCTCGCCGAAGGCATTCGTCTTGCCGCCGCCGGAGACAACATCGTCGTCATGGGCGTAAAGCCCACGCGCCCGGAGACTGGTTACGGCTACATCGAGGCGGGCGCGGCGTACAAAGGCAGCGCCACGCGCGTGCGCCGCTTCTGCGAAAAGCCCAAGGAAGACGTAGCCAAACAGTTTGTGGCCGCGGGCAACTTCTACTGGAACAGCGGCATGTTTCTGTGGTCGGCGCAGACGCTGGTCAACGCGCTGCGCCAGAACCTTCCCAACACCGCCCAGCAACTGGAGAAGATCGCCGCCGCCTGGGGCACGCGAAAGTTTGAAGCGGCGCTGAAAAAGTTCTATCCACAGTGCGATGACAAGAGCGTGGACTACGGCATTCTGGAGCCGCGCTCGGCTGCCGGCGAAGAAGGCTCCAACATTTTCTGCGTGCCTGCCGACTGGGGCTGGAACGATCTGGGCTCGTGGGCCGCGCACTTTGAGCACCGCATGGCGCAGGGCAAGCAGAAGCACAACGTCATCAATGCCGGAGACACCTTCCTGCTGGAGGCGGAAGGCAACTACATTCACGCGCCGGGCAAGTTTGTGGCCGCCGTCGGCGTGCATAACCTGGTGGTGGTCGATTCCGGCGACGCCCTTTTAATTACCACCCTGGAGCGCTCGCAGGACGTGGGCAAGATCGTCAAGTACCTGGACGCGCAAAAGAATTCCAAGCTCGTTTAACGTGAAGGAAGTACGCATGACACAGCAGATCAAGTTTGGCACGGACGGATGGCGCGGCATTATTGCCGACGACTACACCTATGAGAACGTCCGCCGCGCCGCCCGGGCCATTGCCGCCTACGTTCATCAATATGAGAATCCCGCCGCCGGCGTGCTGGTGGCCTATGACACGCGCTTCGGCTCGCGCCGCTTTGCCGAGGTCGCCTCGGAGGCCATCGCCGCCTCGGGCATCCGCGTGCAGTTAGCCAAGGAGATCACGCCCACGCCTGCCCTCAGCTACATGGTGAAAAAACAGGGCGCCGCCGGCGGCGTCATGATCACCTCCAGCCACAATCCGTGGAACTGGAATGGCGTGAAGTACAAGGCGGGCTATGGCGGTTCGGCCGCTCCGGCCATCATCAAGAAGATCGAGTCATTCATCGACGCTCCTTTGACGGAGCGTGCGGGCGGCGCCGTGGTGGAGGCCGACTTTAAGACCGAGTACATTGCGGCCATCAAGAACTTTGTCGATCTCAAGCGCATCGCCGAGGCCAAACACAAATTCACCATTGACGTGATGTACGGCGCGGGCCGCGGCATTCTGCGCGACATCTTCGCCGAACTCGGCGTCTCCGCCACGGAGATTCACGGCAACATCGATCCGCTCTTTGGCGGCATCAATCCCGAGCCGATTCTGCCGCACCTCAGCGGTCTGCAAGCGACCGTGGTGGCCAACCATAGCGATGCCGGACTGGCCACCGACGGCGATGCCGACCGCATTGGCGCCGTCAGCGAAGACGGCCAGTGGGTGGACGCGCACATGTGCTTTGCCATCCTGCTGGAGTGGCTGCTAAAGCGCAAACATTGGCCCGGAGTGATCACCAGGGCTTTCAACACCACGCGCATGTTGGACCGCATCGCCCGCGCCTACGGACGCGAACTGATCGAGCACGGCGTGGGCTTCAAGTACGTGGCCGAGATTGCCCTCAGCGGCAAGCAGGTGCTCATCGGCGGCGAAGAGTCGGGCGGCATCGGCATTCCCAAATTTCTTCTGGAGCGCGACGGCAGCCTGAACGCCCTCTTGCTGGCCAACGTGATGGCCGACGAGGGCAAGACGCTCGGCCAGCTTGTGCAGGGCCTGCAGACGCACTACGGCGCGCACTACTACGGACGCCGCGACCTGCGCCTGACCGAGGAGATCAAGCAGAGCGCTCTGGCGCGCGCGGCGGCCAAGCCTTCGTCGATTGGCCCCTACAAGGTGCTGCGCATTGAGGATCTGGACGGCTTTAAGTTTTTCCTCGACGCTCCGGCCCCGAATCACGGAGCCGAGGCTTGGCTGCTGATTCGCGGATCGGGCACCGAGCCCCTGCTGCGTGTCTATTGCGAGGCCGCCTCGCCCGAAACGGTGGAGAAGATTCTGGACGCCGCCGTGGAGTTTGTGCGCGCCAACAAATAGCAATCGGGAGTCTGTGGGCGCCGCCTTCGGTTGGCGCCTTTTTTTTGCCTGCCGCCGCCGGGCTCAATTTGTTCAAAAAACCCATTGGCACGGCTTTTTTGCGGGCCGGTTTGATATCCTCAAAGGGTGAACAAAATGGTTATCTCCAACCTGGTGCACCGGCCGCTGCGCACCGTAATCAGTGTCTTCGCCATTGCCATCGAAGTCACGCTCATCCTGCTGATCGTCGGCCTCTGCCTGAGCATGCTCAACGACAACGCCGACCGCCAGAAGGGCATTGGCTTTGACGTGATGGTGTCGCCGCCGGGCTCCAGCTTTTTCACCGGCATCACTGGCGCGCCGGTCTCCATCCGCGTGGCCGACAAGCTGCGCACCCTGCCGCACGTCGCCGCCGTGTCGCCCATCGTGATGCACTTCATCACCACCAAGAACCCTGAAGTCATTGACGGCATCGAGCTTGATCCCAACTCACCGAACGACTTCAACAAAATGGGACGCCCCTTCCAGTACCTTTCCGGCGGACCGTTCCAGGGGCCGAACGACATGATCGTGGACGATCTCTTCGCCCAGGATCATCACGCCAAGGTCGGCGACGAATTCGAGGTGCTCAACCAGAAGTTCCGCGTCAGCGGCATCGTGGAGCACGGCAAGGGCGCGCGCCGCTACATTCCCATCGCCACGCTCTCCGAACTGCTTGGCTCCGAGGGCAAGGCCAGCATGTTCTACGTGCGCACCGACTCGCCGCAGAACGCCGCCGCCGTAGTGGAGGCCATCAAGGCCACGCCGGGCATGGAGCAGTACGTGGCGCGCTCGCTGGCTGAGTACGCCTCGCTCATGACGGTGAATAACATTCCCTTCCTGGCCACGTTCTTCAACATCGTCATCGGCATCGCGCTCACCATCGGCTTCATTGTCATCTTCCAGTCGATGTACACCGCGGTGATGGAGCGCACGCGCGAGATCGGCATCCTCAAATCGCTGGGCGCCACGCGGCTGTACATTCTCAACGTCATCCTGCGCGAGGCCTTTGTGCTGGCCATTGGCGGAGTGTTGATGGGACTGTTGCTGACCGCGCTGGCCTCTGCCGGAATCAACCATAAGTTCCCGCTGCACAAGATGGTGTGGGACTACCACTGGGTGATGCGTGCCACCGTGCTGGCCGTCATCGGGGCGCTGGTGGGCGCCATTTACCCGGCCTTGCGCGCCGCGCAGAAGGATCCCATCGAGGCCCTGGCCTACGAATAGAACCTGCCTGCGGACATAACAAAGGCCGGTGCATGTGCACCGGCCTTTATCTTTTGTTGCGCGCACCCGGAGGGCGCCAGCGGTTAGAAGTTGAAGACGATGCCAGCCGACCCGCGAATGTTGGTTTTGACGCCTGTGTTGACCGGGTAGTCATCACGGAAGCGTGTCTGCAAAGCGTCGCCCTGCAGGCGGAATCCGATGTGCGGCATAATGCGGTAATCCACGCCGCCGCCGAAGTCATCGGCCAGTGCAGTTTCCCCGTGGACATACGCATCCGCGTAGTGCGTCACGTTCTGATGAAGGTGTGCGCCGCCTACCAGCACGTGAGCGAAGGGACGGAAGCGGCCGACCTTTACCGAGACCCTCGGGCCCACCATGTAGGTCACCAGGGTCGACTCACCCGTGGCCATGCCGCTGGTTCCGAACAGTTGCGAATTCGGAATCGGCAGCGGGCCGTAGGTCGTACCCAGGTCCAGAACCATGCCCACAAACGGCGCCACCTTGCCTTCGGCGGAAACCTCCCAGCCGTTGATGTTGCCCTGGGTGCCCCAGCCGGCGTCCACGCGAGCCAGTGAATAGCCGACAAAGACGTTGCCCGCAGAGGGCACTTGCGCGAATGTGGCCGCCGCCATTATCAGCAGCAGCGCCATTACGAGTGCGAAGCGTTTTGCCAAGTGTAGCCTCCTAAAAAACTCCGTGTTCAAGTGTACCGGAAGCCGCCGCAAAGTGCGCGTCCGGATCGCGCCGCGCAATTCCATCGCGCGTGGATCCGCCCCCTGCGCCAGATCCCTCCGCAATGTGCCCGCGATGGTAAAATAAGACGATACAGACCCCGAGCCGCGCCGACCGTGCGGGCATTTGAACTGAAAGTAAAGCATGGACCGCACTCTGATTCGGAATTTCGCGATCATCGCGCACATTGACCACGGCAAGACCACCCTCTCCGACCGCATGTTGGAGATCACCGGCTCGCTTACGGCCCGCGAAATGGCCGGCCAGGAGCAGGTGCTGGACGCCATGGACCTGGAGCGCGAACGCGGCATCACCATCAAGGCCCATGCCGTGCGTATGCTCTACGCGGCCAAGGATGGCCAGACCTATCAGCTCAACCTGATCGACACGCCGGGCCACGTGGACTTCTCCTACGAAGTCTCGCGCTCGCTGGCCAGTTGCGAGGGCGCGCTGCTGGTGGTGGACGCCACCCAGGGCGTGGAAGCGCAGACGCTGGCCAACAGCTACATCGCCATCAACCACGGCCTCGAGATTATTCCGGTCATCAACAAGATCGACCTGCCCAGCGCCGACATCGAGCGTACCAAGGAGATGATCGAGAGCGCCGTCGGCCTCGACGCCTCCACGGCCCTTCCCATCAGCGCCAAGACGGGCATGGGCGTCATCGAGGTGCTGGAAGAGATCGTCAAGCGCGTGCCGCCGCCCAAGGGCCGCGTGGAAGCGCCTCTACAGGCCCTTATCTTCGATTCCTGGTTTGACAGCTACCGCGGCGTGGGCGTGCTGGCCCGCGTCGTAAACGGACGCCTCTACAAGGGACAGAAGATCAAGCTCATGGCCAAGGGCACGACGTTCCTGGTGGACTCCATGGGCGTGCTCACGCCCAAGGCAGCCGAGATCGGCGAGCTGACGGCCGGCGAGGTTGGCTTCTTCTTCGCCACCATGAAGACCGTGGGAGATGTGAAGATTGGCGACACCATCACCGACGCCGACCACCCGGCCATTGAGGCCATGCCCGGCTTTGAAGACATCAAGGCCATGGTCTTTGCCGGCCTCTACACGGTGGATTCGCACGAGCACAACCTGTTGCGCGATGCCCTGGAGAAGTTGCGCCTCAACGACGCCTCGTTCTTCTTCGAGCCGGAAAGCTCCACGGCCCTCGGCTTCGGTTTCCGCTGCGGCTTCCTCGGACTGCTGCACATGGAAATCATCCAGGAGCGTCTGGAGCGCGAGTACAACCTGGACCTGATCATCACCGCGCCCAGCGTGCGCTACGACGTCACCCTCACCGACGGCACGGCTCTTGAGGTGGACAACCCGTCGAAGTGGCCCGATCCCACGCTGATTGAAAGCGTGAAGGAACCCATCATCACCGCCACCATCCTCACCGCCGAAGAGTACGTTGGCGGCATTCTGAAGCTGGTGGAAGAGAAGCGCGGCAAGCAGAAGAATTTCGAATACGTCGGCGCGAGCCGCGTGATGATTACCTATGAGCTGCCGCTGAACGAAGTTGTGCTCGATTTCTATGACCGTCTCAAGACCGTCTCGCGCGGCTACGCTTCGCTGGACTATCACCTCTCCGGCTGGTGGGAGTCGCCGATGGTGAAGCTGGACATCCTGGTCGCCGGCGAGAGCGTCGATGCCTTGTCCATCATCGTGCATCGCGACTCGGCCTACGAGCGCGGCAAGGCACTGGTCAGCAAGATGCGCGAGCTCATCCCGCGCCAGCAGTTCGAGGTCGCCATCCAGGCCGCCATCGGCGCCCGCATTGTGGCCCGCGAAACCGTGGCTGCCCTGCGCAAGAACGTGCTCGCCAAATGTTACGGCGGCGATATTTCTCGTAAGCGCAAACTCTTAGAGAAGCAAAAAGAGGGCAAGCGCCGCATGAAGCGCGTGGGTAAAGTGGATATTCCGCAGGAAGCCTTCCTGGCCGTCCTGCGCGTCGCCAGCGAAGAGAGCTGACCCCTTCGTTTTTCGCTGGTTATGACGCCCTTCCGCAGGGCCACAAAATATATTTGCAAATGTGGATTTGTGCAAAACTCCTTTGCGCGTCTTTCTGCAACAGCCCTGTGCCCGTCGTCAAGGAGATTGCAACATATTTTGTAACTCATTTATTAATCAACAAGTTGCGCGTTTAATTTTCAGCTTGGAGCAAGATATTTACGCGTAACCAGGCATTCACATTTCAGGAGCGCGGAGTTTTCCACGCTTTTTCCACATTGCAGATAGTCCGTTTTGGACCTCGATTCCAACTCGGGAATCGTGAAATAAATTGCAGAAAAAGAAAACCGCCCGGCGAACCGGGCGGCATGGAAATCGCTCTTAACAACTACTTCTTCACGCCACCGGCAGGGGCTGCGGGGTGAGTCGCAGCGGGCTTGGCAGCAGCGGGCTTGGCGGGAGCTGCAATACCCGACTGGGCGTTGTAGGCGTCGACCACGGCCTTGGTCACGTCCACCGAGCTGGCGGCCCACAGAACCGGGCTTTGCTGACCGCTGACGTCCAGGATCAGGGTAAAGGCGTTGTCCTTGGCGTACTTATCCAGCACCTCAACCATCTTCTGGCCGATGCGGTTGGCGATCTCGTTCTGCTGCGACTGAATGTCGGCGTTGGCGTCTTCGTAGTTGCGCTGCAACGTCTTCTTTTTGGTATCGATCTGCTTCAGCAGGTCGGCGCGCGCTTCGTCGCTCAGCTTGTCGCCCTGGGTGTTGAATTTCTTCTGCAGTTCATCGACTTCCTTGTTCAGGCCTTCCAACTCCTGACGCTTCGGGTCGAATTTTTTCTGCAGCGTCTCGAAATCGCGCTGGCCTTCGTTGGAGCCAACGATAGCGGCCTGGATGTTGATGATGCCGACCTTGGTAGCGGACGGCGCGGCGGCGGGAGCAGCAGACTGGGCAAAGGCCCCGGCGCTGAGAATCATGGCCAAAGCGGCGGCCGGAACAAAGCGGACGAAGTTGCGTTTCATTGAAATTAGCCTCTGCTCCTGTAGGAGCACACAGGGGATATTCCGCGGAAACCTTTCTGCAGGCGGGCGAACCTTGCGGCTCCAGCCCTAGTCGAAAAATTCCTCTTACGGATCAAAGCGATTATAGGTTGCGGGATTAGGAGCGTCAAACCGCACGCGGCAGCGGCGCTCCTTCCCAGGACAGAGAAAACTAGAACGTCGTGGCCACCGTGAAGCGGAACGTTTTGCGCGGCTCGCGCACGCGATAGTTCGGCGTGTAGGTCGCAACCGCGTTCGCGTAGGTGTAGTCGCCCGCATCGCCAACCGGGAACATGCTGCGCGTCATCAGCACCTTGGGATCGGCCCAGGTGTCCACGCGCAGCGGGTTGTAGGCGTAGTAGATGCGGAACGGCGCGTTGACCACCGGCAGGATCACCTGCAGCTCGGCGCCGGTGGACATGCGCACCTGGTAATTGGTGCCGGCCACAGGAGTAATCTCCCTGGCGAACTTCAGGAACTGCGTGCCGGTGCAGGTGTAGGCCTCGCCATTTACTCCGCTGTGGGTGAGGGTCACGTTGGGGCAGCCGAACGGCGTGTTATCCAGCGAACTGATCTGTTCGTCGGAGAGGCGCAACTGCGACTGGCGCACCGCCATGTTCATGCCGGTATCGGTGAAGAAGGCGAAGGTGACCGGTCCCGCGATGGGGATGCGGTATTCAAAGTTGGCCACCAGGCTGGTGTCGCCGCCGGGGTACACCAGGCGGTTGATCGGCACGGTCACGGTGTAGGCGCCAACGTTCAGGTTGTTCGTATCGACCGGAATAGCGCTGCCGGCGCGGTCGGTCAGCGTGACCGCCTGCTTGTCCGAGATGAAGGCCACCGGCGAGATCGAGCGCACGTCGAAGCCGCGCAGGTCGGTATCGCCGCCCTGGAAGAAGCGTTCGAACGGCGGCGCCGTTTTGCCGGCAAAGCCGGTGATGAACGATCCCTGCAGGCGGATGCCCAGGGTCTGCATGCCGTCTTTGCGCGCGCGCAGGCCCTTCATCGGGATGAACTGCTTGTATTCGGTCACTGGGCGGATATCGGCGACGTTGCCGCCAATGCCCGCGATATCCATGCCGATGAAGTAGCTGCGGCCACGGTGCGGGCGCATCGGATTGTCGATGGTGCTGCTGCTGAAGCTGGGCACCAGTTTGCTGGTGACGATGCCCTGCAGAGCGTTCGGTCCGCCCACGTTGCGGAACGCCAGGTACTCGAAGTAGTTCTGCGACGCCGAAGTGTAGGTGGTGATGTCCGACGTATCGAACGAATAGGTGAGTCCGATGCGCTTAAACGAGCGGTGCAGCGGGTAGCTGCCCGAGACCGTGAAGCCCGTGCTCTGCTGCGAGAAGTTCTGTAGCGAATTCTGGAAGGCCTGCGACAGCGTGGACTTCGTGCCCGAAGCGATGGAGGCCTGTTTGGCCTGGTTGTACTTGTAATTGCGGGTGAACACCGTAAAGCCCAACTGCAGCGGCTTATCCAGGAAGTAGGGCTCGGTGAAGCCGAACATGGCATCGCGCTGGTAGCTGCCCAGAGAGGCCGAGACCGACAGCGTCTCGCCCAGGCCCAGGAAGTTGTTGGTCTGGTAGTTCAAGCCCACGAAGGCGCCGGCCATGCCGCTCATGCCGCCATTCAGGCCGATCTGGTTCTTGCCCTTTTCCTTCACCTTCAGGGTGATGTCCACCGTGCTGTTGGCCACGTCCTGGTGCACTTCGGAATCCTGCTCGGGCTTCAACGTCTCGAAGAAGTTGAGCTGGTTCAGGCGCAGCAGGCTCATCTCCCACAGGCGGGAGTTGTAGATCTGGCCTTCTTCCAGGGCCAGTTCGCGGCGGATAACCTTGTCGCGCGTGGTGGTGTTGCCCGTGAATTCTACGCGGCGCACGAAGAACTGCTTGCCTTCATCGACGTCGATCTTCATCGTGATCGTCTTGTGTTCTTCGTCGATCTCGGTTTCCGGCACGTTGGTCTCGTTGATGTAGCCCAGCGAGCCGTAGGCCTTGCGCAATTCTTCCAGGCCCTTGCCCACCGCGGTGCGGTTGAACCACTCGCCGTCCTTGATCTTGAACAGCCGGCGCAGGCCAGCCGAGTTGTTCAGCGCCTTGTTATTGCTGAAGGTGATCGCCTTCAGCCGGTAGCGTTCGCCATCTTCCACCGGCACCGTGATGTCCACTGCCTTGCCGCGCGTGGAGCGGATCGGGAAGTACCAGGCGATGCCGTTGGTGTCATGGATCTTCGCCTTCGGATCTTCGACGATGGCCTTGAAGTAGCCCTTGTCCTGGTAGGCAAAGCGCACGCGCTCGGCGTCTTCGCTCAGCTTGGTGGCGTCGTAGGTGCGGGCGAACAGGTTCTCCAGGATGATGGAGTGCGGCACGCCGATGGGCCGCGAGTTCTTCATGGCGGCGCGCAGATAGCGCGACGAAACCTTCTTATTGCCCTCGAACTTGATCTTGCCCACCTTCACCTTCGGGCCTTCCTTGATGTTGAAGGTGATGCCCACGGCGGCCGGCGGAATCTGCCGCACTTCGGTGACGATCTTGGCGAACTGGTGGCCGTGCGCGGCCAGCAATTCCTTCAGCACCACCTCGGCCTTTTTAACCCGCGTCGGGTCGAACTGACTCTCCTGGCTCAGGCCGACCTTCAGCTCCTTGAACTTGTCCAGCACGTCGCTCTGCGTGACGGCGTTCAGGCCGATGTACTTGATCTCACGGATCGTCGGCTTTTCCTTCACATAGACGTGCAGAATCCATCCCTTCGGGCTCTGCTCACGCTCGATGCGCAGATCGTCGAAATATCCCGCGTTCCAGAGCGAGTTGAAGTCGCGCTCCAGTCCGGACGGATCGAACACGTCGCCCGGACGTGTAAACATGCGGGCGCGGATCGTTTCGGCCGGAATGCGCCGGTTGCCATGGACACGAATGTCCTCAATGATGCCCTGTTGGGCAAAGGCAGCTCCGGCTACAAACAGGAAAGCCAAAAGGAAAGAGAACAGACGAACCATCCCTCCATGGGGATGGTTCACGCGAGACGGTACGGCGCAGACGTGATCAGTGCGAAGAATGACGAGACCCTCATGCGAAACTTCGGCGCGGAAGGCTCAATTATACAAGGTGGGGGACTCACAACGCTATTCGGGAACCTAGATGGCTATGTTTGTCCGCTATCCGGCCTTGGTAATTGGGAATCGCGGCCCGTCGATGCCCTGCCGCTCTAGAAACGTTCCACCTCAACCAGCGTGGAGTAAAACGTGGCGCCGCGCCCCATATCCGTCAAACGGTCGCTGGTCAGGGCGTTCACGTTCTTCCCGCCAGGAGACAGCCGCGCCCAGTCCAGCGAGCCAAACACCACTCCCTCCGGCGTGGCCTCGTCGAGGTGGGCCTTCAGCTCAATCGCTCCGCGCGAGTTGAACACGCGCAGGCGGTCACCCTCGGCAATGCCGCGCGCCGCTGCATCCGTGGGATGCAATTGCAGTTCGAAGCGCCGGTTCATTTTCTGGTGCCCAGGCAGGTTGGTGAAAGTCGTATTCAAAAAGTGATCCAGCTTGCGCGGCACAAACTCCAAAGGAAACTGTCGTAATTCTTCCGAGTGCCGCGATTCAACCGGGGCAACGAACTCGGCCACCGGGTCCAGGCCGGCCTCGGCCAGCTCCCGGCTGGCCAGCAAGGCCTTGCCGTCTGGCGTGGCAAATCCTTGGAAAAAAGGAAGAAACGCCCCATCTTCGGTGCGGGGAACAGCCATGGGGAGCGAGTGCTCCTGCTCCAGGCGCTGGCGCGTGATGCCCGCTAAATGAGGATGGTCGCTGTCCAGTGCGGCGTCGATCAGCGCGTCGTCCGAGTCGTGCAGACATTCTTCCGCCAGTCCCATGCGCGAGGCCAGGCGGCGGAAAAATTCGGCGTTGCTCACGGCCTCGCCCAGGGGGGCAATCGCCTGATCGGCGAGCTGAAGGTACATGTGCCCATAGGAGGTCACCAGCTCCTTGGTCTCCAGGAAGGTGGCTGCCGGCAGCACCAGGTCGGCGTAGTCCGTGGTGTCGGTCAGGAACTGCTCGTGCACGGCGGTAAACAGATCGGGGCGCTGCAAGCCTTCCACCACCAGGTTGTGGTTGGGGCACACGGCTGCCGGGTTGGAGTGGTACACCACCAAGGCCTTCACCGGCGGTTCCAGCGCGGGGTCGGTCAGCACCCGTCCAAGCTGATTCATGTTCAAAGCGCGCGCCGGCCGTCCCAGCGCGGAGTACATCAGGTCCGGGCGGCGCAACAGCATTTTGTTCAGCGGAAAGGCGCCGGAGGTGGACAGCGTCATGCCGCCGCCGCGCTCTTTCCAGGCGCCGGTCAGCACCGGCAACATGCAGATGGCGCGCACGGACATGCCGCCGTTTTCCGTGCGCTGCACTCCGTAGTTCAAGCGAATCACCGAAGGATGCGCCGTGGCATATTCGCGGGCAAGTTGCTCGACGTCGGCCGCGCGCAGGCCGGTAATTGCCGCCGCGCGCCCGGGAGTGTACTCGGCGGCTTTTTGCCGCAACTCGTCCAGCCCCGTGGCGTGGGAAGCCAGGAATTCGCAATCCTCGCGGCCGTCGCGCAGAATGCAGTGCATCATGCCCAGGGCCAGCGCCACGTCGGTGCCGGGACGCACCGCCAGGTGCCAGTCGGCCAGCGCCGCGGTGCGGGTGCGGAAGGGGTCGATCACCACCAAACGGGCGCCATTCCGGCGGGCCTTCTCGATAAACGGCCACAGGTGAATGTTGGTGCCATGGATGTTGGCTCCCCACACGAGGATGTAACGCGAGAAAGGGTAATCCTCGGGATCGACGCCGAGCCGCGCGCCATTGACCGAAACCATGGCCTCGGTGCCCGCTTCCCCGCAGATCGTACGGTCCAGTTGAGAAGCGCCCAGGCAATGGAAAAAGCGATGATCCATTCCATAGCCGTGAATCTGCCCGAGCGTGCCGCCGTAAGAGAAGGGAAGAATCGACTCCGGACCGAACTCCTCCTCCGCCTGCTTCAGGTGCACGGCAAGCTCGTCCAGCGCCTCGCCCCAACTGATGCGCTGGAAGGCCGCAAAGCCGCCCGTTCCCTTGGGCGCCACGCGGCGCATGGGATACAGTACGCGATCGGGCGAATAGACGCGGTCCAGGTAGCGCGCCACCTTGGCGCACAAAAAGCCTCGCGTAATGGGATGTTCGGGGTTGCCCGCAATCTTGACGGCGCGGCCATCCTCCACCGTCACCAGCACGGAGCAGGCGTCGGGACAATCGTGGGGGCAAACGGAGTGTACAACGCGCGGCATGATGAAATTATAGATGCGCGCCGCGCTGCCGGGCTTCCTTCAGCATCTGGCTGACGCGGGCCACCGGCAGTCCGACGATGTTGAAGTAGCAGCCGTTCACGCGGGGAATCCAGCGCGAGGCCAGGCCCTGAATGCCGTAGGCGCCGGCCTTGTCCATCGGCTCGCCGGAGGCGATGTAACCGGCAATTTCCTCGTCGCTCATCTGGCAGAACTCCACTTCGGTAACTTCGCACTCCACCAGCACTTCGGCCTCGCCCCGCGGGTTCTTCCAGGCCACGCAAACGCCGGTCATGACTTCGTGACGGCGTCCGCCCAGCAGTTGCAACATGCGGCGCGCGTCGCGGGCATCCGCGGGCTTGCCCAGGGCCGCGCCGTCCACCACCACGGTGGTGTCGGCGCCCAGAACCACGGCGTCCGCGGCAGCGTTGGACAGGATTGTGAGGGCCTTTCCACGCGCCAGGCGGCGCACGTAGTCGGCGGCGTTTTCCTCCGCGAATTGTGTTTCGTCAATGTCCGCGGGTTGCGCGGTGAAGGAGATGCCCGCGTTGCGCAACAACTGCGAGCGGCGCGGCGACTGCGAAGCCAGAATCAACATGGCTTCATTCTACGCAAGGCGGCGGGCGATTAATCTCTCCGCACGTCGTCTCGGGCATCGGACTTGCTCAGCACGCGCTCAATGCGGCGGTCCGGCACCAGCCAGATACAGGCCACCGCGGCGTAAATGCACTGCGCCAGGTACTGCACGCAAAACGCCGAGACGATGCCGCAGGCAATCAGCACCATGGAGAGTTTGCCCTTGCCGTCATTGCCCACCGCGCGTTGCAGCAGAGAGTGCGGCCCCTGCGCGGCGATAATGGTTTGCTGCAGCACGATGTAGCTGATGGCCGACGCCAACAGCACCGTGCCGTAGAGCGCCGAGGGCGCGGCGGCGGCGTGGTGCTCGCCCATCCAGGCGGTGGCAAAGGGAAACAGGGAAAGAAAAAACAGCAGCGTCAGGTTGGCCCACAAAACGCGTCCATCGATGCGCTGCGTGGCGTTCAGCATGTGGTGATGGTTGTTCCAGAAAATGCCCACGAAGGCAAAGCTGAGGACGTAGGCGAGGAAGGTTGGCGCCAAAGGCACCAGGGCATGCAGGTCGCTCTCGTGCGGGACTTTCAGTTCCAGCACCATGATGGTGATGATGATGGCGATTACGCCATCGCTGAAGGCTTCCAGGCGGTTCTTTTCCATGCGGCGGTTTGGCTCCCCGGCTGTGAGTTGCGTCCTATGTTATACTGATTGAGATTGGGATCGATCCCTGTGGCACTTCTGTGCCCACAGGGTTCTGTGCGTCTGTCGGCGTTGACAGCCGGCTCTGGCGTGCGTTACCGTATGACCTTTACGGCTCTTGCGGTTGCCCGCCTGACTGTGTCCCGTCGCCGCAGACTTTTGGCCTTCCGGCCACGATCTGCAAAGCGGTTCTGCTGACGGTTTTGCTCCGCACGAATGTGCAGAAGTTCCAGACCAAAAGTCCTGGATCTTCCACTCCCCGGTGCAAGTGAGTCCGGGGCGTGCTCTGGCGCCTGCCGTAAACAGCCGACAAAGGCCGAACGGGCCTGCTCAAACGCGGTTTTTTACATTTGGGAGAGTTTGGAAATGTCAACCTATTTCCCCAAGGGGGAGATTGCGCGCAAGTGGTACGTGGTGGATGCCGATGGGCAGACGCTGGGACGGCTGGCTTCGCGCGTAGCTCGCATCCTGAGCGGCAAGGATAATCCCCGCTATACGCCGTTTCTCGACACCGGCGACCATGTTGTGGTCATTAACGCCTCTAAGATCAAACTGACGGGCGTCAAGGCTCAGGACAAGGTTTATCGCCATTACACTGGATTCCCGGGCGGTCTGCGGGAAGAAGAATTCATCAAGCGCCTGGCCCGCAAGCCTGAACTGATCGTCGAAGAGGCGATCAAAGGCATGTTGCCCAAGTCCCGTCTGGGCCGCACCATGGCCACTAAGCTCAAGGTTTATCGCGACGACAAGCATCCGCACCAGGCGCAGCAGCCGGTGGCGATTGCTCCGGTCGCGTAAGCGTAAGGATTAACGACGAATGGCTGAACTGGTTCAATACTATGGAACGGGCCGCCGCAAGACGAGCGTGGCCCGTGTCTTCCTCCGCCCCGGCACCGGCAAGATCAAGGTGAACGGCAAGGACTTCGAAGAGTACTTCGTGACCGACGTGCAGCGCATCATCGCGCGCCAGGCACTGCTCCTCACCGAGACCCTCAACAGCTTCGACGCGGTCATCGTCTGCTCCGGCGGCGGTGTCACGTCGCAGGCTGGTGCGGTTCGTATGGGTTCGGCTCGTGCTCTGCAGGAGTTCAACCCCGAGCTGCGCTCCAAGATGAAGGCCGCTGGCTTCATGATGCGCGATTCGCGCATGAAGGAGCGCAAGAAGTACGGCCAGAAGGGCGCTCGTAAGCGCTTCCAGTTCAGCAAGCGTTAATTTTCGCGGGCAGGCTCCACCTGGTGGAGCCTGCCCGGCTGTTCTGGTCTGGAGTTCGGACTGTTTGCCGCGGGTTCCGGCGGCATAAGGTCCAAAATAACGAAGCGGAACCCAACAAATCTTCCCGCACCCGCGTAACCGGGGCGGGTAACGGGAATTGAATTGTCCGGCGCACGGCCTGGTCCGAAGGCGCAAGCGGGCAATGCAAATCCATCCAAGGAGGTACAGTGGCGAATATCACAATGAAAGAACTGCTCGAAGCTGGTGTTCACTTCGGGCATCAAACCAAGCGCTGGAATCCGAAGATGAAGGAATACATCTTTGGCGAGCGCAACGGGATCTACATCATCGACCTGCAGAAGACGCTGAAGATGTTCAAGGAAGCCAGCAAGTTCGTGCAGGACAATGCGGCCGCCGGCCACACCATCATGTTCGTCGGCACCAAGCGCCAGGCTCAGGAAGCCATCGCCGAAGAGGCGACGCGCTGCGGCATGTACTACATCAACCAGCGCTGGCTGGGCGGACTGCTCACCAACTGGGTGACCGTGCAGAAGTCGGTCAAGCGCCTGAAGGATCTGGACGAAATGGCCACCGACGGCCGCTATGAGCTGCTGCCGAAGAAGGAAGTCGTCAAGCTGGAGCGCGAGCGCAAGCACCTGCAGGCGAACCTGGCCGGCATCAAGAATCTGGGCCGCCTCCCTGACGCGATCTTCGTGATCGACTCCAACAAGGAGCAGATCGCGGTGAAGGAAGCGCGCAAGCTGGGCATCCCCGTGGTCGCCGTGGTCGATACCAACTGCGATCCGAGCGAAGTGGATTATGTGATTCCGGGCAATGACGACGCGCTGCGCGCCATCCGTCTGTTTGCCTCCAAGGTCGCCGACTCGGTGGTCGAGGGTGCGCAGGCCGTCAGCGACAAGCAGGACGCTGAGTTGGCTGCCGGCATCTCGGTATCGGAAGAAGCCTTTGCCGTGGAAGCTGTCGCTCCCGTCGTGGAAGCTCCCGTCGTGGAAGCCGCGGCTCCTGCCGTGGAAGCTCCCGCCGTCGCAGCCGCTGCCGTTGTGGCGGAAGACGTGAAGATGGAAGACGTGCTGGGCAAGGGCGTGCGCAAGGTGGAAGCCGCTGCCGCTCCCGAGGCCGAGGTGGAATCGCGGTAAGGCATTCGCGAATATTTCGTGAAAAGCGACCCGCGCTCGGCACATTGGCGCGGGTCGTTTTGCGAGAATTGTATTCAGGATTTTGAGTAGGCAATCCGGAGCCTGGCAAGGCCGGGCCGCAAGGATCCAAGAAAGGTTTGTGGAGCAATGGCAGAGATTACTGCAAGCATGGTGAAAGAACTCCGCGAGAAGAGCGGAGCGCCGATGATGGACTGTAAGAAGGCCCTGACCGAAGCCGGCGGCAACGTGGAAGAAGCGATGGTCATCCTGCGCAAGCGCGGCATGGCCTCGGCGGCCAAGAAGGCTGCCCGCGCCACCAGCGAAGGCGTGGTGACCAGCTACATTCACGCCGGCGGCAAAATCGGCGTGCTGCTCGAAGTCAACTGCGAGAGCGACTTTGTCGCCCGCACCAACGAATTCCAGGGGCTGGTGCATGACATCTCCATGCACATCGCCGCCGTCGATCCGCGTTACGTCCGCAAGGAAGACGTGACTCCGTCCGACCTTGATCGCGAGAAGGACATCTACCGCGCGCAGGCTGCCGCCACCGGCAAGCCGCAGGCGGTGGTGGAGAAGATCGTGGAAGGCAAGATGGCCAAGTTCTACGAGGAAGTCTGCCTGCTCGATCAGCCCTTCATCAAGGAGCAGAGCGTCAGCATCCAGCAGTTGATTGCCACCGTGATCGGCAAGCTGGGTGAGAACATCACCGTCCGCCGCTTCGCCCGCTTCAAGGTCGGCGAAGCCACCGAGACCGTGGCCACCACCAAGCTGCCGCCGGCGGAAGAAAAGGCCGAGTAGTTCACGCGGCCTGGAACAATTCCGGCGGGGCGGAGCAATCCGCCCCGTTTTCTTTTGTTTACAGAAATCCTGCCCGCACGTCTTCCAGCCCCTGTTGGCCCTGCCCCGGATCATTTACACTTGTCGGGGTAAACAACAATGCCAGAACCGATATATAAACGCATCCTTCTCAAGCTGTCCGGAGAGGCGCTGGCTGCCGGCCAGGGCTTCGGCGTGGATAACACCCACGTTCACGAATTAGCTGCGGAAATCGCCGATGTCCACCGGCTGGGCGTGCAGATCGGCCTGGTGGTGGGCGGCGGAAACTTTTTCCGCGGCGTCGCCGAGCAGGCCAAGGAAATGGACCGGGTCTCGGCCGATCACATGGGCATGCTGGCCACGGTCATCAACGCCCTGGCCCTGCAGGACGCCCTGGAAAAGCAAGGCGTCTTTACCCGCGTCATGTCGGCCATTGAGATGAACCAGGTGGCCGAGCCCTTCATCCGCCGGCGGGCCATCCGCCACCTGGAGAAGGGCCGCGCCGTGATCTTCGCCGCCGGCACCGGCAACCCTTATTTCTCCACCGACACCGCGGCGTCGTTGCGCGCCATGGAGATCAAGGCCGATGTCATCATGAAGGCCACCAAGGTGGAGGGCATCTACGACAGCGACCCGATGAAGAACCCCGCGGCTAAGATGTTCGACAGCATCACCTACACCGAAGTGCTGTCCAAGGGGCTGAGGGTGATGGATGCCACGGCCATCAGTCTTTGCCGCGAAAACAATCTGCCGATCCTGGTCTTCAACATGAACCGGCACGGCAATATCCGGCGCGTATGCGCGGGAGAGAAGATCGGCTCGGTCGTCACCGCCTGATCCTCTCCGGCCTTGCGGCACGGAGTATAATCGGCTCGCCCGGCGTGCCGGCGAGCACGGAGTGAATGTATGGCTCAAATCAATATGGCGGCAATCCCCGCCCTGAAAGATTCGTTTGCGCAGTTGAGAACGCGCATGGATAAAGCCGTGGAGGCGTTCCGCAAGGAATTGTCCGCGCAGCGTACCGGCCGCGCCAACGTGCACATGCTGGATAATGTTCACGTGGAGGCCTATGGCTCCATGATGCCGTTGTCGCAGGTGGGCAATGTCAGCGCCCCCGAACCGCAGCTCATCACCATCCAGCCCTGGGACTCGTCGCTGACCGGCGCCATTGAAAAGGCCATCCTCAGCGCCGGCCTCGGCTTCAACCCGCAGAATGACGGCAAGCTCATCCGCATCCCCGTGCCGGCCCTCACCGAGGACCGCCGCAAGGAGATGGTCAAGCATCTCAGCAAGGTGCTGGAGGAGCATCGCACCGCCGTGCGCAATGTCCGCCGTGACGGCAATGAGGCCGTCAAGAAGGCGATGAAGGACAAAAAAATCAGCGAGGACGAAGAGCGCGGCGCCCTGGAGCAGATGCAGAAGGTCACCGACGACGAGATCAAGAAGATGGAAGAACTCTTCAAGGTCAAGGAAAAGGAAGTCATGCAGGTCTGATCCGCGTTCGCGGAAGCTATCGCCAATGCCCGGAGCCATGCTCCGGGCATTGTTGTATTGCGTGGTGTTGTGTCTGCGCCGCGGGCATGGGCCTCGGCGGCGCACGCCAAGGTACAATCGAGGCATGTCGGCCCTGGAAATCATTGGCGTTGTAACCGGTGCGGTCTGCGTGCTTTTGGCAGCGCGGGAAATCATTTGGAACTGGCCCATCGGCATTGCCAACAACATCGCGTTCTTTGTCGTGTTCTGGCAGCACAAGCTCTACGCCGATGCCACTCTGCAAATCTTTTATCTGCTCACGGCAATCTACGGCTGGTGGAAGTGGGCGCACAAGGATCACGGCTCTGTGCTGCGGGTGCGGAACACCTCGCGCCGCATGGGCCTCACACTGCTTGTGCTGCTGCCCGTGGTCTGGCTCGCCATCTACGAAATCCTGCACCGCTGGACCGACAGCAACGTGCCCGCCGGGGACTCGCTGGCCACCACGCTCTCCCTGGGCGCGCAGTTCATGGCCGGCCGCAAGCTGCTGGAAAACTGGCTGGTGTGGATCGTCGTTGATGTGGTCAGCATCGCGCTTTTCCTCTACAAGCGCCTGTACCTCACCACCACGCTTTACGCGGTGTTTATCGTCATGTGTGCAGGCGGATACCTGGCCTGGCGCAAAGCGCAGTTGCAAGCGGCTAAAGCCTAAACGGGGCCGCATGTGCCCCAGAGCCTGCCCTGAGCTTGTCGAAGGGTTCCGCGCGCCGAAGGCGCGGCTAACCTGGGAGTAGAGAGTCCGGGAAATCACCTTCAGGAATTGGCGCCCCATGTCTGCGTGTTTTTCGCAGACGTGGGAGCCTCGTTCGCGCAACCCATTCGTTACTTCGCCAGCTCCGCAATCAATCCTGCCAGCACGGCTGCCCTTCGCGGCAGTTCGTGGGCAAACACAAACTCGTGCGGAGCGTGCGCCCCGTCTCCCACGCCGCCCAGTCCGTCCAGTGTCGGAATGCCCATCGATGACGTCAGGTTGCCATCCGAGGCGCCGCCCACCGCGGCTTCCCCCAAGGGAAAGCCCAAGTCCCTGGCCACGCGCGCCGCCACTTTGTACAAGCGAGCCGTGGCCGCCGTGCGTTCAAAGCAGCCGCGCTCCACGCCGCCCGTTACTTCAAGAGTGCAGCGCTTGTCCTTGGGTTTCACTTTGCGCATGGCGCGCTCCACGCGCGCCGCCTGCGAGGCTTTGTTAAAGCGCACATCAAACGTCGCCTCGGCCAGGCCGGCCACCACGTTGGGACGCGTGCCCCCGGCGATCACTCCGGCGTTCACCGTTAATCCTTCTTTGGCGTGGCTCAAGGCGCTCAGCTCCAGCACCTGGTGCGCGGCTTCCACAATGGCCGACGCGCCGCGCGCAAAATCCAATCCGGAGTGAGCGGCAATGCCATGCACCCGCAGCGTGTAGCGCGCCACGCCCTTGCGTGAGGTCTTACAGGCCCCATCCTCTCCCGCCGCGGGCTCAATCACCAGCACCGCGTCAGCTTTCTTCGCCGTGCGCTCGGTGATGGGCTGCGAGAACGGGCTGCCAATTTCTTCATCCGGCACCAGCAGCAGAGTAAGGTTGCACGGCAGCTCGCCGCGCTGGCGCAGCGCGCGCAAGGCGAATAGCGCCTGCACAATGCCGGCCTTCATGTCGAACGTGCCCGGCCCGGCCAGCTTGCCGCCCTTGTCCGTCCACGGCATCCTGGCCAGCGTGCCCAAGGGATACACGGTGTCCATGTGCCCCAGCAGCAGCAGGCGAGGCTTGCGCCGCGCGCCGCGGAAGGCAATCTCCAGCGCCGGCCCGTATGTTTTGGACTTGTGCAGCTTCACCTTGCCGCCCAACTCGGCAAAGTCGGCGGCCACCAAGGCGGCCACGGCCTCCAGCGCCGCCGGAGTTTGCGAAGGCGATTCGCACTCCACGTAGCGGCGCAGCGTGGCGGTCATTTGCGCCTGTTGAGTGGTGAGGGAGACGAGCAGCGTAGCGGCGGACAAATTCGAGGGTGCCATGCGCCCATCTTACTCTGCCCGCGCGCGGTGGCCGAACAGCGAGCGGCGGACGAACGCAGCGCGGTGCGCGTCTCGAAATTCGTGCCCTCCATGGCCGCGCTCTGCCTGTGCGGAAATGAACCGCAATTCATTGCCGCCGGGCTTTCGCGCGATCCTCCGCCGCCCCCGGCTGCTATACTTTTTGCAGATCAAAATGAGCGAATTTCACAGTCCTGACACCAGTCTTACGCCGGAAGTTCTGGAGCATCTGCCTCTCGATGTCGTCACCATCCAGAAGATTCTTCCGCACCGCTTTCCGTTTCTGCTGATTGATCGCGTCATTGAGTTGACGCGCCGCGAGCGGATTGTGGCCATCAAGAACGTCACCATCACCGAGCCGCATTTCCAGGGACATTTCCCAGGAAATCCCATCATGCCCGGTGTGCTCATCATCGAGGCCATTGCCCAGGCCGGCGCCACTTTATTGATGACCGAGATTCCGAACCGCGCCGAGATGTTGACGGTCTTCACCGGCATCGAGCGCGCCAAGTTCCGCCGCCAGGTTGTGCCCGGCGATCAGCTCCGCATTGAGGTGACGGTGCTCAACTGGCGCCGCACCGCGGTCAAAATGCAAGGCCGCGTCACGGTGGAAGGCAAGCTGGCCTGCGAGGCCACGGTGATGTGCCAACTGGTGTCCAACCGCGCCTCTGCGGAAGCCTCCGCTGACAACACAACATCCGCCGCGGAACCCGCGGCCGAGTCCCAAACGGAGTAAGCATGTCCATTCATCCTTCCGCCGTAGTGGACCCCGCCGCGCGCATTCCCCAGTCCTGCATCATCGGACCTTTCTGCCTGGTGGGCGCCGATGTTGAGATGGGCGAAGACTGTGAGCTGATCTCGCACGTGGTGCTGCAAGGCCCCACAAAAATGGGCAGCCGCAACCGCATTCATCCCTTCTGTGTTCTCGGCGTCGGGCCGCAGGATCTCAGCTACAAGGGAGAGCCCACGCGGCTGGAGATCGGCGACGGCAACGACATTCGCGAGTACGTTACCATGCACCGCGGCACCACCAAGGGCACGGGCGTCACGCGCATCGGCTCCAACTGCCTCATCATGGCCTACGCGCACATCGCGCACGATTGCCACATCGGCGACGGCGTCATCATGGCCAACGCCGCCACCCTGGCCGGCCACGTCACGGTGGAAGACTTCGCCGTGGTGGGTGCCTTGTGCCCGGTGCATCAGTTCGTCACCATCGGCAAGTACGCCTACGTTGGCGGCGGCACGGTCATCACCCAGGACGTGATGCCCTTTGCCAAAACCTGCGCCGTGCGCGACGTTCATGCCTACGGAGCCAACTCCATCGGGCTCGAACGCCGCGGCTTCAGCAAGGAGCGCGTACGCGCCCTGCAAAAGTCCTTCCGCATTCTGCTGGCCGCCAAGCTCAACACCACCCAGGCTCTGGAGCGCATTGAGCGCGAAGTGGAGCAGACCGAGGACGTCCTTTTGCTGGTGGATTTTATTCGCCACAGCGAACGCGGCGTGGTGAAGTAGGAACGCGTTTCCAGGGCGGTACTTCGGTTACGCCGCCCAGTTTCCCCGGTCTTGACTCCTGTAACGCGTAGCGATACGCTTTACGCGTGATTCGCAGCTTCAGGCACGCCGGGGTGGAGCGTTTCTTTCGCACCGGGTCGAAGGCCGGCATCCAGCCGGCCCATGCCGCGCGTCTGCGCCTGCAACTCGGCCGCCTCAACGTCAGCAACGTACCGCAGGATATGGACGTGCCAGGATGGAAGCTGCACCATCTTTCCGGCGGACTCAAGGATCACTGGGCGGTGACGGTGAACGCGAACTGGCGCCTGACCTTTGCTTTCACAGGTGAAGGCGCCATCCTCGTTGATTACCAGGACTATCACTAGGAGCAGAGCATGATGCACAATCCCCCACATCCCGGCGAGCAGTTACGCGAGCAGCTTGGTGACATGTCGGTTTCGCAGGCCGCGGCGCACCTGGGCGTGGCCCGGGTTACCTTGTCGCGCCTGCTGAACGGTAAAGCAGGAGTTTCGGCGGAAATGTCTCTGCGTCTTAGTGAGGCCTTCGGCACCTCGCCCGATCTATGGTTGAAGATGCAGTTGCAATACGACATGTGGCAGGCGCGGCGCAAACATCGCAAAAAAATTAAGCCGCTTAAGATCGCGGCTGCCTGAGCAGAGCAGGATCGGACCGGCGCGCAAGCAAGGAACTTTGCCGCACCGCGGCGCAAGGGAGTAAGCATATGGCAGAACGGCTGGGACTGATTGCAGGCAACGGAAAATTCCCCTTCCTCGTGCTCGACGCGGCGCGCGCCCGCGGCTATGAAGTCGTAGTGGCCGCCATACGCGAGGAGACCGATCCCGCCATTGAGCAGCGCGGTGCTCACTCCGTGCATTGGTTCTCGCTCGGCGAACTCAGCCGCCTCATCGACACCTTCAAATCCGAGGGCGTGCATGAAGCCATCATGGCCGGCCAGGTCAAGCACAAGCAGATCTTCAGCGCCATCAAGCCGGACTGGAAGCTGGCCAAGCTGCTGCTCTCGCTCACCACGCGCAACACCGATTCACTCATCGGCGCGGTGGCCAAGGTCCTGGGCGACGAAGGCATTCACCTGCAAAACTCCACCACGCTGCTGGAGCCCATGCTGGCTCCCGTGGGCGTGCTCACCCGCCGCGCGCCCGAGGATGTTGAACTGACCAACATCACCTACGGCCGCGCCGTGGCGCATCACGTTGCCCGCTTTGACATTGGCCAGACGGTGGTGATCGCCGAGGCCGCCTGCGTGGCCATTGAGGCCATGGAGGGCACCGACGAAGCCATCCTGCGCGCGGGCCGTTTGATGCAGAGCTTGCACGGCGAAGCCAGCACCCTCAGCCGCTCGCTCACTGTGGTCAAGGTGGCCAAGCCGAATCAGGACATGCGCTTCGACGTGCCCGTCATTGGCCTGCACACCATCGCCACCATGAAGGAGGCCGGCGCCAGTTGCCTGGCCCTGGACGCCAACAAGTGCCTCATCCTGGAGCGCGACAAGGTCATCGCCGCCGCCGATGAGGCCGGCATCGCCATCGTCGCCGAAGAGGTGACGCACGCCATTCCCAGCGTAAAAGCGTAAAGCATCGCGGGTTGCCATGGATGAAGAACTGTTTCAGCTAAGTCTCGTCGAGTTGCGAGCGCGCCTGGCGCGCCGCGAGTTCTCCGTGCGCGAAGTCACCGCCGCGTTTTTCAGCCGTATCGCGCGGTGCAACGCGGAGCTTAATGCATTTATAAGTGTCGATATAGAAGGCGCGCTGGAGTCCGCCCAGGCGCTGGATGCGCTCTCCCCGGAGGATCGCGCGCGTCTGCCTCTGTTCGGCGTGCCCATCGCCGTCAAGGATCTCATCGACCAGCGCGGCCTGGCGACCACCGCGGCCAGCCGCGTGCTGCAAAACGCCGCCCCTGCCGCCGAGGATGCCGCCTGCGTCTCCCGTCTGCGCCGTGCCGGAGCGGTCCTGATCGGCAAGACCAATCTGCACGAGTTCGCCTACGGTGGCAGCGGCGCCATCAGCGCCTACGGCCCGGCACGCAATCCGTGCGATCCCTCCCGCGTCTGCGGCGGCTCCTCTTCGGGTTCGGCAGCCGCCGTGGCCGCCGGACTTTGCGCGGGCGCGCTCGGCACCGACACTGCCGGCTCCATCCGCTTGCCGGCCGCCTGCTGCTCCGTCGTCGGCTTCAAACCCACACACGGCGTGGTGCCCACCGCGGGCGTCATCCCCTTGGCGTTTTCCTACGATCACGTTGGTCCCCTCGCGCGCTCGGTGCAGGATGCCGCCGCGCTCTTCGCCGTCCTGCGCGGCGAGCCGCTCACGCTGGTCGCCCCGCGCAGGCTGCGCTGTGGCGTGGTGCGCAAATATTTCTGTGACGATCTTTCTCTGGAGGTAGCGCGCGGCTTCGAGGCGGCTCTTTCCGCGGCGCGTTCGCTGGGCTGGCAGTTGCAGGAAGTTGAGCTGGAGATCAGCGAAGACCGCCTGGCCAGCAACGCCGAGAGCTACGCCTTTCACCAGCAGCTTGTCGCCACGCGCGGCGAACTCTACCAGCCCGCCACTCTGCCGCGCATCCTGAACGGCCGCGGCGTGCGCATGGAGGACTATGCGGAAGCGCGCCGCGCGCTCGATCTTTTCCGCGAGCGCAACCGCCGCTGTCCCGCGGGCGTGGACGTGGTGCTCACCCCGTCTTCGCCGATTCTGCCTCCCCTGCTCGACGAATTTTCGTCGCCGCAGGCGCGCGCGCTGGAGCTGACGATGCTGCGCAACACGCGCCCGTTCAACGTGCTCGGCTGGCCCACGGTCTCCGCCCCGGTGGGGACAATGGTCGGAGCGCAGGTCAGTGCCGCATGGGGACGCGACGATCTGGTTTTGGCCGCGGCTTACGCAATCGATTGTGTAAGCAGGGGTTAGCGCCGAGAATCTACCGATTTTGGGATGCAATATGAGCCAGAGTCCGGCTTTCCATAGAAATTACTTATGGGGCCCATTAAGAAAATCTAGCAACCCATTTGTAATGAGAATTTTGTGCTACCCGTCAGTTTGGATCGGAACTTGCTTAAAGACAGTATGAGCTACCAAGGTGTGGGACTTCGGTCCCTCCTGTTCTCCGGTGATGGCAATGGCCGCACCGTTTGCAACAGATGAGAGTTTTCGGGAAGCACCTTCTTAAGCTCTGAACTCTGCGACTTGGCCACCGGGCGTCCGGTGGCCCTTTTTCTTTTGCAGAGCAGGAATTAATCCTGTCGCGTGTCGGCCAGTCCCGCTGTCGGCATGGCCGCCGCCATCTGCGGCAGAATTCCCAGCTCCACGTAGATGGGCCGCAAAGCCCGCCGGATGCTCGGCAGGTACAGGAAGTACACGCCCGAGCACACCAGGCACACCACGCCGCTTACGGCCAGCGCCCGCGGAGCGCCCAGGCGCGCCGCCATGGCGCCGCCAAACAGCGATCCGAACGGCGTCATCCCCATAAAGGCCATGGTGTAGTAACTCATCACCCGGCCTCGTTTGTCGGGATCGCTGATGGTTTGCAGGATGGTGTTGCAGGAGGCCATGTGCTGCATCATGGCAAAGCCCGTCATCATCAGCATCAGCAAAGAGAGCGGCAGGTTGCGCGAGAGGGCAAAGACCAGCAGTCCCGCGCCGAACAGCGCGGCCGCCAGCCCAATGCGGCGTCCCAGTCCGAGGATGGAACGTCGCGCTGCCATGGTCAACGCGGCCATCAGCGCGCCTACTCCGGTGGCCGCCAGCAGCATGCCCAGCGTATGCGCGCCGCCGTGGAAGATCTGCCGGGCAAAGATCGGCAGCAGCACGCTGTACGGCATGCCCACCAGGCTCACCACGGCCAGCAGCATTAGAATGGCGCGGATGGGCACCGAGCGTGCCACGTAGCTGAAGCCTTCCCGCAGCTCGCGCCACAGGTTTTCTTCTTCCCGCTTGCGCGTGTGCGCCTGCCCGGCCAGGTGCATCATCAGCAGGCTGGCGATTACCGCGCCGTAGCTTATGCCGTCGATGGTAAAGCACCAGGCCTCACCGGCCACGGCGATGATCGCTCCGCCGATCGACGGTCCCAGCAGACGGGCCACGTTCACCATCGTCGAGTTCAAGGCGATGGCGTTGCCCAGCACCGCGCGGTCTTCCACCAGTTCAATCAGAAAGGCCTGCCGCGCGGGAGTGTCAAAGGCGTTGATGATGCCCTGCAACACGCTCAGCGCGGCCACGTGCCACACCGCAATGTGCCCGCTAAAGGCCAGTGCGCCCAGGGCAAACGACTGCACCATGCTCAGCACCTGCGTCCAAACGAGCGTGCGATGGCGGCTCCAGCGGTCCACCCACACGCCGGCAAACGGACCCAGCAGAAAGGTCGGAATCTGTCCCAGAAAGCCGATCACGCCCAGCATCCAGGCCGAGCCGGTCAGGCGGTAGATCAGCCAGCTCGTGGCGATCCGCGTCATCCAGGTGCCAATCAGCGACAGGCCTTGTCCGGTGAAGTAGAGCCGGTAATTCTGCTGACCCAGGGCGCGGAAAATTCCCTGTCCGCGGGGCGTTTTGTTGCTTCCGTTTGGCATCGTTCCGGCATCGATCATATCTGGAACCGGGCCGCCGCGCTTGTCTCATCCAGCCAAAGGATGCCCGTATCCGGCCAACCGTGCCCGCGGCGTTTCTCCGGACGTTCCCACCGCAGCACGGCCTCCGTGCGGGACGGTTCAGAAAACACGATGGCCTGCGGTATAGTGTTGCAAACCCGGCAGAAGGACGCCGGATGGCCGTCCCTTTTGGAGCGCTATGTCTTCGTCGCGTCGCGAATTTCTTGCTCTTTCCGCCCTCGGTGTACTTGGCGCCGGAGCCAGCTTCGGCCAGAATCCTCCCAGCAGTCCGGCTCCCGGAACGCCTCCGGCCTTTGGCACCATGCCGCCGGCGGGGCCGAATGTTACGCCCAACGATGTTGCCGCCGCGGAAAAACTGGTGCGCATCACTCTTACGCAGCAGCAGCGCGAGCAGGTGGCCGTCAACTGGCGGGAGGCCATTGCTCCGCTTTACGAGCGCCGCACCGGCCCGCGCCGCGTCCCCCTGGCCGATACCGACGCTCCCTATTCGCTATGGAATCCGACCCTTCCCGGCATGAGTCGCGGACCGCAAAAGAATCGCTTCCTGCGCAGCGCTTATCACGAGCGCAAGCTGCCCGCCACCGATGAGGAGATTGCCTTTGCGCCGGTCGCCGATCTCTCCCGCTGGATCGAGCGCCGCGAGCTGACCTCCGTCCGCCTCACGCAGATTTACCTCGACCGCCTGCGCCGCTACGACGACAAGCTGCACTGCGTCATCACCTTGCTTCCCGAGCAGGCTCTGGCCGCCGCGCGCCAGGCCGATTACGACATCGAGCACGGCCTCCAGCGCAGTCCTTTGCACGGCATTCCCTGGGGCGCCAAGGATCTGCTGGACACCGCTGGCATTCCCACCACCTACGGCGCCGAGCCTTTCCGCAACCGCATCCCCGCCGAGGATGCCACTGTCGTCCGCCGCCTCACCGCAGCCGGAGCCATCCTGGTGGCCAAGCTCTCCATGGGCGCGCTGGCGCTCAATGACGTCTGGTTCGGCGGGCAGACCAAGAATCCATGGCTGCTCGAAGAAGGCTCCGGAGGTTCATCGGCTGGTCCCGCCGCGGCCGTGTCCGCCGGTCTGGTGGGCTTTGCCATGGGCAGTGAGACGGGCGGCAGCATCGTTGGGCCCGCCATGCGCTGCGGCGTCACCGGCCTGCGCCCCACCTTCGGACGCGTACCCCGCACCGGTGCCATGACGCTCTGCTGGTCTTTGGACAAGCTCGGTCCCATGACGCGCTCGGTGGAGGATGCCTTGCTCGTGCTGCATCCGCTCGGTGGTCCAGATGACGGCGATCTCTGCGTCGCCGACCGCAATCTCGACTTCGATGCCGCCGCGCCGGTCAAAGGGCTGCGCCTCGGCTACTTTCCCCGCTGGATGCAGGAATCGCCGGCCACCGATGTGGACCGCGCCGCCCTGGAGACGGCGCGCCAGCTCGGCTTCCAACCCGTCGAGGTCTCTCTGCCCGATTGGCCGTACGATTCTCTGGAGTTGATTCTCTTCGCCGAATCCGCCGCGTCCTTCGAGGAGCTTGCCCTCAAGGGCGGACTCGATCAGCTCAAAATGCAAACGCCCGATGCCTGGCCCAACACCTTCCGCCAGTCGCGTTTCCTCTCGGCCGTGGATTTCGTGCAAGCCGACCGCTTCCGCCGCAAGGTGGCCGCGGAGATGGCGCGCATCTTCTCCCAGGTGGATTTGCTGCTGGTGCCTTCCTTGCGCGATGAGATGTTGACCATCTCCAACTTCACCGGACATCCTTCGCTCACCTTCCGCGCCGGATTCATCGGCGTCAACCAGGCGCGTAGCGACTGGGCTCCCGATCCCGTGCATCCTTTGCCGAGCTTTAAAAAGCCGCGCCGCGTGCCCTACGGCGTCACTCTTATCGGGCCTCTCTTTGGCGAGGGCTTGCTTGGCCAGGCCGGCGTTGCGCTGGAAAAAGCCTTTGCCGTGGCCGACGAGCGTCCCGCCGGTTTTTGAGAGGCCACCCCTTGCCGCCCGGAGCCTGCGCCGCGTGCGTGCGCTCCCGGGCGGAAGCATTTAGACTGAATCCCGGGTTTTAGGGAAGGGTTGAACAAGCCGGTTTTTGTCAGGGCACAGCTTTAGCTGTGCCGCAAAAGCACGCGTCGTTGCGGGGCTTCAGCCCCCGAGGCAAAGTCCGCATGACTTGTTCTTTCAGGGAAGGATGCCAAGGGCGTAATGAGTGCGGATACCCAGAGCGCGCAGTTGATGCGCAGGATGTTCCCCGATCTGTACGAGAAGTTTTCCCGCGAGCAGTGGGCCAAGTTGCGTGCCAACATGCCTCTGGAGATCAGCAAGGACGATCTCGATGCGCTGCGCGGACTCAACGATCCCGTTTCGATCGACGAAGTGGAACAGATCTATCTTCCCCTGGGCCGCCTGCTCAACATTCACGTCGCCAGCACCCACCGCCTGGAGCGCGTCAAAGACGCATTCCTTGGCCGTCCCAGCGCGCGCCCCACTTACGTAGTGGCCGTCACCGGCAGCGTGGCCGTGGGCAAAAGCACTTTCTCGCGCGTGCTGGCCCAGGTGCTCTCGCGCTGGGCCGCTCATCCCACGGTGGAGCTGGTGGCCACCGACGGCTTCCTGCTGCCCAACAAAGTGCTGGAACAGCGCGGCCTGATGGAGCGCAAGGGCTTTCCTGAAAGCTACGACCTGCGCGCCATGCTCGACTTCATGATCTCCGTGCGCCAGGGCAACGGCATGCTCAAGGTCCCCGTTTATTCGCACGATAGTTATGACATCGTGCCCAACGAGTTCCTGGAGATTCGCCGTCCCGAAGTTCTCATCCTCGAAGGTCTCAACCTGCTGCAAATGAATCTGCTCGGCGAATCGCGCCGCCCCAAGATCTTCGCCAGCGACATGATCGACATTTCCATCTACGTCGATGCCGAAGAGACCGACATTCGCCGTTGGTATCTCGAGCGCTTCATGCTGCTCAAAAACACGGCCTTCCGCAACCCGCGTTCGTTCTTCCATCGCTACGCGGAGATGAGCGAGGCCGATGCCATTGAGTTCGCCACCGACGTTTGGGAAAAGATCAACCTGGTGAACCTTGTCTCCAACGTGGCGCCCACGCGCGAGCGCGCGCAGATCGTGATGCAGAAGGGCTCCGACCACCGCGTGCACGAGGTCTGGCTGCGCCGCATCTAACGCCGGGCAATGATCGGCCGCAAAAGATTGTCATCCCAAGGTGGTGAGTTGTGCCCCAGGTTCGCGGCCGTTTTTAGCCGCTAACCTGGGATGCTTCGTTGCGAGCGCTTATTCCCCGCGTCGTCGATAAATGTCGTAATTCGCCAGCGACTCCACCGGCTCGTAATCGCGCGCCACCATCAGCATCAGCCGCTCGCGGAAGGCCAGTGGTTCTTCCTGCAGTTGCAGCTTCTTCTTCACGATGATCCAGCGCACGTCGCGGCGTCCACACAGGGTCAGCATTTGCTCGGCGCTGTACGGGTTCACCGTGTTGTCCATCAGAATCACCGGGAAGCGCGGCACGCGTCCGGTGGTGTAGTAGAACAGGTCCTCGCCGGGAATCTCCAGAATGGCGTCGTCGCGCGGAATGGTGCGCGTGGTGTAATCCACCAGCTCTTCGAACTGCGGCAGGTAGTCGCCGCGCATGGCCAGTCCGCGCAGCGCCGGCAGCCGGGAGTGTTGCAGCGTGTCGCCATCCAGATCGACGTATTGCAACCGTTCGTGGCTCAGCGCGTAGTATCCGCCGCAGGCAAGCAGCACCACGCAGAACGCAATGCTCAATGCGCGCAGTGCCCGCAGCCGCTCCTCTGTCACGTCCGTCCAGGAAAGCAGCGACGCCGCCAGCAGCACAAACAAAGGCCACAGCGCGTAGGTCGATCCCCACAACTGCTGCGACAAAAACGCTCCGTGCACCGTACCCAGCACCATCAACGGCAGCATGCTGATCATCGAGGGCCGCTTCCATGCCCGCGCCGCGGACCACAGCAGCGCGGCCACCAGCAGCACCGGCCAGGTGCGCAGCAAGGCCTCCACGCGGTCGCTGTCGTTGTCTTGCAGCAACAGCGCGGCCCCGGCCAGCAGCAGCGGAGACGCCAGCAACGCGGCGGCAATCCAAGGCAGCGGCCTGGACGCTTGGCGCCGCGCGGCCGTCCACAGCACGGCGCCCGCGGCAAACAGCAGTCCCGGAAGAATCAGCTCGGGATCGCGATACACGCCCACCATGGTGTGCAATCCGGGCAGCCGCCGCGACGCCGCAAACGCAATGGTCCAGTGAATGTAGTTGTGCAGCATCACCGTCCAATGCAGCGTGGCCAGCGCGGCAATCATGCCCGTTAGCGCGCCCGGCAACAGCCATGCGGCGCGGCGCTGTCCGCGCAGGGCCAGCCACGCGGCGCAAAAGCAGGCGCTGGCGGCAAACGCCAGTCCCGTGTTCTGCTTGATGAACACCGGAACCACCAGCAGCGCGCCCACCAGAAACGTGCGCCCGGCAGGGAACGCGGCGTCGTCCAGTTTCAGCAGCAGCCACAGGCAAAAGAGCACAAACACCGTGCCATCGCAGTCGTAAAACGGGTGAGGAAAAATGCTGCCCGTGCTCAGCACGATCAGCGGCAGCGTCAGCAGCAGGGCGGTGGCGTATTGCGGCAAATGGCTGCCGCGCAGCAGGCGCAGCACAATGCGCCAGGTGAAGATGGTTCCCGCGGCGGCCGAAAGCGCGGCGTACAGCGCGTGATGCCAGATGGCGTGTCCGAAGAGGCGGATGATCGCGGCCTGCGCCAGAAACGTAAGTGGCGCATAAGGAAACGGGAAGTCGCGATACGGAATCTGTCCCAGCGCCAGACGGTTGGCAATTTCCAGAATGTAGCTCAAGTCCCACAGCACGGTGAGATGCGCGTTCTGCCAGAAAACGAACACCGCCGTGGCCGCTGCCAGAAGGACTCCCACGGCCCATTCGCGGGGCGATTTGTGATTCTTGTCACGGCGCGGCATGATTTTCCGGTTCATCCTACGAACAGCTTGTACCGTTAGGATACACGTTCCATACGCCTTTCCGCGCGGTGGCAAGCGGCAAGGTTACACGGCAGTTGTAGAACGGTTGCCGTTTTGGAAGGAGAGTCCGTGGCGCACCAAACCGCGCGCGAAAGCTACCGCAAATTGTCGGAGCGGCTGAATCGCTTTCCCCAGGGCGCGCCTCCCACCGAGATGCTCTTCCGCATCTTGGAGGTTCTCTTTACCGCCGAAGAAGCCGAACTGGTTTCGCTGTTGCCCATCAAGCCCTTCAACCTGAAGGCTGCGGCGCACGTCTGGAAAAAGCCGGAGAGCGAAGCGCGCTCCATCCTAGACCGCCTGGCCTCGCGCGGCATGATGCTCGATACGGAAATCGACGGCGAGCAGGCCTACGTGCTGCCGCCGCCCATGGCGGGCTTCTTCGAGTTCTCCCTGATGCGCATTGGCAACCAGTACGACCAAAAGCTGCTGTCTGAGCTTTTCTATCAGTACCTCAACGTGGAAGAGGACTTCGTCAAGGCGTTGTTCGCTGGTGGAGAAACGCAACTGGGCCGCGTCTTCGTCAACGAGCAGGCACTGCCGCCGGAGAACTCTCTCGAAGTGCTTGACCACGAGCGCGCCTCGGAGATCATGCGCACGGCCTCGCACATCGGCGTTGGCACCTGCTATTGCCGCCACAAAATGCAGCACCTGGACCGCGCCTGCGCGGCCCCAATGGATATCTGCATGACTTTCGGTACCACCGCGCGCTCGCTCATCAAGCATGGCATTGCGCGCCAGGTGGACGCCGCCGAAGGCGCGGCGCTGCTCGATCAGGCCATCGAGAACAACCTGGTACAGTTCGGTGAAAACGTGCGCCGCGAGGTCAGCTTTATCTGCAACTGCTGCGGATGCTGCTGCGAGGCCATGCTGGCCGCCAAACGTTTTGCCATGCTCAATCCGGTGGCCACCACCAACTATCTGCCGCACATTGCCGCGGATACCTGCAACGGCTGCGGCAAGTGCGCCGAGGTCTGCCCGGTAGAGGCCATGGGCATGGTCTCGGCCTCCGATCCGCTGAAGCCCAAGCGCAAGAAAGCACGCATCGATGAGGATCTCTGTCTGGGCTGCGGCGTGTGCGTGCGCCAGTGCCGCACCGCGTCGTTGACGCTCAAGCCGCGCGCGCGCCGCGTGCTTACGCCGGTGAACACCGCGCATCGCACCGTGTTGATGGCCATTGAGCGCGGCAAGTTGCAGGAGTTGATTTTCGATAACCAGGCGCTGGCCAGCCATCGCGCCATGGCCGCCATCCTGGGAGTGATTTTGAAGCTGCCGCCCTTGCGGCAGGCAATGGCCAGCCGGCAGATGAAATCGCGCTACCTCGACCATCTGCTGGATCGCCATCAGTTCAACCACAAAGAGGCTTAGGTTCATGTAAGGAGGGTGCCATGTTCCGGGTTGTCACGGTTGCCAGGGAGTACGGAAGCGGCGGCGCCGAAATTGGACGCCGCACGGCAGAGCGCTTGGGATGGAGGCTGGTGGACAAGCAGCTCATCGAAACCATTGCCGTTGCCAATCACATTGACCGCGCCTGGGTGGAGCGCGCCGACGAGCAGTGCAGCGGCTGGTGGGACCGCCTGCTGGGCGGCTTCCGGCACGGCGGTCCGGAGCTGTTCATCGGCGAGATGGACGACATCGGCGTGGATCACGATACGCTGCAAAAGTTCACCGCCCGCGCCATCGAGGAATCGGCCAAGGCCGGCGAGTGCGTCATCGTGGGCCGCGGCTCGCAGTGCATTCTGCAACACGCCGCCGACGTGCTGCACGTGCTGGTGTTCGCGCCGCAGGAGGAAAAGATCGAGCGGGTGCGCCGCCGCCATCCCAACGAGCGCGATTTTGCCGCTCTGCTGCGTCGCATGGACCAGGAGCGCCTGCACTACTGCCAGGAATATTACGGCCTCGACGTGAGCGACCGTCACCTCTACCAGCTTTGCCTGAACAGCGGGCTTGGCGAGGATGCCTGCGCCGAGATGATCGCTCACGCCGCGCGCGCCTCGCAGCAGGGCGTGCCGGCCAGTGAATCCGGATTGTCAAAGAGCGTCTGAGCGGCGCGCTGAGCGCACGCAAAAAGGGGGACGGATTCGATTCCGTCCCCC
>JARLGJ010000050.1 GCA_031296105.1 Acidobacteriota bacterium | reverse complement strand
TTCGGTAACACCACGGCCACGGAAGGAATCCATAATCCCTTCCGCTACACGGGACGTGAACACGACACCGAGACAGGGCTGTATTACTATCGCGCCAGATACTACGATCCAACTATCGGCAGGTTCCTGAGCGAAGATCCGCTACGGATAAAAGGCGGAATCAACTTCTACACATACGTCAAGAACAACCCGATTAAGTACGTGGATCCGTCTGGGCTGGCGAACTGTGTGTACTCAATTTCGGCCCATACGCTGATATGCCAACCGAACGCTGACCCAGGACAGCCCGCGATTAATGGACCCAACGGTGCCGGGTCGGTTCAGTTGGGACCTGGTGGCGTATGGTCAGGCGTCGGCGGGTGCGCGAACAATCTAGGATGCGTAAATAACAACGACTTGGGACCGATCGTGCCTGGCAACTACAACATGAACCAGGATGACCGTTCCGGCCACGCAGGATTCTGGCGACTTGAACCAAATCCGACGATCCCAGGATGGAAATGCCGGCTCGGGTTGGCGCGGTGTGGCTTCGAACTGCATCCGGGGAGTATTTCGCTGGGATGTATTACGGGCAACAAGAATGATCCAGGAACCATGCAACAGTACAACAATGTCAACAACTTACTGAACCAAGAGAACGGTAGCAATCACTTGACGGTGGGGCCGTGAGCCAACTTCGTTTAGGGATGCTGGTCGGTTGTACCGTGGCCGTCTTATTCGCGGCTCTCGTTGTTGTGCGGAACTATCGATTCGAAGCGGGAGCGCGTGCCCTGAAAACAGGAGATTACGCTACTACTTTGCGTGAGCTGAAACCACTCGCACGTTTGGGGGATCGGCCTTCCCAATACATCCTTGGAGAAATGTATGCCTTTGGGTTCGGAGTGCGGAAGGACGACTCTGAGGCTGTCTATTGGTTCAAAAGAGCTGCGATCCTTGCCCAAAAGGGTGTTGATCCTGCTGCGCCCGCAGAGTTTTCGGTAAGTAAAGCCTATGCTGAGGGTACTGGCGTGAAAGTGGATGTCACCGAGAGCCTGAAGTGGCTTCAGCTTGCTGCCGCAGGCGGCAGTAAAGAAGCCGTCGCCAAGTTGGCGGAAACTCGCAGCCATTAGAATCGTCTGCGGGCGGGTGGCCCATTCAAGCCCTGCCGTTGGGCTTGAGTGGGGCTGTTGAATCGAACTGCGGGAAAGAATCAAGATGATCGACTTGACGACAACTCAATGCACGCAGTCGCAGCGTATGCTACCCACGAAGATCCCGCAGACGGTCGGCAGCACCATAACCGGAGTCATCTTCCGCTACGATCCCTTCGGCCGCCGCATCCAGAAGACGACCGCGTCGGGTGGCCCATTCAAGCCCGCAATTGGGCTTGAGTGGGAGGCTCACCCGGTGCCGGATCCCAGGTTAGCTCCGCTACGCTTCGCGAACCTGGGGCACAAGCACGCGAACCTGGGGCACACCGGGCTTGCTAAAAGCCCTTGGCCACCAGAGTAGTAGCGTCCAGAGCCGGCTGGCGGTCGCGCGCCGTCCACTTTTCCAGATACTTGGCCACAATGTCGGTCTCGATGTTGAGAGGGTCGCCGGGCTTGAGCGAGCCCAGGTTGGTGCATTCCACGGTGTGTGGAATGATGGCCACCGAAACGCGCAAGGCCTCCAGTTTGGCCACCGTCAGGCTGATGCCCTCGATGGCGATGGAACCTTTGAAGACCAGATATTTTTCCAACTCGGCTGGCACCTGGATGTGCAGCCAGTAGCCGTCGGAGTCGGCGATGCGCTCGAGGGCTTCGAGGCGGCCCACGCCGTCCACGTGGCCCTGCACCATGTGTCCGCCGAAGCGTCCGTGCGCGGCCAGAGGCAGTTCGAGGTTCACCGAAGCGCCCGGCTGAACGCGCGAGAACGAGGTGCGCACCCAGGTCTCCGGCGCAAGGTCGGCGGCAAACGAGGTGGGCGTAATGTCCAGCGCGGTGAGGCAGACGCCGCTGACGGCGCAACTGTCGCCGGTCTTCAACTCTTTCGTCACCTGGCTGGCTTCAATGGTGATGCGGCGGCTCTCGCCCTTTTGATCGATGCGGGCAATGCGCCCGACTTCTTCCACGATTCCGGTAAACATGAAACTAACTCCTAGCCCTGCGGGCCTAGCGGCTGATAAGGATCGCGCAAATAACAGATGGCGGCGAAGTCGTCGCCGTAACGCTCGAGTGAAAGATTGCTGGCTTCGATGCTGACGCCCTGCGGCAGGCCCAGCTCGCCCTCCAGCCAGGGCACGGTGTCCGCCGGGCCGAAGATGCGCGGGGTAAAGAACAGCGCCAGCTTGTCCACCAGGCGCGAGCGCAGGCAGGCCCAGTTGACCACGGCGCCGCCTTCCACCAGCAGGCTGGTAATGCCTTCCGCGCCCAGCAGCGAGAGGACGCGATAGAGATCGGGACGCCCGCCGTGCGGCATGGGGCTGCGTAAACCTTCGCCGTCCTCAATGGAGACCTGCTCCACGCGCACGCCACGCGCTTCCAGCTCGCGCCGCTTGTTCTCCTCGGCAAAGGAGCAGAAGACGATGACGTCGTCCTGCGCGGTTTCCACCACGCGCGAGTTCAACGGCAGGCGCAGCGTGGAATCCAGAATCACGCGCAGCAGGCGGCGGCGGCGCGGCAGGCCGCTGCGATCGGTGAGCATGGGATTATCGGCCACCACCGTGCCCACGCCGACCATGATGGCGTCCGCGGCGTGCCTCATGCGATGCACTTCGGCGCGCGCCACCTCGCCGGTAATGTAGCTGGCTGAGGAGCCGCTCTGCGCGTTGCTGCCGGCGATCTTGCCATCGAGGGTCATCGCGGCCTTCAGCGTCACGAAGGGAAGCCCGGTGCGAATGTACTGCGCGAAGCTCTCGTTGAGCTTCTTCGCCTCATTCTCCAACAGGCCAACTTCCACTTCAATGCCGGCGTCGCGCAACATGGCAAAGCCGCGGCCGGCAACGCGAGGATTGGGATCTTCCATGCAGCAGACCACGCGCGCAATGCCCGCCTTGATCACGGCTTCGGCGCAGGGTCCGGTGCGCCCCACGTGCGAACAAGGCTCGAGGTTGAGATAAAGCGTGTTGCCGCGCGCCTGCTCGCCGGCCTCTTCGAGGGCCAGCACTTCGGCGTGCTTCAATTCGGCATAGCAATGGGTGCCGCTGCCGAGAATGCGGCCGCGCTCGTCCACCACCAGGGCGCCCACCATGGGATTGGGCGAGGCCAGTGCCTCGCCGCGCGCCGCCAGTTCCAGCGCCTGACGCAAAAATAATTCGTCCGCAGAAATAGCCATGTTATTGGAAGAGCGAGTCCACAAAATCGCTGGCGTTAAAAGGAATCAGGTCGCCCTGCTTTTCACCCACGCCGACGTAGCGCACGGGCAGGTTCATCTCGCGCGAGATGGCCACCACCACGCCGCCCTTGGCGGTGCCGTCCAGCTTAGTGAGCACAATGCCGGTGACGCCGGCGGCTTCGGTGAAGACCTTGGCCTGCTGCAATCCATTCTGTCCGGTGGTGCCGTCCATCACCAGCAGCGTCTCATGCGGCGCGCCGGGCAGAATGCGCTCGGCGGTGCGGTGCATCTTCTCCAGCTCGGCCATCAGGTGAGTCTTGTTGTGCAGGCGTCCCGCGGTATCGACGATGACGTAATCGGCCTTGCGCGACTTGGCGGCCTGCAGGGCGTCGTAGAGCACGGCCGAAGGATCGCCGCCGGGCTTGGTCTTGATGACCTCGGCGCCGGTGCGCTGGCCCCAGATCTCAAGCTGCTCGATGGCCGCGGCGCGGAAGGTGTCGGCCGCAGCCAGCAGCACCGTCTTGCCCTGGGCGCGCAAGGCGTGCGCCAGCTTGCCGATGGTCGTTGTTTTGCCGGCGCCGTTGACGCCGACGACGAGGATGACCTCCGGCGGTTCGACTTCGATGCGCGGGCGGGCCTCTTCGGCGCGCTGCAAAATGGCCAGCAGCTCCTGCTTCAGCACACGCTTCAACTCGTCGCCGTCGCCGATGAGCTTGCGGTCCACCTTTTCGCGCATGGCGGCCAGCACTTCGTTGGTGGTGGTGGTGCCGAGGTCGGCCGCAATCAGCGTGGCCTCCAGCTCGTCGAGCGTGGAAGCGTCGATCTCCTTGCGGAAGCTGATGACGTCTTCGATGCGCTCGGCAAGGTTCTCGCGCGTGCGCGTGACCGCCTGCTTCATGCGCTCAAAGAGCGATTGTTTCTGCTCCGCGGGTTCTTCTTTTTTGCCGCCAAATAACTTGAACATCATGACACTTCAATTATAACGGCTGGAGGCAGGCCGCCAGCCGGGTTGGTAAGGCGAAGGTTCGTGTGAAGAGCTTCTTTGTTCTCGGGAGGTGCGCCCTCAGCGGCTGAAGCCGCATGAATATTGGCTCCGAAGCGGCACGGATAAATCCGTGCCCTGACGAAACCATGTACCATTCGACGTTTCCCGCAGCTTCCCAATGGAAATTCAAGTCCCAGGTTAGGCCCGCTGCGCGGACCGAACATGGGCACAACGAACCTGGGCACAACGAACATGGGGCACAACAATGTTAGTTAGCCGCGGTAGAGCGCCGTCTCCTGCGTCAGGGGACGGTTCATCAGGTCGCGGATGGCGTCGCGCGGAGATTTGCCGCGCTGCAAAAGCTCGTACATCTGCCCGGTGATCGGCATCTCCACGCCCACGGTGCGCGCCAGTTGCAGAGCCGCCGAAGTGGTGAACACGCCTTCGGCAACCATGCCGTGCATGCCGGCGATGATCTCCTCCAGCTTGCGGCCGTGGCCCAGCTCGACGCCGACGGTGCGGTTGCGCGACAGGCCGCCGGTGCAGGTCAGCACCAGGTCGCCCATGCCGGCCAGTCCGGACATGGTCTCGGCGCGGCCGCCGCAGGCCACCACCAGACGCGTCATCTCGGTGAGGCCGCGGGTGATGAGCGCGGCTGTAGTGTTGTGTCCGTAGCCGATGCCCTCTACTACGCCGGCGGCAATGGCGATGACGTTCTTCACCGATCCGCCCAACTCCACGCCCACCAGGTCGTCATTGCGATAGACGCGGAAGTTCGTGTCGCTGAAGACCTCCTGCACCCAGCTCGACAGCTCGGAGTTCTCGCTGGCGATGGCAATGGCGGTGGGGAAGCCCTTGGCCACTTCCTTGGCGAAGGTCGGCCCGCTCAGCGCGCAGAGCTTCGGCGACACGCCGTCGCCCAGCACCTGGCGGATTACCTGTGTCATGCGCAGCAGGGAGTCGATCTCAATGCCCTTGGTGGCCGAGACCAGCAGCATCTCGGGCTTGAGGAAGGGTTTCATCTGCGTCCACACGCGTCGCGCATGATGCGAGGGCATGACGCTGAGCACGATCTCGACGCCGTCGATAGCCTCTTCCAGGCTCTGGGTGGCGGTGATGTTCTCCGGCAGAAGGGCACCGGCGAGGAACAGCGTGTTCTCACGCCGCTCGCGGATCGAGGCGATGACTTCCTTTTCGTAGGCCCACAGTTTGATGCGGTTCGCCGGCTTGCGCGATAACGCGATGGAAAGCGCCGTGCCCCAGGCTCCGGCGCCGATGACAGCAATATCGGTCATAGAAAAATTATGCCTTTCTCTCGCCCAGGCGGTGTTCCGTGCCAGCCAAAAGCCGCCCGATATTCTGATGATGGCGCACCACCACCAGCAATGCCACCGCCGCGCACATGGCCAGTGCCGGGGCGGGGAAGAGCCCGCGCTCGAGTTCCCAGGCCGCCAAAGGGAACAACACGGCGGCCAGGATCGAGCCAAGCGAAACATAACGCGTTACCGCCACAACGGCGAGGAATAGCGCCAGGCAGCAGAGTATTGCCCAAGGCGCCAGCGCCAGGAAGACGCCCAAACCGGTGGCCACGCCCTTGCCGCCCTTGAACCGCAGCCATACGGGGAACATGTGTCCCACCACAGCCATCAGCGCGGAAAACGAGGCCAGCGTGTGCAGTTCGGCGGCACTGGCGGCAGGAACCAGTCCCGTGTGCAGAATGACAAACACCGGCAGCCAGCCCTTCAATGCGTCCAGCAAAAGGGTGAGGATGGCCAGCTTTTTGCCTCCGGTGCGGGCCACATTGGTGGCGCCAATGTTGCCGCTTCCAATAGAGCGCACGTCGATGCCCTGGCATGAGCGCACCAGAATGTAGCCGAAGGGAATCGAGCCCAATAGATAAGAGGCGGCCGCAATCGCCGCCAGGGTTGGAATGCTCACTCCGAGATCACCTTATTGGGTCTGTGCCGCCGAGCGCGAAGCGTTCCAGCTTGGTGTAAATCGCGCCGCCCGGGGCCAGCCGGCTTTCATATAAATAGAACTCGTGCGCCGTCATTGTACCGAACTCTGGCGCCGCGCTGCCGTCTACGAGCCGGGCGAGCTGTTGAAAGCCCTCCGGCGAACGTTCGCCGGGATAGGGACGCGGACGTCCCGAGCCGCTGCGCGCCAGCGTCAGATGCGGATGATATTCCTTTTCCGCGGCAAAGCCCATGCCGGACAGAGCTGTATCAACCTTCTTCGCCAAGTCCGCCAGCAGAGGCGCTTCCATGCCCGCCCAGAAGATTCGCGGCGCGCGCGGGTTGGGAAAGAAGCCGGCGCCGCGAAAGTTCAAAGCAACCGGCGCGTGTTCGATCTGACGCAGGCGCTGGGTGACCTCCTCGGGGCTCGCGACCTCGCCGAGAAACTTGAGGGTGACATGAAAGTTTGCGTTGTTCACAAAGCGTACGCCGGACACGCGCGGCTTCAGCTCACACACATAGGCGGAGAGCCGCTGCTGAATTGCTTCTTCGATATCGAGGGCGACAAATAAACGCATGATCAGTCGAACTTCGTCAGGGCACGGCTTCAGCCGTGCCGCTCCATCATTGAAAATACGTAGCGGCTTCAGCCGCTGAGGGTCCGCTCCACACGGACCCAAGAACATTTCCTCAGGGGCGAAAGCCCCCGTCTTGATGCTGCTTTTCGGCACGGCTGAAGCCGTGCCCTGACAAAACCCAGCATGGCTAAACTCTCGCCCTGACAAAACCCAGCATGGCTAAACTCTCGCCCTGTCAAAACTCGGCATGGCCAAAGCCGCGCCCTGAAAAACGCTCCATACGAGTTTTTCAGCAGCCTGGAAATCCGTGCCTATCAGGGCACGCTGGCCTCTGAGTATCAATTCCAGGTGCTGTAATCCCAGGTTAGGTCCGCTGCGCGGACCGAACCTGGGGCACACCGAACCTGGGGCACACCGACTGGTGCACACCGAATCGATATACACCTTCCTTAGCGCAGCTTCCGGCGCAGCATCTCCAAGGCCATTTGCGTGGAGTACCAGCGCACTTGCTCGCGGCCGCCGGGGAAGCGCTTCTCCACCACCTCGGTCTGCTTGCCGTCAGAGAGAGCGATGAAGACCAGTCCCACGGGCTTTTCCTCGGTGCCGCCGGTGGGGCCGGCCACGCCGGTGATGCCTACACCCAGCGTCGCCTTGCAACGCTGGCGGATGCCTTCGGCCAAGGCGGCGGCCACGCTGCGGCTCACCGCGCCATCGCTCTTCAACAGCAAGGGAGGCACGCCGCAGAACTCGCGCTTCAACTCGTCGGAATAGACCAGCGCGCCGCCTTTGAAGTAACGCGACGAGCCGCTGATGCTGGTGATGCGCCCGCCCAGCAATCCTCCGGTGCAGCTTTCGGCCACCGCCAAAGTGGCGCTGCGCATTTGCAGATAGTAGCCCACGATCTGCTCCAGAGATTCGCCGCCCGAGCTGAAGATCTCGTCGGCAAACTCCTCTTCCAGCCGCGAGGCCAGCTCCTCGACGCGGTGCTCGGCCTCCGGCTGCGTGCCGGCGCGCGCCGTCAGGTGGAAGAGCACTTCGCCGGGCTTGGCCAGAATGGTGGTGGCAATGTCGGGATACTGCTTGTAAATTTTGGCTGCGCGCAGGTCCGCCTGCGACTCGGGCACCATGGCCAGCTTCAACTCGCCGAAGGCCAGGTGCGACTCGGGCACAACGGCCTTGAGCTTCTCAAAACAGTGATCGTTGAACATGCCCTCCAGTTCGAAGGGCGGGCCGGGCAGCAGAATGATGATCTTCTTCTGGCCCTCGTACTGCGTCTCCAGCCACTGGCCGGGCGCCGAGCCGCGCGGATTCTTCAAGACCTGCGCGCCGAGGATGTAGTCGGCCTGCTTCACGTTGTTTTCGGCCACCTTCATGCGCATGGAGGCCGCCCGGGTGTAGATGGCGGCGACCATCTCGTGGTCGCGGCGCAGCTCCAAGCCCAGGGTATGGGCCACGCTCTCGCGCGTCAGGTCGTCTTCCGTGGGGCCCAGTCCGCCGGAGAAAATGACAATGTCGGCCCGCGAAAAGGCAGTGCGGCAGGCGCACAGAAGGTGCTCCGGGCGGTCTCCGACAATCGTTTTAAAGATGACGTCCACGCCGAGTTCGTTGAGCCGACGGGTCAGGAACAGGGAATTTGTGTCCTGACGGAAGGGCGTCAACATCTCGGAGCCTATGGCAACAATCTCCGCATTCACGTGTACCAGTGTAAACCGAAGGCGGCGGGGGAAGAGGATTCCCAAAATGGGCAATGCGGCGGAGGGTGGAAAACCTATGGATGCGGAAGAGCGGAGGGGTTTTCCGTGTGACATTCGTCACAAACCGAAGGGAGACGCATCACTGCATAGGAGATAGCGCGGGTATAGGGTGAACGCGGATAAAAGAGGTCCAAATTATCCACAGCCCATGCAAATAACCCGCGCCGCCGATTACGCAGTTCGCATCATGATCCATATGGCTCAACAGCCGGATGGCGCGATTGTCGCCAAAACCTTTCTTGCCCAGATTGCGGATGTGCCCGAGAGTTTTCTGTCGAAAATTCTCCAGGCACTGGCGCGCGCCGGGCTGGTGCAGATACGCCGCGGCGTGCTGGGCGGCAACACGCTGACCGCGCGCGGCGCCGAAGCCAGCCTGCTGGAAGTGGTCGAGGCAATCGATGGCCCGGTCATGTTGAATCTCTGCATGGATGGTCAATCCTGCCATCGCCGGATGCACTGTTCCGCGCACGAAGTGTGGATACGGGCGCAGGAGGCGATGATGGCCGTACTGGGCGCCGCTCGAATTGCGGAACTGGCTTCTGAAAAGGGAAAAGGTTCCGATTTGCTTACGATCTCTCATGCCACTGACAGTGGCGAATCTGCTCATTCTTCGATACCGTCTGACGCGCACCATCAGGCAGTCATTTCCAACGCGCCGTCCAGCCTCAGGGGGACGCGGCGCATAGCCCATCGAAATCCAATTTCTAAAGGGTGAACGTATGGACTCAGCCGTACTGATACATCGCTTGCATTTTGCATTCACCGTCACCTTCCATTATCTGTTCCCGCAGTTGACGATGGGATTGGCGCCGCTGGTTGTGGCGCTGAAGACCATCGGGGTATGGAAGAAGGACGATCGCTATAACCAAGCCGCGCGTTTCTGGGCGAAGATCTTCGGCATCAGCTTCGTCTTCGGTGTCGTGACCGGCATTCCCATGGAATTCCAGTTCGGCACCAACTGGTCGCACTTCTCGCGCTTTGCCGGTGGAGTGATCGGTCAGACGCTGGCCATGGAAGGTACCTTCGCGTTCTTCCTGGAGTCGGCATTCCTCGGGCTGTTCCTCTTCGGCGAAAAGCGCCTCAGCCCCATTGCTCACTGGTGGACGGCCGTAGCCGTAGCCTTCGGCTCCTGGCTGTCGGGCTACTTCATCATTGCTACCGACGCCTGGATGCAGCATCCGGTGGCTTACACCATGACCGCCGACGGCAAGGGCGCCACGCTCTCCAGTTTCTGGGGACTGCTGCTGAATCCCTGGGCCATCTGGCAGTACTTCCATAACATGGCCGGCGCAGCCGTAACCGGTGCGTTCGTCATGGCCGCCATCGGCGCCTTCTACCTGCTGAGCGGCAAGCACGTGGAGCAGGGAAAGATTGCGGTGAAGGTCGGCGTACTCGGCGGCATCATCGCTTCGCTGCTGGTCATCGGACCTACCGGCGACGGACAGGGACGCAACCTGGCCTCGTATCAGCCGGCCACGCTGGCCGCAATGGAAGCGCACTTCGATACCAAGACCGCGGACCTCGTCATCCTGGGCCAGCCCAACGTCGAGAGCAAGACCATCGACAATCCCCTGGTGATTCCGAAAGCCCTCAGCTTCCTGGTGAGCCGCGATTGGAACAGCCAGGTGCAGGGTCTGAGCGCCTTCCCCGAGTCGGAATGGCCGACCAACATCAGCCTGCTGTACTACGCCTATCACATCATGGTGGGCCTGGGGACGATCTTCATGCTGGTCATGCTGATCAGCGGCGTCCAGCTCTGGCGCAAAAAGCTGTACGACTCGCGCTGGCTGCTGTGGATTCTGATGCTGAGCTGCCCGCTGCCTTACATTGCCAACACGGCAGGCTGGATGACGGCTGAAATCGGCCGCCAGCCTTACCTGGTGTATGGCCTGATGCGCACCGTCGACGGCTTCTCCAAATCGGTGACCGCCGCCAATGCCTGGTTCACCCTGATCGGGTTCCTCGGCATGTACACCTTGCTGGCCATCCTCTTCCTCTTCCTGCTGCAGCGCGAGATTGCGCACGGTCCGGAAGGCGAAACTTTGGCCCATTCCAACGCCGCGGGGAGGAATTAAGCCATGGAATTCACCGGTTTTCTCTGGTTCTCGATCATCTCGGTCATGCTGGCCACTTACGTTGTGCTGGATGGCTTTGACCTCGGCGTCGGCGCGTTGCATCTCATCCTCGGCCGCAGCGATGAGGATCGCCGCAAGATCATGAAGTCCATCGGTCCGGTGTGGGACGGCAACGAAGTGTGGTTGCTGGCCACCGGCGGCGTGCTCTACTTTGTGTTTCCGCAACTCTACGCATCGAGCTTCAGCGGCTTCTATCTGCCTTTGATGATGGTGCTGTGGCTGCTCATGGGCCGCGCCATCGGTCTGGAGTTCCGCACCCACATCAACGACGGCATCTGGGCTGCCTTCTTTGACGCCGTTTTCTCCATCGGCAGCCTGTTGCTGGCCGTCTTCTACGGCGCCGCGCTGGGCAACATCGTGCGCGGACTGCCGCTCGGACCCGACCACTACTTCTTCCTGCCGTTGTGGACGAACTGGAACGTGGGCCCGCATCCCGGCGTGCTGGACTGGTACACCGTGCTGAGCGGCGTGGTGACCCTGGTGGCGCTCTGCATGCACGGCGCAAACTACCTGGCCTGCAAGACGGACGGCGACCTGCACGAACGCGCACGCAAGACGTCTTTACTGCTGGCGCCGCTGGTGCTGGTTCTTACGCTGGTCATCACCTTGGCCACGTTGGCGCTGCACCCCGGCGTGGTAGCCAACTACAACGCTTTGAAGATCGGGTACCTGATTCCGGTGCTGATCGTTGCCTCGCTGCTTGGCGTGATCTTCTTCCAGAAGGCGCGCAAGGAAGTGCTGGCTTTTGTTTCGGGCGCGCTGTACCTGGTGCTCATGCTGGTGGGCGCGGTCTATGCGCTGTACCCGGTGATTCTGCCGTCCATCGATCCGCAATACAGTCTCACCATACAAAACTCGATTACCTCGAGCTATGCGCTGCAGATCGGCTTGCGCTGGTGGATTCTGGGCATCGTTATTGCCCTCGGATACTTCGTTTTCCTGTATCGGATGTTCCGCGGCAAGGTGGTTCTGGATAATCACGGTGGCTATGGAGACTAGAACGCGGTAAATTGTCTGTAACGAGATTTTAATGATGTTGGGTGAGATCTAAACCAAACAAGCTTCCCCTGGGGAGCGGTGGAGGACGGCCGGATACGCATGAGCCGCCATGCCTTCCCCAGGGTGCGCAATCGGACAAGCGTAGTTTTGCCCTGAGGTCTCAGGTGCGCAAAGCAGCAAACTTAATTGAAGTACTTTCAGGAGACATGTACAGGATGACTAAGAAACTGTCCGTAGCTGTATTTTCACTTGTTGCCGTTATGTTCTTTACGGCTTCTTCTTTCGCACAGACTGGACTGAACTGGGATGGCCAGACCGGCGCCCTGTTGACTCCCTTTGCTTACACCGCTCCTTCTCCCGCAAAGAAGCTTGGTAACCCGGAAATCGCCTTCCACTATCTGGCGGGCGGCCCCGTGGTCGGCAACCAGATGACGTTGTCGGCTACCGAGGGATTCGGCAAGCGCTTTGAAGCCGGCTTTACCACCACATTCGATGCCGAAGGTTCCAACAGCGTCAATGTGGCTTCGCCGAAGCTTCCGGGCGCCCTGTTCGATGGCGGCTTCACCACCATCCACGGGAAGTACACGCTGATCAATGAGAACTCCTATAAGACCAAGTGGGTGCCGGCGATCGCCGTTGGCGCTACCGGCCGCTTCAACGATAGCCGCGTCATCGGCGCGGCAATTCCGGGCGAGTATCTCGACTACGATGGTGTCTCGCGCACGAACGCCGACTTCTACGTCGTGGCCACCAAACTGGTCCCGGTCAAGAAGGTGATCATTCTGTTGAACGCCGGAGAGAAAGTCACCGACGGCGTTCTGCTCGGTCTCGCCGGCAATGCCGGTAACAAGGTCGCCAGCGCGGATCAGCGTTGGCAGGGCAACTGGTTTGCCGCTGCCGGCATTGCCTTCCAGGGTCCGGCCAAGTCGCTCATCGTTCTGGGTTCGGAAGCTCTGCAGGAGCCGCACTACCTGCAGCTCCTGGGTGGCGGAGCCACCATTCCTACCACGCTGAGCTATTTCGCCCGCATTCAGCCGAAGGGCAAGCCGTTCAATATCGATGTGGCCCTGGTGCAGGCTGCCGGCAAGATCAACCCCGATGCTGACGTGCAGGCTCGTGCGCGCTTTGGCATGGGCGCTTCGTACCGCTTCTAAACCCCGGCCATTGCCGGTTGGAAGGCCGCCTTCGGGCGGCCTTCTTGCGTGCGCGGAGATTGTTTTTCAGGCGAGAGGAGGGAGCAATTCCTTGCACACTTGTTCAATCTTGCGGAGTCGATCGAGGCTGGCGTGAGGGGCGTCTGCAATTCATTGCCATGGATCGATTTCCGCCATTTGTACCCTTGCCTTAGGTGCCTGCGGCTCCCTATAATCGCGTTCACAGTGTAAATTGCCGAGTTGGCTGATTCTAGCGTCGTCTTCTGATGAAGGGGCATTCGTCGTGAGATTCTGGCACGACTTTGCCGTGAAGTTGAGTCGCAGATTCCGGACCGATCTGAAGGAGCAAGAGAAAATGAAGAAGTTCCTGTTTGTGTTGTTGCTTGCCGCCGCTACAACCGCCGCGCAAGCGCAGGCCGCGCCTGCGGGACAGCAGCAACCCTCAGACCAGCAGAAGCACGTTATACAGGATCCTGCCGAGGGCAACGCCTACATGGCGGCCGCCAATGCAGCCACCCCGCAGGACAAGGCGCAGATGATGGAGAGCTTCCTCCAGACGTATCCCAGCAGCGTTGCCAAAGAGGATGCCCTGGACTTCCTGTTGAAAACCTACCAGCAGATGAACAATGGCGCCAAGGTGAAGGACGCCGCGCAGCGTATGTTGCAGGTGAACCCGACCAACGTGACCGCGCTGGTTGTGATTACCTATCTGGATCACAACGCTTCGCAGCAGAACTCTCCGGACGCTCTGTCGCTGCTGGCCGAGGCCGGTCAGTACGGCGCGCGCTGCCTGGAGGCGCTGAAGACCGCTCCCAAGCCTGATGGCGCAACCGACGAGCAGTGGAATACCAACAAGAACAGCTTTGCGCTGATCTGCGAAAGCGCGGTGGGTCATGCCGCCTTGCAGAGCAAGGACTACGCCACGGCGCAGACGAACCTGAAGATTGTGGTAGCCGCCACGCCGAATGACGTCACCGCCATCTATTGGCTGGCGCTGTCTTACCTGACTCCCAAGCCTCCGGTGGTGGATGGCCTGTTCTGGATCGCCAAGGCGGCCAACGCGGCTCCCGCCGTACTGCCTTACGCCAAGAACCAGTACACGCGCTATCACGGCGGCGTGGACGGCTTCGACGAATTGCTGGCCGCGGCCAAGGCCGAAGCCACGATTCCGGCTGGCTTTACCGTTGCTCCGGCACCGTCGCCCGCCGATCAGGCGGCCGACATGATGAAGAAGGACACGGCGGACAAGCTCTCGTTTGCCGAGTGGCAGTTCATCCTGGCCAATGGCAAGAAGGACGACACTGAGAAGGTTTGGACCGCCATCAAGGGCAAGCCGTTCCGCCTGGTGGCGTCGGTGATCGAAGCTACCAAGGACACGCTGAAGCTGGCCGGCAGTTCGGATGATATCGATGCCAAGAAGTCCGATCTCACCCTGAAGCTGAAGGAGCCTCTGGCCGCGGGCCGCATTCCGCAGCCGGGCACTCAGGTCACCATCCAGGGCACGCCCGCGGACTATACCAGCGAGGGCGACAACTTCAACATGAACTTCAGCGATGGCGAAGTGCTGGCGGGATTGCCGGAAGCCAAAAAGCCGACGGCGGCCCACAAGACGGCAGCTCATCACTAGACCCATTCCGATACCAGGAAAAGGCTGCCTTCGGGCGGCTTTTTCATTTTGGCTATTTGCTTGTCTCCGGCCGCGCCCTCTGTCAACATCCAAATAGCTAGTTTGGGGTGTGCAGCTCGGCAGTGGGCGAGTATACTCTGAGCCGTTGGCGACAGGCTTCCGGTTTAGATCTGTCCCAAGAGTCAATCGTCTGGCTCTGCTGGCCGGGTTGAGGGACGAATGGCGAAGGTTGAGCAGTCAAAGTTAGTTCGTGACTATTCCGGCCAGTCGCAGAGCGGGGTGGCGGGATATCTGCTCGCCGTGTCCAGTGTTCTCCTGTGCACCCTGATCTCGCTGCAAATAGCCCCAATTGCCCGTGAAGCGCCGTTCCTCGTCTTCATCCCCTCCGTTTTGCTGACCTTGTGGTATGCGGGATTCCGTCCGGCGATGCTGGCCCTCTTTCTGTCGGGGTTGTCGGTGGACTACTTCTTTCTCCCCCCTTTACACGTTCTTTACCTGAGCGAGCCGGGATTCATCAAGGAAGTAGTGTACGTATTTGCGCTGGGCGGATGCTCCTGGCTGATCGACCGCGCGCGCCGGAAGGCGGTGCAGGGGATCGCTCTCCGCGACCGCATGATCGAATCGTCCACGCAGCCCATTTTTATCACCAGCCTGGATCATCGCGCGACCTACTGGAATGCGGGCGCCAGCAAATTATTTGGCTGGCGCGAGGAGGAGGTTCTAGGGCGGAATATTCACAGCTTGCTGCAGACCGAGTTTCCCCGTCCGCTTGCGGAACTGGATGCGGAATTGCACCAGCAAGGGAGTTGGCGGGGCGTTCTAAAACGCCGCTCCAAGGGTGGGGAAGCAGTCATTACGGAGAGCAGTTGGACCTACGATGAGTCCACCGGAAGCATTCTGCAAACCGACCTGATCATTACCGGGCGGGTTCGCGCCGAGGCGCAGGCACAGGAGAACGCGGCCAAGCTCAAGACGGCCGTGCAAAGCTGCCGCGACGCATTTCTAATCTGCGACACCTCCGGTGGCGTGGTGGAGTGGAACGAGGCTTATGCCTATTTTCTGCGTATCCCAGCCGGGGAGGCATCGCCCGAGGCGATTGAAGCGGCCTGGAAAGTAATCGATTTGTTCTATGTCAGCGGCGAACCCGTACCGGCTCCCGAATATCCCCGCGCGCGGGCGCTGAGCGGGCAGACCGTCAGCCAGTTGGATTATGAGCTTCGCCGCCGCGATACCGGCGAATCATGGGCTGGCAGCTATAGTTTCTCCCCACTGCACGATCTGTCCGGAGCAGTGATTGGCGCCGTGGTTACCGCCCGCGATGTGACGTTGGCGCGCGAGATGGAGCGCGAACTGCGCCGCTTGAACCGCGCCCTGGGCGCCATCACACGGGTTAACCAGGTGCTGATGCAGTCGCACGATCTCGGCGAAGAGGAGATGATGTGCCGGGCTGTCGAAGTCATTGCCGTGGAGAGCGGCTATCCGCTGGCCTGGATCGGGGTTCCCGAGCAGAACCAGGAACGCACGGTGAAAGCGGTCGCGATCGCGGGCCGCGCCAGCGAGTACGCGCGGCGGGTGCAGGTGACCTGGAGGGATGAACCCTCGGGACGTGGTCCCACGGGCACCGCGCTGCGTGAAGGAGCCATCCAGGTATCTCAGAACTATGCTCAAGACCCGCGCACCGCGGTATGGGTGCGGCTGGCGTCGGAGTACGACTTTCATTCGGTGATTTCCTTGCCGCTCAAGGTCGAAGGGCAGACCGTGGCGGCGCTCACCGTGTACTCCGAGCAGGTTGGGGCCTTCGATCACCATGAAGTTGCGATGATGGAGGAGTTGGCGGGCGATCTTGCTTTTGGCGTGGCCTCCATCCGCAACCGCATTGCGGCCGAAGAGGAGCGGCAGCAGCGCATTCACGTGGAAAAGCAGTTGCAGCAGGCGCAAAAGCTGGAGGCCATTGGCACCATGGCCGGTGGCATTGCGCACGACTTCAACAACCTTCTGATGGTGATCATGGCGCAGATCGAGGTGCTCTCCCTCGACCTGGAAGGCGCGCAGGCGAAACGCGCACAGGCCGTACAGCGCTCGGCCAGCCGCGCGGCTGAATTGACCCGCCAGTTATTGGCCTTCAGCCGCAAGCAGGTGACGCAGCCCTCCGTGACCTCGGTGAACACGATCCTGAACGGATTCATGTCGATGACGACACGCCTGCTGCGCGAAGACATTGAGGTGAAGGTGTCGCTGTGCGACAATGCCTGGCCGGTGCAGGTTGATCGCTCGCAGTTTGAGCAGGTGGTAATGAACCTGGTGGTGAATGCGCGCGATGCCATGCCCGAGGGCGGCCACCTTACGCTGGAAACCAGCAACGTCGTCGTGAATGACGAGTACATACTGACCCATCCGCTGGTCCCCGCCGGGCGCTACTCAATGTGCGCCGTCACCGACACGGGCACGGGAATGACGCCCGAGGTGCAGGCTCACATCTTTGAGCCGTTCTACACCACCAAGGGCGTGGGACAGGGCACCGGGCTGGGACTGGCCGTGGTGTACGGCATCATCAAGCAGGCGGGCGGATTCATCTGGGTTTACAGCGAAGCGGGCAAGGGAACTAGCTTCAAGATCTATCTGCCGGTTGCCGCAACGGCGGAGAGCGCGGAGCCGGAAGTGGCTGCTGGGCCGGTGCACGTCCGGACGCAGAGCCGCATTCTGATGGTGGAGGACGACCCCGAACTGCGCAACATCATTCGCGAATTTCTGGAGGGCGCGGGCCATCACGTGGTGGCCGCCGAGAATCCGCAGCAGGCGCTCGATGAGGCCGCGGCGGCCGTGCCGTCTTTCGCGGTCCTGCTCACCGACGTGGTGCTGAAGGGCGGCAATGGCCGCGTGCTGGCCGAGCGCCTGTGCTCCCAGGATACAGGGTTGAAGGTGGTCTATATGTCCGGCTACACGCCCAACGCCATCGTTCACCACGGCGTGCTCGATCCCGGCGTGCAGTTTTTGCAGAAGCCGTTTTCCCGCGCCACGCTGCTGCGCAAAATCGATGACGTTCTGGACCCGGCGCAGACTGCTCCGCCGATGCCGCCGCAGATGCAAGGCGCGGTCACCGATGGCGCGGCCGCTCACTGAGGCTGCATATTACGAAGAGATGAGAAAGGCCGCCCGCGGGCGGCCTTTGTATTGGGGATGATAGCGGATTAGCGTGCGATCTTCTTTTCCACCATGGGGGCGCGTTCACTCTTCGGCGGGCGGCGCGCGCCTTGGCGCACGGCGCGCACATCCAGATCCAGCTCGGCGATCGTGCGGCTCAGCGTGTTGCGGTGCATTTCCAGTTGGCGCGCCGCCTTACACTGATTGCCGTTGTTCTGCTCAAGCACGGTCAGGATGAAACGCTTCCGGAACTCGCGTACCGCCTCGGAGTATAGAATTCCGCTCTGGCACATTTGCGCGACAAGAGCTTCCAGTTGGTCCTTCAACCAGGGCCTCTCTTTCTGATCTCAATCAAAGTACACAGGACTACAGTGCTGCTGGCCGTAATGTCCGCGGGGGCGTCTGGCCCAACGTTCCCGTCGCTACTGGCCTGGGTGCTGCATGGTTCGCAAGCCCTTCAGCCCTTCGCGAAATTTCTCTTTCAAGTCGCCAGGGCCGGCATACACCGCGCCTTGCCCCGCAACCAGGAAGAACTGCCCTATCTCCGACTTTGCCAGCGCCGGCGAGGAGGGGAAGAATGCCGCCATGGCCATCACCAGCACCATGACTACTACTCCGCCGCGAACCAGGCCGAACAGCGCGCCCAGCAGGCGGTCCATTCCACGCAAACCCACGCTATGGGCGGCCCAGCGAACAATCCGCCCCAGCATTCCGGAGAGGATTGCGATGACTACAAAAATCAGCAGGAAACCCACGCCCGCGGCGACAATGTCGCTTTTGATGTAAGGCGTAAGGAACCCAGCCACGGACCGGTATCCCCAGGCGGCAATCAGGTACCCAAGGATCGTGCCCGCCAGGGAAAACGATTCGAACACAAATCCCTGCGCCGCGGCATGAATGGCCGACAACACCAGTATCCCGGCGAGCAACCAGTCCAGCGCGTTCATGGGATTACCCTAGCGGCAGCTCCTGGCCGGTCAACGTGCGGTACGCTTCCACGTACTTGGCACTGGTGTTCTTCTGTACCAGCTCAGGCAGAGCCGGAGCCGGCGGTTTCTTTTCCCAATGAATTTCTTCCAGGTAGTCGCGCACGTACTGCTTGTCGTAGCTGAACTGCGCCTTGCCCGGAGCGTAACTTTCAGCCGGCCAGAAGCGCGAGGAGTCCGGCGTCAACACTTCATCCGCCAGCACGATTCCATTCGCCGTCTGACCGAACTCGAACTTTGTGTCGGCGATGATGATGCCCTTGGTCAGAGCGTAGTCGGCGGCCTTCTGGTACACGCCGAGGGTCAGGTCGCGCAGCTTTACGCTGTCCACCTTGCCCACGTGCTTCACCATCTCGTCGAAGCTGATGTTCTCATCGTGACCGCTGGCCGCCTTGGTCGAAGGCGTGAAGATCGGCTCGGGGAGCTTGTCGCTCTCCTTCAGTCCGGCCGGCAGCTTGATGCCGCAAACCGCGCCTGTCTTCTGGTACTCCTTCCAGCCGGAGCCGGAGAGATAGCCGCGCACCACGCACTCCACCGGATACATGTTGGCCCGCGTCACCAGCATCGAGCGCCCGCGCAGATCGGCGGCGTACTTCTTCAGAGGCTCGGGGTACTGGTTCACGTCGGCCGTGATCAGGTGGTTGGGCACCACGTCCTTCAAAAAGTCGAACCAGAACAACGAGAGCTGGGTGAGCACGCGGCCCTTGGCCGGAATGCCCGAGGCCAGCACGTAGTCGAAGGCGGAGATGCGGTCGGTGGCAACGAACAACAGACGGTCGCTGGCCACGCAGTACACATCGCGGACCTTCCCGCTGGCGTGAAGCTCCAGGTCGGGGAAGTCAGTACGAAGCAGAATGCTGTCGGCAGAATTGGTCACTTGAGTCATGGCTAGAACAGGAAAAATTCTAAACGCCACGGCACATTTGTCAACGCAACATGAAAAAAACAATTTGCGGCAGCAGAGAAAAACCGTGCCATGACGGGAGGCCGCTCGCCGCTGGAGATGTAGATGTCTGGAAAAAGGGAGGTTAGTCGATTCACCGCAAGAATCGCGGCGAAATGGCGAAAAAAGCTTTCGCCTGCGCGAGTGCCAATCACATCCCCCGGCACCCGCGCAAGCAGGAACGCGAATCAAAGAAGTTCAGGGGGACGCGTAGTACTTTCGAGTACGCACGCCATCACCCCCAGGGCAACGTGAAAAGAACGATGCCAGACAAGCGCCGCCGCTTACGCGGTGGCCGCCTGCGGCTGCTCCTGTTCGGCGCCGAAGCGCACGCTGACGATGCGCGAAACGCCGGGCTCCTGCATGGTGACGCCGTACATGACGGGCGCCAGGCTCATCGTCTTTTTGTGGTGGGTGATGACGATGAACTGCGTTTCCACGCTCATTTCGCGCACCAGCTCGGCGAAACGTCCCACGTTTGTGTCGTCCAATGGAGCATCGACTTCGTCCAGAATGCAGAACGGAGCCGGCGCGAACTGGAAGATGCCCACCAGCAGAGAGAGCGCCGTCAGAGCCTTCTCGCCGCCGCTCAGCAGCAGCACGTTCTGCATCTTCTTGCCCGGAGGCGAAGCCACAATATCAATGCCGCTCTCGGCCGAGTTCTCCTCGTCGGTGAGCTTCATCCAGGCCTCGCCGCCGCCAAAGAGCTTCTTGAACGTCTTGGTGAAGTTCTCGTTGATGATGTGGAAGGCCTCGTTGAACTTGCCGCGCGAGATCTCCTCGATTTCCTTGATCGTGTTCTGCGTGTTCTCGATGGAATCGAGCAGGTCCTTGCGCTGCGCCTCCAGGAAGTCGTGGCGCTGCACGGTCTCGGTGTACTCTTCGAGCGCCATCATGTTCACCGGGCCCATGCCTTCGAGCTTGGCACGCATCTCGTGATAGGCGGCGTCGGTGGCTTGCAGCTCCTCGCCCGCCTGGCGCGGCACTGTCTCGTCGGCCAGCAGTTCTTCGCGCGGCACGCCGAGTTCCTGCACGCAGGTCTCGGCCAGGTGGTTGCTGTCGCTGGAGGCCTTGGCGGCCTGCGCGCTTAACTCGCCGCGGCGGTCGCGCACCTTGTCCAACACTTCGCGGGCGGACTTCAATTCCACTTCGATGGCCGCCAGGCGGGCGCGAACCTCTTCGCTCTCCTTCGCCAGCTCCTGCTCGCGAGCGGTGGATTGCTCGTGGGCCGCTTGCCATTCCACCAGCCTGGAGGCCAGGCTCTCGTTCTCCTGCTCGCGCTGCGACTTCTCGGCGGCGGCGCCTTCCAGTTGCGAGCGCAGGGCGTTGATGCGCTGGTTGACTTCGCTCGCCATGGACTGGATGCGCGCCAGCGATGCGGCGGCAGCGCGACGGCGCTCCTCCAGTCCGGCGACGCGGGCCATGACTTCGCTCGCGGCCTGCGCGGCGGCGTCACGGGCCAGGCGCAACTCGGCAACCCGTTCCTGCGAGGCGCCCATCTGCGCCTCCAACTGCTGGCGCCGTTCTTCCTGCGCCTTCAACTCCTCGCCGCGGGCGGCAATGAACTGCTCGCGCTCGCCGCGCTCTCCGGCCACGCGGCGCAGCTCGCGCTCGTAGTTGCCAATGCGCTCGCGTACCCGCGCCATCTCGCCATCCAACTGGCGCAGGCTGTGGCTGCTGGTCATTACCTTGCGCTCGCAGTCGCGGCGCTCGCTTTCCAGCGATTCCAGAAGGGAAGTCATGCTCTGGATTTCGCTGCCCAACTGCACCAGCGCCTGCTCGCGCTCGCTCATGCTGCGCGCCAGCTCTTCAATCTGCCGCTGCACCTCGCGCAGGTCGCGCTTCATCTGCAAAGGGCCTTCGGCAAGCTTCTTGCCGCCGGTGACGGTAACGTTGTGGAAGCATTCGCCGGTCAGCGACAGATAGAAGGCGTCGGGATTCTCAAGGGCCAGGGCCTGCCCGGTGGCGGCGTCGGGCACAATGTAGCCGTTGCCGAGCTTGGGCAGGATCACCTCGAGGGAGCTGCCGAAGTTCTCCGGCACGCGGATGCAATCCTTCAAGGGGATGACGCGGTCCTCGCGCAGGTGAGTGCGCAGCGTCTCATCGAAGACGAAGCTGAACTTGGCCTGCGAGTCGTCGGGATGCACCAGGAAGGTCGCGCGGCCTTCGACGTCCGAGCGCAGCAGTTCGAGTCCGCGATTGGCGGCGCTCCAGCTCTTGACGACCAGGTAGTTCAACTCGTCGCGCAGGAACTCATCGACCACGCCTTCGTACTTTTCTTCCACGTCGATGAAGTCGGCCAGCACGCCAATGGGCGTGTCGCCGTTGCTCATCAATCCCGAGCGCAGCAGCTTGCGCACCGACTCGGTGGAGAAGCCGTGCTCCTTGATGACCGCTTCCAGAGAGGCTCGCTTGCCCTGCAATTTGGCGGACTCCGAGCGCATCTGGTCGAGCTGGCGCTTGGCGTCCGTCTCTTCCACACGCTTCTGCGCCAGCGCCTGCCGCGTCTCGTTCAGGCGCGCGGCAATGGCGTTGCTCTGCTCGGTGGCCGACTCGAACTCCAGGCTGATCTGTCCGCGCTGTCCGCCGAAGGACTCCACCTGCTGACTGGCCGCGCCAAGTTCCTGCTCCAGGCGCGCGGTCTCGCGCTCGAGGGCGGCAATGCGCTCCTCGGCCTGCGTGATGCGGTTGCGCACGGCGGCCGCGGCGTTCATCGCCTCCAGCATCTGGCGGCGTTCGCGCTCCTGCGCCTGCTCCACTTCCATCAAACGCTGCGAAGCCTGCGAGGCCTCGCTCTGGCGCTGATTGCGCTCCTGCTGCGCGCCGGCCACATCGGCGGCGGCGCTCTCCAGCACCTGCTGATTGGTGTGCAGCTCTTCTTCCAGCTTCTCCAACTGCGTGCTGGCGCTGGAGGCTTCGGCTTCGGCGGCGGCGGCGCGGGCCGTCAACTCGGAGCAGCGCTCCTCGTTGGTGCGGCGGCGCGTGGTGGCGCGGTCCATCTCCAGTTGCAGGTTGTTGAGCTTCTCGCGCGTCTGGCGCGATTCGTTCTCCAACTGGTAGCCGTGCTGCGTGCGCTCGGCGTGCTCGGCGTCCAGGGCCTGCACGGCCTCGGTGCGCTGCTGCAACTCCTCGGCCAGAGAGGTCAGTTCGCCTTCCAACTGCTTCGCCTGCGTATCGAGTTCGGTGAAGCGGCTGGCCAGCACGATGCGCAACTGTCCGCGCATCTCGTCGCGCAGCTTGGCGTAGCGCTCGGCCTTGGCGGCCTGGCGCTTCAGGGAGTTCATCTGCCGCGTGACTTCGTCGAAGATGTCGTTGATGCGCGCCAGGTTCTGCTTGGCGTCAGCCAGGCGCGCTTCGGCGAGGCGCTTGCGCGTTTTGAACTTGGTGATGCCCGCGGCTTCTTCGATGATGTTGCGGCGGTCGGTGGGCTTGGAGCTGAGAATCTGCCCGATGCGGCCCTGCTCGATGAGGGCGTAGCTCTCCGGCCCCAGGCCGGTGCCCATGAAGATGTCCTGAATGTCGCGCAGACGGCAGAGCTTGCCGTTCAAAAGGTATTCGCTCTCGCCGCTGCGGAACAGGCGGCGCGTCACCGCGATTTCACCCTTCTTGAAGGTGGTGCGGAATTTGCGGCGGCGAATCTTGAGCACCACCTGCGTCGGTCCCTGTTCTCCGGAGGCATTGGCACCTGCCTCCGGAGACTCAGGATTCCCTCCCGCGGCCGCGTCGGCCTCGGGAGTGGCGGCGGAAGCTCCCTCCGCGCCAGCCTGCGGCGCGGCAATCTCAATCTCATCGGTCTGGCCGGGACGCACCTCTTCGGTGTATTCGTCCACGTCGCGCTCGCGCTCGGAGCGCAGCACGGCCTCGTCCCAATCCTGCTCCGGCATCTCGTCGCGAATTTCGATGACGGGCGTCTCGATGCGTCCCTCGTACACCGTGGGATCGACCAGGTGCAGCGTCACCTCGGCCATACCGGTGGGCTTGCGCTCGCGCGTGCCGGCAAAGATGACGTCGGTCATGTGCGCGCCGCGCAGGCTCTTGGCGCTCTGCTCACCCAGCACCCAACTGATGGCGTCGGAGATGTTCGACTTGCCGCAGCCGTTCGGTCCCACGATGGCGGCAATGCCCTCGCCGGTGAACTTCAGTTCCGTGCGGTCGCAGAAGGACTTGAATCCCAGGATTTGGAGCTTCTTCAGTTTGAGCAACGCTCGACTCCTTGGCCGGCCTGCAAGAGGCACCGGCGGTTTCTTCACGCAGAGGCAGCCCGGAATCCGGGCCCACAAAAAAGACGAACTGCGCGCTGAATCAGGCGGAGGCAACGGTTGGCGCCAAACGCGCGGCGCACAACTGCGGCCCAATCAAAAGCCCCGGCTGGAGGAGCTGCCTTAAGGCGTCCCGAACTTTCGAGACGCGGTGCGAGCGGTGGCTGGATTCCTCGTACCGTGTCCATCGGACAGGCGGGAAGACCGCTTCGCGAGTTGCTCCAAATGTATCCAGCGGCTTGGGGCGTAGTCAAGAGATGAAACCCCATTTGTAGTGGCCGCGTGTGAAAAACCCCAATATGGTGCACCACTTATGCAGCAAAGCTCAACGTGTGGCTGAGAGATGCACTGAGACTGGTGCAGGTTAAGCCGGCGGTTCAAAGTGAATCCAGGGTCTTTCGCATTGCTTCTGTGCCGGCGTTCTAGCGACGGGTCTGTTGTTGGCTGCCTGGCAAAGATTCTTGACAGCATAAACAATATTGTTTACACATAAATCATGAAGAGCAGCGAGTTCAAGCGTTGGCTGGAAAAGCAGGGAGCAATCTTCACTCCGGCCAAGGGCTCGCATTTGAAAGTAACTCTCAATGGCAAACAATCCGTGCTTCCGATGCACTTCCAGGAACTCGGTACCGGACTGGTGAATGCCATCAAAAAGCAGCTGGGGCTGCGGTAGGAGTATGTATGCGTTATCCCGTCAATCTCGTTAAAGATGGAAAGTTCCTCTTGGTCACGTTTCCGGATATTCCCGAGGCCATTACTCAGGGGGACGACCGCGAGGATGCCCTGCGCCAGGCTGCCGATGCGCTGGAGACCGCGATGGACTTCTACTTTGAAGACAATCGTCCGGTGCCTCCGCCATCCAAACCGAAGCGTGGGCAGGCGGTGGTGGAGCTTCCCGCCAGCGTCGCGGCGAAGGTCGTTTTGCTGAATGAAATGATCCTGCAGAAAGTGCGACCAGCCGAACTGGCGCGGCGTATGAATACCTCCCGGCAGGATGTGAACCGTATCATCAACATCCGGCACGCCACCAAGATCGACCGCATTGCATCCGCAGTGCAGGCCCTTGGCAAAACGCTGGAGATTCGCGCGGTCTAACGCGTTCAACGCGGAGGGCTGATTATTCTTGGCGCTGTGATTGGGTTGAGCGTAACGAAGAAGCCTAGGGCACAGCAAATAGGCAGAGGGAGTTAAAGGTCACTTCAGCCGCCAAGCCACCATTCTTCCCAACAAACGCAAAGAGGCCCGGTGCGCAGCCGGGCCTCCCCGCAACCCATTGAAGTTACTCGCCCAGGTGCCCCAGGAAGCGCGCCACCGACTCGATGCCGCGGTAGAAGTTCGGGATGTGGAACTTCTCGTTGGGAGCGTGGATGTTGTCGTCCGGCAGGCCCAGGCCCATCAGGACCGAGGGAATGCCGAGGTCTTCCTGGAACTGGCAGACGATGGGAATCGAGCCGCCCGAGCGCATATAGACCGTCTCCTTGTGGAAGACCTCATGCAGCGCCAGATTGGCCTTGCGGATGAATTCGTTGGCGGTGTTCACCACCACGGCGCGGCCCTTGGAGTGGACCTTCACGGTGGCCGTGACGCCCTTGGGCGTGTTGGCCGCCACGAACTTCTTGAACTTTTCCAGAATGTCGTCCGGATTCTGATTGGGCACCAGCCTCATGCTGATTTTGGCCGAGGCCTTGGCGGGGATCACCGTCTTGGCGCCCGCTCCGGTAAAGCCTCCGGGCATGCCGTGGACCTCCAGAGTGGGCCGCGCCCAGGTGCGGTAGAGCACCGGGAACTCAGGCTCGCCGGTCAAGGTCGGGGAGCCAACCTCGGTCTTGCGGTAGTGCTCCTCGTCGAAGGGAAGGCTCTTCCAGGCCTTCAACTCGTCGGCCGTTGGCTCCAGCACCTCGTCGTAGAAGCCGGGGATGAGGATATGTCCGTCGGCGTCCTTCATCTTGGCGATCATCTCGCAGAGGGCGAAGAGCGGGTTGGGCGCCGCGCCGCCATAGACGCCGCTGTGCAGGTCGGTGGCCGCGCCCTTCACTTCAATCTCGGTATAGACCAGTCCGCGCAGGCCCACGCACAGCGTCGGCAGGTCGGGCGCGAAGAGTTCGGTGTCGCAGACCAGGGCCACGTCGCTCTTCAGGCGGTCAGAGTGCTCGTGGACGAACTTCTCGACGGCCTCGCCGCCGATTTCTTCCTCGCCTTCATACAGAACGCGCACGTTCACCGGCAGCTTGCCGTCGGCGGCCATCAGCGATTCGAGGGCCTTCACCTGCATCCAGAGCTGTCCCTTGTCGTCGTCGCCACCGCGGGCAAACAGATCCTGGCCGCGCACGGTGGGTTCAAAGGGAGGAGTTACCCACTCGTCCAGAGGCTCGGCCGGCTGCACATCGTAGTGCGCATAGAAGAGCATGGTGGGCTTACCGGCCGCGTGCAGCCAGTCGGCATACACCAAGGGATGACCGGCGGTGGGGATCACCTCGACGTGTTCGAGGCCGATGCGCTTCAGCTCGTCGGCAATAAACTTGGCGGCGCGCGCGATGTCCGGCTTGTTCTCATCGAGGGTGCTGACGCTGGGGATGCGCAACAGGTTTTTCAACTCTTCCAGAAAGCGGGGCTGGTTCTCTTGGGCGAATGCAATGGCCTTCGATGACATGAGGATTCCTTTCTACTGCAAGCTAAGGAGACTCTGATCAAGTCGGAATCTGTCAGGGCACGGCTTCAGCCGTGCCGCTAAACCGTCAACAATATCCCGCGGCTTTAGCCGCCGTGGGAAGGTCCGACAAGAATGAAACAACTTTCCCTCCGGGGCTGAAGCCCCTGTGTTTATGCGGCTTGTACGGCACGGATAAATCCGTGCCCTGACAAAACACCTTCCCATCAAAATCTATCGGTGACCGGGTTAACTCCCGTAGAAAAGCTTGCAAGACTCACTTATTCAGAGCTTCTCTAACGTGTTTCAGTGCCGGTGCCGGGGCGCAGGTTGCGCCACCAGATGACGGCGGCGGCGATGACCCACAGGAGAGCCGCCAGAGCCTGCTTCCACCAGGACTTTCCATCCTGGTAGCTGCCATAGGCCATATCGCCGAAGAAGACGGCGGCGAAGAGAAAGACACTGAACCGTACATAACGGGAATTGCTGCTACGCTTTGCACCCTCGGTTGGAATGGTCACCTGAGTTCGTTCTCCTAATGGCAATCGGGTGAGTATAACACCCGGGTTGATGATGCATGTGCCCCGGAGCACAGCGTGTTTACGCGAAGCGCGTGGGCGCAAAGCGCTCGATGTTTACCGGAGATTTTCCGTTCAGCATGATGCCGCACAGAATCTCGGCCGTCACCGGGGTCAGCAGAATGCCGTCGCGATAGTGTCCGCAGGCGGCGTAGTAACCGGGCAGAGCGGTTTCGCCGAGGAGGGGAAGATTATCCGGCGTGCCGGGACGCAGCCCGGTCCAGGCCTCGACGATCTTGGCCTCGGCAAACTCCGGGATGAGACGCGCGGCGGCCTCCTGCAGGCGCTTCACGCGATAGGCGTTCAAGCTCTTGTCGTAGCCGCCCGGCTCCACGGTGCTGCCCACCACGTAGCGTCCATTGCTGCGCGGAATGATGTAGCACCAGCGCGAGCGCAGCACGTGGCGCAGCACGCGCTGGGGCTCTCGCTCGGCGGGAGGCATCTTCAATTCCCCGGGAAAGGCCAGGGCCACCATGTGTCCCTTGACGGGCATGGTGGGCAGAGAGGGACCACCGATCTGTGTGGCCCACGAGCCGGCGCAGTTCACAATCTTTTCCGCCGCGTAGGTGCCGCTCGCGGTGACGACGCCCGCGGCGCGGCCCTGCTCCACGAAGATTTTCTGCGCGCTTTCGTTGGTGTGTATCGCCACTCCGCTTTTTGCCAGCGCCGCCAGCAAGGCCCGCACCAGGTCGCGCGGATCGGTCGAGCGCTCACGCATGGTGTAAGCCGGATCGGCCTGGCGGGCCAGCTTCGGCTCCAGGGCGCGGGCTTGTTCCTGCGAAATGGCGCGGATGCCGTCCGCCTCCGGGATGGGATGCTGCTCAAAGGCGATGACGCCGTTGGCGCGCAGGTCGATGGCTTCGCCCGAGGCCTCCGCGAGTTCGCGAATGAACTCCGGGTAGAGCACGGCGCTGCGGTGGCCCAGTTCGAGCAACTCCGAGGGCAGCACCGGGTCGAGATCGGCGATCATGCCGCCGCCGGCGTGCGAGGCCTCCTGGCCGGGTTCGTTACGCTCCAAAACCGCGACGCTCACTCCGCGCCGCGACAACTGCCATGCCAGCGAAAGGCCGATGAGGCCGCCGCCGATGATGAGGACGTCCTGCTTCTTCTGCACGGCTCCATTGTAATCCCCGTTGACGGGCGTGGAGGCTGGTGAAATGCGTATGTGGAAACGCGCGGGCGATTGACAGCCGCCGGACACGCTGGAACAATCGGTGCTGTTGATCTTTCAACGGGAGAGTTCCGATGCCTACGAGTGAAGAGACGAATCTGGCTGCGCCGGAAAGGCCAAGTCACGGGCCTCTCATAGCCGTCACCGTTGTACTGGGGCTGCTGCTGGCCGCCGCTTTATATTTGATTGTGGATCTGCGCGGGCGCGTCCATACCCTTGAAGTGGGCCAGGGGCGCCAGGCGGACGAAACCAAGGTGATTCAGGACAAGATTCACCTTACCGACAAGAACCTTGAGGCCGGCATCGAGGCGCTGGGCAACAAGGTCGGCATGACGCAGGAAGACCTGGCGGCACGGACCGCCGCTCTGCGTGCGCAACAGGAACAGGCGGCCGCCAAGCTCTCGGCCGAACAGCAGGCGACGAACCGTCAGGTGGCCGGCGTCAGCAGCGAAGTCAGCGGCGTGAAGAACGATCTCGGCGGCGCCAAGACGGACATTGCCAAGACGCGCAGCGATCTGCAGGCCACCCAGGCGCAACTGGCCACGGCCATGGGCGACCTGAACCTGCATAGCGGCCTCATCGCCAAAAATCACGAGGAGTTGGAGTACCTGAAGCACCGGGGCGACCGCAACTATTACGAGTTCACCCTGAAGAAGAAGGAACGCCGCCCGATCTCGACCATCAGCCTGGAACTGAAAAAGAGCGACCCCAAGAAATCGCGCTTTACGCTGACGGTTTATGCCGACGACCACACGATTGAGAAGAAGGACCGCACGCTGGGCGAGCCCTTGCAACTCATCACCGGCCGCGACAAGCAGCTCTATGAGATCGTGATCTTCACCGTCACCAAGGATTCGATCTCCGGCTATCTGGCAACGCCCAAGGGCTAGGAGATTTCCATACAAACCTGAGGGATGAGATCGCCTCACTCCCTCAGGGGTTAAAGCCCGCGGTTTTGGCTGTTTTTTCGGCACGGCTGAAGCCGTGCCCTGACAAAATCAGGCGTGTTCAGAATTACCCATGGTTGTTTGTGGCAAGCGAAGCCCAAAAGCGCTCTCCGCAAGTTTCGCAACGGAACGGCACTTTGCCGGTCAACTGCGAGCGTAAGCGCTCCATGAAGTTTCTGCGGTGGGATCGCAATGCGCTCTGCTTGCCGCAACACAAACAGGGCTGCATCTGTTGATAATGAACATCCGGACACGGAATCCCTAACTGCACTACGTTTCCGTCCTTACTTTTGCCCGCGGAGCCAGGCGCTTGCGCCGTCCCCGGTGACGTTATGGATGATGTCTAACCTTGTTCGGCAAGGTGGCGCGCGTAGTTCACAATGGAGCGCACGGCCACCCCGCTGGGCCCCTTCGGCATCCAGGCCTTGGCTTCTTCCATCCAGGCCGTACCGGCTACATCCAGATGGACCCAGGGCTTGTCCGCCACAAATTCTTTCAGGAACATGGCCGCCGTAATGGCTCCGCCCCAGCGTCCGCCGGTGTTCTTGATGTCGGCGATCTCCGAGCGGATGTGGTCGAAGTAATCCTGTTCCACCGGCAGGCGCCACATCTTTTCGCCCTCACGAGAGGCGGCCGACAGAAACTCCGTGGCCATGGCGTCATCGTTGGAGAACACTCCGACGTTGTGATAGCCCAGGGCAACCACAACCGCGCCGGTCAATGTGGCGGCGTCGATCAAGTGCGTGGCGCCAAGCTGGCGCGCGTAGCAAAGGCCATCGGCCAGCACCAGGCGGCCTTCGGCGTCGGTGTTGATCACCTCGATGGACTTGCCGTTCATCGCGATCTGCACGTCGCCGGGCTTTTGCGCCTTGCCGTCGGGCATGTTTTCGGTGCAGCAGAGCACGGCCAGCACACGGACCTTGGGCCTCAGCATGGCGATGGCGCGCATGGCGCCGATCATGGTAGCCGCGCCGGTCATGTCGTACTTCATCTTTTCCATGCCGTCGCCCGGCTTGAGGCTGATGCCGCCGGAGTCGAAGGTGATGCCCTTGCCCACCAGACCGAGCACCAGATCTTCCCGGGCCCCCTCGGGCTCATAGCGCAGCACGACCAGCCGCGGCTCTTCCTCGGACCCCTGGGCCACGCTCCAGAAGGCGCCCATACCGAGTTCCTTTATCTTGCCGGGACCGTGGATTTCACAGGTCAGACCGGCTTCTTCGCTCATCTCGCGGGCGCGGTTGGCCAGGATGGTGGGCGTCATCTTGTTGCCCGGCTCCAGGGCCAGCTCGCGAGTCAGGTTCTGCGACTCGGCGAGCACGGCGCCCTCGGCCACGGCCATGAACACGGCCTTGGCGTCGGCCTCCTGCGGTATGGCCAGCGTCACTTCGAGGAGCGACTGGTCCTTGCGCTCGCTGCGGTAAACGTCCACGTCGAAGTCGCCGGTGACCACGCCTTCGGTTGCCGCCACGGCGGCCGTGGAGAGATCAAGCCCCGAGGGCAGCACGAGGGTAAATTCCTTGATGTTTTTGGCTTTGGCGGCACGCGCCGCGGCTCCGGCAAGCTTGCGCAGTTCCGGCAGGCCAAAGGAGGCTTTCTTGCCCGCGCCGATAAAAAGCACGCGCTGGGCGGAGATTCCGGACGGGGCAAGCAGCCAAACGGCCTCGGCAAATTTGCCGGTAACATCGCCGCCGCTGAGCAGCGGGGCAGCCAGAGCGAGAAGCTGCGCATCCACGGCAAGCAACTCCGCGGACGGCGTTTTCTCATCCCCAGTGGAGGCCGCAGCCAGAACCAGCAAGGGAGTGGCAATGGCCGAAGGTACGGTAGGAGAAACAGAGATCTTCATCGAAACTCCAAATATTTATCTTAGCGTAAAAGCAAGCTCCCCGAGGAGGTTACTTGTGTGCTAGCAAAGCGGGCAATCAGCGGCTGCGGGAGATCGCTTCCCGAGCCTCTTTGTCGGCGGTGCGGCGGCGTTCGGTCTCACGCTTATCCCAAAGCTGCTTGCCCTTGGCCACGGCAATTTCGACTTTGACCCGTCCGCCCTTGAAGTACATGCGGGTTGGGATCAGGGTGAGGCCCTTTTGCTGGATGGCGGCGTGGAGCTTCATGATCTCCTCGCGGTGCGCCAGCAGCTTGCGCGTGCGTAGCGAGTCGTGATTGAACTGCGCACCCGGCGCGTAGGGACCAATATGGGCATTCAGCAGGAACAACTCGCCATCTTTAATGATGCCGTAGGAGTCCTTGAGGCTGGCCTGCCCGTCACGGATGGATTTGACCTCGGTGCCGCGCAGGGCGATGCCGGTCTCATAGCGGTCCGTGAGAAAGTATTCGTGTCCCGCGGAGCGGTTCTGGCATGCGTCGCGTTCGCCGCTGGCCACGGGGTCTCGTTTCACGTTCTTCGGTTTGTTGGGTTGGGTCAACTGCGTTTGTTGGCGCGCCATGTCTTCTCTGATCAGAACACAATCTTCACGGCTATGCGTGCGCTGGATTGCGAATTCCGTATCGTAGCACACAGCGCGTGCCGTCCGGCGCAAACTCCCTGTCCTGCAATGTTATAATCGGCCCGTTAACCCCTGTGCCATTAGCTCGCACGCGCCGCTCAACAGGCACGTGCCGGACGGGCAGATCTACATCCATCGAAGGACTGCAATGAGAAAGTTGCAAAGCGTTTGCCTCGTGCTGCTACTGGTGTTGCTGGGCGTCTCGTCCGCTGCCGCCGAAAGCGCAAAATCGCTCTATTCGAAGGGCCAGAAAGCCGAGGCGCGTCAGGATTACGAGACCGCCTATCAGTATTTCAAGCAGGCATACGACAAGGCTCCCGAGCGCACCGAATACCGTTCGTCCTTTGAGCGGAACCGCTTCATGGCGGGCTCCTCGCATGTGCACAAGGGGCAACTGCTGCTGGAAGATGGCAAGCTCGACGAAGCGCTGAAGGAGTTCCAGACCGCCTTCAAGGTCGATCCTTCCAGCGCCATCGCCAAGCAGGAAATCCAGCACACGCAGAGGCTGATTGAGGCGGCGCAGCATCCACAAGAGCCAATCTCGCGAGCACCGCGCAGCGGCGGCGGCGATCAGGCGCAATACCTAGCGGGGCCGGTGCAACTGGCCCCGATTTCGCAGACGCCGATTACGCTGAAACTCTCCGAGGACTCGAAGATCGTCTATGAGACGATCGGCAAACTGGCGGGCATCAACGTTCTGTTCGATCCCGATTACACGCCGCGCCGGGTGCACATCGAGTTGAACAGCGTGTCGCTGGAGCAGGCGCTGCGCATTGTCGCCCTGCAGTCCAAGACCTTCTGGCGGCCGGTGACGCCGAACACCATCTATGTGGCGCAGGATTCGCAGCAGAAGCGCAATGAAATTGAGCAGCAGGTGCTGCGCACGTTTTATCTAAACAATTTTTCGACCGTGAGCGAGCTGCAAGACGTAGCCAACCTGATCCGCAGCGTGCTGAAGGCGGAAAGGGTGCAGCAGTTTCCGGCGCAGAACGCGATTGTGATGCGCGGCACGCCGGACCAGGTGGCGCTGGCCGAGCTGCTCATCAACAGCCTGGACCGCGCCAAGGCCGAGGTCGTGGTGGACATGGTGGTGATGCAGGTCAGCAAGGACAAGCTGAAGAACCTCGGCATCAGCTACCCATTTACTTCCAGCTCGAATCCGACGATCACCTTCCAGAGCCCTTCCACCACGACCAGCACCACTACTACGACAACAACGAGCTCAGGGCTGACGCTGAATAGTCTGGCCAATCTGGACGCCACGGACTTTTCGGTGACAATTCCTTCGGCCAGCGTGGCGATGCTGATGGAAGACAACAACTCGACCATTTTGCAGCGTCCGCAGTTGCGCTCTCTCGATGGCCAGAAGGCGACCTTGAAAATCGGCGAGCGCGTGCCGGTGGCCACTGGCACCTCCAGCTCCACCCTGACGTCCACCGCACTCTCGACCACGCAGTTCCAGTATCAGGATGTCGGCGTGAACATTGAAATGACGCCGCACATCCATGGCACCAACGAGGTCACGCTGAAGATTTCCATCGAGGTCTCGGCCATCGACAGCTACTCGACCATTGACAGCATCAGCGAGCCGGTCATCGGCCAGCGCAAGGTGGACCATGAAATCCGCCTGCGCGACGGCGAGGTCAGCCTGATCGGCGGCATGATGGAGCACGACGACGTCAAGGACATGAGCGGCCTGCCGTGGCTCTCGCAGATTCCGGTGCTCAAGTATCTCTTCGGCCAGTCGAGCAAGGAAAAGAAGGACACGGAAACCGTCTTCGTGATGGTTCCGCACATCGTGCGCCGCCTTGACGTGGACGATCTCAACCAGCGCTCCATTGAGATGGGCACGCAGAACGTGGTTGAAGTGCGGCATTCGCCGCGCGTTGCCCCGGCGGCGCTGGCTCCGGCCAATGTACCCAGCAGCTCACCGACCGCAGTAACACCCGTGCCGCCTAACCCCTCGGGTAACGGCCTTCGGCCGGCGGGTCCAGTGCCGAATGCTCCGATGAGCGGAGGCGCGCCGCCGGTTCCCAATGCGCATATCAGTTCAATCCCCGCGGCAGCTCCCGTTGCGCCCGCGCCCCTGGGAGCGGTGCTCAGCATCGATCCGCCGATGGTGAACCAGGCGGCCGGTTCGACCTTCTCCGTGGCGGTGACGCTGAACGGCGGACAGAACGTTTTCTCCGTGCCGGTGCAGGTGAACTACGATTCCAAGGTGCTTAGTTTTGTCGGCGTGGCCGATGCGGGCGCGCTCTCGCGCGATGGCGTTTCCGTGGCGCTGGTGCATCGCGACGATGCCGCCAGCGGCACGGTGCAGGTTTCCCTGATGCGTCCGCCGGGTTCGACCGGCATCACGCCGCAGGGGCAGCTTTTTACCTTGACCTTTGTGGCCAAGTCCGCTGGACAGGGAAACATCGTGATCGGACCGACCATGCTGAAAGATCCGGCAATGGCTTCGATCCCGGCCAACGGCTCGCAGGCATTGATCAATGTGCGCTAGCTTCCAGAGACGGCAGCGCGCCTTCGCCCGGCGTTCGCGCGCGCACGGCCTGACGATGGTCGAGTTGATCGTGACCATCGCCATCATGGCCATACTCGCCACAGCCGTGCTGCCCATCTCACGCAACGTGGCCAAGCGCGAGAAGGAACGCGAATTGCGCGCCGCGCTCTGGCAAATGCGCGATGCCATCGATCGCTACAAGGATGCGGCCGACCGCGGCGCCTTCCAGGTCAAGCTGGGCAGTGAAGGATATCCGCCGGACCTGGACACGCTGGCCGAGGGCGTGACCGTCGGTGCGAACAAGGTGCGCTTTCTGCGGCATATTCCCAAGGATCCAATGACGAATAGTTACGACTGGGGCATGCGCTCGGTGCAGGACGACCCGAACACCGAATCCTGGGGCGGCCAGGACGTCTTCGACGTGTACACGAAATCGACAGGGACCGGACTCGACGGGACCAAGTATTCGGAGTGGTAGGGAATGGCCATGCCAGCGAAATTTCGGAACCACTTCCCGAGCCGCCATGGCCGCACCCGGGCGCGCGGATTTACCATCATCGAGCTGATGATCGTGCTCTCGATCATCTCCATTCTGGCCGCGATTGCCGTGATGCACTACGAGCATTCGGTGTGGCGCGCGCGCGAGGCCGTGCTGCGCAACGACCTGTTCCTCATGCGCTCCAGCATTGACCAGTACACGCTGGACAAGCAGAAGGCGCCGCAGTCGCTCGACGACCTGGTCTCCGCCGGCTATCTCAAGGCGGTGCCCAAGGATCCCATCACCAATGAGATCGACTGGGCCACCGACCAGGAGGATACGTTGATGGCCATCGACCAGACGGAGCCCGGCATTGTGGACGTGCACTGCGCCAGCACGATTACGGCCACCGACGGCACGGTGTACAACACCTGGTAGTGGCAGTGCCTTTCATATATACAAACGAGGCAGGCCGCGCGGCCTGCCTTTGTTCTTTGCCCAGAAAATCTGTTACCACTTTGCGCGCTCGTATTGCACGGGCCAGGCGGCTTCCTGCTTCAGCTCGTGCGCGGCGCGCAGCGGCCAGTGCGGGTCGCGCAGCATCTCGCGCCCCAGCAGCACCACGTCCGCCTGCTCGCGGGCCAAAATCGCCTGCGCCTGCTGAGGGCTGGTGATCAAGCCCACGGCGCCAGTCAGCATACCGGCTCCGCGGCGCACTTGCTCGGACAGGCCCACCTGGTAGCCCGGCCCGACCGGAATCTCCGCCCGCGGCACCGCGCCGCCCGAGGAGCAGTCGATCAAATCCACGCCGAGCGGTTTCACCATCATTGCCAGCGCCACGGAGTCTTCCACCGTCCATCCGCCCCGGCTCCAGTCCGTGCCGGAGATGCGCAGCCACAGCGGCAGACGCTCCGGCCATACCTCGCGCACGGCCACCACCACCTCGCGCACCAGGCGGGTGCGGTTCTCGAACGTGCCGCCGTATTCGTCGGTGCGCAGGTTCACCAGGGGAGTGAGAAATTCATGCAGCAGGTAGCCATGCGCGGCGTGAATCTCCAGGAGGTTGCAGCCGGTTTCCAGGGCACGTCCGGCGGCTTCGGCAAAGGCGCGCACCACTCGCGCAATGTCCTCCGCCGTCATGGCCACCGGCTCCAGGGAACTGGGTGAAAAAGGTTTCGCCGAGGGACCATACACCGGCGTCCATCCGCCTTCGGCTGCCTCCGCTGTTTTGCCGTGGCCCTGCCAGGGCGTCTGCGTGGAGGCCTTGAAGCCGGCGTGCGCCAGTTGCGGTCCGAAGACGGCGCCCTGGGCGTGGACAAAGCGCACCACGCGCGCAAGGGCCTCGGCCTGCGTGTCGTTCCACAGTCCCAGATCAAATGGGCTGATGCGTCCTTCCGGCACCACGGCCATGGCTTCGGTCAGCACCGCGCCGGCGCCACCTGCGGCGCGAGCGCCCAAGTGCACCAGATGCCAGTCATCGACCGCACCGTCTATGGAAGAGTACTGGCACATGGGCGAAACGGCGATACGATTACGAAACGTGACGTCACGAATTTGCAGCGGGTCGAATAAGTTCATAATTTTTAGATGCCGCAGACGGGAAGCGGATGCGCGCCCGGCGGCAATGGCGAAAACCGCCTACTTCGGCATGCCGTGCAGAGGGTCCAGCGCCTCGATCAATGTGTTACTTGGCCGTCAAGCGAGCCATGGCGTAGGTGCTGAATTCACACAGCAACTTGCGCAGTGTTGGCCGGGGTATGCTCATTATTTTCTGTATACGGGCTACCCACAGCGCACGATTGGTCTCGTGATAGAACCACGATTCTGGGTTGGCTACTGCCGCGTAAAGCTCCAGGAATCCGAAGCGTTTCTCGCCGGGCACATGGATGATCGGGAGGTTACGGTCGTCATCCTGACCATTGCGGAAATGAATTCCCGTCCAAAGCCGTTTAATGTAACGACTGGCGTTATCGCTCGTCAGACCCAGCAGAAAATAAACGTAAGTCAACAGGTGTGCTTCTTCGTTAAACTTGAGTTGATTTGTGGAATGCCTCCGGAGGGACTCCTGCCAGGCGCTCTCTGCCAGGGGATATAGACGGCGAAGAAAGCCGCTGGTGATACCCACAATCTCTCCGCCAAAGTAAATCGGCGGCGTCGGCGGAGTCTTCCCGCTCATCTCGGCAAAAAGGCACCCTAGCTGCTCTCGCGTCAGCCCATTGATATCGCGCCCTGGTAATTCACCGGTGTCATATAAAAGTGCGCCGTTGTGTTCAATTGTTTCAAACATTTCATCCAGGGGGCGCAGGCATAGACAATCGCTATCCAATACCAGATAGCGCCGGTCATCGGTCTCACTCGACATCCTCTGCAGAATATCTAAGATATAGAACTGATTGTTCCAGCTTCGATAGTAACCGCTGGGAGGAACATGTTGGCGAGGAACCACCACGGTTTCAACTCCTAGTTCTTGCAGAAGTGCGCCGACCGCTGGCAGCGAGTTTGTGACATGGAGGTAGCTGTCAGTATATAAGCGCAGTGCTTGCCGGGGTCCGCAGGCGAGGCGCGCAGTGGCAAAGAACACAGCTACGCAGCGCCAATACATGGACTGCACCGCCGGATCCGATGAAGACTTACGACCCGCCTGGGGAAAGTAGCTTGAGGTTGTTGCATCGTCCAAAACAATCCACGTGCACAAAACATTCCTTGGCACAGTCAAGTCTCCTCCTCGTAGCGTTATTTCCCGATGCATGATTATAAAATGGGGGCGGTCGCGCAATGCATCTTTGGCCGAGGCCTGCTCTTCGACCGCAAACTCACGCTTGCGCAGCCGCTAGCGGCTCCGCAGGCGCTCCAAGGCCTTGCCGGTTGCCACCGCGATGTATTCGCACAGGCAGCGGTCTTCGTGGCCGAAGGCAGCGGGAAAGTGGCTGTCAATGTCGAGCTCGCCGGCCACCACGCCGTCCACAAAGAGCGGCACCACGAGCTCGGATTTTGTCTCCAGCGAACAGGCCAGGTAGCGTGCATCGGAGTTTACGTCATCCACCACCACCGTCTTGCCGGTGGAGGCCGCCGCGCCGCAGATGCCCTGATTGAGCGGGATGCGCGTGTGCGGCGTCATGGAGCCGCGGAACGGGCCTAGCTCCAGCATCGGTTCTTCACCCGGCGCGTTCGCGATCATGTAGAACCCGACCCAGTTGTAGCGCAACAGCTCTGTGTGCAGCAGACTGCAAATTGCGTCGAGCAGGGCGCGTTCGTCGCTCGCGGAGGAGATGATTTCATCCGCCTTGTGCGTTACTTCCTGCGTCAGAGGTGTGTTCCACATGGCAGTAAGCCTCGAAAAAAAAAGGAGTCGGGACAGACAATCCATTATGCATGATGGACACGGCGCAGCGCGCAGGAAACAATGCTGCCGAACGAAGGTTGCGTTACACCAAGGTTGCGCTACACCAAGGATTCGTTACGGAGCAGCTTCGACCTCAAGCTCCAGCTCGGAGATCGACACCACGCGCACCGCTTGTCCCTCGTGAACCGGTTGTTTGGCGTGTGCGTTCCATAGTTCGCCGTGCACAAAGACCTTGCCGCTCGGAGACAGTTCCGAGCGCGCCACGCCACGCTCGCCCACCAGGCCCTGTGAGCCGGTGGTGATTTTGTTGCGCCGCGCGCGCAGCGCAATCGACATGAGGAACGCGGTAATCAATCCGAAGGGAAGACTCACGGCCAGCGCCACGGCCAGCTTGACTCGCATCTCGGGAATCGGACCGTCCACCAGCAGCAGGCCGCCCAGGGTGAGAGAGACAATGCCGCCCGCGGTCAGCACGCCGTGTGAGACAAACTTCGCCTCCAGGGCGAACAGCACAAAGGCCAGCGCAATCAGCCACAGAGAGGCGTAACGCGTGGGCAGCAGGTTCAGCGCAAAGAGCGTCAGCAAAATAAAGATGACGCCCACCACGCCGGGAATTACCGCGCCGGGATGATTGAACTCCGCATAGAGAGCGAGTGCGCCCACGGCCAGCACCAGGAAGGCGATGTTCGGATCCATCAGCCAGCCCAGCACCTTTTGGCGCAGACTCGGAGGCAGATCCTCAACCTTTTGCCCCGCCAGGTGCAGCACCATGGTTGAGCCGTCAAAGCGATGGATGGTGCGGCCGTCAAGCTGGCGCAGCAGGTCGTCGCGATCCTTCACCGTCAGGTCGATCAGGTTCAGGCCCAGTGCTTCCTTGTCGGTCCAGGAGATCGAATTGCGCACGGCCTTTTCCGCCTCATTGGCGTTGCGTCCGCGCCGCGTTACGTAGGAGCGGATGAAAGCCGCGGTGTCATTCTCGATCTTGGCCTTCATGATCTCGTCGGGCTGGCCGCCGCCAATCGTTACCGGATGCGCCGCGCCGGTGTTGGTTCCGTTGGCCATGGCGGCCACGTCGGCGGATTCCAGGATGAAGAACCCAGCGGAGGCCGCGCGCGATCCGCTCGGTCCCACGTAGGCGATTACCGGCACGGGCGAAGATTCAATGTGGGTGATGATGTCGCGCGTCGAATCCAGCAGTCCGCCCGGCGTGTTCAGTTCAATTAACAGGGCCGTCGCGTGGCGCTCCGTGGCCGTCTGTATGCCGCGCTCGATCTGCTCGGCCACGATGGGATGGATGGTGCCGTCGATGTTGATGCGCAGCACCTGCGCCGCCGACGGCAAGGCCGCGAGCAGCAGCAACAGCAGTGCCGGGAGACGTGCAAGCAGGGAAGCAGGGCGCGGCGCTTTCATCGTTGTTTCTCCACGGACGCAGTCGGCGCAATCCGTTCCAAGGCCCAGTATCCTCCCGCGCCACGGCGGCTGCAACCTAAGGAGACTCTGATCAAGCCGGAAGCTGTCAGGGCACGGCTTCAGCCATGCTGCTAAGACGGCAACCATATGTCGCTTCTTTAGCCGTTGGGGGAGACGGTCCGTCAAGGATAAAACAGCTATCCCTCAGGGGCTGAAGCCCCTGTGTTTATGCGGCTTGTACGGCACGGATAAATCCGTGCCCTGACAAACCATCTTCCCATCAAAATCTATCGGCGACCGGTTTAACTCCCGAAAAATTGCTTGCAAGACCGACTTATTCAGGGCTTTCCTAACGCCTAATTCGGACGGGCTTCGAACTTGTCCTGAATCTCGCGCGCCACGGCCTGCGCCTCGTCACGGTTGGCGCTCAGCTCCTCGGCTTTCCGCAGATCTTCGCGCGCGGCGTCCAGGTTGTTCTCCCGCACATCGGCGCGGGCCAGCACCAGGCAGGCCTCGGGGTTGGGATGAATGCGGTTGGAGGCCGTGGCCTGCACACGCGCTTCCTTCACCTTGCCTTGCAGCAACAGGGCCTTGGCCAGCCCGCTCAGCGCCTCGGGATTCATCGGCTCGTGCACCAGGGCCTCGCGGAACTGGCTCTCCGCTTCGCCATTCGCGCCGGAGACGAGAAACTCATGCCCGCGCTCGATATGCAGCTTGGAGCGCTCGGCCGGTTGTGCCTTGTCCACGGATTTCTCGATGGCGTTTTGCAGGTCCATCACCAGCCGGCGGTAGCTGCTTTCATCGTAGTTAGACTTGATGCGCGACTGCGGCAAATAGGTCACCGGCGCGTGGGTGGCGGCCGCGGCCGTCAAAGCCTCCTGCAAGCGCGCGGCCTCCGTGTCCGAGGGACGGCGGCTGAGGCACTCGCGAAGCTGCCGCTGCGCGCCGGCAAGGTCGCCGTGGTGGTAGAGCGCAATCGCCAGATTAAAGCGGTAATCGGCGTCGGAGCCGTCGGCCTCCACCGCTTTCTGGAAGTAGCCCAGCGCGTCGGGACGCCCGCGGCGGTACTCGGCGGCGCCAATGTCGTTGAGCACCTCGGTGAGGGGAACCTGGCTGGCCGTGTTCTGAAAGGCCGACGCGGCGCGCTCGAAGTGTCCCTGATGGAACTCGCAAAGGCCAAGATAGAAGTTCGCCTCGGGCGAGGATTCATTGCCCTTGGGAACCTTGCCGAACCACTCGGCGCCCTGCTCGTAGCTATGGCCGTTGTAGTAGGTGCGGCCCAGCAGCAGGATGGCCTGCGCGTAGTTGGAATCGATGCCGATGGCCGCCTTCAGATAGCGTATGCGGTCGGCTTCGTTGTTGGCTACCACGCCGCGTATGAAGTTCTCGAAGGCATCCAGGCGGATGACCGGAGCGCGCTGCACAAAGCTCTGTTTGGGCTCCGGCAAAGGGCCGTAAATCTCGTGCGATACGTCCCAGGCCAGCGCCGTCTGCACCGCGATCAGGCTGTTCAAAGGGCCGTTTTCCAAGATGTCGGACGACAGGCGCAGGGCCTTCATGTCCAGCAACTGCGCGCGCACGGTAAACGTCTTGCCGTCATAGGCGTAGCTGCCCAGCAGCACGTAGTCCACGTCAAGCTGGGAGGCAATCTTATACAGGGTGGCGCGCGAGGCGCGCAGATTCACCGGAATGCCCATGCGGTCGAAGGCATATTGGCGGTCCTCGCGGCTGATGACGAACATCGACTGCGCCGCCAGCCGCTGCCCCAACACCTCGGGGAAGGCCTCGCCAATCCAGGACAACGTGGCCTGCTGGGTGGCATTTTCAAAGGGAAGAATCAGCACCGTGTGCTGGGCCGGCAGCTCCTGCGCGGAGGCCAGCGCCGTAAACAGCAGGACGAAAAATAGGATGCGGCTCGTTATCTTGTTCAAAGCGCTCTCATTATAAAAGGTTTGCGGACATTTCAGGAGTGCCGCTGATTGTGTCTCGAATTTACCCGGTGTGCCCCAGGTTCGCGAAGCGCAGCGGAGCTAACCTGGGAGGCTCGAACCCAGGAGGCTCGAACCCAGGAGGCTCGAACCCAGGTTAACGGCCAACTACAGGCCGCGAACCTGGGGCACAAGGACAGCCTGGGGCACAAAGGCAACACTAAATCCCGGCAATCTCGGCCTGAATGGCGTCGGCGGCCGCTCGCGGATCGGCGGCGGCGGTGATCGGGCGGCCCACCACCAGGTAGCTTGCGCCGCTGCGGATCGCCTCCGCGGGCGTCACTACCCGAGCCTGATCGCCTACGGCTGCGCCCTGGGGACGGATGCCGGGGGTCACCAGGATGAAATTGGCGCCGAACTTCGCGCGCAACCCAGCGGCTTCCTGCGCCGAGGCCACCAGTCCGCCGCATCCTGCGCGGAGGGCGACTCCCGCTAGGCGCTCCACCTGCTGCGCCACCGGAGCCTCTACGCCAATCTCGGCAAGGTCCGGCTGCGCCATGGAGGTGAGGACGGTCACGGCCAGCACCGTGGGACGGGCTTCACTCTGCGCGGCGGCCTCAGCGGCGGCCATCAGCATATTGCTGCCACCCGAGGCGTGCACCGTCAGCAGGCTTACGCCCAGCGAGGAGGCCGAGCGCACGGCTCCGGCCACGGTGTTCGGAATGTCGTGGAACTTGAGGTCGAGGAAGACCTTTTTGCCGCCGCGCACCAACTCGCGCACCAGCTCCGGTCCGCAGGCGGTGAACAACTCCTTGCCCACCTTATAGAAGCTGACCGACTCGCCGAGCCGGCTGACCAGCGCGCGCGCTTCGGCCTCGCCAGACACGTCCAGCGCCACAATCACACGATCCGTTTGGTTCGCCATGTTCATAGAATACCAGCCCTTCCCGCGCCGATTTCTTGCATGGAGCTTAGACCTAGCGGAAATGGGATCATTGGTGGGATGACCATTGGCGGATACTCGCGATCCTCTGTACGCCTCAAATCCCTTGTAATCCTATCTTCATGATAATGAATGACGTATATACAAATTAATTGATGCCGAAAGTGAAAGGTTCATATGATGTGATATGATATGAGATTGAAAATAGCCAAGGAGGAATTCGGATATGAGTGACAAACAGCTTAAAGAACTCCTTTCCGCTATGGCGAAGGCGCACAAGCAAAATACCAGTTCAGAGAAAAAGGCGCGCGCATTCCTGGTCAAGGCTGGCATTGTAAACACCAAAGGCAAACTTACCGCAATCTACCGCTAGCCCGTGCATACACTCACATCCTCTTTTGTTCTCGGCTACCATGGCTGCGATCATTCCGTGGCAGAAAGTCTTTTAGCAGGAAAGCCATTTCTTCCCAGTACGAATGATCACGACTGGCTAGGGAGTGGTATTTATTTCTGGGAAACGAATCCGCAGCGCGGTCTTGATTGGGCGAGAAAACTCAAAGAGCGAAATAGGAAAATCAAGAAGCCCGATGTGGTTGGGGCTGTGATTGACCTTGGGTATTGCCTTGACCTGCTGTCATCGAACGGCATCGAGGCTGTGAAACAAGCCCACAAAAACTTCATAGAAACCGCAAAGAAATCGAAATCAGAAATACCCACCAACAGCCTTGGATCAGATTTGCTACTCCGCAAGCTTGATTGTTCGGTAATCAATTTCTTGCACGAGAGTATTGAGAAGGCTGAGATGCCGCCATTTGATTCGGTTCGGGGCGTGTTTCTCGAAGGCAACCGAATCTACGAAAAATCGGGATTTTACGAACGCACTCATATTCAGCTATGCGTACGTAATCCGAAATCGATCAAAGGCGTCTTTCGCGTGGAACGTTCTGAGTTGAAATAGGCTTTCCATTAGCCTCAATCAACTGACTGATGACAGCTTGGATTTCATTCATTGTTTGATTCCTTTCTACGCTTCGAGTTTTGTCTGATTAATTGTTTCTGTTGTAAACAATTCGTTTTACTGTTTCCCCGTAACCAACAGAATCATCCACTCAACGTTTGGCCCTTTCCTTGAGTCATTAATATGAGCATCAGAAAACTTACGGAGGTCAAGCCCGTTGCTTGCGGCAAATTACAACGAAATTCATGCCAAGATACCGACTGATCCGCACAAATATTCTTCTCTAGTTGCGGATTGAGGTCATCGCAAATCAAATAAAAGCCTCGGCCGTAGCCGAGGCTGGATCGCGCGAAACCTGCCGTCATTTAAGGAAGCGCCTTGGGCTGCCGCGCCATGGCCATTTCGGCATCTTTCGGGGGCAGGACATCGATCTGAACCTTCTGCAACCCGTTTTGATGGAAATCCAACTGGCGTGCTGCCTTGTACGACAGGTCGATAATGCGTCCCGGAGTGACCGGTCCGCGATCATTGATGCGAACGATAACCGCCTTATGATTCTTAAGGTTGGTGACCTTTACGAAGGTTCCAAGCGGCAATTGACGATGCGCCGCCGTGTAGTCGTTCATGTTGAAGTCTTCACCACTGGCCGTTGCCTTTCCCTGGAAAAACTCGCCATACCAGGAGGCCTTTCCTACCTGGTAAGGTTTCCCGTTAGGCAGCTCGGCCACCGTTGGCTTTTGCTCGGGGAGGGGGAGGAACACCGGCAGGTTCTTGACCGGAGTGGTTGTGGTATGCCCGGGCGCCGCTCCCATGCTTCCGCCAAGCAGCAGCAAGGCGTAAACCGAATGGGTCAGTACTCGTCGCAATCAATCACCTCGTTTGAAGATTCCCTGTACAACCAAACGCCTGGGTTCGTATAACCCAGGCGACTTGGTAATTGTAGGGAGCTTGGGCGCGGCGGGTCAACTAGTTTAAAAATATACTTACCTTAGGCCTTGCCAGAACGAGAAAACTGTGATTATTGAGCGTGCCCGGGATGGCTCTGTGCGAGAGGCGGTAGATTGCTGTATATCTATGTTCATCAACTATTTACAGCGGTCGCGGAGAATCCGCGGAGCGAGTCTTAAACCCTGTCCAGCCCCAGCGGACCCTTGCCTTTTCCTAATCCTGGAGCCTGTTCGATGGCCCGGCGGACGAAGAGCTTGGCCGAGGTGGCCGCCGCCGGAATGCTCTGTCCCATGGCCAGGCCGCAGGCCAGCGCCGTGGAGAAGGCGCAGCCGGTTCCGTGCGTTGCCCGCGACTCGATGCGCGCGGCGAAAAGTGTTTCGACGCACTCGATCCCTCCCATCACATATGCCAGAGTGTCCGAGGCATCGTTGCCGGTGTCTCCGCCGGTGACCACCGCGGCCTGGGCACCGAGACGGCGCAGCCCGGTGGCGAGGGTTTCGGGGTCAGCCTCGGCGAGGCCGGTCAGCACACGCGCCTCGGCCAGATTCGGCGTCACCACCGTGGCCAGGGGGAGCAGACGCTGGCGCAGCATGTGCACGCCAGCCTCTTCCAAAAGCACCGCTCCGGAGCTGGAGAGCAGGATGGGATCGAGCACAACGGGCGGGTGTGGAGAGGGAAGCGCGGACAGGAAATCAGCGACAATCGTCGCATTCTCTGCCGTGGCAAGCATCCCTACTTTGATTGCCATTGGAGGGAAATCATCAAGTAACGCTTGAAGTATTTCGGAGAGCGTCTCCGGGGCAATGGCCGACACCCGGCGGACTCCCAGGGTGTTCTGCACCGTCAGGGCGGTGATGGCCGAGACGCCGTAGCAAGCGTGGGCCGAGATGGTCTTGAGGTCGGCGGTGATGCCGGCGCCCGAGGACGGGTCGTATCCGGCGATGGTCCACACTACGGGGGGATTGAGCATAGCAGAACACTAGCACAAAGCCGGGCGTTGGAATTCTCCGCCCAGGGGGCCGCGGCATGGGGGCAGAGCGGTGCTAAACTCTTTGCAGGCGATGGAGTTCGCCTTCAACCGCTGGCGCCTGCCTGTCATGCGCGGCTGATAACTCCTACCAGAACATATAGAGGAGCTTTCGCCCGTGCTTGCCTATTTATGGATAGCACTTGGCGCCATTGTTGGCGCCAGCGCCCGTTATTCCGTCAGCCGCGCGGTTGCCCGCCTGGTGACCCCTTCGTTTCCCTACGGCACTCTGCTCATCAACATTACCGGCAGCTTCATCCTTGGCCTGTTCATGGTGTGGAGCACCGAGCGCGTGCTGCCCGATCCGAAGTGGCGCCTGCTGATTGCCATAGGATTCTGCGGCTCGTACACCACGTTTTCCAGCTATGCGTTTGAGAGCTTCTCGCTCTTTGAAAAGGGCCAGTACATGCTCTTTGCCTCCAATGTGCTGGCCAACAACCTTCTCTGCCTGGCAGGAGTTTTAGCGGGCGCAGTGCTGGCGAGGAGCCTATAATGCCGGACGAACGCAAAACAGTGCCCGCGGGGGAAGCGAACATGGCAGTCCAGGTCACGATGTTTCTCCACGAAGACGACAAGTATCAGCATCGCTCGCTGCCCATGGAAGTGCTGAAGTATCTGCGCGCCGAGAATGTTTTTGGCGCGGTGGCCTACCACTCCGTGGGCGGCTTCATGGGGCGCATGGGCATCCAGACGGCGACGCTGGTGGACGCCGGAGGGCGGCTTCCGGTGGTGCTTACCTTCGTCGATACCGACGAGCACATCCAGCGTGTGCTGCCGCACCTGAAGGAGATGGCCGCCGGCCGCCTGATCGTGCGCGAGAACGTGGTCGTGGAGCAGGGCGAACTGGACTGAGCCGGGATCAGTCCGGCGAGACCGCTAATCCCAACCCTGCAAGCTTCTCCACTGTGGCCGCATAGCCCGTGTGGTGCAGGCCGCGTATTCCCAGACCCTCGGCGACCTGCACGAACATCAGGCGGTCGTCGAGGTAGGCCACCTGCTCCGGCGGCACATGGGCGATCTCCAGCGCGATGCGATAGATGTCCTGGTCCGGCTTGCGCACGTGGACGATGCAAGAGGAGATGAAGAAGTCCACGAACTCTCCGAGGCGGAAGGCGTTGATGCGGTGCTGGTTGAGCTCGCGGCCTTCGTTGTTGACCACGGCGATCTTGAGTCCGTAGCGCTCTTTCAACTTGCGGATAAGGGCGATCATCTCGGGAAACTCACGCGATTGCGAGAACATGAAGTCGCGGAAGTCCTCGCGCGAGAAGGTGCGCGGTTCGTAGAAGATGACGCGGTTGAGGTACTGCTCCAGCGTCAGCTTGCCGGATTCGTAGGTGTCGAAGGTCAGGTGATGGCGCTCATCCATCTCGCGGCGATCCAGCGCGAAGGTCTCCGCCGCGGTTTGCCGCGCATGGCGATCCCAGCCGTTGGTCAGCAGCACTCCACCCAGATCGAGAAATAACGTTGTAATCGGCAAGTCGCGCTCCTTTTCTATTCCAAGATGCTGAATGTGCGGATTGGTTTCAACGGGACGCGTTCCCGGTAACTTCCAGGGGATGCCGGATGCTTCCGATGGTAACGTTTTGCATTCCAATCGCAGGTTGTACTATGGATGCTCCAGGTGTGGCGTGAGGCGCTGGCTGCGTGTTGCGGCAGGCGCATGTCAGTTTAACGTACGATAACACGTGTGCAGGCAGGAACGCGCGGATGCGGCTTTTAAGCATAGGTGAGATTCTTTGGGACATCTTCCCCGACGGGGAGCGGCTGGGCGGAGCCGCGTTGAACTTCTGCGCCCATTTGCAGCGCATGGGCAACGCCGCATGGCTGCTCACCTCCGTGGGCAACGATGAACGTGGCACGCTGGCGTGCCAGGAGATGATGCGCCTGGGTTTGAGCACCGAGATGGTGCAGGTCACCGAGATGCCGACGGGCGTGGCGGAGATCACCCCGGACACGCTGGGCAATCCGCAGTTCGTGATTCCGCGGCCGGCGGCCTTCGACCAGGTGCGCATTAATCCCACGCAGCTTGACCAGTTGCGCAGCATCAAGTTTGAGTGGCTTTACTTTGGCACGCTGATGCAGCGCGAGCCGAAGATCGAGTGGCTGACGCGCGAACTGATCGACGCGCTGCCCGGCGTCCGCTGCTTTTACGACATGAACCTGCGCACCGGCCATTGGAACCTTCCCCTGGTGGAGCGCCTGTGCCGCCGCGCCAACATCCTGAAGCTGGAGGAGAACGAGGCGAAGACGTTGTATTACGCCTATGGCGGCACCAAGGGCGGCTTTACGCCCGCCAATTTCTGCCGTCTGTGGTCGTCCATCTTCGAGGTGGAGATCATCTGCGTGACGCTGGGCGAGAACGGCTGCTACGTTTTTACCCGCGACGGCTGCTATGAAGCGCCCGGATACAAAGTGGACGTGGTGGACACGGTTGGCGCGGGCGATGCCTTCGCCGCGGCCTTCCTGCACGGCATCCACAATCTGTGGCCAATGGATAAGACGCTGAGCCTGGCTAACGCGCTGGGCGCCCTGGTGGCGACACGTCCCGGCGCCGTCCCCGACTGGACCATGCACGAGCTGCATACGATGGCGATGTCTCCGCTGCGGAAGTAAACTGGTTCCTCGAAAATCAGCTGCATTGCTTTGCTCAGAAGAAAAGGGCGGCCGAAAAGCCGCCCTTCTGCGTGATGCGATTTTAGTCTCCGCGATTAGTATCCGCGGTTGTTCAGCGCGGCGAATATTTTGGGGAAAGTTCCGTTCACTTCGGCAAAGCGCAAGGGCTTGACGCGTTCCACCAGCACTTCCTCCACGGCGGGATTCGTCTCCAGGATCTGCATGACCTCGGCGATGAACTCGGCCAGGGGCATGGCATCGGGGTCCGTGGCTTGCTCGGGGCGCAGCAATTCAGTTTGCACGTAGGGCGGAGGCAGCTCGATCACCTGCACCTTGGTGTCACGCAGTTGCCAGCGCAGGGACTGCGACCAGGAGTGGATGCCGGCCTTGGTGGCCGAGTAGGTCGGCGTGGCCGTGAGCGGCAAAAACGCCAGTCCGGAAGAGAGCGTGAGGATCGTCGCCTGCGGTTGCTTGAGTAAAACGGGCAGCAATGCGGCGGTAAGGCGGATGGGGCCGAGCAGGTTGGTGGACACTGTGGCCTCCACGTCGGCGGCCTGAATGTCCTTGAGATTTTCCATGCGCATGATGCCCGCGTTGTGGATGACTACGTTGAGCGCGGGATATTTTGCGGCGACCTCGGCGGCGAGAGCCGTTACGCCCGCGGCGGTCTGCACGTCGCCGGTGACGGCTTCCATGCCGGGATTGGCGGCCACCACAGCATCCAGCGCCTGGCGGCGGCGTCCGGCGATGACGACCTTGTTGCCGGCTTGGTGGAAGGCTTCGGCCAGGCCGCGGCCGATGCCCGATCCGCCGCCCGTAATCAGAATGGTGTTGCCCTTGATCTGCATGTCATTCACCTCGATAATGAGAGTAGAGCAGTACAGTCGAATTGGGAAGTAGGCACCTAAATGCGCCATACTTACCAAAAGGAAAGTGTGAAAATATGGCGCAAAAGAAGAGGACCACTAAACGTTCCCTGGGTCCGGAGACCTCTCCGGAGCTGGATGCCCTGGTGCGGGAGATCATTGAGCGCGTGGCCGACAAGTGGACCATGCTGGTGATCGAGGCGCTGGCCGAGCACGGCACGCTGCGTTTTACAGCGGTTGGCGAAAAGGTTGGCGGCATCAGCCAGAAGATGCTGACCAAGACCTTGCGGCAAATGGAAGCCGACGGTCTGGTGACGCGTACCGTTCTGCCGGTGATTCCGCCGCATGTGGAGTACGACCTCACAGATATGGGCTTCGAACTGGGCAAGGCCTTTTGCGGCGTGTGGATATGGGCGGAGAAATATCAGAAGGCCATCGCTAAATCGCGCGCGGAGTTCGGCCGCCGCGCGGCTGCCATGCCCCGGGTGCGCGCGCTGTAGCGGCGGCCTTCACGCAAAAAAGCCCATCCGCGAAGGATGGGCCTTTTGAGCTTGCTGCCGACTAGAAGGGAATATCGTCGTCGGTGATTTCCGTAGCGCGGGCGGGGGCGGAGTCGAACTCGCCGGGGCCGCTCTGGTCGAAGTCGCTGCGCGCACTGCGTCCACCGCCGCCGGAGCCATCTTCGCCGCGTCCGCCGCCCAGCAGGACGAGGTCGCTGGCGACGACTTCCGTGGTATAGCGCTTCTGTCCCTGCTTATCTTCCCAGGAGCGGGTTTGCAGGCGGCCTTCGATGTACACGTTGCGGCCCTTCTTCAGGTATTCGCTGGCGATTTCTGCCAGGCGCGCCCACAGCACCACGTTGTGCCATTCGGTGCGGTCCTGCCACTCGCCGCTCTTGTCCTTATAACGATCGTTGGTGGCCAGGGTGACGGTGGCCACGGCGGTGCCGCTGCTGGTGTGTTTCAGCTCCGGGTCTTTGCCCAGGTTGCCGATCAGAATTACCTTATTGACGCTCTTCGCCATGATTGTCGCCGCCGGCCCGGCGCCTGCCCCATTGGTGGCGCGGCCGGCTTCCTTTCTCCAAAAAAATGCAAAGTCAACCCGCTCAGTATAAACGCGGCGGGCGGTTCTCACCACGTCCGGGGGAGGAAAGCCCTGTTTCCGTAAGAAAAAAAGGAGGGCCTTGGCCCTCCCGTAGGCACATCCTGGCGGCGCGGGCTACTCGTCCACGCGCTCGCCCGACTCGCGCATGTCGTAGCCGATGGCGGCTTCCACCTCGCGGCGGAAGGCGGCCTTGCCGAGCACGGTCAACAGGGCCTGCACGGCGCGCGATTGCAGCACGGTACGCCGGATGACCAGCAGATAAGGCTTGCGCACCAGGGGGACAAAGCTGAGTCCCAGGACGCGGGCGCTGGCCTGGGTGCTGATGCAGCAGTCGGCCTCGCGCTGTTGCACGGCGCGGGCGGCGGGCAACTGCCCCATGGCAATGTTTTCGTAACCGCGCACCTTGTCGGGAGCGATTTCGTTTTCCAGCAGCAGCTTGTCCAAAAGCGTGCGGCAGGCGGCGCCAGCCTCGCGATTGACGATGCGGACATCCTTGCGCGTCAGATCCTTCAGGCCCTTGATTTTCTTCGGATTGCCGGGTGCCATCACCAGGCCCTCTTCCCATCCGGCGTAGTGGAAGATCGACAGGGAATTCTTGGGGAAGCCTTTGAGGATATGCGAGACGTTCAGCTCGCCATCCTCCATCTCAAACAGATGCGTGCCGGCCACATGAATCAGGCCCTCGCGCAGCAATTCGACGGCGCGGGTACTGTTTTCGTAGGCGATGACCACTTCAAAGCCGCTGCGCAGCATCGATGCCGCGAGGATCGGCGCGCTGGGGTCACAGCCGGCCAGCAACAGGCGCTCACTTTCATTCCAGTTGCTACTGATGACCTGCACCCGCGCGTTGGCGCCGTGCAGGCGTCCACGTAAAGGAGCCACCATCAGGGCATCGGTCAGCGGAAGGCCCAGGCTGCCGGGCTCGGGCGCCACGGCCACCACGTGGGAACCCACGCGGCACAGGCGCAGAGATTGGCCCGGGGGAACCAGATCGGGGTTGTTGAGCAGGATCACTTCCAGCATTTCGCCACTCGAATCAAGCGGCGAGGCCTCCTGCAATTCGAAGAGTTCTTCCACCGTGGTATCCAGCGCGCGTGCCATGCGCAGGCTCACCAGGGTGTTGGGGATGTAGGTTCCAGCCTCAATGGCGTACACCGTTTGCCGGCTTACACCGGCATCTCCAGCCAGGTGTGCCGCGCTGATCCCACGTTTGCCCCGGAACTCCGCGAGGCGATTTGTTACCTCTATTTTGCCAGCTCCGGCATTCATTCGAGATTCTCCGTTAGTGTTCAACCCCGTAGTGTATACGAGACTATGGCAAAACTGTTAGCCATAAAAATGCCGGACACGCCCCAGGGTTTGGCGTGTCCGGCTTCCGTAGGGAGGGGGTTGGAGGCCTCCCGGGAAAAAGGTTAGAAGTGGTACCGCATGTTGAAATACCAGTTGCGGCCGATTTCGGGATATCCGGCGGAATAGTAGTAGTTCTTGTCCAGAACGTTCTTGATGCCCATCTGGGCCTCAAAGCTATGGACCGGAACACTGAATCCCAGGTCGGTTACGCCGTGTGCTTCCTTGTACGGCTTGTAACCCGCCGCGGTGGAGGAGTAAGTGGTGTCCTGCAGCGTAATGCCGCCCTCGTAGAGTTCGGTGACGATGGCTTTTACGTTGTAGGGAAGCAGGAAGCTCAAGGTGCCGACGGCCTTGTTCTTGGGCACGCCGGAGGGCAGCGTCAGAGTGGTGGCGGAGCCGTACCAGGTGTATCCGGAGGGCAGCGAGCCGGTAGAGATGCTGCGGTTCAGGTACGTGTAGTTTCCGTCAAACAGCAGCCAGCGCAGCGGCGTGCTGCGGACTTCCATTTCCACGCCCTGGTGAGTTTCCTTGCCCACGTTGATGTTCATGGAGCAATACGTGGGAACGCCGCTAATGTAGTTGCTGGTGCAGAGACCGTTGGTGTCAACCACCTTTTCCGATTCGATGGCGTCGCGCAGATCCATGCGGTAGAGCTGAACGCTGGCCACGGTGGTGGCACCGAAGTTGCGCGTGTAACCGATGTTCCAGTTGCGGCTGCGCTCAGGCTTCAGGTCAGGATTCGGCAGGGACGAACCCATCCCCGAAGAGTAACGCTGCTTCAGGGTGGGGAAGCGGCCGCGGTCGGCAAAGGTTACAAACACCACGTCCGACTTGCTCAGCGTATAGCTGGCCGAAGCCTGCGGATTGTAGTTCCAGAAGTGCGCGGTGCAGCCGGAGAAGGAGGTGTTGGTCGGATTCGAGTTGCAGGTATAAGCCAGCAGCACGGAATTGGCGGGAGTGCCCGTGGTGGGGCTGCCATAGGCGTTATAGGCGGCTTCCTTCAGCCCGTTCAGGTGATCGGCGCTGAAGCCTCCGGTTACATGCAGCTTGTCGGTCACGGTGATCTGGTCCTGTACGGCGAACGAGGTCACCTGGTCGCGCAGTTGCTTCTCGGGGATGAGGGCGGCATTCGGAATCGTGGGGAAGACCGTTGTAGCGCCCGGGTAATAGCCGCGTTCCTTGTGGGTGTCATCCTTGAAAAAGCCCGTGATGCCAATCACATTGCGGCGGAACTTTCGCGTATCGTACTCGGCCGAAATGCCGTCGGTGTGATCGTCGTACCAACTGATCTCGGCGCCGCTGCCCTTGGTCTTGTTGTAGGAGGTCATGCTGTTGTACAGACCGTTGTCCCACATATCAATCGAGTTGCGGAACTGGTCGTAATAAACGCGTGTCTTCAGGTCGCTCTGCCCCGGCAGCTTGGTGTTGGACAGGAAGTAGTAGCTGATCTTTTCCCAGTAGGGCCACGACCAGAAGTTATTAAAAGAAGCGGCTCCGTTCTTGCCCTGATAGAGAGGCACGCCCTTCTGACCAATCTGCTTGGCAAAGCTGAAGACGTACTCGTCGTCCTCGCGCGGCAACCAGCCGGCGCGGGCACTCCAGCGCTCATCGCGGCTGGCGGACTGGTTCTCGTGGTCGTTCCGCGCGTAGGGATAGGTCAGGTTGGTGTATCCGCCAGTGGCGTAATGGAAGTTGCCGGAGAGCGGAATAAAGTCGTTCTGGAGCCAATCGAGGGTAGCCTGTGCCAGGTAGTGCTTGCCGCGCGAACCCAGGCGCAGGCTGGAGAACAGTCCGTCGCCGGAGAATCCGCCGAGAGCGGCGTCGCCTTCAAAGCGGCGCTGCGGCTCGCGGGTCACCAGGTTCACCGAACCACCCATCGCGCCCGGACCAACCAGCACCGAGGAATAGCCGCGGGAAATCTGTATCTCGGCGATGTCGCTGGAAAGGAAACGGTTCATATCAATGTAGCCGTCGTAGGGAACATACATCGGGATGCCGTCCTGGTAGATGGGCACCTGTCCGTTGCTGCTGAAGCCGCGGATCATGAAGGCCGCTTCATTGCGGTTTCCCGAGAGGTGATAAATCTCGACGCCCGGCATCATTTCCAGGGCCTTGGCCACGTTGGTCGAGGCGTGCAACTGAATGTCTTCCTGCGTGGCGCTGGAGGCCATGGGAGACAGCGAGGAGAGGTTGGCGGAAACCTGCACCTCGGTGATTCCGAGGTGGAAGGGATGCGCTGGATCGGCCTTGATAATGGCATCGAGGGCCTTGTCCAGATCGGCGATCTCTTTTTGCACCTGGTCGGCGCTGAGGGGCGCCTTGGGCGCCGCGGCCAGTTCAATGCCGCTGTTGGGGTGGGCATTGAGCCACAGGCGAACCTGCTCGTAAATGTTCAGCAGCGCGGTCTGCTTGGCCGCAGCCTCCGCCGGCGTGAGTTGCTGCAGGAAATTGACGTCCCCCTGCCAGGTAACAGGAGAACCCGACTGTCCGGCAGCAAGGGCCGTCATGGCGGCCATAAAACATGCTACTAGAAGTGCTCTAAAAAACGACATGGTAATGTATCCTTTACAAACGAGGTAGCATGAGAGTAGCGCGGATTCCTTGTAGCGTACAAGTGAAATGTGCAATAGTTGTCGTGTAAAAGAAAATTTTCTGGAGAAGTGCATGTGGAAGCTATACGATGACTTGATCGCCACCGTTCCCGGTGACGCCGTGGTCGAGGACTGTCTGGCCGGTTTGAGCTGGTTTCTGGTGCGCTCGACCGGAACCGGCGTTACCATGCGCCCGCACGAAGTGAGCGGGCCGGTGCCTGGCGCAGGCAGCCTGCGCGGCAGGAAAGTGCGCGATCTGGCGCTGGGAATCAAATCGTGGAACTGGTATGAGGCCGCCATGGGGCTGGCCGCCATCAACTCCTGCCTGAATTCTCCGGAAACCGTGCGCCGCAACTGCGGAGAACTTTTACATGAAGAGCAGACGGAAGACGTCTTCCACGTAATGCGCGAGCAGGTTCGCGGCAAAAAGGTGGCCGTGGTGGGGCACTTCATGGGACTGGAGCGGCTACGGCCGATCTGCGATCTCAGCATTCTGGAGCGCCGTCCGGAGCCGGGCGATGTGCCCGATCCCGCCTGCGAGTATATTCTTGGGGAGCAGGATTATGTCTTTATGACGGCCACCACTCTCATTAACAAGACGATGCCGCGCCTGCTGGAGTTGAGCCGCAACGCGCAGGTAGTGGTGGCCGGACCAAGCACTCCGCTGCATCCCTTGTTGTTGAGCTATGGGGTGAACGTGATGGGCGGCCTGGTGGTGGACAATCCTCCGGGCGTGTGGCGCGCCGTGGCCGAAGGCGGCCGCGAGGCTCTGTTTACGCAGGGTGGACGCATGGTGAAGGTGATCGCTCCCGCACCGGTTGAGGTGTAAGAATGGCGTCGGTTGTTTCGGAAGCCCCGGTCGTCGCCAGCTATGTGCGTCCCTGGCGCGCGCACACCGTTCTATTCCTTATTATGATTGCCGTGGGCGTGGGGTCGCTCATGCTGGGCAGCTATCATCTATCGCTGCACGACATGTTCCAGGCTGCGCTGCATCCCAATCCCGAGAACGAGGCGTCGATTGTGCTATGGCAGGTGCGCTTGCCTCGCCTGCTGGCCGCAAGCCTGGTTGGCGGCGGACTGGCGCTGGCCGGCGCGGCGTATCAGGGGTTATTCAACAATCCCATGGTGTCGCCGGATATTCTTGGCGCTTCGGCCGGCAGCGGCTTTGGCGCGGCGCTTGGCATTCTGCTGGGCTGGCACATCGTCCGCATTGAATGCGCGGCCTTCGTGATGGGCTTGATTGCCGTGGGACTGGCCTGGATGCTGGGCGCGCTGCTGGGGCGCCGCGGCGATCCGGTGCTGATGCTGGTGCTGGTTGGCATTCTGGTGGCCTCGGTGTTTGCCGCGCTCATCTCGTTTACCAAGTACATGGCCGATCCCTACGACCGTTTACAGGCCATCACCTTCTGGCTGATGGGCAGTTTCGCATCCATTAATTTCAAGGACGTGAAGCTTTCGGCCGTGCCCATTCTGCTGGGCGCGGTCCCTTTGCTGTTGTTGCGCTGGCGGCTGAACGTGCTCTGCATGGGCGAGGAAGAAGCGCGCGCCCTGGGCGTGAACACGCGCGTGCTGCGCTTCATCGTGATTCTGGCGGCGACCTTGATCAGTTCGGCGACGGTTTCCATCTGCGGCATGGTGGGTTGGATCGGACTGGTGGTGCCGCACCTGGCACGCATGATCGTCGGGCCGAACTATCGCGCCATGATTCCCGCGGCGGCCCTGATTGGCGTGTCGTTCCTGTTGTTGGTGGACGACGTCGCGCGCACCATCGGCACCCTGGAGATGCCCATAGGCATCCTTACCGCTTTGATCGGCGCGCCGTTCTTCCTGTTCCTGCTGGTGCGCCAGAGCCGGAGTGCCGCATGAACCTGGCGGTGGAAAAGCTGAGCGGCGGGTATCGCAACAAAGCGGTGCTCGAGCAAATCGACTTCTCCTTCAACACCGGCGAGGTAATATGCTTGCTGGGGCCTAACGGCTGCGGCAAAACCACACTGTTCAAAACGATCCTGCGTTTGTTGCGTCCCACCGAAGGCGCGGTGCGGCTGGGCGGAGAAGACATTGCCCATTGGCCCGAGCGCCGTTTGGCGCGCACCTTTGGGTACGTTCCGCAGGCACACACTCCGCCGTTCGCCTTCCTGGTGCGCGACGTCGTGCTGATGGCGCGCGCGGCGCATTTGAAATCCTTTGCCGCGCCGGGCGGCAGCGATGAACGCATTGCGGACGAAGCCCTCGAGTCGCTCGGGGTTCTGCACTTGGCCGAGCGGCGGTACACGGAGATCAGCGGCGGCGAGCGGCAGATGGTGTTGATTGCGCGCGCGCTGGCGCAGCAGGCGCCGTGGTTGATTCTGGATGAGCCCGCGGCCAGTCTGGACCTGACGAATCAGATGAAAGTTTTGCAGACCGTTCGCAGCCTGGCCGCCCGGGGCTTTGGCGTGCTGATGACGACGCACGATCCGACGCATGCATTTCTGTGCGCATCGCGCGTGGTGCTGATGAATGGCGGACGCATACTGTCCTGCGACACTCCGGCCCGCGCGCTGACCGAGGAGAGGCTCTCTTCGGCATTTGCCACGCCTTTGCAAGTTCTTAGCAGTCCGCAGCAGCCGGACGTAAAATTTGTTGTACCGAGGTTGGGATGAAACAGAGAAATTTCTGGATGCGCAACGCCGCACTCCTTTTGACGCTGGCGGCCATGAGCCTGCTAGCCGTGCCCGCCAAGGCCGCGGGTCCAACGCGCGTGGTGACCGATATGGTGGGCCGCCGGCTTACCGTGCCCGTCAACGTGCATCGCGTGCTGGGCATGAGTCCTATGGGAACCATCCTGGTATACACCATCGATCCCACGGCGCTGATCGGCTGGAATCATGAAATCACGCCCGGCGAACGCGCGCTGCTGGTGAATTCCGCGCGCAACCTGCCCGTGGTGGGAGGCTGGTTCGGCAAGGACAACACAGGGAACATAGAAAAGATCATGGCCGCGCATCCCGACGTGCTCATCTCGATGGGCGACCCGATGGGCGAGGCGCAGGCCGAGCGCGTGCAAGCGCAAACGCACATACCGGTGTACGTCATCAAGGGCGGGTTTGGGAATCTGCCCGAAGCCTACCGCCGGGCCGGGGAATTGCTGCATCGCGAGCAGCGCGCCAACATGCTGGCGGCCGATGTGCAACACACCATCGACGAAATCAAGCAGAAGGTAAGCCGCATTCCGCAGCAGCAGCGCCGCCGTTACTACTATGCGGAAGGCCCCAAGGGATTGGAGACCGAGCCGGGCGGCACCATGCACGTGGAGTCGCTGGATTTTGCCGGGGGCATGAACGTGGCCGCCGGAGTTGCCGAGCAGAAAGGCTACGGACACTCGCCGGTATCGCTGGAGCAGATATTGGGCTGGAACCCCGACATCATCATCACCGGCTACGATCACACGAGCTGGCCGGGCGAGTTTTACTCCTCGGTGTGGAAGGATTCGCGCTGGCAGCCGGTGAAGGCCGTGCGCAATCACGCGGTGTTTGAGACGCCACAGTATCCCTTCTGCTGGATCGACCGTCCGCCGTCGGCGAATCGCATCATTGGCATCAAGTGGCTGGCCAATTTGTTCTATCCCGAACTGTTTCACTACGACATGCGCCGCGAGACACGCGACTTCTACGAGAAGTTCTATCAGGTCAAACTGACCGAGCAGCAGTTGAACGACATACTTGCCTACGCCGTGCCGCGGCCGGGCGCAAAGCGCTAGGCTTAAGGAGTCATCATGAGTTTTGATTGGCAACAGCCCGTGACCATACGTCCCATCGGCGTCGTTGAGTCGGTGCTGAAGACCTTCGAGCAGATCCCGACCTACACGGAAGATGTTTGCCTGGTATTGCGCGAGGAACTGGCCGAGACGTTGAACGGCATAGAGCACTTCTCGCACCTGCACGTGCTCTACTATCAGCACCAGCGCGAGGCCTGGAAACGCCGCGCCCACATCCCCGAGGGCCAGGACATTCTGACGCAGCCGTTGATCGGCGAGCCGAGTTGCACCGGCATTTACACCACGCGCTCGCCAGCCCGTCCCTCGGCCACTGGTTCCTGCATTGTGGAGATTATGCGGCGCGACAAGAACCGTCTGTATGTGCGCGGACTGGACGCGGTGGACGGCACGCCGATCCTGGACATTAAGATTTACATTCCTAAATATGATTCCTTCCCCAACGCCGTCGCCCCTCTGCACTGGTGCCAGAAGATTCCCATGCAGACCACCTCGCGTCTGCTGCACTGGGACACCATCAACGTGGCGCTGACGCTGGGCATGCGGGCGGGCAAGCGCGCCATGCAGGAATTGGGCGCCACGCGCGGCGTGGGCACCACGGCCGTGGTGCATGGAGGAAACTTCTTTGGCCAGGGCGTGGAAGCCGTAACCGGATGCAGCGTGCTGCACGGCACCTTGGACTTTGAGGAGAAACCGAAGTCCATCTCCGACTGGTACGTATGTCTCTCCTCGGGCAAAAAGAAAGTGGAGATTCGCATCAAGGATCAGATTCTTGCCGGAGCCGACGAAGTGCTTTCCCTCGGCGATGACGCGCTGTTGGAATCGGTCGTTGTTTCGGAACTGGCGCCGCGCGGATAACGTATGTCCTGGCAACTGGTGGTTTTTGCTTCGCTGAATCAGGCTGCGCTGGTGAAGCGCGGCTTGACGCGCGAAGGCATAGAAGTGGAGATGCAGCGCACGCCGCAGAGCCTCTCCTTTACAGGATGCAGCTTTGCCCTGCGCTGCCGCCAGGAAGACGTGCCGCGCGTCGCTGCGCGTTGCGAGGAGTTGAGCATCCGCCCGGGCGGTGTGTTTGCTGAAACCGAAGCTGAGCGCAATTCGCAAAAGCGCGCTTTCGACGTCAGCGAGCTGGAGCAATGATCTACCTCGACAACGCGGCGACCTCCTGGCCCAAGCCCGCGGGCGTGGCCGAGGCCGTGGTGCGCGCCCTGCGCGAGCCACTGGGCAATCCTGGCCGCACGCATCACCGCGCGGCGCTCGACGCTGCTTCCATGGTGGCCGCCTGCCGCGAAGACCTGGCTGAATTGTTCCATGCGCCGAACCCATTGCGCATTTGTTTTACGGCAAACACCACGGACGCGCTGCACCTGGCAATCAAGGGTGCGCTGCGCCCGGGCGACCACGCGATCTGCTCCGCCATGGAGCACAACTCGGTGTGGCGTCCGCTGAAGGCTCTGGCGGAAATGGGCGTGGAACTGTCGGTGGCAGAGGCCGGCCAGACGGGCTTCGTGCATCCGGAAAACGTGCGCCGGCTGCTGCGCCCGAATACGCGTCTGGTGGTAATGCAGCACGCTTCCAACGTTACCGGCACGATTCAGGCGATCCAGGAGATCGGCGCCATCGTTCGCGCGCACGGCGCTCTCTTCCTGGTGGATGCCGCGCAGAGCGCGGGCAGCCTGCCCATCGATGTTGTATCGATGAGTATCGATCTACTAGCATTCCCGGGACACAAGGGACTGCTGGGACCGCAGGGCACCGGCGGGCTCTACGTGGGCGAAGGCGTGGAGTTGCAACTGGTGCGCGAGGGCGGCACGGGCAGCGAGTCTTTGAACGCCGAGCAGCCTTCGTTTTATCCTGACCGCCTGGAGAGCGGCACGCTGAATGTTCCCGGCATTGCGGGGCTCGATGCGTCCGTGACTTATCTGCTCGCGCGCGGCGTAAGCAGCGTGCGCAAGCACGAAACCGGGTTGACCGTACAACTGCTGCGCGGCCTTGCACGCATTCCCGGCGTCACGCTCTATGGGCCCGCCGTGGACACTCCGCGCGCAGCGGTGGTGAGCTTTAATCTGGAGGGCTGGGAGTGCACGGCGTTGGCCGAGGAGTTGGAGCGCCGCGCTGGCATTGCCTCGCGCCCAGGAATTCACTGCGCCGGACTGGCGCATCGCACGCTGGGCACGGCGGCCATCGGCACCGTGCGCCTCAGTCCTGGGCCGTTTACCAGTCCGGAGGAAATTGAGACGGCGCTCGCGGTTGTGGAGGCCATCGCGCGCGAGCCGCGCGATTTGTGCCCGCGGTGACAGGTTGCCTAATATGGTAGGGTGTAGTGGTTACGCCGCCACTCGCGGCACAACGAGGATTCATGTCTGCTGATCATTCTTTTCCCGAGCAGGTTACCGAGCGCACGTTTCCCGCCGGGAAGCTGCGCAAACTTGAAGGTCCAGACCGCGAACAGATGCTGCCCGTCGCTCCGCTCGTCGCCGCGCTGGGAGTCGCTAGCGGCGATTGCGTCGCCGACATCGGCGCGGGCACGGGTTATTTGTCGCTGCCCCTGGCCGCAGCCGCCGGCCCGAAGGGTGTGGTCCACGCCGTGGACATGCAGCAGCCCATGCTTGACTACCTTGGCGACAAGTTGCAGAAGCAGGCGGTGACGAACGTGCAACTTCACCTGGGGTCCAGCAGCCAGACAGGTTTGGATACAGCCTCGGTGCAGCTTGCGTTCTACTGCAACGTGTGGCATGAGATTCATGAGCCGCTGTTGGCGCTACATGAGGCGCGGCGCATCCTTGCGCCCGGAGGCCGCATCGCCATTTGCGACTGGCGCGTTGACGCGACGCCCAATGCCGGTCCGCCGATTGACATACGCATTCCCGAGGCCGGCCTGACGGCCATGCTGGAGAAGGACGGATGGCACAGCATCCTCTGCTCCCACGCGGGACAGTTCAATTTTCTTGCTATTGCCACGCGCGGCTGAGTGCGCGCGATGAATCGGCAAGGCCTCGCACCGCGAGGCCTTTGCACGCGTGAAGAGAATCTTGACAGACGAATAAAAAGACCACCGCAGGGCGATGGCCTGAGCACAACAAGAATCAGAAACTGCTAGCTTGACTGCTCGTTGCGGTAAGACTCTGCCAAAATCGAAATGTAATGCCGCACCTTCTGCTCGCCGCCAAAGCGATGCAGGTTGTCGAAGATCTGCATCATGCAGGCCGGGCAGCCGGTAGCCACGGTGTCAGCACCGGTGTCCTTGACGGAGTTCACCTTGCGCTCGGCAATGTCGGTGGCCGTGCCAAAGTGTGTCAGCACATACGATCCGCCGCTGCCGCAGCAAGCATCCGCATTGGCCATTTCTTTGTAGGTCACGCCGGGCACGTCCTTCAGAATTTCGCGCGGCTCGCGCGACACTTTCATCGTCTTCTTCAGGTGGCAGGAGTCATGATACGTGACCACGGCCTCCACCTTGCCGGTGGGCTTGCGATAGTGGATCACGTCGAGCAGGAAAGCAGAAATATCGTAAGTGCGCGCGGCCCAGTATTCGGCTTTCTTCGCGTACTCGGGATCGGTGGCAAAGATCTCCTTGTACTCGTGCTGCCATGCGCCGCCGCATGATCCGCAGCCGGTGATGAGGTACTCCGCTCCGGTGGCTTCCATGGCGTCCAGGTTGCGGCGGCCCAGTTCGCGAATCGTTTCCAGGTCGCCATGCACGAATACCGGAATGCCGCAGCACGCCTGCTTCTTCGGGATGGCAACCTCGACGCGATTCTCCTTCAGCACCTGGATCAGGTCTTCGCCGGTCTCGGGATAGAAGTAGTTCATCGAACATCCGGTAAAGAACGCCGCGCGCGCCACGGGCTTTTCGATTTTTACCAGTTCGGGCTGGCGGTCGCGCAAGGGAACAGGTGCCAGCGCAGGCAGCCAGCGGTTCTCGTCGAAGTCCACGGCCTTGCCGACAAAGGCAAACGGAGAGCGCGGGGCAATGCCGTTTTCTCCTACTTTGCGGAAGGCGATGCCGCTGAGCGCCGCGCCCAGCTTCATGCCGCGGTCGAAAAGTTCCGGATGCTTGAGCGTGCTGAAGATGGCTTTCTTCAGCCACGGCAGTCCTTTTTCACGCACAATGGCCGCGCGCAGGGCCAGCATGATGCGCCCGAAATCTACCTTGGTAGGGCAGCTCTGCATGCAGCTCTTGCACACCAGGCAGTTGAAGAGCATGTCCACCACTTCCGGATCGTCTAGCTTCAGCGAGCCTTCCAGCACGGCTCCGGCCACGGCGATTTTGCCGCGCGCCACGTCCGCTTCCGTTTTGTTGGTGGCATACACCGGACACACGGCCATGCAGCCGCCGCAGTGCATACACTTGTCCAGCTCTTTCTGTATGGCCTGCAACTCGTCATAGGCAAGCTGCGGCCGCGCCACGGACTCAGCGGGCATGGCTCACCTCGGCTTCTTCTTTCTTCGGGAAGGGAACCAGCTTGCCGGGATTGAACATGTGCGCCGGGTCCAGCGCGTTCTTCAAGGTGCGCATCAGGTCCAGGCCGGTCTCGCCAATCTCGTTGCCCAGGTACTTCATCTTGGCTATGCCAATGCCGTGCTCGCCGCTCAGAGTGCCGCCAAAGCGCAGCGCCGCGGCAAAAATCTCGTCCACCGCATGATGCACGCGGTCCATCTCGTCCTTGTTGTTCTTGTCGGCCAGAATCGTGGGATGCAGGTTGCCATCGCCGGCGTGCCCGAAGGTGCCCATGGTCAATTTGTACTTGGTGGCAATGGCGCGCAGTTCCAAAAGCATGTCCGTAATGTGGCTGCGCGGCACGGTGGCATCTTCCAGCACCACGGTATTATTCAGCGAGGCCAGTGCGGGCAAGGCCGCGCGGCGGGCTGCCCACAGGGCATCGCGCTCGGCGTCGGAGTTGGCCACGCGCAGGTTGCCATGGTTCTCATTCACGCAGCGCACCACGGCTTCGGCTTCGCGCGCGACAACTTCCTCGGCCATGCCGTCCACTTCAATCAGCAGCAGAGCCTCGGCTTCCACCGGCAGGCCGACGTGGGCAAAGTCCTCCACCGTGCGGATGGTCATGTTGTCCAGAATTTCCAGCGTTGCGGGGATGACCTGCGCCTTGATGATGGCCGACACGGTGTTGCCTGCGTCGGAAACGCTTTTGTAGGTGGCCAGCATGGCGCGGCGATACTTGGGTGCGGGCAGCAGCTTGCACGTGATCTCCACGATGATGCCCAGCGTGCCCTCCGAGCCGACAAATAAGTTGGAGAAGTCGTAGGCGGTCACGTTCTTCACCGTCTTGCCGCCAAAGCGCACGCGGTCTCCGTTGGCCAGCACCACTTCCATGCCCATCACGTAGTGCTTGGTCACGCCGTACTTCAGCCCGCGCAGGCCGCCGGAGTTCTCCGCCACCGAGCCGCCCATGGTGGCCGTAGTTACCGTGCCGGGGTCCGGCGGATACATCAGTCCGTGCTTGGCGGCGGCGTTGTTCAGCTCCTGAATGATGACGCCGGGCTGCACCACGGCGGTCAGGTTCTCGGCGTCCACTTCCACGATCTTGTTCATCTTTTGCAGCGAGAGCACAATGCCTTTTTCCACCGGAATGGTGCCGCCGCTCAGGTTGGTTCCCGCGCCGCGCGAGTAAATGGCCACGCCGTTGCGCCGCGCCAGGTTTACCACCTGTTGCACCTGCTCGGCCGTGGTGGGCATCACAATCACGTCCGGCCGCCCCTGAGGCACGTCGGCCGTGGCGTCGTAACCATAGGTCACGAGGTTCACTTTGCTGGTCAGCACGTTGCCGGTGCCAACGATTTCCCGGAGCTTTTGAATGAGGGCGGAATCGATCATGATTGCCTCCGATATCCGCCGCGGTTGTTCCGGTCCTGGCGTGGCCACCCGGTGCGCCGCGTGCGGAAAGGGCATAAAAGTCGGAGTGACGTTACTACATATCAGCTTATCTGACAAGATGAATTCGGCGGGAAAATGGCTTATTTCGGCCCGGGGTGGGAAGGGAACAGGCGGTTGTCGGGGGAGTGTCTGTCAGCTTGGCGGGTGGCCCATTCAAGCCTTCTTTTGGCTTGAGTGGGGCGGTTGATCTTTCTTTTGTTACTATTTCTTTTCCACCCCAGCTACCATCTTGCTCAGACCTTTTCCGGGAGCTACTCTCTTCTTCATGCCTTGGGGACTCCGACGCTTCCAGCAATCCCGCCAGACGCATTTTGTCACTTTCTGCTGCCATCGGCGCGCCAGGCATTTTCTTGCCTCAGATGCAGCCCTGGTCTTCGAGGCAGCTCTGGAGCGAGTGCGGCGTAAGTATTTGATCTGCGTCTATGGCTACGTCATCATGCCCGAGCATGTTCATCTGCTGCTGAGTGAGCCGGCGCATGAGCCTCTGGCTACGGCCATCAAGAGCCTGA
>JARLGJ010000049.1 GCA_031296105.1 Acidobacteriota bacterium | reverse complement strand
GGACTTCATCCTCCACGCGGCGTTGCTGCATCAGGGTTTCCCCCATTGTGCAAAATTCCCCACTGCTGCCTCCCGTAGGAGTCTGGACCGTGTTTCAGTTCCAGTGTGTCCGTGCGCCCTCTCAGGCCGGATACTGATCATCGCCTTGGTGGGCCATTACCCCGCCAACTAGCTAATCAGCCGCGACCCCCTCTTTAAGCGGATTGCTCCTTTGACCCGTAGGTATTATGCGGTATTAGCCTCGGTTTCCCGAAGTTATTCCCCACTCAAAGGTAGGTTAGTCACGTGTTACTCACCCGTGCGCCACTTTACTCATGGATTGCTCCACTTTCTCGTTCGACTTGCATGTGTTAGGCACGCCGCCAGCGTTGATTCTGAGCCAGGATCAAACTCTCGTTTGTAACCTGTTGTTTCCGACGGAGGTCGGAAACCGTTCATTGACAGAATCTATCAACGAACCTTATCTTGTGAGATCGCTCGAATAAATCTCAAGCATCTTTCTCACGACTGGCACGTTCAACCTGTTGTCAAAGATCCGTTGGCTTATTCCCGCCTAAGCGGGGCCTTCGGTGAACGACAGCCATAAGGCTGCCTGTCCTCGAAACTTGTTCGCAATATCGCTGTGAGTTAGACGATTTCAGCCGTCAGAATCTATCGGCCTGGATGGCCGCGACTCTCTTGAAGGATTGATCTGTCTCTTCGCTCAACGCATTCCATGCGGAGCGCGATATTACCCGGCTGCCTTCCGTGCGCCGCGCCCTTAAAGCGCGCCCCGGAGGAGCCGTTCAAATTCGTTTAAAGATCACTTGAGGTATTCTGCGTTACCGCTGAATCCTGCCAGGAAACTCTGTTCCCGTGGGCCGTAGTGGCCGTCATCAACTCTCTTAGGCTATCAAGATCGTTTGATCTTGTCAACCCTCGGTTCGCTTTTGAACCGCTCAGCTTTTCCAGTCTAACAAGATCGTTCGACCTTGTCAAACGGCGCCCGCTTCGAGCCGTAGTCAACTTTTCAAGATTAACAAGATCGTTTGCTCTTGTCAACCGGCAATCCGTACTGGACCGCTTATCAACTTTTTTAGGCTAACAGGATCAACCGATCCCGTCAACCTCACTCGCTGATCATTTCGCTAGTGCCCTTTGTTCCCTAACCATGTTCAGCCACCAGCAGTTTTCGCAGCCACGCTGACGTCGCCGGTACGGCTTCCATATAAGTTTTGGGATCTCTTAAGGCGCTCACCGGAATCTCCGGCGGCGAATCGATCAAGATGCAAACTCTAAAATATCTATCCGCGGCCTGCGCCGCGTCAGCGCCTTCAAGCGCTGCAATCACCTTTACTGTTGTAACAAACCCGCGCTCCGCTGGCAAGCGGTAGATTCCCGTAAGCCCTTCCCTGACATGCGCCGCACCCAGCAAAATCAAGGTGAAACCTCATTTTCACATTTCTCTTTGGCGGCCATTTGCGCGAAGAATTTCCACGGCTTTTTCACAGGGTCTCAAAAGACCTCGGCTCGTTTCACCCGATTTTTCCCGCGCATCCTGCCGCGTTTTGTGTGCATCCTGTCTTTAGCGTTGCCTCTACAGGAGACTCCCGTGAGTTCCACACCTTCTTCGCTTCCCGCTGTCAGCGATCGTCCGCTCGACCGCGACCTCGGCTTTGGCAGTCTTGCCGAACACGCCCATTACCGCCTGCTCAACCGCAATGGCACCTTCAATGTGCATCGCGCGCAGTCAAGCTGGTTCGAGTGCCTGTTTGCCTATCACGCGCTGGTCAATATGCCCTGGCTCAATTTCTTTCTTCTGCTTGGCGCCTGGTATGCCGCCATCAACGCCATATTTGCCCTCGGCTATCTTGCGCTGGGTGCGCACGCGCTCGCGGGATCCTTCAACGGCCCTCTCTTCTGGCGCGCATTCTTCTTCAGCATTCACACCTTTGCCACGGTCGGCTACGGCAACATTGTCCCGGTCACCATGGCGGCCAACGTGCTGGTCGCGGTGCAGGCCTTGTTTGGATTGTTGTCTCTGGCGGTGGCCACCGGACTGGTGTTCGCCCGTTTCTCGAGGCCGAATGCGCGCGTGCTTTACAGCCGCAAGGCGCTGATTGCCCCGTACCGCGACATCACCAGCTTCCAGTTCCGCGTAGTCAATCAGCGGCGCAGCCAACTCATGCACGTCGGCGCGCAGGTCATTCACAGCCGCTTCGAACCCTCCGCCGGGGGGCGGGTGCGGCGCTTTTATCCGCTCGACCTCGAGCGCACTTCCGTGGCGCTGTTTCCCACCAACTGGACGGTGGTGCACCCCATCACTCCCGGCAGTCCACTCCATGGATGGACACGCGAGCAGCTCATCGACGCCGAGGCCGAGTTCATCGTTCTGCTCAACGCGGTGGAGGAAACCTACGCACAGACCGTGTACAGCCGCACGTCTTATTCCGCGCGCGAAATCGACTGGGGGCGCAAATTTTCCATGATGTACTTCGAGGAGAACGGCCGCACGCGTCTGGACCTGGAGCGGCTTGACGACACTCACGCCGCTCCGCTGCCTGGCCCCACGGCCTTGCGCCAGCCCGCGGACTCAGCGGCCGCCGGTGGCGCTCAGTAGGCGAAACACTCTTTCTTCCACTGCTCGTACACCTTGCCTTGTACGAAGAGCTGGAAGGCCTGCGGATCGATTTCGCCGGCCTCGGCCATGCGCCGCAGAATCGACAGCGCGCCGTCCACGGAGACCGAATCCTTATAGGGACGGTCCGAGGCGGCGAGCGCGTCGAATACGTCGGCAATCGCCATCAGCCTCGCCGGCAGCGGAATATCCTCACCGGCCAGTTGCATGGGATACCCCTGCCCGTTGATCTTCTCATGGTGGTAGCGCGCGATCTCCGGAATGTTGCGGATGTCGCGCGTCCAGGGAATCTGCTGCAGGAAGTTGTACGTGTGGTCCACGTGTGACTCCACTTCGCGCCGTTCCGTCCCATTCAATGAGCCCTTGCGGATCGACAGCAGCCGCAGCTCGTCGCCGGTCAGCAGCGGACACTCTTGCCCGCGCAGATCCAGGAACGTTGTAGCCGCAATCTCGTGCAGCGCCTCAAAGCTTCCCTCCGGCAGCACCGTCGGCTCATTGCAGCGCCGTATTTGCAGAATGTAGCCGTCCAGCTTTTCCAACTGCGCGGCCAGTTCCGCTTCCATCGCCGGCAGCGCCGCGTGGTAGGCCTCCGCGCCGTGCTCTTCCAGGTAATGCAGTTTGCGCTCGGCCATCAGCGTCTGCGCCGTGCGCCGCGCAAAATCAAAGCGGTTGAGGAGAACCTCCAATTGCGGCGGATACAGCTTGCGCGCCTTGGTCAGCACCTCTTCGCGCACCGCAACCTTGCCAAAGTCGTGCAACAGCGAGGCGTAGCGTATTTCCTTCATCTCCGAGCGCGAGAACTTCACGTCCTTGTAGTATCCGTGGTCGCGGTCCACCGCCTCGGCCAGCGCCACCGTCAGGTTGGCCACGCGTTCGGAGTGGCCGCTCGTCGTCGGGTCGCGCTGTTCAATCGCCTTGATCGATGCCTTCACAAAGCCTTCGAACAGGCGGTGAATGTTCTCGTACAGATGGCTGTTTTCATAAGCCACCGCGGCCTGGCTCGCCAGGGACGACACAATTTCCATCTGCCGCGTGCTGAACGGCACAACCTCGCTCTCAATGGCCAGCGCCGTGTTCAGCCGCGCCCGCCAGTTGCGCTTGGCGTTGATCAGTTGCACCACGCCCACAATCTCGTTCTTCGGATTGGTCATGGGCACGGCCAGAATCGAGCGCGTGCGGTAGCCCGAATCCGCGTCAAACTGCTTGTTGATCGCGTAGGGCACCCAGCTTTCCATCTCGTAGGCGTCCTCGATCATCACGATCGAACCGTGCTTGGCCACGTAACCGGCAATCGAGCGCTCGCTCACCGGCAGCACCACTTCGCGGAACGGCAACTTCACCGTGTCGTTCTGCGCAATCGTAAAGCGCAGCAGCTTCCGCGTGGCGCCCGTGGCGCGGCCGCCGTCGCTCTCCACCGCTTCTTCCTCCACCAGGTACAGTGACCCGGCGTCGGCGCGTGTAATTTCGCGGCACTTCGTAAGAATCAGCTCCAGCAACTCGCGCGTGTCGTTTTCCGCGCTCAGCGCCGCGCCAATATGGTTCAGCTCGTAAATCTCGGAATTCGCCAGCGCCAGCTTATCGTTGGCCTCGCGGCGCGTCTGCACCAGGTGGATGTGGTCGATGGCGTTGTCGAACATCCGCTCCAGCATGGCGGCCGGACTGTAGCGCGGCAGATAGGCATATACCGCGCTGTCCAGGCGGGTATCCGCGCAGCGCTCGTCGTTCAGCATGATCACCCGCAGCTCGGGCGCGCGCAGCATCTTCAGGTTCTCCGCCAGCAGGCGAATATCGCTGATCACAAACACATTCGCGCCCGCCAGGCGCACCTCGTCCATCCCCTCAAAGCACTCGTGAGGAATGCGCCGGCACTGCGCCAGCAGCGCGCACGCCGTGCTGTCGGCAGAAAAGTAAAGGGCGCTTGGCAGGCGCCGGCTGCGCCTGGGAAGAAGACTCGGTCTGGGGGAGGACATGCGTTTGCCTCGCCGGCGGCGCTGCGGCCACCGTGCTGCGAATATACCTCGGGAAGCCCGCCGCCGCTAGAAACCAGGAAGGCACCTCGGTACCTGCCCTTTTGGGTTACCCTCTCTTTTGCTTGATCCTCCAGCTTGCCTTTGCCGGTCATCCCGCGCCCCACCGTGCACAATTGTTGCGCCCCCTGCCGCCCGGCACGGTACGATATTCCTGCACTTCTGGCACCCCCAGGCAAAACCCCTGGGCGCATCTCTTTTCCGGAGTCGATCATGGCCAAGCCTGTTCCGCGTCAAGCTTCCGGTTGGACCAATACCCAGGTCTATACCGCAATCGTTGCCGTCCTTGTTTTGGGAGCCCTCGCCGGGTACCTGCTGCACAGTTCGAGCAGCTCTCCTTCGTCTTCGCCGGCCCCCGCCGCTACCGGAGCCAGCCTTCCGGCCAACTCTGGACTCGGCCAAATGCCCACCGGCAATCCCGAGGTCAGCGCCCTGCAGGCCCGCGTGCAGGCCAATCCGCGCGACGTCTCCGCCCTCACCGCGCTGGGCAACGCCTACTTCGACGCCTCGCAGTGGCCCGACGCCATCTCCGCCTATACCCGCGCGCTCAACGAGGCGCCGGCCAATCCCGACGTCCGTACCGACATGGGCGTCGCCTACTTCTACACGGGCGATCCCGACCGCGCGCTCAAGGAATTCGATCACGCGCTAAAAGACGATCCCAAACACGCGCAGACGCTCTTCAATGTCGGCATCGTTAAAATGCAGGGCAAGCACGATCCCAAGGGCGCACTGGCAGCCTGGCAGCAGTTGCTGCAAATCGACCCCCAGTACGCCGACCGCGCCAAGGTTGAAATGTTGATGACCCAGGCCAAAGCGCAGGTCAAGTAGCTCGGAGGCGCTTTCCGCGCAATGAGAATCCCCCGGCGCGCCGGGGGATTCTCGTTGCAGCAAGTCTGCGCTTACGCGTAGCGGATCCACTTCAAAATCTCCGGCAGCGTGGGACGCTTGCCATACATCAGAATGCCCACGCGATAGATGCGCGCCGTCAGCCAGATGCAGCCCCACAGGAAGACCACGCTCAGCCCCAGCGAAAGCGCAATCTCCCACGCGGGCGGCGGCGTCAGGCATACCCGCACAAACATCACCAACGGCGAGGTCAGCGGAAACATCGACAGCCAGAAGGTCAGCGGTGAATCCGGTTCGCGAATCAGCCGCATAGCCACCACCATGCACAACAACAGCGGCAGCGTTACCGGGAACTGCAACTGCTGCGCCTCTTCATCGCTGTTGCACATGGCGCCAATCGCCGCGTATAGGCAGGCGTAGGTCAGGTATCCCAGCAAAAAGAACACCGGCATCAGCGCCAGTCCCAGGGTGGGCACATGCGCGTTCTTCATCTCGCCCAGCACCGGACCGGCTGCCGCCAATCCGCCGCCGCCCACCAGCATTCCACAGCCCAGCCAAATGCCGACCTGCGTCAATCCCACGGCGCCCACGCCCAGAATCTTTCCGGCCATCAATTGCAGAGGCGTCACCGCGCCCAGCAGCACCTCCACCACGCGCGAGCTCTTTTCTTCAATCACCGAGCGCATCACCGAGATGCCGTACAAGAACACCGTCATGTAGATGGCAAACATCAGGAAGAACGGCAGCAGGTAGGCGCCGACGCCGCCGGACTTGTCCTCCCCCTGCTTGTCGATGTGCACCGCATCCAGCTTCACCGGACCCAGCAGCGCCTTGATCTCGTCGGCGTTCATGCCGTGCGTTGTCATGCCCTGCCGTGTCAGCGCCGCGCGCAGTGCCTGGCTCACCAAGGCGCCCTCGATGAAGTCTCCGCGGTTGCGCGAGTAGTACTCCGCCTTGCGCGTCGTCACCACGTCGTCGCCCAGCCACAGGAATCCATCCAGGCTCCCCGCGCGCAGTTGATCCGTCAGCCGGGCGCGCAGGGCCTCGGTCGGCGCCGCTTCCACGGTCACCGCAAAGTCCACTGCCTTCGGTTGATGGCTGTGCGACCCGTTTGCCGCCTCGTCCCCATCGCTGTCCAAATCCTGCGCGGTCAACTCCTTCGCCACCGCATCGGCCAGCGGAGCACTCGAGGACACCACCACCACATGCCGCTCGCCGCTGCTCTTCATCGCCATTTTGGCCGGAAGCACAATAATGGCGGCCATGAACACGGGCATGAAGATCGTCAGAAAGATGAACATCTTCGAGCGCACACGCACAATGTATTCGCGTTGCAGAATCAGCAGGACATTACGCATGGCTGGCCTCCACGGCATTGCCTTCCGGCTTGCCGCCCTCCACGGTGGCAATGAAGATCTCTTCCAGCGAAGGCTCCACCATCTCAAAACGCCGGATGCGCGAAGTCTCCATGGCCGCCTTCAGCAACTGCTGCGCGTCCATGCCTTCGGCCGGACGCAGCTCCACGTAATTGCCATAATCATTGAAGCTCGTCACCCGCGCGCGATCTTCCAGCAGCGGCAGAGTCCCTTCGTACTCCAACTGCACGTTGCTGCGCCCGTAGCGCGCCTTCACCTCGCGCAGCCCGCCGGCCAGCACCGAGCGCCCGTGGTTCACCAGGCAAATCGAGTCGCACAGCCGCTCCACGGTGTCCATGCGGTGCGTCGAGAACAGAATCGTCTTGCCCTGCTTCTTCAAGTCCAGCAGAGCGTCCTTCAGCACCAGCGAGCTCGCCGGATCCAGGCCGCTGAACGGCTCGTCCAGAATCATGAAGTCCGGGTCGTGCATCACGGCGGCGATGAACTGCACTTTCTGCTGCATCCCTTTGGAGAGCTCTTCCACCTTGGCATTCGTCCATTGCGCCAGTTCCAGACGCTCCAGCCAGCTCTGCGCCCGCCGCGCGGCCTCGGCCGGAGCGATGCCCTTCAGACGGGCCAGGAACACCAGGTTCTCCAGCACCTTCATTTTCTTGTAAAGCCCGCGCTCTTCCGGCAGGTAGCCGATGCGATCCAGCAGGCGGCGGCCCAGCGGCTCGCCAAAGGCTCGGATTTCGCCGCTGTCCGGGATCGTGATGCCGATCATCATGCGAATGGATGTGGTTTTCCCCGCTCCATTCGGCCCCAGCAGCCCAAAGATCTCTCCCTCGCGAATGGCAAACGAAAGATGATCCACGGCCACAAACTCATCAAATGTCTTTGAGACTTGATTCAGTTCCAGCGTGAAAGGCATTGCGCTCCTTCGGGCACGCGACCGTTTCTTCCCTCTTTGCAGGTGGCAGCTATTTTGCGGAATTGATCTTGGAATTGCAATCCGGGCGGAGTGGGGTTGCCCCTCACCCTCGAGTGGGAATACTAAAATGCGGCTCACCTGGTTCCTGGGGTTGCCCCACCCTTGTCGTCCGCGCCTTTCGGGCGACAGGGTGGGAAGAACTCAACAAGTGAATGGATCGCTCAAATTAACAGCGGTTTCAGTAGCTTGATCCTTCGTTGAAACGGCCTGGTCCTTACAGGATTGCGCCTATCGCCAGTTCCCGCGCAGCCCCAGCCACAGCGCCAGCCCCACGCCCTCGGTGATCAGGAACGCCGCCAGCGCCGTGCCCAGCAGGCCTGCCGGCAACAACGTCTGCGGTACGGCCGCGAACGAGACGCACGCCGCTAGCGCCAGGATCATGGAAATCGCCACCGCAATACGCGTTCCAGTGAAGCGGTGCGAAGCTTCCACCGCGTCCTTCGGCAAAGTCTCTGGCGGAGGCAGCGCGGCGCACACGCGGGCGGCAAAGTCCGTAGGAATCTCCGGCTCCGCCCCCTGCTTCAGCACGGCCGTCACCAATGCCCCGGCACAATCGTCGCAGAGGGAAAGGTGCGCCAGGGCTGCCGCATCCAGTTCCCCAGAGGGCTCGTGCAGCAGCCGCACTCGCAATGTTTCACACGTCACTTTCCGGCAATCGGCGTCTTCTGCCATAGCTCCATCCTGTTCTGCATCAACTTCTGCAATTTCTTCCGCCCGCGGTGCAGATGCGTCCGCACCGTCCCGATGGGCAGGCTCAGCAGGTGCGCAATTTGCTCGTACGTACAGTCTTCCTGGTGAAACAGCACCAGGGCACTGCGCTCGGCCGCACTCAGCTCCTGCAGCGCCGCATTCAACTCCGCCGCCAGTTGACGTCCGCCTAACTGCTGCTCCGGATCCAGTTCCCCGCTGGGCAGCCGCTCGTCCCAGCGGCTCTCCGGCTCGTCGAAAGAGACGAACTCCTGCTCCGGTTTTTGCCGCTTCCACTCGTCCTGCACCACGTTCAATACTATGCGGTAGATATACGTGGTCAGCCGGGCCTCGCCGCGGAAGTTCTGCATCCCGCGGTAGAGACGCAGAAACACCTCCTGCGCCAGGTCTTCCACCTGCTCGCGCGAGCCCAGCAGGCGTGCCAGCGAGCGGAACACCATCGACTGGTGCTCGCGGACGATTCCCTCGAACTCCTCCGGCGTGATCACAGCAGTGAGACTGAATTCTCCCTCAAAAAGTTTCATGCCGCACCCTGAAACTTTCTCCGTCTCCCTGCGGTCTAACGCGGCGAAGAAGAAAAAGTATCAGAACAGGAGACCGCTATGGACTGGCAATCACCCTTCATCGTTCCCATCGGCGCCTTTGCCATGGTGCTCGGCATCGTCCTCATCAACACCATGCACCGCTATCACGTGCGCAGGTTACAGAGCGAGGAGCGCCTGGCGGCCATTGCCCGCGGGCTTCCCCTGCCGCCGGAGCCTATCAACCGGTTCACCGGCCCCAATGGCGTGGATTCCCCCGAGCGCCGTGCCGCCAAAACGCGCAGCTCCGCCATTGTCCTCATTGCCGTTGGCCTTGGCATTATCTGCGGCCTGGGAGTGATCGCTCATATGGACAACCACGAAGTTTTGGCGGGCACCATCGGCGGCATTATTCCTCTGTTTATCGGCATTGGCATGTGGATCGACTACCGGATGCAGGTGCACGACATTGAGAAGAGCGCCACGCCCCCCCTCGAAAATTCTGCGCCTCCCGCCCCCTAGTAGAGTTTCCTCGCCCCGCCGGAGCGGGTTGGGGATCTCTCCCAACCCGCTCCGGCCTGTTTGACCCCCCTCCGCGCAGGCTGGTAACATTTTGTTTTTCAGGTAGTTCTCAACTCAGAAGGAATTCCCGTGCGCTATACCCGTCAGGATTTAAAGCAGGACAAGTTTGCTGCCTCCGCGGCAGAGGCAATCCAGGAAGTCTCCGAGCATCGTACCGGCATCATCCGCGCCGTCGTGGCCCTCGTGGTGGTTGTCGTTCTCGTGGGCGGTGGTTGGTGGTATTGCTCCTCGCGCGAAGCCGCGGCCTCCGACGCGTTGGGTCGCGCCATGGTCACCTATCAGGCTCCCGTGGTGCCGCAGGGAACGCCCAACCCCTCCAACATCGTTATGTTCAACACCGATCAGGATCGCCTGATTGCCGCCAAGAAGGCCTTCTACGGCATCAGCGAGCAGTACGGCTGGACGCATTCCGGCCAGTATGCCCGCTATCTCGCGGCCGTCAGTGAAGAGGAACTGGGCAACTATACGGTGGCGGAAGAGCAGCTCCGCGCGCTGACCAACGTGCGCCACCGGGATCTGGCGGCGCTGGCCAAGTACGCGCTCGCCGCTGTCTATCGCGATGAAAAGCGCGATGCCGACGCCATCAACCTCCTCCAGGTGCTCATCGACAAGCCGTCCTCCAGCGTGCCCAAGGCCACCGCGGAGTTCGCCCTCGCCGACCTTTACGAGGCCAGCCACCAGAACGACAAGGCCAAGACCCTGTACAACCAGATCACCAAGGACAATCCGACCGGCGACATCGCCCAGGTCGCCAAGTCCCATCTGGACGGACTCAACTAACCCGTCTGTTCTAAGGTGCCCCGGCTTCGGCCGGGGCTTTTGTTTTCCTCAAGATGCCCCTGCCAGCTTCCTTTCCCATTCCTACACACTTAATCCCGCCTGCAAACTTTGGTCACCAACTCGGTCAATTTTTGCTTTTTGCTTTTTCCGCCTCTTGTTATATTTGCTCATCCCTCCCCGGGTAGCTTCGCCTCAATTCGAGGTCGGCGTAGTTCCATAGTTTCAGGAAGTATTGGGCTGCGCGGCCGCTTAAAACAAGTCGGAGCTTAGCTATGCGTCAGCGTGGATTTTCTCTCATCGAATTGCTGATCGTCGTGGCAATCATCCTGGTGATTGCCTCTATTGCCATGCCCAGCTTTTTGAGGAGCCGGATTGCGGCCAACGAGTCCTCGGCCGTGTATTCAATCCGCACCATCAACACGGCGCAGGTGACCTACCAGACGACCTATCCCAGCGTGGGGTACGCCTCGACTCTGAACCAGTTGGCCAGTTCCACGTCCGATGTGCAGGCATCGTCGTCCAACGCCGCTATTCTTGACTGGGTGCTGGGATGCTCCAGCACGACTTGCCCCAAGAGCGGCTACAATTTCTGGCTCTCCAGCATCTCCGGTAATCCCGTGGACACCTACAGCGTGTATGGCACGCCGATTACCGTGGGTACTACGGGCTACCGCGGCTTCTGCTCCAACAACATGCAGCCGGTTCAGGTCGATCCCAACGGGTCCACAACCTGCACCGATAGCTTGCAATAAATCTTTTCGTCCATCCCCGGCGACAGCCGCGGCAGTTGACTTTTCTGCCGCGGCTTCATAGTTTGTAGCTCATGTCTTCCTCCACTTTGTTTGACGCTGCCCCCTACGATCCGGCGCGCGAGCGCCGCAAGCGCATTCTCCTTGCGGTCTCCATCCTCGCCGTCATCGTCGTGGCCACCGTCGTGTATCTGAACCGCTACTGGCCGGAGGAGCACCGCGTCAACCTCTTCTTCCAGCAGTTGGAAGCCAATAATTATGAAAGCGCTTACGGCGTCTGGATGCACGATCCTGAATGGAAGCAGCACCCGCAGGATTACAAGCGCTATTCCTTCAGCGCTTTCTATTCCGACTGGGGGCCGGGCGGCGAGTGGGGTCTGATTCACAGCCACAAGATCGTTGCCGCGGTAAAGCCTCGCTCCGGTGCCAGCGGCGTGGTCATCGGCGTGCGCATTAACGACCGCAAGCAGCTTTGCAGCGTGCGTGTGGAGTTCAAGGACAAAACGCTCGCCTTCTCCCCCGATGAAATGGTCGAGTAGCATTCGGCCTTTGCGCTAAGCAGAGAAAGGCCGGGAGACTCGCTCCCGGCCTTTCTCTGCCAAATAATTCCGCTCTAGCTTTCGAACTGCGCCTTGCACTTTTGCAGGCTGGCTTCGTTCTCCACGTTCACGCAGCTCTGCGTCTTGTCGATCTGCCGCAGCAACCCGGTCAGCACCGCGCCGGGGCCGGCCTCCACAAAGCGATTCACGCCCAGCGCCACCAGCGCGCGCATTGAGCTCTCCCACTGCACCGCACCCGTCACCTGGCGGACCAGCGTCTCGCGCGCCTTATCGCCGTCGGTCACCGGGACGGCTTCTACGTTGCACATCACCGGCACCTTCGGCGTCAGGAAGTTCAACCCGCGCAAGTCTTCCGCCAGTCGGTCTTGCGCCGGCTGCATCAGCGAACAGTGGAAGGGAGCGCTCACCGGAAGCATCACCGCGCGCTTCGCGCCCTTTTGCTTGCACAACTCGGCGGCCTTTTCCACGCAGGCCTTGGAGCCGCTGATCACAACCTGCCCCGGCGAATTGATGTTGGCCGGCTCGCAGGTTTCTCCTGCAAACAGCGCCGCGGCTTCCTGGCAGGCCCCGCGGATCGTCTCCAGCGGCAGCGCCAGAATCGCGGCCATGGCGCCCACGCCCACCGGCACCGCCTCCTGCATGTACTTGCCGCGCTGGCGAACCGTGCGCACGGCGTCGGCAAAGGTCAGCGTGCCGGCCGCCACGTGCGCCGAATACTCTCCCAGCGAGTGCCCGGCCACAAAGCTCGGCGTAATGCCGGCCTCGGCCAGCACGCGATACGCGGCAATAGATACCGTCAGAATGGCCGGCTGGGTGATCTCCGTCAGCCGGAGCTGTTCGTCCGGCCCTTCAAAGCACAGCTTGCTCAGGCTGTAGCCCAGGGCCTCGTCAGCCTCTTCAAAGGTCTGGCGCGCCACGGCGTGATTGGAGGCGAGTTCCTTGCCCATACCCGCTGCCTGCGAACCCTGGCCGGGAAAAAGCAATGCAAGTCCGTTAATGCGGTCTGCCATCGAAGGCTCCGAGAAATATCTGTTGCGGGCGCCGGGATACACCGCGCCGGCGCCGCGGCAAAGTCTTTGCCTTGCCGGAACACGGCTGCCGCCGTGCTTTCCTGCTGCCTGGACAGGCGGCTAACCGCCGCCCCGGCGCAATCCTATGCTTTCAGGTCTGCCGCCGGTTGGGCCGCCGCCTGAATTTCTTCCTGAATCTTCTGGTTCAGCCCGGAGCGGGCGAACTCGGCGGCCACGCGGATCGCGTTCTTGATCGCGTTGCCGTTGGAGGAGCCGTGGCTCACGATGGCCACGCCCTTCAGCCCGAGCAGCGGTGCTCCGCCGTACTCGGAATAATCCAGGCGCTTCTTGAAATCGACAAAGGCGTTGCGGGCCAGTAGAAAGCCCATTTGCCGCGCCACCGTGGCCTGCATCGTCTCTTTCAGGATCGCGCGGATGGCTTCCACCATGCCTTCGCTCACCTTCAGTGCCACGTTGCCTACAAAACCGTCGCAAACAATCACGTCGGCGCGCCCGTTGTACAGGTCGCGGCCTTCCACGTTGCCCATAAAGTTCAAGGGCAGCGCCTTCAGCAGTTGAAATGCCTCGCGCGTCAGGTCGTTGCCCTTGGTTTCTTCTTCGCCCACCGAGAGCAAACCCACCCGCGGATTGGAGGCCGTCACAAAGCGATCGCTGAAAATGGCGCGGAAATACACGTTGCCCATGATCGCGAACTGCTGCAAATTTTGCGGCTTGCAGTCCACGTTCGCGCCCACGTCCAACATGATGGTGGCCGTGTTGGCCGCCGTGGGAAACACCGTGGCCAGCGCCGGACGGTCCACGCCCGGAAGCACGCCCAGCACCAGTTTGGCCGTTACCATGGCCGCGCCGGTGTTGCCGGCCGATACAAAGCCGGCCGCCGTGCCTTCCTTCACCATGCGCAGTCCTACGCGCATCGAGGAGTCGCGCTTGTGCTTTACGGCCAGCGCGGCCTTCTCGTCCATGCCAATGAATTCGGAGGCATGAACCACCTCAATCGGCAACCGCCGGGCTTCCGGATGCAGCGCAAGTTCGCTGCCTACAATCTCCTTCTGCCCAACCAGCACAACCCGGACATCGTATTCCCGGGCGGCCAGGATTGCTCCTTCGACCTCCGGTTTAGGGGCGCGGTCCGCGCCCATGGCATCCACCGCAATGGTGATCGACATCGTCAGCTAAGGGCCAAACTAGCTGGCCTTCTCAACCTCGACAATCTCACGTCCCTTGTAGTGTCCGCACTTTGCACAGGCACGGTGAGGCAACTTCGCCTCGTGGCAGTTGGGGCACTCGCTGTGGGTGCGAGCGGTAAGGTGGTCGTGGGCGCGACGGAGAGCCGTGCGCCGCTTGGAGTGTCGCCGTTTAGGATTTGCCATGGTTTCGTACTACCTTTCCATTCCATTGCGGCCTCATGCAATAAAAGGCCGCGATCTCGTCTCGCCCGAAGGCGCTACTGCAACTTGTCTTTCAACCCGCTCAGGGCATCCCAGCGCATATCCGCCGGGTTCACCGTGCACTGGCACGACTTCAGGTTGCGGTTCACACCGCAAACCGGGCACAGCCCCTTGCAATCTTCCCGGCACAAAACTTTGATCGGCACCGCCAGAAGCACCTGCTCGCGCAGGGCATCTTCCAACTCCATGCCTTCTCCGGAATAGAAGCCGATCTCGGTCTCCGCCTCGTGGATGGAAACCTCTTCCGCGCGCTTCTCGCCTTTTAGCGGGCGATACAGAAGATCGAAAGAGCGGGAAACCGGAATTGTCACCGGTTCCAGGCAGCGTGCACAGCCTGCCTCTACCTGCACCGCCAGCTTGCCGACGATGCGAATATCATCCACCGTGTCTTGTCCGCCATGGTGCTCGCGGATCAATTCGGCGCGTCCATCCGTGGCGAGCTCGCTCGCCTGCTTTACATCCTCGCCAAACTCTATTTCACCGGCCTGGAAGCGCTCGTCAAACTCTAACTTGCGAACTTCCAGATCCCGGATGCGAATCTTCATGACCACTTGCTCCCGAAGTCCGGCAGGCCGCCGCTTCACCCGGAAGCGCTTGAGGCACAGGGACAACCTCGGCCCATCTACCGGACCGGGCGGCTACCCTATTCCTGGCGGGAAACACTCCTCAGGACAGGTTATTAGGATAAATTCGTCAGCCGGACGGTGTCAAACCCCATCCGCTATTGCCCTTGTCCTTCCGGCAGGTTACCAGTTCTTGCGGATCGGCTCCGGCTTACTTTCCTCGCTCTTCGGAGCTTCCTTCTTCACCTCGGCCTTGGGCGCTTCTTTCTTCACCACCGCTGCCGCAGCCGGCTTGTCCGCATGTACCGCCTCGGCAATCGCCCGTATCTGGGCCACAAGTCCGTCGTAAGCCTTTACTCCGCTCTTTTTCGGCCACTGGAACTCCGTCACCGACCACAGCGGAATACGCGTCTTCGGATCCAGAACGGTCAGCGTGAGCTGCGGCTTCAGGAACGATGTCCCGTTGTCGGCATCGGTGGGATACGCCCCAAACGTGGGCACAAAAACCAAGTCGGCTTCTTCGGGAGTGTTTACCAGAATGAAACGCCCCCAGGAACGCACTGCCGCGTAAACACCGGAGTACAAATCCGCCGAGCTAAGCTGCGGAGACGTGCTGCCGCCGTTGGCGACAAAAACCGTCTTCGCGTTAAGAATCTGCGTCGGAATGGGCGCCGATTGCGCCATGGCCCGCGGAGCCTGCCCCAGCACAAGGGCGGCAACTCCGGCCAAAACGGCAAGCCGAACAATGCGCAGCATCATGAAACCTCTCCTCTTGGATTGCTTTCTCCCCCATGGTACGCAAAGCCCGCCGGAAGGTGAAGCGCCAAGGGTATCTAGTTGAGCGACATTCACCTCTCTGTAATCTCTTGCGCCGCCGCCCCGGGAGCCTGACACTGTCAGCATGTTGAAGGTCGGCCTCACCGGCGGCATCGCCAGCGGAAAATCCACGGTGCTTGATCTGTTCGCCGCCCGCGGCGCCCGCACTCTGCGCGCCGACCAGGTGGCCCACCAGCTCATGGTGCCCGGCACCGCTCTCTTCCGGCGCATCGTCGCGACCTTTGGCCCCGCTATTCTCGCCCCGGACGGCCGCATCGACCGCCCCAGCCTGGCCGCACTGGCCTTCCCTGTGCGCATCGCCGATCTCAACGCCATCGTGCATCCCGCCGTGCAGGCCTACGAGGACAAGTGGTTGCGCCGGGCCGGCAGCAAGGATCCTTCGGCCATCGCCATCTGCGAAGCCGCTTTGCTCATCGAGGCCGGCGGCGCCGACCGCTTCGACCGCCTCATCGTCGTCACCTGCCCGGAGGAGGAGCGCGTAGCCCGTTTTGCCGCCCGCACCGGACTCCCCCTGGACGAAGCTCGCGCCGAAGTCGCCCGCCGCATGAGGGCGCAAATGCCCGAGAGCCAGAAAGCCGACTTCGCCGACTTCCTCATCGACAACAGCGGCACCCCGGAAGACCTGCGCGCCATCGTCGATTACGTCTGGAGCCAACTCACCCTGGCCGCCGCCGTCAGCTAGCGTTATATTCAGTGAGCTATTGTGTGCGTCCGTAGCAAATAATCCACCGGATGATTTCGCACTCGGTGTAATAGAATCAGTTCGTGCCACGTATGCAAACGCTGTTTGAAACCCGTATGTCCCCCAGTGAGGAGCTTCTGGCCTTCGCGGGGAACCGCCGGTTCGGCACCATCCTGGCGGATCCGCCTTGGCAATTTCAGAACCGCACCGGAAAAGTCGCTCCGGAACATAAGCGTCTATCTCGCTACGGCACAATGCGGCTCGAAGAAATCTGCGCGCTCCCGATAGCGCAGCTTGCCGCTCCGGTTTCTCACCTCTATCTGTGGGTTCCAAACGCGCTGCTCCCTGAGGGGCTTGAGGTCATGAAGACCTGGGGATTCCAATACAAGAGCAATCTTGTATGGCACAAGATTCGTAAGGATGGCGGTTCGGATGGTCGCGGGGTTGGCTTTTATTTCCGCAATGTGACTGAGCTTATTCTTTTCGGAGTTCGCGGCAAGAATGCTCGGACTTTGAAGGCCGGACGCACGCAGGTTAATTTCCTATCCAGCCGGAAGCGCGAGCACTCCCGTAAGCCAGATGAACAATATGCCTTGATCGAGGCTTGCAGCCCCGGCCCTCACTTGGAATTGTTTGCTCGCGGCGAGCGGAAGAACTGGGCCGTGTGGGGTAATCAGGCCGACGAATCTTACCAGCCGACTTGGAAAACCTACGCCAATCACTCTCGCGCTATCGCCGTGGCCGGAGATTAGTTCTTTCCGGTTTTCCTTGGAAAAGAAACGATCTCCGCGGGCAATCCAATAAGGAGTAGTGGGCACGGGTTCCCGACTCCCCGATTGACTCGATCCATTAACTTCCGCCAGTGAGTTGTCGATTCGCCATATTTGTCAGATACAAAGTTGTCGGTCCACGCTTCCGCAAACGAGACGGGTGCCTTGGCGCGTTTGGTTCGGCTTTCGATTTCCGCCCTTTTGCGTTTCGTTAACTGAATATCAAGCCGCTCGAGATCTTCGAACGACATCACTTTGTTCTCTTTGGCAAATCGGAGCACGAATTCCTTCATCCGTTCTTGCAACGTTGTGCCCCGTGTGATGACAACACCAACGCTGATGGCGCCTTCGGCATGAAGCCTTTTGAAGTTATCGAGGTCACGGTCAAAAAACGGATCCTTATTGTTCCATTCAATCTCAAGCGCAATCATATCCCCGTCGTAACTTTTGACATGATCCACTTCGTGAGAAACAGCCTCGCGCTCGACTCCGTTGATAATCTTCCGGATGTCGAAGATGTGCTTCTTCCACTCAAGATCGCTCAATTTGTGGCGCAGGCGCTGTGTTCCCTTACTCTCACCGCCTCCTGATCCAATCAATTCGGCAATGGGAACAGTTAGATCTGCCAGAGCCGTTTCGATGTCGTCCAAGGCAGTCGGAAAGTCATTCTTCAGAATTGCGGCGGCGTGGGATACAAAATGGAACTGGAATGACCGTTGAGTCAACTTATCGAACAAGTTACGGCCTCCTGAAGTGTTCCCTAGATTGTATCCAGTAAGTCCGAATTGGGAAGGAATTTCTAAAAGGGAATTTTTCGCCCCCTCTTTACATCGTCCTTTTGAACAGCAGGGACGATGCCGTCAGGCTCACCACGCCGAATGCCGTCAAGAACAGAAGGTCGTGGCTCACCGCGCTCCACGAGGCTTCTTTCAGCAGCGTGGCCTTGAAGCCGTGTACGGCAAAGCTGAACGGGTCCACCCGGCTGATGATCTGCAGCCATTTGGGAAACGCCTGCACCGGATAGATGGCTCCACTCGGGAAGTACAGCAGTGTGTTCAGAATGCCGAACAGCGCGCGCGGCACCAAGGGGTCTTCCACCCGCACCATCAGCAGAAACATCATGCCGTTGAAGGCCAGCGACGTGGCGCACACCAGCAGAAACCATTGCACCATGCGCATGGGTTCAAACGCCGTGCCCAGCCCCGCAATCAGCGAGCCCAGCACGGTCAGCGTCACGCCTGAAAGAATCGCCTTGATCGCTCCCGCCAGGTTCAGCCCCAGCACCATCTCCACGGCCGTGATCGGCGTTACCAGGTAGCCCTCGTGCACGCCTCTCGCCTTGTCGTCGATGTACAGAATCCCGCCGCCGATCATCACCGACACGTACATCGCCAGCGTGATCGAACCCGGCAGAAGATATTTCAAATAGTCGATGTACGGATACAGTTCGACGATCTCCAGGGCCGCCGCGCTGGTGATGCGCTCTGCCGAGGCCGCCGGCAGGTTCAATCCCGCCACCAGTTCGTTCATCTTGTCTTGCAGAGAACTGGCCATGAACTGGTCGCTGTTGTCCACCACGAAACCGAGCTGCGGATTCTCGCCGGCCAGGAAGCGCCGCGAGAATTGCGGCGGAATAATCAGCGCGCCTTCCAGCTTGCCCTGCCGCACGTCTTCGCGCGCCGTCACCTCGTCAGCGCGGGGAACCATCACCACCGTGCGCACGTTGGCCTGGATCGAATGGAAGGCCTCGATCACGCGCACCGCCTCGGGACCGTGGTCTTCGTCCACCACCGCCACCCGCGCATCGCGGATTTTGCCGCCGAACGCATTGCCCAGGATGATGAGCTGCACCAGCGGAAACAGCAGCGCCGTGATCATCAGCGTGGGCGAGCGGAAGAACTTGCGCATCTCGCGCTCGATGATGGCCATCATGCGGTTCATGGGCGCATCCCCCGGTCGGGCATCGTGTACATGGCGGCCTTCACCTGTTCATCGCGTAACTGGCGCCCCGTGTAGTGCACAAACACGTCATCCAGCGAGGTATTCTGCACGTTCAGCGTGGTCATCTCCACGGCGTTCCCGGTGCACATCGCCACCAGCGCCGCCGTCGTCTGCGAGCCGCTCGCGGTCAGCAGACGATACATATGGCCGCCCTCGTCCTGCACGCTCTGCACGCCCGGCAGCTTTTCCAGCCGTTGCGGCCAATCCGCCGGCGTTATCCGGAACTGCACTTCCACCACGTTTTCTCCCGGCACGTTCTGCTTCAGAACCATCGGCGTGTCCAGCGCCACCAGCTTGCCGTGGTCCACAATGGCCACGCGGTCGCACAGCCGGTCGGCTTCGTCCATGTAGTGCGTGGTAATCAGGATGGTCAGTTGCTTGCGCTGCTTCAAGGTGTTCAGCATCTCCCACACCGCCACGCGCGAGACCGGATCGAGCCCCGTCGTTGGCTCGTCAAGAAAGAAAATTCGCGGGTTGTGCACCAGCCCGCGCGCAATCTCCGCTCTTCGCCTCATGCCGCCCGACAAGGTCTTCACCGGAGCGTCGCGCCACTTCGTCAGGTCCACCGCCTCCAGCAGCTCCGCAATGTTGTGCTCGCGCTCGGCCCTGGGTACGCCGTACAGCTTGGCGTAGATGCTCATGTTCTCTTCTATGGTCAGGTCAACGTCGCTGGTCATCGCCTGCGGAATCACGCCCATGGCGCAGCGCGCGGCGTTGGGGTCCGCCGCCACGTCATAGCCTGCAATGTAGGCCTTGCCGCTGGTAATGGGAATGAGCGTAGTCATCATGCGGATCAGCGTGCTTTTGCCTGCGCCGTTTGGTCCCAGCAGGCCGAAGATCTCTCCGTCCTTCACGTCGAAGGTGATACCACGCACGGCCTCGAAGTCGCCAAAGCGCTTGACGATCTTCTCCACCGCAATCGCCTGTCCGGCGTGGGCCGCGTCCGGCTGGCGGGTACGCAGCAGCGGACTCATGCTAGTTCCCCTTCGCGCGCGGCAGAAACTGTTCCGTGGCGCAGGCCGAGGCAATGCTACACCTAGTTCCCCTTCGCGCGCGGCAGAAACACTTCCGCCGTCATGCCAGGCACATAGGTCTCTTTTGGATTGGGGATCAACAGCTTCACACGCACCGTCTTGATGTCGCGCTTGGTGCGGCTGTAATCGCGCTCGGTGGCAAAGTCGGCCTCGGCGGCCTTGGCAATCACCTTGCCCTGCACCTTTTCGCCGCCCGGCATGCGCACGTCCAACGTATCGCCCAGCTTCACCGTTTGCTCTGCGGTCTCCGGCACCGCGGCATACACCCAGGTCTCGCGCAGGTCCACTAGCGTCACAATCGGAGTCCCCACGCCCACCACTTCGCCTTCGCGGGCGGCGCGCACGCTCACCACGCCGCTGACCGGTGCTGTAATCGTTGTGTACCCCAGGCGGATCTCCGCCTCCTGCAATTTCGCGCTGGCCGACGCCATCTGTCCTTCCGTGGCCGCCACGTTGGAGTGCGCCGCGGCCGCCTGGTTCAACCGCGCTCGCATAATGGACACCGTGGCTCGCGCCGCATCGACCTGTTTGCGATTGGCCACCACCCGCGCCTGATCGGCTTTCAACGATTCCACCGCGTGGTCGCGATCCTGCTGGCTGGCCACGCCCTGTTCGGCCAAGGCCACCGTGCGCCGCGTGTCCAGCTCCTGCTGCCGCGCCACCGCCTCGCTCTCCGCCAGCGAAGCTTCGGACGCCGCCAGCGAGGACTCCGCGTTCTGCACCTGAAAGTTCGTTTCTCCGTGCGTGCTGGCGTAGCTCTCACCGCTCTGCCGCACCTGATGTTGCAGGCTCTCCAGGGTGGCCCGCGCCGAGTCGCGCTCGGCCGCCAGGTCCGCGTTGTCAATGCGCGCAATCACCTGCCCGGCTGCCACCGTCTGACCTTCGTCCACCAGCAGCTTCTCAATGCGGCCGGCCACCTTGCTGCTCACAATCACCTGGTTCGCGTCCACCGTGCCAATCAGCACGTTGTCCGCATTTCCGCGCGTGGTGTAAGCGTAAAACGCCAGCGAGAGCAGCAGCACCACTCCCAGCAAGGCAAAGACACGATAGCGTGGATTCATAGCCTCTTCGCCAACCCCGTACCAACATACCCTGTCCCCAGCAGAGTGGGAAGTGAGCCGGGGCCTGGCTTACACTTCCTGACAGACCCGGCCGGGTGCTTTCCAGTTTCTCTGTTTTACATCTCGTCGATGGCCGAGGCCGCCGCGTTGATGATCTTGGTGATCTCCTTGATCTGCTCTGCCGTCACCGACTCGCGAGTAACCCGCGCCATCACCGCGCCGCGCAGATTCATAAAGGCCTTCATCATCTCCGGCGAGCGTCCGCGGGCAAAGCCCTTCTTCGCCTCTTCCAGCCGCTCAAACAGTTGATCCACACGGCGCTTGTTGGCCGCCAGATACTGCAAACCCTCTGCCGTAGCGGAATACACCTTCTTGCCGTTTTCGACATTCGCCGCCGCCAGGCCTTCTTCTTCCAGCAGCGTCAGCGTCGGATACACCACCCCGGCGCTAGGCGTATAGCCGCCCGCCAACCGCTCTTCCATGGTCTTGATGAGCTGGTAGCCGTAGCTTGGCTCTTCGCTCAGCAGCTTCAGAATCACCAGCTTCAGGTCGCCGGCATCGAACAAACGCTCGCGCCCGTGGCCAAAACCATGTCCGAACATGCCGCGGAAGCCGCCGCGCATGTGCGCCATAAAGTGCCCTTCAAAACCACCGTGATGGTGGTGATGAGGATGGCGTCCGCGGCGCTCTTCGCCACGGTCCTCGGCCTCGTGCTCCGCGCAGCTGCGGCCAGCCGCACTACGCTCGGGGCACTCCCGGCAATCCGCCGTGCATGTTCCGCCCTGGCGGCGGCAGTTGGAAGCCCGCCCGTCACGGTTGGGAATCTCCCAGTAGTCCAGCTTCTCGCGGCCGGGACCATAGCCCTCGCGGCCGCCAAACACCTCACGCCCGCCGGGTTCTCCGCCCCAACGCTCATGGAATTGCATCATTCGTTCTTTCATCATTTTCATTCTCCTTGCAGTAAACAATATCTCAAGATATATCTTTGTCAATGAAAAAAGTTATTTCTTAAGATATATCTTTGTGCGGAGTCCTAAAAAAACCCCGCCGCGCGGCGAGGCTTCTCTATCTCACTGAGAACACACCAGAATGACTCCGATCAAGTCGGAATCTGTCAGGGCACGGCTTCAGCCGTGCCTTAAAAGCCGCGAGAATTCCGGGGCTTTACAGGCTGCGGAAAAAGTCTTGATGTTTGTCACTGTTTTTGAGGTTGCAATGTTTTACAAACGAAGCATGCGTGGAGACGACAAGCAGCAGGCGGCGATGTTCAGTTATGTGACCTTGGAGCAGCGGATTCCGG
>JARLGJ010000008.1 GCA_031296105.1 Acidobacteriota bacterium | reverse complement strand
CGCCTCACACCCCGCCCGTGCGCCAAAACGACGGGGGATGAATGTCACGGTAATACGACACAGGAGCTAACACAAGACATTTTTAAAAAATATACATATACCCGTAGGGGGTATCATGAAAAAGTCAAAATATGGCATTTAAGTGGAGCATGGCAGGCGTCCGCCGCCAACGTGGCAACAAATTGGCGAGGCAGACCACGCGGAATCCGCTCTGGAATATTTGGACCGGATGAAATGTTGATCTTCGACAGATCTGGCCCGGGGGAGGCGGGGATGTGGCACGAAAAAGAAAGCCTGAGGTGGTGCGGCTTGTGTAGGGTTGGCCTTGGCATGGGGGAGAAGGCCTGGAGGATTCAGTCGAACAGTTCGGCGCTCATCCCAACCAGGTTTGCGCCATGGATATTCCTTACTTCCGTGAGTTGTGTATTGCTTGCAGCTCTTCCCTCACATGCATGGGTTCGTCCTCAATGGGCATATTGGCCGTATCGTGCACGGCATCAAGAGCACCCGCCGGGTCCGTGTCGAGCGCCGCAAGCAAGGGATTCAGATTATCCTGCATCGCGCCTTTAGCCGAAACTAGCTCGAACGTCTCGTGATCAGCCTCCTGCGACGTAAGGCTGCGAACGAGAACCGCTGCGAGTTGCCGCCGCGCGATAGCACCGTCCCTGGGCGTACCCGTGTGCCGCAGCACGCGCTACGCGGTAATCAGCTCGTACTGGTCGTTGCCCATCTTCATCTCTTTCATGTAGGACAACTGGCGAAGTCCCTGGCGAGACTCAATGCGTTCTTTCAGGTCGTGCAACTCGGCTTCAGGGAGTCTATAGACCATGTCGATGGACGCCTGATCGACGGCAAGGAGATCGGTGGAGGCGAGGATGCCCAGGTCACGCGCCTTCGGCGGCGCAGCGCTGACGCCGGCGCAATCGCAATCGACCGACATATTGCGCAGGACATTGATGTAAACGATCTGCTTGCCAAAATGATCGACGGTGGCCTTGGCCGACTCCACCATGTTTTGCATGAATGGCTCACCTTGCAGCCAGGCCGCGTAGTTCTCATTGTCCGGCGCGGCGTGCACCATCTTCTTGCCAATGAGTCCGTCGGCGCAACCAATGGCGATATTTTTCATCGACCCGCCGTAGCCGCCCATTGCGTGCCCCTTGAAATGGGTCAGGACAACCATCGAGTCGTACCGCAGCATGTGCTTGCCGACCGACATCTCCGTGAAATGCTTTCCCCCTTTGACGGGAATCATCACCGCTCCGTCCTCGTCCATGATGTCCAACGGGCAGAAGTCCCATCCGTTGATTTTGATGGTCTCCCTATGGTCGGCCGTTGTGTACCGCTTTCCCTTGTAGAGGGTATTGGTTTCCACCAGGCAACTGTTGGGAATATGCTGCTGCAGCGCCTGCACCATATCCCGCGGCAGAATATTTGGGCCGTGCGGTTCGCCGCTATGCAGCTTGATGGCCACCTTGCCGCTGATCTGGCCATTGATTCTGGAATATACCCGCAGCATCCCTTCACCGCTGATGTCACGAGTAAAGAAGACCTGGGATTTCACTGGATTCTTAGCGGCGTCTGCCGCCCGGACCCCACCCAACTCTATCGCCGCGCCACCAAGTGCAACGGCGCTTTGCTTCAGAAAAGTGCGACGTTCCATCTGCATCTCCTTATTTCTCTAAATGGCTATGTTTAACGGCCCACTAACTTCTGCAGGTTCTCCGGATACCGCGCGCCCTGAATGGCAATCTTCGAAGTTGCCTCTTCGAGCTGGCGCAGGTCGTCGGCCGTGAGTTCGATGTTTGCTCCACCGAGGTTTTCTTCAAGGCGCGGAACCTTGGTCGTGCCTGGTATGGGCACAATCCACGGCTTTTGTGCAAGAATCCATGCGAGTGCGACCTGGGCCGGCGTAGCGTTTTTCTGCTTCGCGAACTTCACGACTAAGTCGACAAGCAGTTGGTTGGCGTCCCGGTTCTCCGGTGAGAAGCGCGGAACAATGTTGCGGAAGTCGGTCTTATCGAACTGCGTGTCCTTGTTAATGGCTCCAGTAAGGAAGCCCTTGCCGAGAGGACTAAAAGGCACGAAGCCAATGCCGAGTTCTTCGAGAGTTGGAAAGGTAGCTTCTTCAGGTTCTCTCCACCAGAGCGAATACTCGCTTTGCAGGGCTGTAACTGGCTGTACCTTGTGGGCCCGCCGAATCGTGTTTGCGCCAGCTTCGGAAAGACCGAAATGTTTGACCTTACCTTCCTGGATCAGCTCCTTCACCGCTCCGGCAACATCCTCAATCGGCACCTGGTCGTCAACGCGATGCTGATAGAACAAGTCGATGTGATCCGTCCGAAGCCGCTTGAGGGACTCTTCGGCAACCTGCTTGATGCGCTCCGGGCGGCTATCCAAGCCCTGCTGCTTGCCGTCAAAGACCCGGAAGCCGAACTTGGTCGCAATGACCACCTCGTCACGAAACGGTGCTAACGCTTCGCCAACCAATTCTTCATTGGTGTAAGGACCGTAAATTTCGGCGGTGTCGAAGAGCGTCACGCCACGTTCAACTGCCGCTCGAATCAAGTTGATTCCAGTCTGCTTGTCCACGGGCTGACCAAGACCAAAGCTCAGTCCCATGCAGCCAAGCCCTATGGCGGATACTTCAAGATTGCTTTTCCCGAGTGTGCGCTTTTGCATCCTTCGCTCCTGTTTCTTAAACATCGAGTGCCGGCAGAACCCATTCACGGGCTTTCCACTCCCCGATTACGGAACAGGAACTGAATTGCCGATCGCCCTCTGGATATGCTCTTACTCTAGTTGGTTGGGAGCTTTGGCATTATTCACAATGCGCCATTGTCTATACAGAACGCGCCAATATGCGAGCGCGGCATTCACCGCCCTGGGAAAGGTTCCCAGGGCAAATTCCAGCGTCTCCACAAATACACGTTGCGCGAAACAGGACCTAGTCGTGGAGTACCACGCTCACAAGCGAGCTGTGGACGTACATGCCGCCGCCGTTATAGTCGATGAAGCCAAGATCCCGGAACCGGTTCATGAAGAAGCTGACGCGCGAGCGGGTCGTGCCGATCATCTCGGCCAGCGTCTCCTGGCTGATCTTCGCAACCACCGGAATGGGCTTCGATTCCTGGCCGAAATTGGCGAGCAGCAGAAGTAGACGGGCAAGCCGCTTCTCGCTGGAGTTGAAGAGGTGGTCCACCAAATCCGCTTCCATGCGAATGTTCCGCGAAAGCAGGTAGGCAAGGAAACGCTCCGCAAATTCCGGTTCGTTGTGGAGCACGTTTAACATCACCGGCTTCTCTACGCGGAGGATGCTGCTCCGCTGGGCCGTGCTGGCCGTTGACATGCGAAAAGGTTGGCCTGCCAGGCAGCCTTCTCCGAAGAAGCTACCTTCCGGGAGTATGGCCACCACGGCTTCTTTGCCCCGCTTGGACACGACTGTCAGTTTGATTTTGCCGTTCTTGAGGTAGAACACCGCATCCGCCGCGTCCCCCTGCGAAAAGACAGACTCGCCAGCGTGGTACTCCCGGCTGGTTTTCCCCGACGAGAGCCGTGTCAGAAAAAAGCGCGTTTCGGATGCAACAGATTCAATCGGTGAAGAAGAGGCATCGGTCTCCGCAGAACTCACCCGTGTTTGACCGGCGATTGCCGCACGCCGGGGAGCGCGCCGCTTGGTTGGTTTCTTGCGGGACTTTTTGACGGCTGCGAGCGGCTTTTTAACGGCCATAGGAATCTCCTCATTCGGGACTTCAAACCACAGGCCTTTAGCTAAGTATAGGCCATCCCCGTCATGGACGCTGAGCATTATTGATCAGGATCGCTTTTCCCGTGGATGGAACACACAACAATCGTGCAACCATGCGATTGCTGCCAAGTCTATGACCATTGGACGCACTGGAGAGATGTGTGGAACTGTGCCTGCACTCGCCGATGAGTGCACTCCCGCACCCGTAGCCCGCGCCAGCCACTGAGCACTTTTGCTCAGACAACCCCTCCCGCCAAGGCTAAGCTCGAAATTACCCTGCACAGGCACAAACGGCTTCAGATTTCGGGCGATATAAAACAGGCGACCATGGCAGCGCCGGACCTCAGCATTCCAGAATAAGTTCTGGAACACACAAAATGCGTATGCGGATGGGTACGGCCAACGCTCCCACTACGGCCGTTGCGCAGGTGGAAATGGCAGCATCACAGCCGCCGCTCCGTCAGCAGTCCTCCGGCTCAACGCGATTCGAAAAGTACTTGCCCGCATCGCTTGCGAGTTCGCCCAATACCGTGGAAAGGAACCATAAAATGTCTTCACAAGGGAGTGCATTGTTAAGCGGCCCCTTCGCTCGTCTTAAGGCTCGCACGCTGACGCTGGAAGAAAAACTGACCGCCTCGCTTCGCTTGAGGTCCAGCGCATCGCTGCCCAGCCGTGTAGCCGTCATCGGTAATTACCTTCCACGGCAATGTGGAATCGCAACGTTCACAACTGACTTATGCGACGCGATCAGCGCGGAATATGAAGCGACTCAACTGCTGGCCGTGCCGGTCAACGACGCAGGAGCGCAGTATAACTATCCCCGGCGCGTCCGCTTCGAGCTTATGGAGGGTGAACCTTCCACTTACGAAGACGCTGCCGACTTTCTTAACTTCAGTAACGTTGATCTGGTTTGTCTTCAGCACGAGTACGGAATTTTTGGCGGCCCGGCCGGCAGCCACATTCTGCGCCTGCTGCGGCGGCTCAAGATGCCGCTTGTAACTACTCTGCATACGGTGCTTCGCGAACCAGACGCCAATCAACGCGCCGTGATGGATGAGATCGCGTCGCTCTCGGACCGTCTGATTGTCATGAGCGAACACTCTTCGCGCTTCCTGCGGGAAGTTTTCCACGTCCCCGATGAGAAGATCGATGTCATTCCTCATGGGGTTCCAGACCTACCCTTCGGAGATCCGAACTACTACAAGGATTCTTCCGGAACCGAAGGCAGAGCCGTGTTACTCACGTTCGGGCTGCTTTCGCCGAATAAGGGAATTGAGACCGTAATTGAAGCGCTCCCACGCATTGTTGTTCAACATCCGGAAGCTGTTTATGTCATCGTAGGCGCCACCCATCCGCACATTAAGCGGCACGAAGGGGACCAGTACAGGCTGCAATTACAGGCCCTGGCGCGAAAGCTTGGAGTCGAGCGCAACGTCATATTCCACAATCGCTTCGTTAGTCCTGAGGAGATGGCGCAGTTTGTCGGCTCGGCCGACATTTACATCACTCCGTATCGCTACGAGGCGCAGGCCGTGTCTGGAACCCTGGCCTACGCGCTTGGCGCGGGCAAGGCTATTATTTCAACGCCGTACTGGCACGCCACGGAACTGCTGGATGATGGCCGCGGCGTGCTGGTTCCATTCGAGGATTCCGCGGCAATGGCGGCGGCGGCGATCGAGTTGCTAAACAACGAGGCGCGGCGTCATGCCATGCGTAAACGCGCTTACCTGTTTGCTCGCGACATGGTTTGGAACAAAGTCGCCCAGTCTTACATGAGCGCGTTTGTTCACGCGCGCTCAGACCGTATGCAGACTCCGCGTATTGCCTTCTCCGATCAGAATGCGGAAAGAACGCTTGACCGTCTGCCCTCAACCAACCTCGACCACCTGTATCGAATGACCGATCATACCGGGCTCTTGCAACATGCCGTGTTTTCGGTTCCGAATTATCGAGAAGGTTACGCCACGGACGACAACGCACGCGCGTTGATCGTGGCCATCCAAATGGAGCATCTCGGATTGACCGATCTCGCTGAATCGGCGAAGCTGGCGTCGTGTTACCTGGCCTTTCTCTGGCACGCCTTCAATCCCGCCACCGGACGTTTCAGAAACTTCCTCACCTACGAACGTCAATGGCACGAAACCGAAGGCTCGGAAGACTGCCACGGACGCGCGCTGTGGGGATTAGGCACGGTGCTGGGGCGTTCCAAGTCGAAGGGCCTGGTGGGTGCTGCTGGGAGGCTCTTTGAATCTGCCGTCCCCGCCATACGTTCCTTCAGCAGTCCGCGTGCATGGGCCTTCGCTGCCTTGGGATTGCAGGAATATCTCGAAAGTTTTCCGGGTGACCGGGCGGCTCTACAGATAGGAGATGACATGGCACATCGTCTTCTGGATCTCTACAAGGCCAATTCTTCTCCGGGATGGAACTGGTTTGAAGATGTCCTTGCTTACTCGAACGCCAGGTTGCCGCAGGCTTTGATCGCATGCGCTTCGCGCACGTCGGACAAAGCGATGCTGGACGCCGGGCTGGAGTCGCTCGACTGGTTTGTCTCGCAGCAGCGTTGCGAAATAAAGGGACACTTTGTGCCCATCGGTTCGCAGGGCTTCTACCGGAAAGGCGGCGAGAAGGCCCGCTTCGACCAGCAACCTGTCGAAGCCGGAGCCACCGTATCCGCTTGCCTGGAAGCACTCCGGGTAACAGGTGATGAGCGCTGGCATCGGGAAGCCTGGTCGGCATTCAACTGGTTCCTTGGCGATAATGATCTGCAGATTGTCCTTTACGATTCCAGCACCGGCGGCTGCCGGGATGGGCTGCATCCCGACCGCGCGAATGAAAATCAGGGCGCGGAATCCACGCTGTCCTTCCTGATGGCCCTGCTGGAGATGCGCATTCTCGGAGACACGGAGATTCCGCTAACCAGGCAACCAGGCTTCGCCGCCCCAGGCGCTTTCCTTCCTCAACACGGAGCATTGGAGCTTAAATGAGTGCGGTAATCAATCATGATGAATCCCTGCTTCACCGGCATCCCTCAAACCCGATTCTTACAAGGAAGGACTGGCCGTATCCGATCAATAGCGTCTTCAATCCCGGCGCAACGTTGCTGGCGGACGGAACGACCCTTCTGCTCTGCCGCGTAGAAGACCGCCGTGGTCTCTCCCACCTCTGTGCCGCACGCTCCGCCAACGGGGTGGACGGATGGCAGATCGATCCGCAGCCCACCCTGATGCCTAACCCGGAGGAATACCCTGAAGAGTTGTGGGGCATCGAAGACCCGCGCTTGACCTTCGTTCCCGAACTGCAGCAGTACGCGGTTGCTTTCACCTCCTTTTCGCGCGGCGGTCCCGGAGTCTCGCTTGCGCTGACCAAGGATTTTCATACCTTCGAGAGATACGGCGTGGTCGCGTCGCCCGATGATAAGGATGCCGCTCTTCTTCCATACAGGATTGGCGGCCTCTGGGCGCTCATTCATCGGCCAATGACGTCGCTGGGTGCACATATATGGATCTCGTACTCCCCCGATCTGCGTCACTGGGGCGGGCACAGGATCATGTTGGAGGCGCGCCGCGGCGCCTGGTGGGACGCATACAAGATCGGCTTGTCGGCTCCTCCGATAGAGACCTCGCGAGGATGGCTGGTGATCTACCACGGCGTGCGGCAAACAGGTTCTGGTTGTCTGTATCGCCTCGGATTGGCCCTTTTCGACCATGAGAAGCCGGAGAAGTGTTTACTGCGTGGCGACTCCTGGATGTTCGGCCCGGAGACGGAATACGAACACCACGGCGATGTCGATAACGTAGCCTTCCCTTGCGGCTTCACCATGAACCCTGACGGCGACACGCTCAACATCTACTATGGCGCCGCCGATAGTTCCGTTGCACTTGCCCGGGCCAGTGTGCGCGCTCTGCTCGAATGGCTAGATGCCAACGGCAGTTCGGAACGCCGTCAGCGGATGCAGGACCGCTGATAGGCTTGCGCTGGATTCGGACTTGCCACCGCCGGCGAGTATGGCTGGCGATGGTCGTCGCGCGCTGTATTGGCGTATCCTGATAACTGTGGACTTGTACCTGAGTCGCCACGGTGCAGGACGCGCGCAAGAATCAGGAGGGGCTATGGCAGACCAGTGTAAGTGCAGACACAGTCTTTATGACCATCAGAGAAATGGCCATACGGGTGAGTGCTTAAACTGCTGGTGCACCTCTTTCGTCGCCGATCATGCGCTTGGGGCGAACGCAACATGCATCAGCGACTACACAAGCCTGTCCTCGGACTCTTCGGTTCTCGATCATGTGATTGAGCGGCTCGAACGCAAAGCATCTCCGCAGGGACTCAATGTGCTCGCCGAAGAGTTTCAATGGATGGGAAACTCTTTAATGACCTACGAAAGGCTGTGCAGCGCGGTACAGGCAGAGCTTCGCAAGCCGCACCCGCGCCTCCTCTTGGTTTCGGAGGGGATTGTCTGGTTTAGCGAGAAGAGCGTTCCCGCGGGATGGTCGTTATTTTGTACGGGAATGCTGCCCTGCTTCTACCGTGAGTATCCGCCGCAAATCTCCTGGGAGAAATTTGACCTTCCCGAGAACAGGATGCCACCGCCGCGGAGGCTCGGCACATAGCGAGGCCGATAACACCGGACGCCGCGGCTCACGCCATTCCCGTGCATTCTTTAGGACGTTCCTCGCCGCGAGCATGTTCACTCTACCTTGATAGGCCGGCCACACTCCATGCAGCATGATTCGTAGCGTGAAGTAATCAGTCCGCAGAACGGACACATCCGTTGCGATGCAAAGTCTCCGGCGCGCAGTTCCATGCCGAACAACTTCTTCGTCCAGGCTGCAATGAAAGCTCGCAGCTCCCGGAAACGGCCAAGAAGACTATGCTGTACCACCGCCATGATGCGACTCCCCTGCCGATAACAATGACATAGCTGCGGGCGGGAGAATGAGCAAGATTGCTCGCTGCGGCCCGCGCCCGCGGCCTGTTCAATTGGCATCCACTCCTACGGGCACGCCCATGCTGAGCCAACTCATCACCGCCGCCTTGCCGTAGCGGCCCGCCAGCCTCGCCACGCGCGCGTTGGCCGCCGCATAGGCCGCGCGCAACTCCGGCTGGCTGCGCGGCGCGGTCAGCGCGCGTTCTATTGCAGCGGCGCTCATCCTCTCCTCACCCTCGGCGCGTTCCCCGCTCAGCCACAGCACCAGCCCTTCGCGCAGCCAGCGCGGCGCGCCCGTCCGCGCCCGCGAGTCAACCAGCAAATGCAGAAACTCGTGCCGCAGTACAACATTGAGCGTGCGTGTGCGCTGCAAGGTCTCCAGCGGCTGCAAGCGTATAGTGTTCCCGCTGGTTGAGGCCGCCACCCATCCCGGCTCGCCCGTCGCATCGCGAAAGGCCGCCACCGTGGGATAGATGCGCAACGTGACTCTCTCCTCCAACCGCACCCCGCTGTGCTCTTCGGCCTCGCGCAACGCCGTCTCGCCCAGCCGCATCGCCCGGCTGTCCCGCTCGGGATCGGTTGTCATCAGGTCGAAGCGCTCACCCTTCATGCGGCTCCAGGGCAGCCCTTGCGCGGTTACTCCGAGGCGCGTGTGCGGATAGTAGAATGCGAGAATCTCCGTGTAGCCGTGTCCCTCTTCGCCCATCTGCTCCGCGCCGTTCTGGCAAAGTCCCACGCCGTGCCCTTCGCCGCGGCCGTGCAGCACAACGCGCTCTCCCTGGTCCTGAATCTCGTACAGCGCGCTGCGCACCGAACTCCATCCCAGCGACATTCCCATGGCGCGATGAAAACTCTCCTCGTCCACCACCGCCGTAAATTCTCCGCGCACCTGCAAACGCCGCACGCGCCCGGAACCCGTCCGCTCAATCACCGCAATTGCATTCACCGTTTTCGGCGCGCGAATGCCCGCCGCGCGCAGCGCCCCGGCTACATCCGCCTTGCGCAATGTGGATTGCCAGGTGAAGCCGCCATGGCGCTGGCAAAACGGGTCGCCATGCTGCGTCAGATACTCCACCGCCGCGCCCGGCCCCAGCAGTTCCTCGCCGCTGCGCTCGGCAGTTCCTCCACAGTCCTTGTGATAGTAGGCAGCGGCGGTTGTGCCCCTGTGCCAAAGCAACTCGCCCTGTGTGGCCTGCGCCGCCTCGCGAAATTTCTCCGCTACCAGCGAAGGCCTCATCACCTGGCAATGCGTGCTGTCGCACAGGTCGTAGCCCCCGGCCGCGTGACGTCCGCGGAAGTGCACGGCATAGGTCCGTGCAACCACGGCCATCGCCTTCAGTGCCTCGGCCGAGCGCATCGTCCCAGCCTCGCTGGCCAGCACCGCCGCCACATATTCTTCCAGCGGCAGCTCCACCGTCAGTTGCAGCGCGCCCTCGCGCGCCGTGATCTCCAACTCGCCGGCAAGCGGCACCGCGTGTCCTTCCACGGTCAGCGTGTAGCGCCCCCGCACCAGTAAGCGCGCGCCACGCAACGTGCCCGCCTCTACCGTATTGCCGCGGGCAACTGCGCGGAACTCCCCGCCCGTCGTAACGGCGCATCCCGCACAGCGCCGCAACTCCAGAGTGGGCGCGGCCGTCAGTTGCGCCGCCGCCGGAGGATGCTGCGACCACAAACGCACGCGCAGTCCTTGCGCCACGGCCGGAGCGCATCCCGCCAGCAGCACCGCCATCAGCCAACACCCCAGCCGCTTCATTTGCGTTGGCCGCTCCAGGCCGCAAACAGTTGACGCGCCACCGGCGCCGCGTCCGTCGGCCCCGCGCCGTTCTCCAAATACACGATCAACACGATCTGCGGATGGTCCGCCGGCGCATAACCGGCAAACCATCCATGCGTCCACGCTCCCTCGGCGGCCATGCTCGTTCCCGTCTTGCCCGCCACGCGCCACGCATAACGCGGCTCCGGCTGCGCCAGCCGCGACATTCCGTAGTCCGTTGCCGCCTCCAGTCCGCGGAACACCGCTTCGTGCGGCCCTTCGGCTCCCGCGCGTCGCTCCCGCGCCAGACGCAGATATCCCTGCAACAATCCCAGCGGCGTCACCAGCACCTTCTCTTCGCCAATACTCTGCAGCGCAACCTCATCGCGGCCCTGCGCCAGCACGACGCTGCCCACCGCCTCGCGCGGCAGCAGTCCCGTGCGGCTGGTAATGCCGGAATTCCGCAGCCCATCGCGCAGTTGCTCCGGAGTAAGCTTCATCCCCATGGTTGTGAAGTATGTGTTGCAGGAATACGCCAGCGCCTCCACCGGCCCCAGAGCGGCACCCACCGCCGGATGTCCACAGTTCAGCTTGCGTCCGGCAATCGTCAGCCGCCGCGTGCAGTGCACGCCTGCATCGTCCTTGAGCAGTCCGCGGTCTGCCAGCGTAGCCAGCACAAACGGCTTGATGGCCGATCCCGGACGCGCCAGTCTGCGCCCCGCCCGTTCCAGATCGTGCGCCGCCAGCACCTTTCCGCTCGACACATCCAAAACAACGGCCGTCCCCTGACGTCCCTGCATCGCCCCGCGCATGGCCGCGGCAAGGTCCGCCTGCGGCAGTGCCGTGGCGGCAAAAAGCAACTGCATCAGCAAAATGGAAAGCCATCGCACCATAGAGGTCTATCATCATGGCTGAAAATCGCGGCATCAACAACCGTTGCAGTTGTCTTTATTCCGGCGGAGTTTCACCCTCTACTCCGCATTTCACCGGCGTCTGTGTGCGGGATGCGGATTCGCCCGTTAGGGAAAGCTCTGAATAAATCAGTCTTGCAAACGATTCTACGGGAGTTAAACCGGTCCCCGATAGATTTCGATGGGAAGATGTTTTGTCAGGGCACGGATTTATCCGTGCCGTACGAGCCGCATAAACACAGGAGCTTCAGCCCCTGAGGAAATGTTCTTGGGTCCGTGCGGAGCGGGCCCCCAGCGGCTAAAGCCGCGACATATTGTTGCCGGCTTAGTGGCATGGCTGAAGCCATGCCCTGACAGATTCCGGCTTAATCAGAGTCTCCTTTGCTGCGGCGGGGATTCGAGTTATGCCTTGGGCCTGCAACCCATGCTTTGCTGTGCGTCGCAATCAAGGAAGCCTCAAAGCGAGCCAGACTTGCTTTCCGTTGCAAATCTACCCGCGAAACTTTTTCGCCAGCAGGGCGAGTTTCTCTTCATAGGAGAGTTGCGGCTTGGGAGCCGGCTTCGCGGACTGGCCCTTCCCTGGCCGTGCCTCGGGCTGGAGCAGCGCCTTGATCGACAGTGCAATGCGCTTTGTCTTGACGTCCGCGCTCAGCACCTTGACCTTCACAATCTGTCCTACCTTCACGGCCTCGTTCGGATCTTTGATGTAACGGTTCGAAAGCTCGCTGATGTGCACCAGCCCGTCCTGGTGCACTCCAATATCGACGAAGGCGCCGAACTTGGTGACGTTGGTGACCACGCCTTCCAGCACCATGCCTGGCTGTGCATCCGCAATCTCGCGCACGCCATCGGCAAAGCTGGGAGCCACGAACTTGTCGCGCGGATCGCGCCCGGGCTTCTTCAACTCTTCCAGAATGTCGTTGAGCGTGAAAGCACCGGCGGAGAGCTGGGTGCGGTCCACCTTTTCCAGCAGTTCCGGGCGCGCGATCAGCTCCGCCACGGGAGCCTTCAGCGACTCGGCAATCTGCTCTACCACGGCATACGATTCGGGATGCACGGCGGTGCCGTCCAGCGGATTCTCTCCGTTGCGGATGCGCAGGAATCCCGCCGCCTGCTCAAAGGTCTTCGGTCCCACACCGGGAACCTTCATCAACTGGGCGCGCGAGTGGAAGCGTCCATTCTCGTCGCGGTACTTCACAATATTCACCGCGGTGCGCTCTGTGACGCCGGAAACGTAACGCAGCAGTGTCCACGATGAGGTGTTGAGGTCCACGCCGACGCGATTGACGCAGGTTTCGATGACGCTCTCCAGAGACTGTTGCAGGTTGCGCTGATCGACGTCGTGCTGATATTGGCCAACGCCAATCGACTTGGGATCGACCTTCACCAGTTCGGAGAGCGGGTCTTGCAGGCGGCGGGCAATGCTGATGGCGCCGCGCACCGTGAGATCGAGGTCGGGAAACTCCTGCCGCGCCACGTCCGAGGCCGAGTACACGCTGGCGCCGCTCTCGCTCACCGTAACCGCAAATACCTGGTCCAGCTTGCGCTCGCGCAGGAACTCGCGCACCAACTGATCGGTCTCGCGTCCGGCGGTGCCGTTGCCTATGGCGATGGCGCGCACATTATGTTGCGCCATGATCTTTTCCAACACCTTGGCGGCCTGCTCCGGGCCGCTCTTTGAAGTGAATGGATACATTACGTCGTGCGCCAGAAATTTTCCCGTCTCGTCCACTACGGCAAGTTTGCATCCGGTGCGCAGGCCGGGATCGATGCCCAGCACGGAGATGGGGCCGGCCGGCGGTGAAAGCAACAGGTTGTGCAGATTGTCGCGGAAGACGGCGATGGCGTCGGCGTCGGAGCGCAGCTTCAACTCCAGGCGAATCTCTCCCTGAATGGAATGATTCAGCAACCGGCTCCAGCAGTCTTCGATGGCCGCCATCAGTTGCGGAGTCCAATCGCCTTGCGCGCGCAGAATGCGCGATTGCAGCGTGCCAATCGCGTGCTGCGCCTCCATATCGAGAAGGAAGAAGAGCACGCCTTCGGCCTCTCCGCGCCGGATGGCCAACATGCGATGCGACGGGATCGTCTTCACCGGCTCGCGATATTCGTAATACATCTTGAACTTTTCCTGCTCATCCACGGCGTCAACCGGCTTGCGGCAGGTGACCATTCCCTCTTCAAACATCAACTGGCGGAGCGCCTTGCGCAGGTCGGCGTCTTCGCAGATGGTCTCCGCCACAATGTGGCGCGCCCCTTCCAGAGCCTCGTCAATGCTCGCCACGCCCTTTTCCGCGTTGACAAATGTTGCGGCAAGCTCGGCCAGCGGCATCTCCGCCGTCTGCTGCGCCCACAGATAATTTGCCAGCGGCTCCAGACCCTTCTCGCGAGCAATGGTGGCCTTGGTGCGGCGCTTCGGACGGTAGGGCAGGTACAGATCTTCCATCTCGCTTTTTTCCAGGCAGCGCTCAATACGCGCCTTCAGTTCGTCGGTCAGCTTGCCCTGCTCGTCAATGGAATTGAGGATCGTCTCGCGACGGGCCAGAAGGTCTCGGAAGTAGGCCAGCTTTTCTTCAATCTCGCGAACCTTCACCTCGTCGAGGTTGCCGGTGGCTTCCTTGCGGTAGCGGGCGATAAACGGAACCGTGCCACCATCGTTCAGCAAGGCAATGACGGCGGAGAGGCCGTGCATGGGAACATCAATCGACTGCGAGACGTGCTGCAGAATTTCGAGCGGAAGAGTTTTCAATTCAGACATGACTGTTGCTTTATTCTAGCTGCTCGGCCTGAGGAAATCCCCATGACGTAAGCCGCCGCGTCAGCCGATTGTTTAACCGCTGTCCTTGTGCCCCAGGTTCGCCACGCGAAGCGCGGATAACCTGGGGTCTTTGCTTCTGCTCTTGCTCTCCGCCGGTGCCTTATTCAAGCCCCGCCGTTGGGCTTGAGTGGGAAGCAACCACTTCGTTCTTCGTCCCGCGTATCGAATACAATAGTCCTACGGGGTCGAAGCTCGGCCCATCCATTCCATTCCTGCAAGGGAGCCGGCGATGCGTATCTTCTCGCGGCGGCCGTGGCAAGCGGCCGCCTTTCTATTTTTCCTCGGAGCTGTTTCCGTCCTTCACGCGCAAACCTCGCCCATGACGCCCGACATCGCGCCCAATCACAAAACGAGCACCCGCGGCTTCGACTATGACCGCCGCGAGGTCATGATTCCCATGCGTGATGGCGTCCGTCTCTTCACCGTCATCCTCGTCCCCCACGGCGCCCACCACGCGCCCATCCTGCTCACCCGCACTCCTTACGACGCCTCTGGCCGCGCCAAGCGTTCCTTCTCGCCTTACATGCTGGCCTCCGCCGGACAGGGCGATGAGGTCTTCGTCGCCGGCGGTTACATCCGCGTCTTTCAGGACGTTCGCGGCAAGCATGGCTCCGAGGGCGACTACTTCATGACCCGTCCCCTGCGCGGGCCTCTCAACTCCAGCGAGACCGATCACTCCACCGACGCCTGGGACACCATCGACTGGCTCGTCAAGCACCTCCCCGAATCCAACGGCAAGGTCGGCATGTTGGGCAGTTCCTACGAGGGCTTCACCGTCGTCATGGCCTTGGTCAATCCCCACCCCGCCCTCAAGGTGGCCGCGCCCATGAGCCCCATGGTGGACGGCTGGATGGGCGATGACTGGTTCCACTACGGAGCCTTCCGCCAGACCAACATCGACTACTTCACCGGGCAGACCACCGCGCGCGCGCACGGCGAATCCATGCCCCGCGAGACCTACGACGACTACTCCAACTTCCTGCGCGATGGCTCTCTGGCCGTCACCACCGCCAGGCACGATCTCAACGAGTATCCCTGGTGGCGCAAAATGGAGGAGCATCCCGCCTATGACGCCTTCTGGCAGAACCAGGCGCTCGATCGCGTCATGGCCAACCAGCCGCTCAAAGTGCCTACCATGTGGATTCAGGGCCTCTGGGATCAGGAGGACATGTGGGGCGCCGTCCACAGCTACACCGCCGTGGAGCCCAAAGACACGGCCAACAACATGAACTACCTCGTCATGGGCCCCTGGCGTCACAGCGGCGTCAACTATGACGGCTCCAGCCTCGGTCCTCTGCGCTTCGCCGGAGACACCGCCGCCGAGTTCCGCTCCACCGTCCTCAAGCCCTTCTTCGATCAGTACCTCAAGGACGGCGCGCCCAAGGCCAACACGCCGCCCGTGCTCATCTACAACACCGGCGAAAATCACTGGGACCGCTTCGACCGCTGGCCGCTCTCCTGCGAAAAAGGCTGCGCCTCGCCGTCGCGTCCGCTGTATCTCACCGCCAGCGCCGGACTCTCTTTCACCGCGCCTGCCGCTGCGCAAGGCCCTGCCGCCTATGACGAGTACGTCTCCGATCCCAATAAGCCCGTGCCTTACCTGCCGCGCCCCGTTGCCTTCCGCGATCACGAGCGCTGGATGCCCTGGCTCGTCAGCGACCAGCGCGGCGTGGACGGACGCACCGACGTGCTCACCTACGCCACGCCCGTGCTCACCGCGCCTGTCCGCATCAGCGGCGCGCCCGTCGCCAATCTCGTCGCCTCCACCAGCGGCTCCGATAGCGACTGGGTCGTCAAACTCATCGACGTCTATCCCGACTCCGTCCCCAGCCGTCCCGAAATGAGCGGATACGAGCTCGCCGTCTCCATGGACATCTTCCGCGGCCGTTACCGCGAGAGCTTCGCCGCGCCGAAGGCCATCACGCCGGGCGCGCCGCTCGCCTATCGCTTCGCCTTGCCCACCGCCAACCACGTCTTCCTGCCCGGCCATCGCATCATGGTGCAGGTGCAGTCCACCTGGTTCCCGCTCTATGACCGCAATCCGCAAAAGTTCGTGCCCAACATCTTCCTCGCCCAGCCGGACGATTTCGTAAAGGCCACCCAGCGCGTCTTCCACGCCGCCGGCCAGGCCAGCTACATCGAACTCCCGGTTGTGGACGAAAAGAAGTAGCGCGAAGGAAGCAGTACAAGGTGAGATGAAATCCGCAGTGTGCCCCAGGTTCGCGAGCAAAGCGAGCTAACCTGGGGCCGTTGCTCTTGCCGTTGCTCTTGCCGTTGCTCTTGTTCTTGCCGTTGCTCTTGCCGTTGTTCTTGTTCTTGCCGTTGTTCTTGCCCGGTGCCCCATTCAAGCCCAGCAGTTGGGCTTGAGTGGGAGAGCAAACAGCCTAACGAATGTGAATTGGTGCCCCATGTCTGGCCTGTTGTCGGGCCAGACGTGGGGTCTTTGCCTTTGTCTTTGCTTTTGTTCTTGTTTTTGTTCTTGTTTTTGTTCTTGATGTGTCATCCTGAGGCGCAGCCGAAGGCCCCCAGCACAGCCGGCAGCACAACGACAGCCACAGGTCACCAACCACTAAACTACGTCAATACTTCCCCAACCACCCCGCCGCCAGCGCCAGCACCACCGGAATGCACTCCACCGTGTAGCGATCCTCGTTGGCCCCGATGTATCCCAAAAACACCGAGCGGATCAGCGGGTAGGTCAGCAGCAGCGCCAGCCATAGCTTCTGGCGGCGCAGCAGCCACACGCCGCCCGCTGCTGCCGCCAAATACAACAGGTTCAGCACACCCAGCGCAATGCTGCACCAGGCGTCGTGCGGATCTTCCTTGATGCGCCAGAAGTGCACGTCCAGCGGCATCATCTCCGTCCGCGGACGCAGCCACATATCGGCCACCCGCGCCACCGGAACCAGCACCCGGTAGCGCAGCGGATGCTCGCGCCGGCTCTCCGCCGCCAGTCCGGCAAACTCGCTGTCCATCTCCGGAGTAATGTTGAACTTCACGTTGTACTCTTCGAACAGCCGTTGCACCGTGGCCCTCTGCGCCGGATTCGAGTACGCGTAGTCCGGTACGTCCTTCACGTCGATTGCCTCGCCCGTAACCGGAAAGCCAATGTCCATCGACGCCGAATAGTCGAAGAACCAGGTGCGGCACCAGCTCTCCCAGCCATGCGGAATATACTCGCCCGGGTCGGCCGCATGGGGATCCACCAGCGGCTGAATCACGTGGAACAGCCGGTAATTCCGGATCGTCCACGGTGCCAGCGGGGCCAGGGCAAGGCAGCCCAGCAGCAGCGCACTCACCGCCAGTTCGCGCGCGCGTCTGCGATCCATCCAGGCGGCCAGCATCATCGGAATCACGATGCAGCCCAGCAGCAGTCCTCCGTCGGGACGCAGGTAAATCGCGGCGGCAATGCAAACTCCGCACGCGGCCCACCAGCGACGGCCGCGCGTTGCCAACCCCACCATGGCCGCATCCAGCGCCGCCACGGTAAAGAATGTCTCCAGGCACTCCGTCAGCGGCGTGGCCACGTAGTTCAGCAGAAACGGACAGAACGCTGCCAGCACAAACGCCGAGCGCGCCGCACGCGCGCCGAACAAGCGCCGCGCCAGGTCCGCCACCAGCAAGCACGTCGCCAGATCCACGAAGATCTGCACGCACATCGCTCCCGTGTAGTTTTTTACGCCCATGAGGAGGTAGCAGAATGCCAGGTACAGCGGGTAGCCCGGCATGCGGATCATCGTCACCACCCAGCCCGTGGATTTCTCCAGGCCCAGGTAATGATGCAGCGCCAGGCACTTGGCCAGCTCTCCGTACACCTCGGAATCACCCTGGATCACGCTCAGGTGCAGGACGAAAAACAGGCGCGCAGCCGCGCCCGCCAGGGCAATCAGCAGAAACCACCAGCGATGTTTACCTAGAAGCGCAAGCACGGATCAAAGGTTAGCAGAATCCCCCGCGCCCCGGGGAGTCGCAATTTCGAGACGGCCGCCGTACCCCATGCGATTGACGCGGCGGCAAGCGGACCATACGATAAGAGGACGGCTAGAATCCCATGTCCAAACCTATCTTCTTCGACCCCGAACGTCGGCGCTGGAAGCGCATCCGCGGCACAATCGACATCAGCGTGGTAGTGCTCAGTATCCTTCTCGTTTTTTTCGCCGTAACCGTGGTGCGTCATACCAGCATTCCCAACGTCAAGCTGGCCGACCAGAAGAAGAATTACCGCGCCCTCAAGATTGCGGAAAAGACCCGGGTAACGCATCCCAGCAAGCACCGCAAGACGGTCATCCCCGCCTCCGAGGTCGTCCTCAACAGCGACGAAGGAATTCGCGGCGCCTTCTACGTCACCTGGGATGCCGCCAGCTACAGCTCTGTCCGCGACTACCTCCACCAGTTGGACTTCATCTTTCCCGAATGGCTGCACATGATCTCGCCCGACGGGCACCTGCAGGCCATCAACGAGAACAACGTGCTCTTCGACGTGGTCAACGGCGGCCGCGCCTCCACGGTTGATTTCAAGCTCATGCCGCTCATCAAGAGCACCAACGCCCAGGTGGACGTGCTCCCCTTGCTCAACAACTTCGACCCCGTCTCCAACGAGTGGAAGCAGGCCGAAGTCACCGCCATGCTCGCCTCGCCCGACTCCCGCGCCCGTTTCCTCCAGCAAATCCGCATCTTTCTGGCCAGCGACAACTACAAGGGACTCACCCTCGACTTCGAGGACATCGGCGAAAAGGCCCAGCCCGGCTACATCGCTCTGGTCGCCGAACTCGGCGCCGAGCTGCACAGCCAGGGCAAAAAACTCTACGTCTGCGTCATGGCCAACGATCCCACGCTCGACTACGCCACGCTGGCCCGCGGCGCCGACAGCCTCATCCTCATGAATTACGACCAGCACTATCCCGGCGGCGCTCCCGGTGCCATTGCCGGGCAGGACTGGTTCACCCAGAACCTGGTGGACAAGCTCAAGTTCATCCCGCGCGAGAAGGTCATCTGCGCCATCGGCAACTACGGCTACGACTGGACCACCGACAAAAAGGGCAAGCCCGGCCAGTTCGGCGTGCACAACGTCAGCGTGCAGGAGGCCTGGCTCGAGGCCCGCGATTCCGAGTCGGACGTCGAATTCGACGACGACATGCTGAACCCGCACTTTACCTACCTCGACGAGAGCAACCGCCGACACGACGTCTGGTATCTCGACGGCGTCACCGCCCTCAACCAGATGCGCGCCGCCCGCATGGTCGGCATCTCCACCTTCGTCCTCTGGCGCCTCGGATCGGAAGATCCCTCCCTCTGGAAGGTCTGGGACCAGCCCCGCGCCCAGGATGCGCCCTCCAAGCTCAGCGTCGTCGCCCCCGGCCAGGACGTGGACATCGAAGGCTACGGCGACATCCTCCGCATCGAAGGCGATCCCACTCCCGGCCAGCGCGACATCAAGGTGGACAACAACGGCTTCATCATCGATGAACTCTTCCGTTCCCTGCCCAGCCCCTATCGCCTGGCCGCCTACGGCGCGCCCGGCAAAAAGGTCGTCATCAGCTTCGACGACGGCCCCGATCCGCAGTGGACGCCCAAGGTCCTCGACATTCTCAAGCACTACAACGTCAAGGCCGTCTTCTTCTCCATCGGCCTCGAGGCCGAAAAGTATCCCAGCATCCTCAAGCGTGTGTACAACGAGGGGCATGAGATCGGCAACCACACCTTCACCCATCCCGACATCAGCAGCATCAGCCCCGAGTACGCCCGCGTCGAGCTGAACCTCACCGAGCGCCTGCTGGCCGCCAAGCTCGGCATCAAGCCCGTCCTCTTCCGTCCTCCGTACTCCATTGACCAGGAGCCCGACACCGAGGATGAAGTGCGTCCCCTGGCACTCACCCAGAGCCTCGGCTACATCACCGTCGGCGACAACATCGATCCCGACGACTGGCGCGACGATCCCCGTCCCTCGCCCGAGCAGATTCGCGACAGCGTCTTCAACCAGCTCGGCAAGGGATCCATCATTCTGCTGCATGATGGCGGCGGCAACCGCGCCAACACCGTCAAGGCCCTGCCCATGATCATTGAGGGCCTGCGCGCACGCGGCTACGACATCGTCAGCGTGCATGAGTTGCTCGGCAAAACCTACGCCGACGTCATGCCCCCCATCTCGCGCAACGAGGCCTTCTGGGTCGCGGTGGACTCCGCCGGCTTCCTCATCTTCGGCGCCGTCAACAGCTTCATCGTCTTCGTGTTTTTCGTTGGCGACGTCCTCATGAGCGGACGTCTCGTCCTCGTTGGCGCCGCTGCCATCTTCGACCGTCTGCGCCGCCATCGCACCGAGGCCGCCTCGCAAAACTCCGGCTATCAGCCCGCCGTCGCCGTCCTTGTCCCCGCCTATAACGAGGAGAAGGTCATCAATCGCACCATTGGCAGCGTCCTGGCCTCCACCTACAAGAACCTCCGCGTCGTCGTCATCGACGATGGCTCCTCCGACAACACCGCCGAAGTCGCGCGCCGGGAATTCGCCGCTGAAATCGCCAGTGGCCGCGTCACCGTCCTCCGTCAGGAGAACGCCGGCAAGGCCGCCGCGCTCAACAACGCCCTGCAGTACGTCACCGAGGAGCTATTCGTCGGCATCGACGCCGATACGCTCATCGCCAACGATGCCATCGCCTACCTCATCCCGCACTTCCAGGATCCGCGGCTCGGTGCCATCGCCGGCAACGCCAAGGTCGGCAATCGCGTCAACCTCTGGACCCGCTGGCAGGCCCTCGAATACATCACCAGCCAGAACTTCGACCGCCGCGCCCTCAATACCTTTAGCGTCGTCTCTGTCGTGCCCGGAGCCATCGGTGCCTGGCGCACCGAGGCCGTCCGCGCCGCCGGCGGCTACAAAACCGATACCGTCGCCGAGGACGCCGATCTCACCATGGCCCTTCTGCAGGCCGGCCTCAAGGTCGAGTACGAGGACCGCGCCCTCGCCTACACCGAAGCGCCGCACTCGGCCAATGCCCTCATGCGCCAGCGCTTTCGCTGGTCTTTCGGCATCCTGCAAGCCGTCTGGAAGCATCGCTCCGCCTTCAAACAGCGCGGCCCCCTGGGCTACATCGCGTTGCCCAACATCCTCATCTTCCAAATCCTTTTGCCGCTCGTCTCGCCGTTTATCGACATCATGTTCGTCTTCGGCGCGCTCAAGTATCTGATCTACGACCGGCACTTCCATCCCGAAACGGCCGACCCGGCAGGCTTCCAGAAGCTGCTGATCTTCTTCCTGATGTTCATGGTCATCGACTTCATCGCCTCCACCATCGCCTTCAGCCTGGAGCGCCGCCACGGCCGCGACCGCCGCGACTGGTGGCTGCTCGGTCACGTCTGGCTGCAGCGCTTCGCCTATCGACAGTTGTTCTCGCTCGTGCTCTTCAAGACCATCAAGCGCGCCATCGATGGCAAGCCCTTCAGTTGGGACAAACTCGAGCGCAAGGCCACCGTCACCGCCCCCCCGCCCTCGCACAGCGAAGGCTAAGAACGATTGACGAAGGCCGAAGCAGGATGGCGGTCCCCCAGGTTCGCGAGCTTGTCCCCCAGGTTCGCGAGCTTGTGCCCCAGGTTCGCGAGCTTCTGCCCCAGGTTCGAGCTTGTGCCCCAGGTTCGCGAGCAAAGCGAGCTAACCTGGGAACAGAGATGTGTCATCCTGAGGCGGGCGTCCCATCCTGGCCGCAGTTGCTAGGATGGGGCTTTTGACTTTTGGATGGGGCTTTTGACTTTTGCCGGTGACCCATTCAGGCCTTCTTTCTTTGGCTTGAATGGGAAGCACCCAACATAACGAACTCATGGAATTGGTGCCCCATGTCTGGCCTGTTGTTGGGCCAGGCGTGGGGCCTTTGCTTTTGTTCTTGTCTTTGCTTTTGTTCTTGTTCTTGATGTGTAATCCTGAGGCGCAGCCGAAGGCCCCCCGCACAGTGAGCATCGAGGATGCGGCCTCAGGTCACCACCCACCCAACTTCGTCAATGCCCACTTCGTCCCCATCTCGCACGGCCCTCACCCGAACACTTCTTTCGCCGCCAGCGCCGTGTTGGCGTGGATCGTCACCGTGTCCTCGGGATTCTCCGCATACCCTCCCGCAAAGGTGGAAAAGATCGGAATGCCGTGGTCGCGCGCAAAGTGGAACACCATCAGGTCGCGCTGCTTCAGTCCCTCAATGCTCATCGAGAGCCCGCCCAGTTGGTCGAACTTGTACGGATCGGCCCCGGCCACGTAGCCAATCAACTCCGGCTCAAAGCGCTCCAGTGCTCCTTGCAGCGCCACGTCCAGCCACTCCAGGTATTCCGCGTCGCCCAGTAAGTCCGGCAGGTTCACGTCAATCGAGCTGGGCGGCTTCCAATGTGGATAGTTGCTCTCCTGGTGCAGAGACACCGTGAACACGTCGCGCGCCGCGCTGGTCTTCACGTTCGCCGGCCGCGAGGGCCGCGCCAGAGACGCCGACCACGACGCTCGCGGAAACGGCTCCGGATCGCCCGTCCCAAAGATTGCCGCCGTGCCGTTGCCCTGGTGTACGTCCAGGTCCACCACCATGGCGCGCACAATTTTTCCGTCCCTCTGCAGTGCGCGTATCGCAATGGCAACGTCGTTGATCACGCAGAAGCCCTCGCCGTGGTCGGCAAACGCGTGATGAAATCCTCCGCCCAGGTGCACGCAGCAGTTGTTGCGCAGCGCCTGCGTGGCGGCCGCCATGCTGCCGCCTGCCTGGTGCCAAAAGGCATCCACCAGCGCAGCCGTGTAGGGAACTTCCAGTTCCAGCTCTTCGCGAGTGCTCAGTGTGCCGGTCTTCAGCTTCTCCACCCACAGCTTGGTGTGTGCCAGCAGCACGTCGGCATCGCGGCACGCCGCCGGCTCCAGTACGTCGGCCTCGCCGTAGGCGCCGCAGGCCAGCAGACGCTCCAGCGTGCCGCGGTACTTGTTGCCGTGAAAGATGTGATCGCCAATCGGCAGCCGCGCCTTGTCCGTGTAAACCAGTCGTAAAGGGAATTTGCTCATGAAAAGTAGCCTGGCGCCGGGAGTCGCCCCCCATCCGCAGTAGCAGGATTGTAATGGAAACAGCGCCGCTTGCCACGCCATTTTGCCATCCGCATCCAGCCCCGTGCCGCAATGGTCGCCCCCGGGTGTGCTACGATTTCATAAGCGCCCATCTCGGGCGCGGATTGTCGGGGCGTAGCGCAGCCTGGTAGCGCACCTGCCTTGGGCGCAGGGGGTCGCAGGTTCGAATCCTGTCGCCCCGACCAATCTTTTCTTCATCGCCAGCAAAGCTCCCGTTCGGGAGCTTTTTCCATTGGCATTAAGGTTTTCGTCGAGTCCGCGCACGCTACGCATGGCTGCCCCGGCTCTACAGCCCGGGCCTCCCGGCGGTGGGCCTAGAGCACTATTGCTCAGACGGCTCATCGGCAAACCGGTAAGGTTGCATTACCTCACCACGCCAACTATGCAACCCAGCAAAGATATCGTGCAGGGGTAGAAAACAAAGAGGAAATACCTTGAAAAAACTACTGTTGTTCGTTGCAATGCTGAGTCTCACCAGTCTGGCCTCGGCGGAGTCGCATCGCGATTCCTCCATCGACCGTATGAATCATGCCGGCGCCGTGCTGCATGAAGTCATGGGTGCGCCGGACAATGGCATTCCCGAAGAGATTCTTGATCATGCCAAATGTATCGCCGTTGTCCCGCACATGATCAAGGGCGGCTTTGTCTTTGGCGCGGAAAATGGCCGCGGAGTTGCCACCTGCCGCACCGCAAATGGCTGGAGCGCGCCTGCCTTCTTTGCCATTACCGGCGGAAGCTGGGGACTGCAGATCGGCGTCGAAGGCGTGGACCTGGTCATGATCATTCAGAATGACCGCGGCATGAGGCAGTTACTGGCCAGCAAATTCCAGCTTGGCGCCGATGCTTCGGCGGCGGCGGGACCGGTTGGCCGTCATGCATCGGCCGATACCGATTGGAAGCTCGATACCGAGATTCTTACCTACTCGCGAGCCAGGGGCGCGTTTGCCGGACTCACCCTCAGCGGCGCTTCAATTCGCCGGGACGATGATTCCATGCGAGCCATCTATGGCCGGCATGTTTCAACCAGGGCTGCGCTCACCGGCAAGGTGGCGGCGCCAAAATCTTCGCAACACTTCCTGGACGCCGTGCGAAGCAGCAAGGCTCAGGCCGTCGCGCAGAAGTAGTCATGTTTGCAGCGCACCGGTGCACCCGCAAGCAGGCCAAGCCTCGGGTGCGCGCGATGCGGAAAGAGGGCAGCGATGCTGTGGACAATATTCGTCGTTCTTGTGATCCTTTGGCTCCTGGGCTTCAGCCTGCACATCGCCGGAGGTCTCATCCATCTCTTGCTGGTTGTGGCCCTGGTGGTCCTGGTCTTTAACCTCGTTACCGGACGCCGTGTTGTATAAAGCCGTTCCCCCGTTCAAGCCCCGCCGTTGGGCTTGAGTGGGAAGCATCACAATGTGTGTCTTCCTGAGGCGAAGGGATCCCTGCGCCGCCGGCAGTAACGCCGCGATTCCAGGTAACGACGAGGCCCCTGGCTCACTCAGTCCGGATGCGCATCCCAGCTACGCTTTGTCCTGTCTCCACTGCTGGATCCATGGGGTATCGGTGTACATAGCAGGCTGTTTCCCGGGTGCGATTTCTGCAAGTGGCCTGTTGTCCGGCAGGCTGTACATGCGCTCCAAACATTCAATTTCGGTGATGATACGTTCCACATCCTTTGCCTCACCAATACCCAACATGATGCCTCCTTCTGCTGAAAGCAATGGAATACCCTGAACACGAATCGGAGATGATCCTCGAATAGCAGGATTTTATACTCTAAATGTCTTGTATACAAATAAAAACAATTATAAAAGACATCCAGGAAAAGCATCCGGACGCCCGGTGTCCCCTTCAACCCATCCTTGGGCTTGAGCAGGAAGCAACCAACATAACGAACTCATGGAATTGGTGCCCCATGTATGGCCTGTTGTCGGGCCAGACGTGGGGTCTTTGCCTTTGCTTCTGCTTCTGTCTTTGCTTCTGCTTCTGCTTTTGCCTTTGCCTTTGTTCTTGCTTTTGTTCTTGTTCTTGCTTTTGTTCTTGCTTTTGTTCTTGATGTGTCATCCTGTGGCGTAGCCGAAGGCCCCCAACACAGTGAGCAGCAAGGATGTCGCTCCAGGTCACCAACCACCCAGCTTCGTCCTTCGTCAATCGAACGCCATTTCCCCATAAAAAAGGCCCTGCGCCATGCAGGGTCTTTTCTCTTCACTCGTAAATCTTATTTTCCGTGTCCCGACTTCACTTCCGCCGTATGGCACTCGCCGCATTCCATCTTGGCGCGTATGTTCTCCACCATGCCGCCCTTTTCGTGGCAGCCCGAGCAGCCCTGGGCCTGCTTCGACAATCCGAAAACTTCCATCGTCTTGCCCGCGGCCTGTTCATTCAGCAGCACCACCGCCTGCCGCGCCACCGAGGCCGTCAGCGTCCCGCAGCGCTCCACCCGCTCCGGCGAATACGATTTCTTCTCCGCCTTCTTGCACCAGTGCGCAATCGACTCGTGGCACAGCGGCGTGCCGGCCATCGAGCGCACTTCGGGGAACTTCGCGCCCTTCGGATAGAAGTTCGGCAGCGGCGCCACCTCGTACCACGCCATCAGGTTGTCGATCAGCGGATTCGGATTCGGCGACAGCAGTTGGATCGCCGCCACGCTTCCGTTCAGCGAGCCGCACAGCGTGGCCCAGCCGTTCACCCCGCCCGCGCCGTACTTGAACATCGCATACGGAAAATCCTTGTACGGCCCTCCGAGCTGATCGGCCACCGTGCCCACAATGGCCTCGAACGAGCCATACATGCAGTGCCCCTTCAGGTACGACTCATAAGCTCTCTGTGCCACCGCGTCCGGGTCCAGAGGCTTGTAGGGCCACGGCGTCTGCTGCATCCCGCTCGCGCCCGCCGCGGCCGCGCTCTTCTCCGTTGAGGCAAACAGGTGCGCCGCCGCTCCGGCGCCGGCCAATCCGCCCAGTAGCGTAACCAGTTGCCGCCGATCCATCTTCTTATTGGAGTCCATAGAATTCCTTTCCATCTACCTATATAAAGAAAAGTCCCAAACCTCGAGCCTGTGCCCACCATGCTGCGCCATGGCCAGCCGGATGTCCAAACGAAATCGCTTATGGGCCATTCGATAGGATTATCACAGTGTGAGATCGGGAATCCGGCCAATGCCGGATCGTGCTTGTGCCCCCGCTTGTGCCCCAGGTTCACGAGCGAAGCGAGCTAACCTGGGAAAAGAGAGTGTCATCCTCCGCCCGCCGGTGCCCCATTCAAGCCCCGCTGTTGGGCTTGAGTGGGGAAGCAACCAACATAACGAACTCATGGAATTGGTGCCCCATGTCTGGCCCCGATGTTGGGCAAGACGTGGGGTTGTTGCTCTTATTTTTGCTCTTGTTCTTGCCCGGTGCCCCATTCAAGCCCTCCTTTTGGCTTGAGTGGGAAGAACAACACCTCATGACTTTCCGATTTCGCCCTGGGCCCGGTCGCTCATGCGGAAGCGTGTCCGCACGTGTTCCAGCAGCAATTCGGCTGCCGCGTAATTCCCTTTGCGATCTGTATTCAGCAGGTAGTGTATGGCTTCCACCAGCAGGCGCTGGCCTTCCACGTAGCGCGGATCGCTTGGCAGCGTGCGTACGTGTGCGTAGGGATGCGGGAGCGCCGGAATGACTACCACCTTCGCTTTGCCCATGGACGCTCCCTCCATGAGGTTGACGCGCGCGGGCCGCCGCCGGTTGCCCAGGGCGGCCATTTTTGTTTGCGCTGCCGTTTTACTTCTTCAAACTGAAGGCATCGCCCGGCAGCGCCGCGTTCACTTCGATGTGATGATACACCGCAATCCGGTAGTCGCCTTCCCCCTGGTCCAGCTTCTGTTGCACGCTCATTCCCGTTCGCGGATCGATCCACAGCGTAATTTTCGGGAACATCTGCCGCACCTGCGCCGATTTCGGCGTCAGCTCCAGTTTGTAGGACTGCACTCCGGCGGCGTTCTCCACCCCCGCATAGCGCACCTCGAAGTTCTTCGGCAGGTCGTGTCCGCGCGCGCCAAATCCCAGGGCCAGAAAGCTCTCAAAACTCTCGCGCTTCTTGCGCGTGTCGTAGCTCGTCACCTGCCCCGTTTTGCGCTGCAGAATCTGCAAGGCTCCATCTTTCAGAACCATTTTCTTTTCGCGGCCGCGCGTCTGTATGTCGGCGCCCACGTCCACGCTTCCGCCCGAGCGTTTAAAGTACATCAGGCCGTTGTCGCGCTCGTGCTCGCTCACCACCATCTGGAACTGATCCCACTCAAAGTCCGCCTTCAGCGTCTTAAAGCCCACGCTGGACTTGTCCAGCAGCGTCAGAACCTTTTCCAGATCTTCCTGCCGTCCCTGCGCAAAAGCCGTGGCCGCCATCAAGGCCGCCATGCCGAAGGCAAGCAATAACTTTCGCATACGTATCATTCCCATCTCCGCGCCCGCTTCTTACCGGCGCACCCACACGTGATACCCCACCAGGTGTCCGCCCAAATCCTGTTCCGGAGCCCAGCGCTTAATCGTCACCGCTCCGCTGATCGGCGTGATGATCTTCTGCAGCTCCGCCTGTATCTCCGCCGGTGCCGTGGCTTTCACGTCTCGCGCGTCCACTCGCAGAATCAGGTTGTTCTCTCCGTCCGGCATCACCAGCACGCTGCCGTCCCGCGGCTTGCGCTCTGCCGGCTTGTCCTTGTAATCCACAAAGTACGGCGTCACAAAGATGAACAGCAGAATCAGCGTCACCATCACGTCGTAGTGCAGTGAGCCGCGCGAGTGCGTCCACCAGAAGTAGCTCTTGATCGTCTCCCAGATTTTGCTCATCGCTCTCATTCCGTCTTTTTACAGCTTGCGTGCTTCAATCCGCTCCGCGCCCATGTACGGGCGCAGCGCCTCCGGAATCAGCACGCTTCCGTCTGCCTGCTGATAATTCTCCACAATCGCCACCCACGTCCGGCCCACGGCCAGTCCGCTGCCGTTCAGGGTGTGTACCAGCTCCGTTCCCTTCTTGCCCTCGGTCTTGTAGCGAATGTTCGCCCGCCGCGCCTGGAAGCTCTCAAAGTTCGAGCATGAGCTGATCTCGCGATACAATTGCTGTCCCGGCAGCCACACTTCCAAATCGTACGTCTTCGCCGAGCTGAAGCCCATATCGCCCGAGCACAACAGCATCCTGCGATAATGCAGTCCCAGCCGCTCCAGAACCTCTTCCGCCGCCCGCGTCAGCTTCTCGTGCTCCGCGTAGCTCTCTTCCGGCTTGGCAAACTTCACCAGCTCCACCTTCTGGAACTGATGCTGCCGTATGATCCCGCGCACGTCCTTGCCATACGATCCCGCTTCGCTGCGGAAGCACGGCGTGTAGGCCGTCAGAGAGATCGGCAGCTTCGCGCCGTCAATCACCTCATCGCGATAAATGTTCGTCACCGGCACTTCCGCTGTCGGAATCAGGTACAGCGTCCGGTCGTTATGCGGAACCTTGAACAGGTCTTCCTCGAACTTCGGCAACTGTCCCGTGCCGTACATCGAGTCGGCGTTTACCAGGTAGGGCGGCAGCACCTCGGTGTAGCCGTGCTCGCGGGTGTGCAGGTCCAGCATGAAGTTCATCAGCGCGCGTTCCAGCCGCGCGCCCAGCGCCCAGTACAGGGCAAAGCGCGCCCCGGTAATTTTGCTGGCCCGTTCCAGGTCCAGAACGCCAAGCTCTTCGCCCAGTTCCCAGTGCGGCTTCGGAGTGAAGGAAAACTCGGGCTTCGTGCCCCAGTACTTCTCCACGTGGTTGCAGGTCTCGTCCTTGCCCACCGGCACCGAGTCATGAGGCAGGTTCGGCACCGTCGCCAGAATCCCGCGCAACTCCGTGTCGGCCGCCTTCTGCTGCTCTTCCAGGGCGGGAATGCCCTCTTTGAGCTTCATCACCTCGGCCGAGAGCCCGTCCAGCTCCGCCTTCTGCTCCGCGGTGATGGCGCCCTTCTTTTCGGCGCCCATCAGCGGACCGATCTTTTTGCTCAACTCATTGCGGCGGGCCAGAGCCTTTTCCAGCTCCAGAGTCAAAGCGCGGCGGCGCCCGTCGATTTCCTCGAAGTTGCCCAACAGCTTCGCCGGATCGGCGCCGCGGCTGTGCAGCTTCTCCTCCACCAAAGGCAGATGTTCGCGTACAAATGCAAGATCAAGCATAAGAGATAAGGATACCAAGAAGAAGGCGCTAAGGGCGAGCGTGTGCCCCAGCTTCGGCGTGTGTGCCCCAGCTTCGGCATGTGTGCCCCAGCTTCGGCGTGTGTGCCCCAGCTTCGGCGTGTGTGCCCCAGCTTCGGCGTGTGTGCCCCAGCTTCGGCATGTGTGCCCCAGGTTCGGCGCGCAAAGCGCGGCTAACCTGGGAATCCCGGTGCCCCATTCAAGCCCCGCCGTTGGGCTTGAGTGGGAAGCAAGCAACACAACGGATACATATGAATTGGTGCCCCATGTCTGGCCTGTTGTCGGGCCAGACGTGGGGTCTTTGCCTTTGCCTTTGCTGTTGCCTTTGCCTTTGCTGTTGCCTTTGCCTTTGCTGTTGCCTTTGCCTTTGCTGTTGCCTTTGCCTTTGCCTTTGCTGTTGCCTTTGCCTTTGCCTTTGCTGTTGCCTTTGTCTTTGTTCTTGCCTTTGTCTTTGTTCTTGATGTGTCTTCCTGAGGCGAAGCCGAAGGATCCCAGCAAAGTGAGCGGCAAGGATGCCGCCCCAGGTCACCAACCGCAAAGCTCGCCCTTCATTTAGGACACGGTGCGCTTCCCCCTCAACGGACTTGCACGGGGAACGGTGCAAGTCCGTGGGCAATTGACAGGGGTTCGCGTTTCAGGCTAAGGTTCTGGGCAGAGCTTTTATGCACACTCCTCGATTTAGCTTCGGCTTTTTTGCCTACCGCGCCTTTACCGTGCGGCTGGCGAGGCCCCTGTGCATACTGAAGATTTAGCTCGAAAAGTTTACGCACAACAGGGTTTCTCGTAACGGCCGCGAATCGCAAAGATCGCGGCCTTTTTGTATTTACGGCAGGAAAAAATTTACGGCAGATTGCCGAAGGAGAAGTGCCAGAATGAATCCGGTGCTTAGTCAACATCGCAGCACGATCGATCAACTGGATGTGGAGTTGTTGCGTCTGATCAACGAGCGGGCGCGCACGGTGGCGGAGATTGCGCGGCTGAAGAAAGAACAATCGCTGCCGGTAAGCGACGAGGCGCGCGAGGCAGCGGTGCTGCACGCGCTGGTGGAACGCAACCAGGGGCCTCTGCGTCCGGCGGGCGTGCGGCGTATCTTTGGCGCGATTCTCGCCGAGAGCCGGCGTTTGCAGCACACGCTGGGAACGGAGGCGGTATGCACAAAATAAGCGGGCGGGCGCGAGTGGCGTTCCAGGGCGAGCCGGGCGCCTTCAGCCAGATGGCGGCGCGGAAGCTGCTGGGCACGGACGTGGCGACCGTGCCGTGCGCGACGTTTGAGGCGATGTTCGAGGCGATTGCGCAGGGTAAGGCGGATTTGATCCTGGCTCCCTTGGAGAACACTCTGGCGGGGCCGGTGCTGCGCTGCTACGACCTGCTGTATCAAAGCCATTTGCGGATGACGGGCGAGGTGGTGCTGCGCATCAGCCACTGCGTGATTGGCGTGCCGGGAGCGAAGCTGGACGAGGTGCGGAAGATACAGTCGCATCCCGTGGCGCTGGCCCAGTGCGAGAAGTTTTTTGCCACCCATCCGCGCATTGCCAAGAGCGTTGCGGAGGACACGGCGGGCTCGGTGCGGCAGGTGATGGAACAAGGAGACGAGACGGTGGCGGCGATTGCCGGCGGCTTTGCCGCGGAAGAGTATGGGGCCGAGGTTCTGGCGGAGGGCGTGGAGGACGACGCGAGCAACTTTACGCGCTTTGCGCTGCTGGAACCGGCGGGCGCGATGGCCGAGCCGGATGAAGCGGCCGACGCCTGCACGCTGGTGCTGACGGTAACGAATCGTCCGGGAGCGTTGTTCCACGCGCTGGAGCCTTTTTCGGCGAACGGGGTGGACCTGATGAGTTTGGTGAGCCGTCCGCTGGTGGGCGAGCCGTGGCATTACCGCTTTTTTCTGGAAGTGGCGGCCTCCGCGAGCGACGCGCGGATGAAGCAGGCGTTGCTGGAACTTGAACCTCGCGCGGTGGAGTTGCGCGTGTTAGGCTCGTACCGTTCGGGGAAGTAAAGATCGATTCGACCGAGAGGCGCGATGGCGGCCACGACAACGGTTGCAGCGGACGAACAATCCAAAACCATGGTAGATCCGGCGGGAGCGGGACGTCTGTTCTCGCTGGACGTGTTTCGCGGCCTGACCGTTGGACTGATGATCCTGGTCAACGACGGCGAGGGGCCGAGCTTCCATCAGCTTGAGCATTCGACGTGGAATGGCTGGACGCTGACCGACCTGGTGTTTCCCTTCTTCCTGTTCATTACCGGCGTGTCGCTGACGTTCTCGTTTTCCTCGCGGTTGAAGGCGGGGACGAAGCTGGCGCAGTTGCCGCACATCGTCCGGCGCGCGCTGATCATTTTCGCCATCGGGCTGCTGATTAACGGCGCACCCCACTTCGACTTTGCCACCTGGCGGGTGTACGGAGTGCTGCAACGCATTGCCATTGGATACCTGGTGGGTTCGGTGCTGTACCTGTGGTGCTCCACGCGAGTGCGCTGGGCGGTGATTGCCGGGTGCCTGCTGGGATATTGGGCGCTCATGCGTTGGGTTCCGGTGCCGGGATACGGCGTGCCGGGAGTGGACATTCCTCTGCTGGACATGGACCGGAACTGGGTGGCGTGGCTGGACCGGAAATTGCTTCCGGGACATTTATACGAGCAGGTGCGCGATCCCGAGGGGCTGCTGAGCACGATTCCGGCGCTGGCGACGGCGCTGCTGGGCGTGGCGGCGGGCGAATGGATTCGCGCGCTGCGCCGCCAGCCGATGCGTCTGCTGCGTCGCCTGGCGGCGGTGGGCGCGCTGTTGTTTGCCGCCAGCGCGGTGTGGGATGTGTGGTTCCCCATCAACAAGAAGTTGTGGACGAGCTCCTACGTGCTGATGGCCGCGGGACTGGCCATGCTGACGCTGGCGGCGTGTTACTGGCTGGTGGACGTAAAGCAGTGGCGCGGAAGATGGACGGTGGTTCCGCTGGTGTTTGGGACAAACACGATTTTTGCGTATGCGCTGTCGGAGTTCGGGGCGACATACTTTTACACCACGAAGGTGATGGTGGCGGGCAAGAGCGTGAGCCTGCATGAGTGGGTGTGCCGCAACACGGTGTACAACATCCCGTGGCCGCACTGGACGTCTCTGACCTACGCGCTGAGTTACACGGCGGTGTGCTGGGCGGCAACGTGGCTGCTGTACAGGAAGAAGATCTTCCTGAAGGTGTAAGCGGCGGAAGTTTCCGCCAAGGTCATGGGCCGCGCAGGATCAACGGGGACGAGCGCAACGCGGCGGTGCTGAAGCCGTCGGCGGCGGCGAAATAAAGAAAACGGAAGAGCTGCAAGCGCGGGCGCTGCCAGGCAAAAGGCGGCGCCTTTTTTTGCCGCCCACGCGGGGTGGTGCTGGCTAGTGAGAGATTCCGTTGTCCGCCCGGGCAAAGAGGCGGCGCAGGCGTTGCCAGAGTTGCCGGGCGAGGTTGTACCACTGCCATTGCAGGGCGGCGGGTTTGCGTCCGGGATGCAGGTTGAGACCGAAGTTGCTGCACATGGCGAGCCTCCTTGCGGAGCAGATATGTTAGCGCAGATGGGCGCTACGGGCGAGGGGGCCGTCGGATTTGAGGCTGGCGGTTGGAATCCGGGGGGCGATGCGGATATGCTATCGGATGTGTCTGTCTCGCTTACGGTGCTGGCCTCGGGGAGCCGGGGAAATTCGTCGCTGCTGAGTTCGTCGCGCACGCGGCTGCTGGTGGACTGCGGGCTCTCTTGCCGCGAGGAATGCCGTCGCCTGGAGGCTCAGGGGATCGATCCGGCGGGGCTGGCGGGGATTTTGATAACGCACGAGCACGCGGACCACGTGAACGGCGTGCATGTGATGGCCAAGCGCTTTGGGCTGACCGTGTACATGACGGCCCCGACGCACGCGGCGTGGCAGCGGCAGTTTAAGGATTCGGCGGGAAACCGCGTGCAGGCCGGGCGGCTGGAGACGTTCGAGGCGGGCAAGGGGTTTGTGGTGGGCGACATCGAGGTGATGCCGTTCACGATTCCGCACGACGCCGCCGATCCGGTGGGCTTCCGCTTTACCACCGAAGGCGTGCGCGTGGCCTATGCCACCGACCTTGGATACATGCCGCAGAACGTGAAGGAGCAGTTGAAGGGCTGCGCGGGAATGGTGCTGGAATCGAATCACGATTTGGAGATGCTGCGCGGCGGACCGTATCCGTGGGCGGTGAAGCAGAGGGTGATGTCGCGGGTGGGACACCTGTCGAACGACGCGCTCGCCGAATTCCTGGGCACAGACTATGATGGGAGCGCCGCGTTTGTGGTGCTGGCGCACTTGTCGGAGCAGAACAACCTGCCGGAGCTGGCGCGGATGACGGCGGAGCGGGCTTTGGGCGAGCGTCCGGGACTGTTTGCGAGCCGTTTGCTGCTGGCGCGGCAGGACGAGCCGCTGGCGCCGCTGACGTTATAAATCGATATGAGTCAATGTATAGATCCTTTTGTCGGCCACATTCTTGCCGGCTGGCGATACGACATTAGCGGGCTGGCGCCGGAGATGAGCGTGGACTACGAAGCTCACCTGGCGGAGTGCGCGCACTGCCGCGGGCGGCAAAGGCTGCACCGCGCAATCGACCTCTCCCTGCTGGGGCTGGCGACGGTTTCGGCCGCCGTGTTTGTGCTGGCGTTTGCGGTGATTCACCACTTCAGCCCGCCGCACGCGACGCTGCTGGAAATCTGTTCCCTGGCGGGATTCGGGCTGTCGGCGTTTGTGTGGCTGATTGTGGCCGTGGCCACGCCGGCTCCCATGGCGGTCAAGGACGCGGCGCTGACGGGCGCGCGCACGCTGAGGGAAAAGCTGCCGGGAGGAGATTCGTAGGAAGAAATTGAGTGCGTAAAAAATCCCTCCCGGGTGGGAGGGATTTTTTTGTGTGGAAGTGATTGGGTGGTTGGTGACCTGGAACGTTCTCCTTGCCGGGATCCTTCGGCTGCGCCTCCGGATGACACATCGTGTGAGTTGCTCTCCCACTCAAGCCCAACGGCTGGGCTTGCGTGGGGCACCGTCGTATCCGGCGTTTTCCTGAGTTAGCTGAGGAGCAGGCCTTTGGTCAGGCTGGAGACTTTTTCGATCTGCTGCTGCAGGCACCAGCGTTCGAGGTCGTTGACCAGGCGTTCGCAGGCCCGCGGATCCCAGAAATTTGCCGTGCCCACTTCAACCGCCGTGGCGCCGGCCAGCAGGAACTCCACCACGTCTTCGGCCGTGCTGATGCCGCCGATGCCGACCACGGGAATTGAGACGGCCTGCGACGCTTCATAGACCATGCGCACGGCGATGGGCTTGATGGCTGGGCCGCTGAGTCCGGCGGTGACGTTGGAGATGCGCGGACGCCGCGTCACGGGATCGATGGCCATGGCGAGGAAGGTGTTGACCAGGGAGATGGCGCTGGCCCCGGCGTCTTCGGCGGCGCGCGCCATTTTGGCGATGCTGGTGACGTTCGGCGAGAGCTTGACGATCAGCGGACGCGACGAAGCCGAACGGGCGTTGGCCACCAGCTCGCTGAGCAGGTAGGGATCCTGGCCGAAGGTGATGCCGCCGTAACGGACGTTGGGGCAACTGACGTTGAGCTCGTAGGCCGCGATGCCTTCGCCGTCGTTCAGGATGCGGATGGTTTCGCAATAATCCTCGGTGGTGTAGCCATAGACGTTGGCGACGACGACGGCGTCCTTGATCTTGCGCAGGCGGGGGAGCTTTTCCTCGAGAAAGGCGCGGGCGCCGATGTTTTGCAGGCCAATGGCGTTGAGCATTCCGGCGGCGGTCTCGTAGAGGCGCGGCGCGGGATTGCCGGCCATGGGCTCGCGCGACAATCCCTTGACGACGAAGCCGCCGAGACGTTCGAGCGAGACCACGTCCTCAAACTCGACGCCGTAGCCGAAGGTTCCCGAGGCGGCCAGGATGGGATTCTTCAAAGGAATGCCGGCGAGAGTGACGCTCATGTCGAGCGTGGGCGGCGCCAGGCGCGGAGCCTTGACGGGAGCGGCAGAGGCTTTGGGGGCCTCTGCTGTTTTCTGCGAGGGCTGGTGGCTCATGCCCTCAATTCTACCGCGCCGGAGAAGCTGAAGGGTGACAACGAGAGCGAGATCGCACGAAGGACGATTGAGTCATTGACGCTTGATGAAGCACGAATTGCGAAGTTTGGTGGTTGGTGACCTGGGACTACATCCTCGGGGCCCACTGTGCTGGGGTCCTTCGGCTTCGCCTCAGGATGACACATCAAGAACAAGAACAAAAGCAAAGGCAAAGACCCCACGTCTGGCCCGGCAACCGGCCAGACATGGGGCACCAATTCACATTCATTCGTTATGTTGTTTGCTCTCCCACTCAAGCCCGACGGAGGGGCTTGAATGGGGCACCGGCGCGTTAGTGCTGCGGGGCGGGCGCGGGATTGTCCTGGAAGGCCTCGTGCAGCACGCGGCCAACGGCGCTGGCGGGCTTGTTGATGCGCAGCAGCGAGCTGAGCGTGACGGCCAGGTCCACCGGCTCGACGCTTTCCCGGTAGATGCCGGGGCGGAAGGCCGCGCCGTAGAAGGCCAGGGGCACGTGCGCGTCGTAGCTGTAGGGCAGGGCGTGTCCGGTGCCGGAGCCGTAGCCAATCTGGAAGGGCGGATAGAGTCCGGTGACGTACCATCCGCCGAGTGGCGAGTAGGCGTTCAGTGTTTGCTGGCGGAAGATGGAGTTGGGCACGTCTCCGGCGGCCATTTGCACCTTGGTGGAATAGCTGCGGAAGCCGAGCTTGAGCATGAACTCGCCGACCGTCTTCTCCGCCTCGGCCTCGCTGACCTTGACCTTGGCAAAGGCGTCGCGGTCGAGGTGGACGGTGGGGTAGTCGATATAGACGACGAACTTGTTGGGTAGGTCGGGATCGATGTCGCCATCCGCGTTGGGCGTGGGCTTGGCCGTGGCCGGCGGAAGCTGCTTGGCGTACTTGGCGCGCAGCATCACGTTGAGCTGGTGCTGGAGATCTTCCGGGCTGAAGTTGAAGGCCGGAATGCGCAGCTTGTTGGCGTAATCGGCCATGGGAGCAACGCCGTGATCGGCGGTGAAGGCGACGGCCCAGTTGCCGCGGCCTACCTTCTCGTCCAGATAGGAGAAGAAGCCGGCGAGGGTGCGGTCGAAGGCCAGGAGCATGTTCTTGTCCTCGGGCGCGTCGGGGCCGACCTTGTGGCCGAGAATGTCGGTGGAGGAGAAGCTGACGGAGAGCAGATCGGTGCTGGGCCCCTGGCCGAGCTTCTCGTTTTCGATGAGCGTTTTGGCCAGATCGGCGAGGTAGTCGTTGCCCCAGGGAGTAGGGCCAACGAGATCGTAATAGCTGGCGGGCTTGCCCTTGGCGTTGAGGCGGGGCGCGGTGGAGCGCCAGAGGTTGCCGTCGGCATCCTTCAACTCGCGGTTCAGGTACTTGTCCTTGGCGCCGCTTTCATTGAACTTGACGAGCCATTCGGGAGCCTGCGGCATGTAATAGCTGGAGGTGACGAAGGCTCCGGACTGGGGATCGAGGAAGAAGGCGGCATCGGCCGAGAAGCCGACGGGGAGAATGGCGGCGCGGTCCTTCAGCGAAATGCCATAGACGCGAGAGCGGCCGGCGGTGGCCAGCTTGAGTTCGTCGCCAATGGTATCGGTTTGCAGATTGTGGGGCGAGGCGCTCCACTTTTCACCCTCGACGCCCGCTGGCAGGCCCAGTGGACGGGTGCCCTCATCCTCCACGCTGGTGACGATGCGGCGCTCGTTCGGATCCCACCACTCGTTGGCAAAGATGCCGTGGCCAAGAGAGTAGGTTCCGGTGCCAATGGTGGAGTGCCCAGGCGCGGTCTTGGTGGCGGCGTAGTTGTAGTAGCAGGTGGTGAACCATGCGCCGCGATCCATCAGGAGGCGAATGCCGCCCTCGGGAAAGTCGTCGTGATAGCGCTCCAAAAGGTCGCCGCGGAGCTGATCGACGACCACGATGACGACGAGCTTGGGCTGCGCGTTGTAGGCGGAGGCATACGAGGCTACGGCCCAGAGGCCGAGCACGAGGAGGGCAGTGAGACTGCGGAATCGGCGAAGCATACGAGAATAGTGTAGTTCAGGGGAGGTGAAAAATGGGTGAAAGTGGAGGAGCCGTGGTCTCAGGGCTTCAGAGACGCAAGTTTTCAAGATTGAAAACCGGAAGCCCGGCACCCGGCACCCGGCACCCGGTGCCCCATTCAAGCCCCGCCGCTGGGCTTGAATGGGAAGCACTCGCTTGTGCCCCAGGTTCGGCGCGCGAAGCGCGGCGAAGAAAGCTCTGAATAAGTCAGTCTTGCAAGCTATTCTACGGGAGTTAAATCGGTCAACGATATATTTTGATGGGAAGGTGCTTTGTCAGGGCACGGCTTCAGCCGTGCCGTAAAAGCCGCATAAACGCAGGGGCTTCAGCCCCGGAGGGAAAGCTGTTTTATTCTTGCCGAACCCTCCCCCCAGCGGCTAAAGCCGCGAGATATTGTTGCCGGTTTAGCGGCACGGCTGAAGCCGTGCCCTGACAAATTCCAACTTGATCAGAGTCACCCTAACCTGGAAAAGCGGCTAACCTGGGAAAAGAGCCGTGTCTTCCTGAGCAACGCGAAGGCCCCCCGCAAAGTGGGCAGCAATGATGCAGCCTCAGGTCACCAACCTCGATCGCAAAAAACAATGGTCTCAGCTTCGCTCGCGAACCCGAGGCCATCCCTCTTGCGCAACTTGTGTAACCTGCGCAACCTTGCGCTTCCCCTTTTACTCCACCGCCTTTTTAAACGCCGCCAGCGCCAGCAGCGGGAAGTAGTGCGGGTACAGGTGATAGCTGATGTAGAACACATTCGGAAAGCCCGTGCCTGTCGTGATCTCTTCCGTCCAGCTTCCATCCGAGTGCTGGTTTTTCTGCAGCCAAGCAATGCCATCGCGCACCGCCTTGCCTCCCGCGTCTCCCGCGGCAATCAATCCCAGCAGTGCCCACGCCGTCTGCGTCGGAGTGCTCGGCGCCGGCTCATACCTTCCCGTCTCGTAGCTCTTGCAACTCTCGCCCCAGCCGCCGTCCCGGTTCTGTACCGAGCGCAGCCACTCCGCGCTGCGCCCAATCGCCTCCCGCACCTGCTCCGCCTCGGTCGCCTTCAGCCCGCGGATGGCCAGGAAGCTGCCGTAGATGTAGTTCACGCCCCAGCGTCCAAACCAGCTTCCGTTCTCTTCCTGCTGCTTCAGCAGGTATTGGATCGCGTTGGCAATCGCCGGATGATCGTGCGTATAGCCGCGGCGGCACAGGCATTCCAGCACCCGTCCCGTAATGTCCGGACATGTCGGGTCCAGCATCGCGTTGTGGTCGGCAAACGGAACCTTGTTCAGAAACTGCCAGTTGTTGTCCACGTCGAACGCCGCCCAGCCGCCGTCGCTGCTCTGCATTCCCAGCAGCCACGGCACCGCCCGGCCCTCCGCCTTCAGATGCTTGTACGGACTCGACGCCAGCGTGTTCTGCAGCGCCATCAGCACCATCGCCGTGTCGTCAATGTCCGGATAGTATTCATTGGCAAACTCGAATGCCCAACCGCTCGGCGTCAGTTCCGGACGCTTTGCCGCCCAGTCGCCCCGCCGCCGTATCTCTTTCGTCAGCAGCCAGTCCGCCGCCTTCTTCAGCGCCGCCTTCGTCGCCGGATCGTTCTTGTCGCCGTACTCGCCCAGGGCAAATGCTGCAATCGCCGTGTCCCACACCGGAGACTTGCACGGCTGGAAAATCAGGTTCTCTTCTTTCTCCAGCATCAGGTCGTCGAACTGCTTGATCGCCATTTCCAGGTCCGGATGGTCTCGCTCGTAGCCCAGCGCGTCCATCGCCATGATGGCGTACATCATCGCCGGATAAATCGCGCCCAGCCCTTCCGTGTACTGCAAGCGATCCAGCATCCAGTGCTCCGCCGCCTTGATCGCCTTGTTGCGGATCGCCTGTACGCCTTTGCGCTCCCAGCGCTTGAACAGCTTGTCCGCCTGGATGAACAGGTTAGCAATGCGGTCCTTGCGCGCCAGGGCGATCTTGCGGTGCGGGTGAAACAGTTCGTCGATGCGCAGCAACCCCGGCGTGCGCTTCACCCCGCCCACCGCCTGGATCAGCGATAGCGGCACAATGATCGTCCGCGTCCACGACGACATTTCGTACAGCACGTTGCCCGGAATAATCAGGATCTCCGGCGGAATCGTCGGCACGTACTTGCGCGGGAACAGATCGAACAGGCTGTAGTTCAGCTTCGTGTAGCTGTTGCACGCCTGGATGCCGCCCATCCGCAGAATCAGCTCCCGCGCCTTCTTCATCCGCGGATCTTCAATGTCCATGCCCGTCAGCTTCAGCATGGTGTACGCCCGCACCGTCGCGTTGATCTCCGAAGGCCCCGGCTCGTAGATGTTCCAGCCGCCGTCCACCCTCTGCGTTTCCAGAATCGACTTCGCCGCCTTGCGTATCCGGTTTATCGTCGGCGGTTCCCAGCTCCCGTCCCCGCGCACCGGATACAGCCACATCTGCAGCAGGATGTAATCCGATTGCAGCGTCGAGTCGGCCGTCAGGTCGGCATACCAGTAGCCGTCCGGGTATTGCTTCTCCAGCAGACGCGCCGCCGCCTTGCGCCCCATCGCCTTCACTCCCGGCAGCAGGTCGCGCGTCTGGGCTCGCACCGCCTCCGGTGCCATCGCGTTGGATTCGCCCTTCAGGGGAGCAACAAGACCGGGAATCATACGAGAACTCATGCGTCGAACTCCTTTTGTATTACGAAAAAACAAAAACGCATTTCAGACGCGAAAAAGCGATAAAAACGCGCAAAAAACGTCGAAAACGCGCATTTCGCGCGAAACATCCGTTTTTGCCCCCTTTTGAGGTCAAAAACGCTCCAAAACCTGTTTTAAAAACAGGAAATCGTCAAAACAGATCGAAGTCTAGAGGATACAGAGAGGAATTTCAATCAAAACCTGCATTGAAAACAGGTTTAGTGGCGATTAAAAAGCGAAACTAAACTTATTTCGCGTCTCCTGAAACAGCCGTTTTTTCTGGAAATTTGTATTTTCCAAACGCAATCGGTCCGCTCAGTACGCCTTCCGGCGTATCGATCCACAGCGTGATCAACTGCGGCAAACGCATTCCATGCAACTCCACATACACATATCCCACGCGCATTTTCTGCACCGTTTCGTCGCCCACTTTCAGCGATGCTTCGTAGCCCGCTAAAATCAAGCCTTCCGCGGTTTCGTCCCAGTGCGGATGCAGCGTAATCGTTGCTCGCGAATTGCTTTCTTCCAGTTGTTCCAGCCGTCCCGCGGAGTCCACCACAAGGCGCAAATTCGAGTTTGTTTCGTGGTGCCGCAGCACGTATTTTCCTTCGCTCAACGCCACGTCGTAGCTGTCGTCGTCCGCATCAGGCAGCAGAATTCGCGCCGCCAACCCCGCCCAGCTTTGCAGCGCGCCGTTCACCACGTCATCCATTCCATCGGCCGTGGAACGCAGACGATCCGCCACTTCCGCGCTGCGCGGCAGCTCGCCCAACTGGTGCGTAACGCTGCTCGCTCCAGTGGCTCCAACCGTGATTTCGAAATGTGTCTGCTTCAGCGCCGGCTTCAGATCCTGCATCATGTAGGCGTTGGTCTTCACGTTGCGATACAGCTCGTCCCAGTCGGGATCGGCCGTGCAGTGAAAGCCCTGAAATCCATGCTTGCTGAGTTTGTAGTAGGCGTGGTCGGTCTTCTGCTTGTATTCGTGGCGCAGTTGACCCGGCGTGAGAGCGGCCGCAGGCGCCGCGGCTTGCGGCGTCTGCGTTTGACCAAAGGCGGAGATCGAGCAGAGAGCGATGAAGCAGACGGCAGTCGCGCACAAGCGGGTCATGAAATCCCTCCGGGGCAACGTTCGACAGCGAGTGACTAATACGGTTTGGGACGATCCTCGAAGGCCTGAATCGCGGCCGCGCGCTGCAACGTCAGGCTGATCTGGTCCAGTCCGTTTAACAGACAATGCTGGCGGAAGGAATCAAGCGGAAAATTCGCACTCCATCCCTCGGCGTCGCTCACTGTGAGCTTTTCCACGTCAATGGTCAACTCATATTTTTCACGCGACTCGGCCTTTGCCAGCAGCTCGGTAACTTTTTCTTCCGGCAAGGCCACGGTCAGCAATCCGTTGTTGGCGGCGTTGGAGTGGAAGATGTCGGCGAACGACGGCGCGATCACCACCAGGATGCCGAAGTTGGTCAGCGCCCAGGCCGCATGTTCGCGCGACGATCCGCAGCCGAAGTTCTTGCCCGCAATCAAAATCGTACCGTGCTTGTACGGTTCGCGATTGATGACGAACTCCGGCTTCGGCTGGCCATCGGAAGCGTAGCGCCAGTCGTTGAACAGAAACGGCCCGTAGCCGGTGCGCTCAATGCGCTTGAGAAACTGCTTCGGGATGATCTGATCGGTGTCGATGTTGGCCTGCCCAAGAGGGATGGCCTGACCGCGATGAATACGCATCGGTTGCATGGGCATTTACTCCTTATAATCCCACTGGCGTACGTCGGTGAAGTGTCCGGTGACGGCGGCGGCGGCGGCCATTTCCGGACTCACCAGGTGGGTGCGTCCGCCGCGACCCTGGCGTCCTTCAAAGTTGCGGTTGCTGGTGGAGGCGCAACGCTCGCCGGAGGCAATGATGTCCGGGTTCATGCCCAGGCACATCGAGCATCCGGGCTCGCGCCACTCGGCGCCCGCCGCGGTAAAGATGCGGTCCAGGCCTTCCTTCTCCGCCTGCTGCTTCACCCACTCGGAGCCGGGCACCACCAACATGCGAACCTTCGCGTTGACCTTGTGGCCCTTGATGACTTTGGCCGCGGCGCGCATGTCTTCAATGCGTCCATTGGTGCAGGAGCCGACGAAGACGCGGTCCACCATTACCGTGTTCAGCGCCGCGCCGGGCGTGAGGCCCATATACTCATAGGCGCGTATGAAGGCCGCTTTCTCCACTTCGTCGCGCGCGTCTTCCAGCTTTGGCACGCGGCCGGTCACCGGCACGCTCATGCCCGGCGAAGTTCCCCAGGTTACCCACGGCTCCAGCTTGGTGGCGTCGAAGTCCACCACGCGATCGAACTCCGCGCCTTCCTCGCTGGGCAAGGTCTTCCAGTAGGCTACAGCCTTGTCCCAGGCCTCGCCCTGCGGTGCATATTTGCGGCCCTTGATGTAGGCGAAGGTGGTTTCATCGGGCGCCACCATGCCGCCGCGCGCTCCGCTTTCAATGGCCAGGTTGCACAGCGTCATGCGCCCTTCCATCGACAGGCCGCGCACGGCCTCTCCGCTGTACTCAATGCAGTGGCCGGTGCCGCCGTCGGTGCCAATCTGATGAATGATGCCCAGCGCCAGATCCTTGGCGGTTACACCCGCGGGCAGCGCGCCATTCACGCGCACAAGCATCGACTTGGGGCGCTTCTGCTGCAAGGTCTGCGTGGCCAGCACGTGTTCCACTTCGCTGGTGCCAATGCCAATGGCCAGCGCGCCGAACGCTCCGTGAGTGGAGGTATGGCTGTCACCGCAGACAATCGTCTTGCCCGGCAAGGTCAAGCCCAGTTCCGGTCCAATGACGTGCACAATGCCCTGCTCGGCGGAGCCTACATCCGCCAGCGTCACGCCGAAGTCCGCGCAATTCTTGCGCAGAGTGTTGATCTGCTGCGCGGCAATGGGATCGAGAATGTTGAAGCGATGCTCGCGCGTGGTGGGCACGTTGTGATCGACGGTGCCGAAGGTGCAATCGGTGCGGCGCACCTTGCGGCCGGCCAGGCGGAGGCCTTCAAAGGCCTGCGGCGAGGTCACCTCATGCACCAGGTGAAGATCGATATAGATCAATGCAGGCTGCGACGGCTCCTGCCACACAACGTGCGACTCCCACAACTTGTCGAACAGACTCTTCGGTGCGGTCACCTTAACATCCTTAAACGGCATGGTAGGCCATGCGCGAGTTGAGCGCCTCGACCGTTGCTTCGGCGATGCGCGTGCCCATTTCTTCCGTGCTGCAGGCCTTGCTGCGTTGATCGGGCGGCAGCAGGTCTGCGGTGCGAAGACCTTTCTTCAGCACCGACTCGATGGCCGCCTCCACGCAATCCGCTTCGGCAAAAAGCTTGGTGGTATGGCGCAGCAGCATGGCGGCCGAGCCGATGGCGCCGATTGGATTGGCGATGCCTTTGCCCGCGATGTCCGGCGCCGAGCCGTGAATCGGCTCGTAAAGATCGATCTTTCCGCCGACGCTGGCCGAAGGCAACATGCCCAGCGAGCCGGCGATGACCGACGCTTCATCGGAGAGGATGTCGCCAAAGAGATTTTCGGTGAGCACCACGTCATAGCGGGTAGGCCAGGTGATGACGTTCATGGCGAACGAATCCACCAGGGCGTGCTCCAGCTTCACCTCGGGATAATCCTTGGCGATGCGGTTGACCGTCTGCCGCCAGTAGCGCGAGGTCTCCAGCACGTTGGCCTTGTCCACCGAAACCAAAGTCTTCTTGCGGCGGTCCGCCAGTTCAAAGGCCACGCGGGCCACGCGCTCGATCTCCGCTTCGGAGTAGCGCATGGTGTTGTAGGCCTGCTTGCCCGCGGCATCGATGGCGCGCGGCTCGCCGAAATAAAGGCCGCCGAGCAGCTCGCGCACGATCATGATGTTGGCGCCCTTGACGCGCTCCGGGCGCAGGGGTGAGCAATTGGCCACCGACTCATAGCAGATGGCGGGGCGCAGATTGGCAAAGCACCCGCACGCCTGGCGCAGGGCCAGCAATCCAGCCTCGGGACGGCGCTCGCCGGTGAGCGAGTCGAACTGCGGCCCGCCGACGGCGCCCAGCAATACGGCGCCGGCGTTCAGCACGCGCTCGCGGGTGTGCGGCGGGAAGGGCAATCCAAATTCAACCGAAGCACCACCGCCGATGGGCGATTCTTCAAAGCGAAAGTCGTAGCCGCAAAAGTCGTTGACGGCGCGGAGCACACGTACCGCCTCGCGGGTAACCTCGGGCCCCACCCCGTCTCCGGGGAGCACAGCAATGTTTAATTTCATGGTTATTGCGCAGCCGCCAGATTTGACGATTTCTCGCCCGGTTCCCGATGGGCCAGGACCAGTGAGATTAAGTCCTGATCGTAAACCTTTTTCTTGCGGTCAGCCAAGTGCGTAAATCGCGTATAGAGCGCGTCCACTTCGTCGGTGCGCACGTTCAGTCCCAGCTCCTTGCAGCGATGCAAAAGGGCGTGACGCCCGGAGTGTTTGCCCAGCACCAGGCGCTCGGCGGGCATGCCCACGGACTCGGGCGTCATGATCTCGTAGCACAAGGGGTTGCTGAGCACGCCATGCTGATGAATGCCCGCCTCGTGGGCAAAGGCGTTGCGTCCCACAATGGCCTTGTTGGGCTGCACCTGAAAGCCCAGGGTGCGCGAGAGCAACTGGCTGGCCGGGTAAAGCTGCGCGCGCTCCACCGAACAGTGAATGCCATAGAGATCGCCGCGCACATGCAGGGCCATGGCAATTTCTTCCATGGCGGCGTTGCCGGCGCGCTCGCCAATGCCGTTGATGGTGCATTCCACCTGGCGCGCTCCGGCGGCGACGGCAGCCAGCGAGTTGGCCACGGCCATTCCGAGATCGTTGTGACAGTGGGCGCTGATGGTGTATTCGCCCACGACGGTTTGGCGGATCTTCGTGATCAGGCGTCCGTACTCCTCGGGCATGGTGTAGCCCACGGTGTCGGGAATATTCAAGGTGGTGGCGCCGGCATCCACCGCGGCCTGCAAAACGGCGCAGAGGAAATCGGGATCGGAGCGGGTGGCGTCCTCGGGAGAAAACTCAATGTCCTTGCAGCGGGCGCGGGCGTAGGCCACGCATTCGCGCGCCGTGCGCAGGGCGTCCTCACGCGTCATTTTGAGCTTGAAGGCCAGGTGAATGTCACTGGTGGCAAGGAAGGTGTGAATGCGCGGGCGTGCGGATTTTTCCAGGGCGGCGGCGGCAGCGTCAATGTCCTGACGTACACAGCGGGCGAGGGCTGCAATGACCGGAGTGCGGATTTCAGCGGCCACGCGCTGGACGGCCTCGAAATCGCCCTGCGAGGCGATGGGGAAACCGGCCTCGATGATGTCCACGCCAAGGCGCTCGAGCTGATGGGCGATCACCAGCTTTTCGGCGGTGTTCATGCTGCAACCGGGCGATTGCTCGCCGTCACGCAGAGTGGTGTCGAAGATCAGAACGGAGCCGGCTGGAGACACTACATGAGGTTCCATGGAAACACGATGGCGCGAGGCTTGGAATTAGTCAAACTACTTTTTGTTTACATGGTATAAGCCATCGTGATCTACCAATAAATCAATCACATAGAGATATCTACGATTAGCATTTCTACTTTTGTATTTACATTTAATAACGCCCGGTGATTGAATAACACAATTGAGGGATCTCCTATGGACTTATACCAGTTAGAGGCCTTTGTGGCGGTGGCCGAGGAGCGCAGCTTCTCGCGCGCGGCGCTGCGTTTGCATCGCACACAATCGGCGGTAAGCCAGACCATCGCCAAACTGGAAGACCTGCTGGGCGAAAAAGTGTTCGAGCGCTCGTCGCGCGACGGCACGCTGACCGCCGCGGGCAAGGTACTGCTGGAATATGCCGAGGAGCTGCTGAACCTGCGCGAGCGCGCCAAAGAGGCGATTGCCGAACTGCGCAGCCTGCATGAGGGAAAACTGACAGTTGCGGCCAACGAGTTCACCTCGCTGTGTTTGCTGCCGACGCTGCACCAATACCGCAAGATGCACCCGGGGATCAAGATTCAGGTGCAGAGGTCTCTGTCGGGCGACATTCCACGGCAGGTGCTGACGCATCAGGCCGAGTTCGGCGTCATCAGCTTTAAGCCCGAGGACGAGCAACTGAACTCGACTATCGTGTACCGCGATGAGCTGGTGTTTGTGGTGTATCCGGGCCACACGCTGGCGGCGACCGAGAAGGTGAGCATACGCGACCTGGGCAATGAGAGCTTTGTGGCGCACAACGTGACCTCGCCGCTGCGCATTAAGGTGATTGACGCCTTCAAGAAATCGCGCATCATGCTGCACATGGACGTGGAACTGCCCACGCTGACTTCAATCAAGGAATTTGTGCGCATGGGCAACGGCGTGGCCATTATTCCGCGCATGTGCGTGGCCGACGAACTGACGCGCGGCGAGCTGGTGGCGGTAACCGTGGAAGAATTGCGCATGGAGCGCACGCTGCGCCTGGTGACGCGGCGCAGCGCCACGTTGTCTCACGCGGGCGCGGCCTTCGTGAACGTGTGCAAGATGATGGCCGCCGATCCGAAGCACCGCGCCGTCTTTGAGCCGGAAGACCTGGGGCCGGTTCGCCGCAAGGCAAAAGCGTAAGAGCGCAACGTCGCAAGGTCGAATAGGATTGGCGGCAGCAAAAAAGCGCCCCTGTTGGAACAGGGGCGGCGTAGGAGGTGTATAACAGCCAGCCTTCGATTGCGCATATAGCCGCTGGGCGAAGATGACTCTTATCTGCAGCCTTAGAGTGAACGTCCTCTACTCGCGTGCATGTAGAGGAGCTTAATGGCAAGAGCCTCTTACGGGAACACGACAAATGGCGACAACGCCAAAAGTCCGATGGTTTCAGCTTCTTACAGACCGGCATGGAACTTGGCGGCCGGACATTGTCCTATTTTCAACTCTCCCCAACGGGTTACGAGAACAGTTTGGTTTTCCTGTCACTTAGTGGATAAACGAGACGTTCAGCCCGGTGGTGAACATCACGTCGTCCCTCTTCTTCCCGGAGGGAGGATTCGTGACGTAGATATTGCCGAAAGACGTCTGCCAGCCGAGCCACTTGTTCAGTTTCGTGACCGCGCTTACGTCAAAGGTGGCGCGGTAATCATCTCCGTTGGCAAAGTCCGGATAAAAATACGCGTGCTGGGTGAAGGTAGTGGCCGCGTGCACTTTGTAGATCAGTTCCTCACCGAGCGTTGCCGCCGGGAAGGAACGGCTGAAGCCGGGGACGGTATCGGAGGCGGCGGAATACGTCTCGTGGGTGTAGTTGAGACCGCCGAGGAAGTTGAGCATCATCGGCTTGCCGGTACGGGCGTGGTAACCGAAACCGCCGGTGAATACAGAGCGCAGATCGAGCACCTGCAGCGCGTCCGTGGAAAAGTCGGTGCTGCCAAAAGCAAAAAACTTAGGATTGACGTTGCGGTCATAGCGCGCGCCACCTTGCACGGCATTCGCCGTGGTGGAGGGCGATGCGCCCTGGGCGTCGTTGGTGGCGTACACGGTGTGCGCGTAGAGGGAGATCTTGTCGTGCAGCGTGAGGCGAGCGGCATTGAAGGCCAGGCTCAGGTTCTGGGTGGCGCTGTTGCCGCGGGTTAGGGCGTAGCCCAGGTTAATGCCTCCAGCCCATCCATGGGTGAGGGGCGGATGCAGCGAGCGCACGTAGGCCGTCTGCTCGGCCTGATCGCGGATGGCCGTCACCTCGGGCCGCGGCGCGGCGACGGGAGCAGGCTCGGCGGCCACCACCAACTTGTCGCCCTCGGTGGACACCTTGCCGGAAACCGTCTTGCCATTCTTGAGGCCAATGTAGAGCGTCTGCGAGGAAGTAATCTGCGCGATGGACGGCATCTGCACCGTAACGTCTCCGGCGTAATCTGTTTTGAGAACCAGGACTTTTCCGTCCGATTTGACGATGGTGCCGCTGATGCGGTCTCCGTTCTTCAAGACAATCTGGTCAGCCACGGCGGGCAGAGCAAAGAGAGCGAGCAAGAGCAGGACAGCGAGTCGATGGTTCACCTGAACATCCTTCTGTAACGGATTGATGGGATATGGCCCAATGCGGCTGTGGCACGCGGAGCCGGACAACCCTACGGCGCAAAGCCGCGAGCCGAGTCCGCACTCTGATTCAATCTTGCGAGAAAAGAAAATCGGCTGTCAATCGCCGCGCGGGTGCCGGTCGTTACAAATTGAGCACCATGCGCACGTCGCCACGCACGTAGGCCGCGGGTGCAGCTTCGCGGTCGTCCACCCGGCGGAAGCCGTGACGCTGGTAGAGGTGCAGAGCGGGCGCCAAGCCGGAGTTGGTTTCCAGATAGAGGCTGCGGGCCCCCTGCTGGCGCGCGTAGTCACGGGCAGCCCGGAGCAGAGCGCCACCGAGGCCGCAATTCTGGAAGCGCGGATCAACAGCCATCTTGCCCAGCTCGAAGCAGCGCTCACCGTGCGGAATGAGCGCGCAGCAACCGGCGATCCCGCCGTCGCATTCGGCAATCAGGATCTGTCCTCCGGGAGCAATAATGTGCCCCTCGGGATCGCCGAGGATGGTGAAGTCGGGTGCTTCGAGCTTGAAGTAGCGGGTGATCCACGCTTCGTTAAGGGCGCGGAAGGCCGCGGCGTCCGCGGGCTGGAAGAGGCGAATGGAAATGGGCTGGGCGGTCATGCATCTATTATGCGCGAAGAAAAAACAGGGCCGGCGCACGGCTGGCCCTCGTTCCGTAGTTCGCGTTACAAGATAGCCTTGACCACCCCGCCATCCACGCGCAGGGCTGCGCCGTTGGTGGCCGAAGAAAGTTCACCGGCCACGTAGGTGACGAGCGCGGCAACTTCTTCGACGGTGGCAAAGCGCTTGATAAGCGAAGTAGGGCGGGCGTGTTCGAAGAATTCCTTTTCCACCTCGGCCTTGGTCTTGTTCTGCTGCGCGGCCAGTGCGCCGACAAAGTCTATGACGCCTTCGGAGTAGGTGGGGCCGGGCAGGATGCTGTTGACGGTGACGCCGGTACCGGCGACGGATTCGGCGATGCCGCGCGCAACGGCCACCTGCGCCGTCTTGGTCATGCCGTAGTGCACCATCTCGGACGGAATCTGCACGGCGGATTCGCTGGCGATGAACAGGATGCGTCCCCAATTCTTTTTGAGCATGGGCGCAAGATAGTGGCGCGAGAGGCGAATGCCGCTCATCACATTGACCTCGAAGAAGCGGTACCAGTCGGCGTCGGGAATTTCGGCGAAGGCTTTCGGCTCGAAGATGCCGACGTTGTTGACGAGAATATCGACGGCGGGAAGGTGGGAGATGATTTCGGAGGCGCCGGAGGCATCGGCAAAGTTGGCGGCAATGCCGGAGACCTGCGCGCCGGGCACCTCGGCACGAATGGTGGCCAGGGCACGATCCACGCGCTCCCCGGTGCGTCCGTTGATGACGACGCGCGTGCCCTCACGCGCGAGCGAGGTGGCAATGGCCAATCCGATGCCGGCCGTGGAGCCGGTGACGAGCGCAGTTTTGTTGGTAAGTTTTAAGTCCATGGAATCCTCCCGGAAAACTAACTATACAGGTTAGATTCCGCGGGAGGCGGAAACGATGCGTGAGGGAAATGAGAGAGAGTTCGAATCTGCCGAAACTCCGCAGCCTGTGTAGCCTGCATCCCACTCAAGCCAACTGCGGGCTTGAATGGGGCACCGAAGAGGATGGGGCGCTAACAGATTCCAATCCATCCAAAGAACAAAGCCGCAATGAACGCGCTGATGAGGCCGAGAAACAGACCAAGCACCACGACAATCGCTGTCCAGAGCGCCTTCCAGAACAGATGCCCGCGGTCTTCTTGCGGCTGCGGTGCATCCAGAATTGACGGGTTCATCGCGCACCTCCCTGGGCAGGCTTGCGAGCGGCGATGCGGCGATTGATCTCCGCGGTAAGGTCGTCGGCGGACTGCCCCGCGGAACGCGCCATGTTGAGAATCGCCGCGGCGTCCGGTCCGCCGGGCAGCGAGGCTTCATAGAGGCTGAGGGTGCGGGCGGCACGGCGTCCGCTGCGGCAGTAGAGCAGAACGGGACGTGGCGAGTTAGACAGGGCCTCGCCCAGCGCGGCGACCGCGGCGTCGGGAATATCTCCGTGCGCGACGGGAATGTAGTAGAACGCAAGCTGATTGGCCTGCGCGCTGCGCGCGACCGTTGCGGAAGGAACTTGATTGGCGGCCTCGAAGTCGGGACGCAGATCGATGAGAGTGGCGTAACCGCGCTGATGGACCTCAGAGACATCGCCCTCGTTGATCTGTTCGGTGACAAAAATACCGGGAGCAAAGGTGTGCGCGGCGTCAATTACGCTGGCGGATCGAGCGTTCGATGCGGCATCCGGCCTCGGCTTGGGACGCTGGAAATAGAAGTACGTAAGCATCCCAAGAAAGCTGACAAGGAACGCCAGACCGAAGAGTGACCGCCGGTTGAGCTTCATGGCAAGGATGCTAGAGAAGCGCAACCGGCGGTGCAATAAGAATCCGCAGCATACAGGTTACGAATAGGTCTCCGGCTCCTCGGCGAAGCCTTTTACAAAGTTGCGATACAAGGCCCAGGCTGAGAGCAGACCGAGCGTGAGCAGCACGATTCCCTGCCCCGCGTGATGCAGGATCAATTTCCCGGTGCCAAAGAGCACGAGATACACCATGGCGCAGCCGAGAACCCAGGCGGTGAGGTTGCGTCCCAGGTCGCGCGTGGGCGCGATGGGCTTTGCTTTTGTGTCGGCGGCAATGCGCTCGACCACGGGCTGCCAGCCGCGCACGTCGGGACGCACCTGGCGGTAGAACTTTTCCAAGGTCTCTGCTGGCTCGGGCGGGGTGAGCAGGGTGACTGCGACCCAGACGAAAGTTGTAATCACCGTCGTCGTCAACGCGGTGAGGGCGAAGACCACGGGCGAGCTGCCGTGGAACGGATGCCAGGCATTGAGCGCGAGAGTGACAGCGAGCGATGAGGCCATGGCGGAGATCTCCGACCAGGCGTTGATGCGCCACCAGTACCAGCGCAGCAGATAGACCGCGCCGGTGCCGGCGCCGACTTCCATGACCACCTGCCAGCCGCTGGCGATGGAATCCAGATGCACGCTGACCCAGGCCGAGGCCACCACCAGCAGCACAGTAGCCGCACGCGAGATGGCGACGTAATGCGCGTTGGAGGCCCGCGGGTGCAGGAAGCGGCGATAGAAATCCGAGACGAGGTAAGAGGCTCCCCAATTAAGCTGCGTGGCCACGGTGGACATGAAGGCTGCGAGGAATCCGGCGATGGCCAGGCCGCGCAAGGAGTGCGGCAGGTAATGGTTCATCACCAGCATGAAGCCGGCCTCGGGATGTGCGAGGCCGGGATAGAGGACGATGACGCAGAGGGCGGTCATGATCCACGGCCAGGGACGGATGGCGTAGTGTGCGACGTTGAACCAGAGCACGCTGAGCAAGCCCTGGCGTTCGTCGCGCGCAGAGAAGATGCGCTGCGCAATGTAACCGCCGCCACCGGGCTCGGCGCCGGGATACCAGACGGCCCACCACTGCATGCCAATGTTGACAAGAAACGTTACGAGCGGCACGGTCCACAGCATCTCTTTGGTCATGCCGCTGGAGAAGTTGGGGAAGAACGCCAGGGGGCTGCCGGAGGTGGAGGTCTGCATTGCCTCCAGGCGCGCGATGAGCGCTCCGGTGCCGCCGATGGCCTTGACCGCGTAATACGCAATGGCGATGACGATGGACATCTTCAACACGAACTGGAAGAGGTCGGTCCAGAGCACGCCCCACAGGCCGCCGAGCGAGACGTAGAGCCCAGTGAACGGGATAAGAAAGAAGACGCAGACGGCGAGCGCCGAGCCGTCGGAGGTGGTCCACGAGGGGCCGAGCAGCGCAGCCCAGCGCGCGACGGTGAGCAGCAAGGGCGTGCCGCCAAGAGTGGTGGAGACGATGCTGGTCATGGCCTTGGTGACCCATCCGAGGATGACGCAGTTCATCAGCAGTCCGAGATAGACGGCGCGGAAGCCGCGCAGAAAGGCGGCGGGGCGTCCGCTGTAACGCAACTCGGCAAATTGCACGTCGGTGAGCAGTCCGCTGCGCCGCCAGAGTCGCGCAAAGAGAAAGACGGTCATCATGCCGGAGAGAAGCGATCCCCACCAGAGCCAGTTGCCGCTGATGCCCTGGGCATAGACCAATCCGGTGACGACGAGAGGCGTATCGGCGGCAAAGGTGGTGGCCACCATGGAGGTTCCGGCGAGCCACCAATTGACGTTGCGGCCGCTGACGAAATAGTCGTCCACACTTTTGGACGAGCGCTTGCGGAACCAGAAGCCAAGCAGGATGGTGATGAGCAGGTAGGCGGCAATGACAAGCCAATCGGCGAGAGTGAGTGTCATAAAAGGGTCGTAGCGAGTGTAGGGGGGATG
>JARLGJ010000048.1 GCA_031296105.1 Acidobacteriota bacterium | reverse complement strand
GAGCGCCTGGATCAGATGAAGCTGTGGCGCTGAGGGCCACCTTTAGGTGGCAAACAAAATCGGGGCCGCGTTAGCGACCCCACATAGCCGCTTTGAGCGGCTCACATCGTAATCCCCCCGGCTCTGCCGGGGGATATTTAGCCCCTGCGACTTTAGTCGGAACGCAAATGCATCAAACCCAAAAGCCAGCGCCTGTTCAAAGATCTTCAGTCTTTCTGCCCGATTGCCTTCCAGCCCAAGGTCCATGCCCTTGGTCGCGCGTGCCGCCCCAGCAAATCGAAGTTCCATGGCTACCCCACCCTTTAAGTAGTAAGTGGTGAGGATGCCCTCGTTGACTGCTCGTTCCAGCAGTCCGCGCAATGCCAGAAATGAAACCCACCTGCGCAGACGCTCTTGATCGAGGCCTTGCTCCTTAGCTACGCGCCAAGGCGGGCTTCGACGATTACGTCTGGCATTGCAACAGGCACACGTTCTGCTCGCGGTTGGTCGCAGCAGGCGTGAGCTTGAAAACCGTTCAGGTGTTGGCCGGGCATAAAACAATTGCCATGACGACTCGGTACAGCCACCTCGCGCCGAACACCCTTCATAGCGCCGTGGAATGCCTGGCAACAGCCCCGTAAATCAAAACAGCCACCAAAACAGCCACCAGCGCAAAAGAAGATCAGACGATACAAAAACGACCTCTTCGGAGGTCGTTGTATTTGCTTGATATGATAGGGGTTATGGTGCCGGGAGGGGGACTTGAACCCCCACAACCATTTCTGGTCTGCGGATTTTAAGTCCTTTCCAGCGGACCTCTCAAGTCTGTGTGACAAAAGCAAGTTAGCGCATTCTATCTAGTATTCATGCGTGTCTCAATGCAAGTGAGCATGGCATGAGATGGCACTAAACAGCATCAATTCCCGGTACAGATGGCTACTAAAATGGCTACCAAGCGGACAAATGTTTCAGGACCTCCGTCACTCACTTAGAAACCCAAATGTTCTGGAGGCTGAAGACGTAGGCTCCGAATACACCCGAACAGCTTGTTCGCAGATGGATTCGCAATATGCGCGCACGCTGGATTCATCCTCAAAATTCAAGGTTTGCGCCTTGCCACTGACGCCCGTCTTGACCTTGGCGGCTCCGTCCTGCTCTGTGATACAGAGAACGAATGAGACGAACTGAAGTTGAGTGAGGCCAATGCAAAGTCCAAGGTGCCAATACCCATCAGAGTCATCGAAGATGGTCGCACCTGGCAGCGTGAACATCTTTCCGGGTTCTGCCGGACAATAGTCACGCTCATCGCTTGTGCTGCCATTCCACTTGAGAAGGGTGATCGCATCTTGCGGGACCTGGGAGTATGTAATGAGCCCCCGGACTATTTTTGCAAAGCAGCTATATACGCGTTCCTGCATGGAATTGAATTGCTGCTGAGACTTCAGTGCCGCGTTGCGCATGTCATTGTAGTTTGCCATTGCTGCCTCCGTGTGTTTTCACTGTCAACCGATTGACCACGCGCTCATACACGGCGCGTGGTATGCGGATGGTGCAATACACCCGCTTGGTTTTGTGCATGGTTTCAACGCGGGGCCTCTTGAGCACAAGGACGCCCGGCTCTTTCTGAAACATCCGCGTGACGGTCTGCCGGGACAGTCCCGTCAACGCGGATACCTCAGCCACGGTATAAACCAGCGTTTCCAACATAAGGACAGACTATCCCTCTGTGATTGAAAAGGCGTTTGCCACGCACTTCTGAATGACGGGCCGGTCCTTGATGGCAAGATAAAGCAGCAAGCCAATCTCTTCCTTGGTTCTCTTTCCTTCTGACGCTTCTTTCAGCTCTTCATCCATGTTGTACTTGCAATATTGCATGACAAGGCCCTCCATTGAGCCGCATCTCAAGATTGACGGCCCGGTGTTAAGGCCCGTATTAAGGCAAGTGTACTCTCGTTTTCTCCGCGTCAAGTGCCTTAGTTTCTTGTGGTTACGTTAGGAAGTCCCGTTGTGCGTCCCTTTACTGCGTCCCGGAAAGTGCAAAGCACTTAAGGTCATAGCTTTCACTCCCCGGCCACAGAGCGCGGACATGGCTTCTCCATTGACAAAATATTTTTTCCGTGGCGTCTATGCGGGACGCTGTATCGGGCATTGACTAAGGGAATCGAAATAGCTGATTATCTCTTTGCGGAATAGACCGGAATAGGCTTAATCAGCAAGTGACATAGATAAAGCCAATGGAATCAACCATTAAAGCCGTGTTTTACACTATATGAGGGAACATGGAATGCCAAGATTGGTGAGAAAGCCAAGGGCAGCAACGGTCAAAGAGTGGGAGGCCCGGCTGACGCGCATGAAGTGCTCAATGAACCGTGGTGAGTGCCCAAGTTGGTTGAAATACGAGAATGAAATTGGCCGCCTTTTTTTAGTCGCTGATGCGGAATACGTGTATCCAGCAAGCAAGCACCGGACGGGGCCGAAACCGCACGCTGATTAGGCGCAAGGGAGACAAAAATGACAGCAATGCAAGTACCGGCAAGAAGTGAAGGACGGAAAGCGATGGAGGATTCCCTAACACCGGCAGAGAAGGTCCGGCGTCAACTCAAGGCGGGCCGGAAACCAAAGGCACGCGCCCTACCCTCACTGTTTGAAGCCGTCCAGCGCCTATGCACGGAAGCAGACCGGGCGTGCGGTCTGATGCAGAAATATGGCCTAGACCCTAGTGACATCAGACTTGCACTTCTTTGCCGTGCGGAAATTCCGGGGAGGCCGCTCATTCAGATGCACCCGCTACCAGCTCCAGGAAACATCGGCGCATTCATTGCGCCGCTTGAAGAGTTGGCGTCATTAACCCGCGTGGATTTTGTCGGAATCATATGGCAGCTAGATGTCCGGGACCCAAAAGAAGCTGAAGCGCCCGTCATCTTGTGGATTACAGAATTCGCGGATGACAAGCGAACGTCGCTTGAGCTACTCGACTACTACAGGAACATATTGGCATCAAGGACCGTGCAGCAATAACAAAGGCTCCGGGCGGGCTGTCACCCAAACCGGAGCCGGGCACAAATCAGAGTACACGGGAATGCACGCGGATTGGCCGTCTTCATTGTACGGCTGACCACGCTTGCTCAGAAAGGTGAGACAGCGATGACGTACAGTGAACAGTCCAGTCAGATTGCCCTTGAATGTCCCCTTGTGGTGCTTGTCCTGATGGGCGCGGCACCCGGCGATGCAGAGTTTCTTCCCATCCGGCCAAAAGCATTCGATGAAAACATGCGTGCCGATCTGAAGGCCCGTTGGCCTGGACGTGGGTTGCGCTCCGTGGGTTTGGTTGGGCTTTCTTCCGATATGAAGCCAATCTGTGCATTCAAAGAGCCACTTGAGCCGGAGCAAGTCTCCGCGCTTGCGGGTGCCTTTCTCGCATACATTCACGTGCTCTTCTGTGACAGCTTTACCGCACAGGTGGAAGCTGCGGAGATACAGGAACTCGGACGCTTGATGAGCCTCCCAGACAACCGCGTGAATTAGCAGCATACAAGTTTCGGCGTGGTGTTCTCCACCATGCCGTTTGGGTGGCGCGTACAGTGCCCGCGCCGCTCAAAAGTTTAAGTCAAGTGCCGCCCAACTAAAAAGGGTTGGGGCCATCCGTGACGGCTGCCAGAGTACCTGGATTGCGAGGCGACGGAGTAAGCACCAATGGTCCTGGGGAGTGACCGGGAAGTGCGCAACACAAACACCAAACCAGCGGGGTAAAAAGGCCCCGTGTGGCCGTAAGAGATGTGCTAGTACGGCACATTGACTTTCGGATGCAAGACCGGGTACGCCCGGAATCTCACATCCAAAGGAAACTATCAAAATGTCCATGAAATTGTTTGAAATGAAACAAGAACTCAGACAGGCCATTAGCAAGAAAGAAACACTGCTAGAAGATGCAAGGGCAGCCGGTGGCAGGTCGATGACTGACAGTGAGCGTGCTGACTATCAGGCCGCATTCAGCAAAGAGTTAGAACTTAAGGCGCAAATCAATGAGCGTGAGGCCATGAGCACCATCCGTCAGTTTGACCCGGTTGCGCTTATGGACGGCAGCGCTGTCCGTAAAGGCGCGGCAGAGCATGACGAAGGCAACGCCCTAAAGAATGTGACGCTGGACCATCCAAAGGCTTCCGCGTTAAAAAACCGTTTTGGTGCCTGGATGCGGCGCGGTGTGGGGAGTCTCACCGGCATGGAAATGCCCGGCACCGGCACTGACGCTGAATACCAACAGTCTGGAGCAATGGAAGCCTCCAGTCCTTCCGGCATTATCAGCGTGGGCAGCGGCACGGGCCTGGACAGCGTGGGTTTTGCTGTGCCAACTCAAATTCTGCCGTTCATGAAGAGTTACTTTGCCTTTAGTCCGTTTGAGAAGGCCGGGTCCTCCATCATCAGTACAGACCACATGCGGAGCATCAATCTGCCGATTCTTTCGGCGGGGGCCGTTCCAACCGCGTATTCCGAAGGGCAGGGACCGGCATCAGGCACGTCGCAACCCATGGGGTTGAGTGGATTCACGTTTGGTGCCTACAAGCAGAGCCGTCAAGTTATCGCTGATTACGAGAGCCTCATGAGCACTGAGACTCCCTTACAGCCGATGATTGTTGATGAGTTGCTTGTGAGTATTGCCAACGCGCTAACAAAGTCCGCAACCACGGCTCTGTTCTCCGCGCTCACCGCTCCGCCCAACTTCACCATCATTGGCGGGCTTGCTCCGCTCCAGATTGGTGGCTCCAGTGTCACCGCAGATGTGTACGGGCAGCTCACGGCATTGCGTCACGCGCTCGTGGAAGGCTTGGAAGAGCCAACCAACTCTTTCATGCTGTCCCGCTCCACGTTGGCAATTGTCCGCAACAGCCGCGCCACCACCTCAGGCGTGCCGATGTTTGACCCTGAATCGGACACCATTCTTGGCCGCCCGTATGTGGTCAATGAATTCTTTGACGCTGTTTGCGGCGCGGGATTCGTGGCATACGGCAATTGGAACAAGGGCGCATGGTTGCGGCGCACGCCTATCATCACGCGCATTCTCCAAGAGCTGTATTGGGCAACCAATACGTCCGTGGGTTTTGTTGCTACCACGTGGGGTGATAACCACTTCCTTGCGGAGTTGGTAGGTGCAACCAATCCGCCCACAAATCAGCCAGTCTTCTACACAGTTCTGCCCTCCGGCGCGTTGCAGTAGGGCATAACAAATTGCCGGGGCGCTTTCCCGCACACAGCCCGGCATGAGCATCTGCCATGGTGTCTCATCTCATCTGTGTGCGACCTTCCAAAACCCGGCCTTAATGTGTGGGGAGACCATCAGGGCCGGGCTTTTTCACAATTTCATGAAAGAAGGATTCTATGGCCCAACCTGTGTGGATTCTGAGCGTCGATCTCCAGACAAAAACTGCCACGTTTCAAACCGGCTTAGCTGATGCGGCCAAGGCCGCCCGTGGCAGCTTCACGGACATCAAGAGCGGGGCCGGTGAGATGGGTGGCTCCGTCAATTACTCCATGGTGGAGGCACGCCACTCCGTAATGATGTTGGGCGAAGAGTTTGGCGTCCATCTTCCCCGCGCTCTCACATCCTTCATCGCAAGCATTGGACCTATTGGCGGAGCACTTGAGGCAGCCTTCCCGTTCCTAGCCATTGCCGTTGGTGCAACGCTGTTGTTGGAACACTTAGGAAAGATGCGTGAGGCCAGTGAAAAGCTAACAGACAGTCAAGTCAACTTTGGGACCACATGCGCTAACGTCCTCAATGCCTTGGATGACAGACTTCTCCAGGCGGGAATAAGGTCTGACGAATTGAATGGCAACCATCTATCTGCCCTTGAAAAACAGTTGAAACTAATTGACCACCAAAGCATGAAAGAGCTGGTCAAGTCCTTTGAGGAAGTGGCAAAAGCGGCAGACCTCTCTTTTGGCCCTCTTACAACGAGCTGGTATCAATTCGGCGCGGGCGCGGCGGGTGCCAAGCACTCATTGGAATCATTCAAGATTCAGTGGGACGCACTGATAGCTAACAAGGATGAAAAAGGTGCCAACGACCTCTTAGACGAAAAAGTGAAACGGGAAGAGAAAATCCTTGCCCTTCAAAAGCAGATTGTAGCGAGTCAAGCCGCGCCGGACGTGGGCAAAGGTGGAGACTATAACAAATTTGAGGAAGCCCGGATTGCTCTCAAGAAGTTGGGCGTGGACTACGATGACAAGGCAATCCAGGCGCAAATAGTTCAAGTAACGGCCCTGCAAACCATGGTTGCGGCGCACCAGCGGAGCCTAGACATCAAGAAGCTGGAGAGTAGCATTGCAACGCAGACAGAGGGCAACCGGGAAGACGCGGACCAAGAGAAGCAGTGGAAGGCACAAGCGGACGCACAGAAAAAAGAACTTGAAGAGGCGGAAAAGCTGAGGGAAGAGGCTTACAGGACGGCTCTTAATGCGCTTCAGGAAAGTGAGCGGGAGAAGATTGAGAACACTCGGAGTGGCAGTTCCGCACGCATCTCCGCTCTTGACTCAGCCATCAAGGAAGAGAACAGCAAGGGCCTTCAGGCAACGGGTTTCTACCGGAGTCTGTTAAAAGAACGTGTGCAAGCCGTCCGGGAAGCGGCGGAAGAGGAAGGCAAGCTAGCAGCGGAGGCAGCCAAAGAGGAAGCCTCTAACATGGAAAAATCCGGCATGATGCAACTTGCTGCCGCCAAGCAATACTTGGAGATGGAAAACAGCGCCCGCCGTGTCTCCATGGAAGAGCGCATCCAGCAAGAGATAAACCTTGCCAACTCTGAGTACATCATCAAGTGGACTGCCCTTCAGAAAGAGCTGAATGGGCTTGACCAATCGGGCAAGGATTATGAAAACAAACTCAAGCAGCTCCAGAACAAGGAAAAGCAGCTCACCCAACAGCACGCAAACGAAATAGCAGCCATCCGCGAAAAAGCAGAGATTGCTACCAACAAGCAGGTACTTGGTGCGTTCACGCAATTTAATAACAGCGTTAACAGTGAGCTAACCAGGTCCATCATGGGTCATCAGACGTGGAGCCACATGCTTCTGTCCCTAGGTGACCAAGTTGTTAGTGGCGCGATTCAGAACGCCATAAAAACGGCGGAAGCCAATGCAATAGGCAAGGAATCAGATGCGGCCAAAGCAGCACGCAAAGCCTACACTTGGGGCTTGGAAAACGGCGGCCCAACGGCACCCTACTTGGCCCCAATTCTTGCTGCGTTGGCCTTTTCAACTGTCACCGGCTTTGCGAATGGCACCGATAGTGTTCCCGGTGTGGGCCGTGGTGACACCGTGCCCGCGATGCTTTCACCGGGTGAAGGCGTTGTCCCTGGAGGCGTCATGGATGGCCTCCGCAACATGGCCCGGAGCGGTGGCTTTGACCAAGGCCCGCGCGCTCACGTCACCATGCACATGCACATGCACGCATCCGCGCTTGATGCGGACGGCATGGACAAGGTGCTTGAGAAGCACTCAGGCAAATTCCAAAAGCACTTTGAAGCCACACTAAGAAAAATGAACAGGTGAAAAGCCGTGCTGGTATCTCACCGGCATTCCAGCAACGCGTCCACGGTGCCTTAGTGTGCGATTGCAGAGCATTAAAAGAGACTAGGAGAACACAGATGGATGACCAAGCATTGAGCATGGAAGCCTTCCTAACATCACTCACTGAAGAGCAAGTGAACACGTGTGAAAGTGATGAAAAGCAGCTTGCCGAGATATTTGACAGCGGGTGGTCAGATGCAACCGCCGTGCAATTTCACCGCGCCATGCTGCACGCTAGGCATGTCGGGGTTAACGTGACTGTGGAGGGCGTTTTTGAAATGGCCTTTCGGCTAGGTCTAGCATTCCTAGGCGATGAAGGTGTCTTGGCGCGGCTCAAGCAGGAACGGGAAGATGACGTAATCGTGTATGGCTTGCAAAGTAAGGACGCGGGGCGCAGCCGGACGGCTTGTATTGTGTCGCCGGACGTGGCCGCTTTAGCAAAACTGAGGCAAGGAAAGAAGCCACGGAAGCGTGGCGTGCGTGGCGTCTAGTGGGCAGACCAAAACTCATCAAAGTTGACGTGACAGACGGGCGCGGTCTTGGTGGTGCCAAGAATAAGACGGTGAGCGTGCAGACGCGCATTCCAGACATTCTGGCCTACCGGGACACGCCCGGCTTTGCCTATCTGTTGTTGGCCGCAAACCCGGATGCATCTGTTGCCGTCTTGCGTAATGTTCTGAAAGCCGTTGGGCCCCATCAGGACCACCCGGAAAGGTGGATGTATGAGCGCCGTCAGTTTTTCAAGGTGCCGTCAATGCCCAAAGACGTTGATGAGCGGGCAATCCGGTTTGTCCGGGAGCACATGGGTGAGCCGTCTTGGAAGATACACAAGCAGCTCCGTGAGCGCCGTATCAAATGCAGTTTGCAAAATGTGCACCGTATTTGGATGACGATTAAGTACGTATCTACAATGGAATGATGTGGATAGGCACAAAAACACACATGAAATAAACTGCCTTAACATAAGAGTGAGGAAAAGTATTCTCCCTCCGCTCACGCTCGGTCAAATCCTATTCCTCCCAAGACCGAGAGTGAGACGTACAACTTATAAACTAATAGGTGCGCCAAAATGAGAATATGCAGTGGTGCCGGTTGCCTCCGCGTTGTACCTGATGACGTGCGCTTCTGTGATGAGTGCAAACCACAGACAGCGAATGATGACGGCATTAAGGCTATGGTCAGTGACCGTGAGCGGTACGGTTGGGTTTACACAAGCGAACGTTGGACCAAGCGTGTCCGCCCAATGGTGCTCCGCCGTCAGCCTATGTGTGCCCGATGCCGTTGCAAGCTGTCTGTCATCGTGGACCACATTGTCCCTATTGGCGTTGCAATAGTCCAGGCACAGGACAGCGGACTATACAAGATGGACAAGTATGCGGGCGCGTACATCATGAGCAACCTGCAAGGGCTGTGCCGTGTGTGCCACAGAGCCAAGACGGATGAGGACAAGCGGCACAGTGGACAGTGGCCGGATGTGTGCGCCAAGGATACACTCGCACCCAAGAAGGTGTGGTTCTTCTAAGTGGTTTGTAATCAATGGCATAGGGGTGGGTCTAAATCTCTAACATGACCCTGAGATAAGGCGCCGCAATCCATTTACTTACACAAACAAGAATAATTTCGAAAAAGTGGTATAAAAGACACAGTTTTGTTGTTAATTATCCCCACGATTCAGTCATCCTACCATTCAACCATAAAGGAAGCCAAGTCACGTGTAATCAAGAGAATGACCCTCACAAGTGCATACATAGAGGTTCACACGATGACGGAAACCCGGCTCTTGTATGACCGGAAGACTGCCGCGCGGATGCTGAGCATTAGTCCACGCGGCCTAACCTACCTACTCGCGCGGGGTGAGATTCACTTCCGGCGCATTGGCTCCAGAACGCTTATTCCTCACTCTGAGTTGGTCCGTTTTGCGCGTGGCCACCACCCGGCCCCGCTTGCGGGTGGTGACAAGCCGCTCCAGGGCTGACAGTTTGTGCGCCGGTGAAAGGTGTGCGTAACGTGCCGTCATTGCAATTGTTTTGTGTCCCATCAGCTCTTGGACAGTCTTCAAGTCAACCCCGGCCATCACCAAGCGAGACGCAAACGTGTGACGGAGCGTGTGCCACGTCACACCCTCTATTTTGGCTTCATCGCACGCGGCATTAAACCACTCACGCGGGTCTGACATCGGCTTTCCTTGGCCCGATACAAACAGCGTGGAGTCTCCGGGCAGACTAAGGCGCTTGTGCGTTTCTTTGAGGGCCTGGAGCGTCCGCAACACTTCAGAATTCATGCTCACGTAACGGTCACTGCCGTTCTTTGTTGTGTCCAGATGAATATATTTCTGTGCGAAGTCCACTTGGTCCCACGTCACGCTGAATTGCTCTGACTTCCTCATGCCGGTGTGGAGCGCCACGTCAAGCTGAGGCACACAAAACGCCCGGTCCTTCAACGCGGCTCTTAGGCGCTTCTCTTCATCGTTCGTGAGGAATCGAATCTTGCCGGGTGGTTCCTTGCGTTGTGGCACCAACCGCGCTGGATTGTTGTTAACCTTCCGATTCTGAATCCCGATCTTGAATGCCTTGGACATTGCGGCGCGATAGCGGTTGACTGTGGCGGGCGTCCATCCGCGCTCATCCGCCATGGCTGCAAACCATTCGCTAATGCCAGCCGGTGTGATTGTCTCTGCGATGCGATTTCCAAACTGTTCGCGGACGACATCCAACCGCTGAGCAAAGACCCGTTGGTCCCTGTGGGACGTTTCACTGTACGTGAGCGCGTCATCAATCAGCACGCCATAGCGTATGCCTCTGTGACTCGCCACAGGCGCAATGACGCCCTTTCTGATGCGCACCTTCTCACCCTCATAGAAGTCAACGGCATCACTGAAGGCACCAATGCAACGTGACTTGCGCTTGCCGTCCAGGTCCATGAAGCGGACCCACCAAATGCCGCTTCCGCTTTCGCGCTCAAAAACTCCCCGGTGTTTCTTCTCTCTCGGCCTTCTTGGCATCGGACGCCTCCGGTGCAAAACAGCTTACCAAATGGCTACTAAATTGGCTACTGCAATAAAATTGCCACCCGTTGAAAGGTGGCTTAAAATCATATAAGTCCTTTATTCTATGGTACCGGGAGGGGGACTTGAACCCCCACAACCATTTCTGGTCTGCGGATTTTAAGTCCGCTGCGTCTGCCAATTTCGCCATCCCGGCTTAGAGGGTACGAATTGTCTTCAACGGAGCCTTCGTGGTCCGCGCAATCCGTGGCATGAGGATACGTCAGTATCGCATACTCGTTTGCCACGCTTCCACTGCCTCGCCGGTGCGTTCTCCTGCGCCGTGGGAGGTCTCGTGCGGCGCATTCCTTCCATGTCTTTTGACAGGAAAAGTCCTCCGCGCGCGGAGGACTTTTCCATGCCGTGCGCGTTATTTTGCCGCGCCGGGAATTTCCATCTTCCACAGTTTGTGGCAGTCGGCGCACATCACCACCGAGGCATCGTGTCCCTTGTGGCAAGTCGTGCACGCAATGTCGCTGCCGTAGTGCGAGGCATGTGGGTTGCGCTTCGGGAACTCCTTGTTCGCCGAGCGTTCCGCCAGCTTCGCCACCGGGCCGTGGCACTCCAGGCAGCGGGCGTTTTCCACCGTGTCGTCGCTCACCGGAGCCTTCTTGCCATGGCATCCCGCGCAGTCCACGCCGGCCCTGGCGTGCAGGTTGTCGGTGAATCCGCTGCTGGCCCAGGAGTTCATCTTCTCCTGCATCAGCTTCACGTCCTCGGGCTTAACAGCGCCCCAGTCCACCACGTCACCCTTCAGGCCAAACGATTTGCCGCTCTCTGCGTTGTGGCACGCCACGCAGTCAATCTTCTTGCTCAGGTGAACGGTGTGCAGTTTGGTGGAGAACGGGTTCTGTTCCGCCGCGCCTTCCTTGCCTTTGTTGTGGCAGGCAAGGCACTGCGCAACTCCGCCCGCGGCCACCGTGGGATGTTCCTTGGGCAGCACCTTCGACATGTCTTTGTGGCAGCCCGCGCAGGGATCGGTCATCGCCCACGCCGTGCCGCACGTCAGCAGCACGCCTAGGCACAGCATTGCAATCAGCCAGTACTTCTTTGCCATCGTCATAAAAATCCTTCGCAGCGAAGAAGGGCCGGACGCTTGTGTCCGGCCCCTGCCGGTGTTAGGCCAGCGGTTTTTCCTTGGCCGCATTTGTGCCTGCAATGCGTCCAAAGACGGTGGCGTCCGGCGTGGCGTTGCCGCCCAGCCGGTTGGTGCCATGGATGCCGCCCGTGATCTCGCCCGCCGCGTAGAAGCGCGGAATCGGCTTCGACCAGATGTCCAGCACCTGCGCTTCCTTGTTGATGCGCACTCCGCCCATGGTGTGGTGGATGGCCGGCCACTGCGCAATGCCGTAGAACGGGCCCTCCTCCAGCGGGAACATCACCTTGGTAAAGCTGCGGTTGAACTCCGGATCGTGGCCGTCCTTCATGTACTGGTTGTGCTTCTTCACGGTCTCTTCCAGGTTCTCCGGCGGAACGCCCAGCTTGGTGGCCAGCTCGGCAATGGAGTCGGCTTTCACAAAGCGTCCGCGTGCCAAGCCCGCTTCCACTTCTTCCTTGGTGCCCATGCGCAGAATCATCTTTTCGTTAAAGATGGAGAACGTCGGCTTCATGCCGGTGGCCATCTCCGCGCGGGAGACCACGTCGCGGCGTTCCATCTCGTTCACAAAGCGCTTGCCCTGCTTGTTCACATAGACAATGCCAAAGCCCGGTCCGCGGAACGGATACACGGCCGGTGCGTCCAGCAGTCCCGTCTCCGGTTCGGCGTAAGGATAGAGCTGGATAAATGCCATGTGGATGGCTTCCGCTCCAACGGCCTGTGCGTAGCGCACGGTCTCGCCCGTCGCGCCCGGATGGTTCGTCGAGTTGTAGTCGGCGGTCAGGCTCGGGTTGTAGATCTGGCGCATGGCTACGTCGCGGCTAAAGCCGCCGGAGGCCAGCACCAGGGCGCGCGTCGCCCTCAGGTTCAGCACCTTCTTGCCGCGCTTCACTTCCACGCCCAGCACCGGGCTGTCGGCCTCGGCGTTCTGGCGCCAAATCCAGGTGATCGAGGTATTCAGCACCAGCTTGGCGCCGCGCTTTTCGGCAATCTTCCTCAGCGCCTCGGTGTAGCCGCGGCCCACGCCTTCCACGCAGGTGTGCGTGCGATAGTTGCTGTGTCCGCCGGTGCGGTTCACCACCTCGCGCAGCTTCAGCCCGCCGTCGTCAATCATCCAGTTCAGGGCCGGCGTGGCGTTGTCGGTCAATATCTTTACCAGTTCCGGACTGCCATAGAAGTCGCCGCCCTTGATGGTGTCTTTCCGGTGAACCTCGGCGCTGTCGTCGCCCAGGCCCAGCTTCTGCCGCAGATGGAGCTCGTCGTCCCAACTGTTGTACTCGCCGCCGTTGATGATTGAGTTGCCGCCATAGACCGGCATCTTTTCCAGGATCACTACTTTGGCTCCGGCGCCGGCGGCTTCAGCCGCGGCCGCCAAGCCGGCAAAGCCCGAACCCACCACAATGACGTCCCAAGTCTCGTCCCACTTTGCGGGCAGCTTCTTGATTTCCGCTTCCGCGGTGCCGGGAGCTGTCATATTCAGCGCCAGCCCGCCACCCACGGCGGCCGCGCTCATCGCCATCGTCTTCAACATCGTGCGACGGTTCATCTTCGACATAATTTCTTCCTCGTAAGAACAGTGATAAATAGAAAAGATTTGCCTGACGCATCAGGCCGTGTAGTAAGCCGCGCTCGCACTGCTCCAGCAGTGTGAACAGGATAGTTTCCTCTCCGCACGGCGCGGCGGCTGTGATGAATGACGCTGTCCCGGGTGATAAGACGCGCCGCCGGACGGTCCCGCGGACACTTGTTCAATCTGGGAAGAGAAGGGAAGCACAGCGAGTAGAAGTTGCAAACAAAAGCCCGGAGGGTTCGCCTCCGGGCTTTTGTTACATTGCGATGAATTTACTGCCGCGCTTCGGCCTCGGTCTCCGCCGCCGCGGGAGGCAACGCCGTCAGCGCGCCGCTGACCTCGGCATCGGGCAGCGGTTCCTCCAGCGCGATGTGCAGCACTTCGTCCATCGAGTCCACAAAGTGCAGCTTCATCTCCTGACGCAGGTTCTCCGGCAACTCGACCAGGTCGCGCTGATTTTCCTGCGGCAGCACGGCTTCCATGATTCCCGCGCGGTGCGCTGCCAGCAGCTTTTCCTTCAATCCGCCGATGGGCAGCACCTTGCCGCGCAGCGTGATCTCGCCGGTCATGCAAATGTCGCGCCGCACCGGAATCTTGCTCAGTGCGCTGGCAATCGCCGTGGCAATGGTAATGCCCGCCGAGGGGCCGTCCTTGGGGATGGCGCCTTCCGGCACATGTACGTGAATATCCACGTTGCGATAGAAGTCGCGCGGCACGCCCAGCCGCTGCCAGCGCGAGCGCAAATAGCTCATCGCCGCCTGTGCCGACTCCTGCATCACGTCGCCCAGCTTGCCGGTCAGCGTCAGCTTGCCCTTGCCGTCTACAATCGCCACTTCGGTGGTCAGAATGCATCCGCCCACCTCGGTCCACGCCAGTCCGGTCACCAGTCCGATCTCGCTCTTCTCGCTGGCCGCCATATCGTGGAACTTGGCCACGCCAAGGTAGTCGGCGAGGTTGTCGGCCGTAATAGTGGACGAGTACTGTGCCCCTTCGCGCACCACGCAGCGCGACACCTTGCGGCACACGTTGCCGATCTCGCGCTCCAGGTTGCGCACGCCGGCCTCGCGCGTGTAGTTGCGGATGATGCCTTTCACCGCGCCGTCCTCGAACTGAATGTTCTCCGGCGTCAGGCCCGCCTGCTCCAGTTGCTTCTTCAAAAGGTACTGCCGCGCAATCTCCAGCTTCTCCGGCTCGGTGTAACCGTGCAGCCGCAGCACTTCCATGCGGTCCTGCAGCGGCGCCGGAATGGTGTGCAGCACGTTGGCCGTGGCGATAAAGAACACCTGCGACAGGTCGTACTCCACGTCCATGTAGTGGTCCACGAACATGAAGTTCTGCTCGGGGTCCAGCACCTCCAGCAGCGCCGAAGACGGATCGCCGCGGAAGTCGTTCGACATCTTGTCAACTTCGTCCAGCATGAACACCGGGTTGCGCGTGCCCGCCTTCTTCATCATCTGGATGATCTGGCCCGGCTGTGCGCCGATGTACGTCCGGCGGTGGCCGCGTATCTCGGCTTCATCGCGCACGCCGCCCAGCGACATGCGCACGAACTTGCGTCCCGTCGCCTTGGCAATGCTCATGCCCAGTGACGTTTTGCCCACGCCCGGAGGTCCGACCAGGCACAGGATCGAACCCTTGGGATTCTTCACCAACTGGCGCACGGCCAGGAATTCCAGGATGCGCTCCTTGATCTTTTCCAGCCCGTAGTGATCCTCGTTCAGCGTCTTCTCGGCAAAATCAATGTCGCGGATTTCCTTCGACTTCTTCTTCCACGGCACCGCCAGCAGCCATTCCAGGTAGTTGCGGCTCACCGTGCTCTCGGCCGACATTGGCGGCATGGCCTCCAGCTTCTTCAACTCCTGGATGGCTTTTTCCAGCACGTCGGCCGGCATTCCGGCGGCGTCGATCTTCTTCTTCAGCTCGTCGAACTCGCTCTTTTCGCCGCGCCCCAGCTCTTTCTGGATGGCCTTGATCTTCTCGTTGAGGTAGTACTCTTTCTGCGCCCGCTCCATCTGCCGCTTCACCCGCGACTGGATGGTGCGGTCCATGTTCAGCTTTTCAATCTCAATGTCCAGCACGTCGCTGACGCGGCTCAAGCGCTCGCCCGGGTCGAACAGTTCCAGCAGCTCCTGCTTCTCCTCAATGGAGAGTTGCAGGTTGGCGGCGATCGTATCGCTCAGACGGCCCACGTCGTCCAGACGCACCGTGGCCGCAATCGTCTCCTGGTTCAGCGACTGGCAGAGCTTCACGTACTGCTCAAAGAGCGACGACACCTTCTGCATCGTCGCTTCCAGTTGCGGTGTCAGCTCCGGCAGCGTGCGGCTTATCCGCACCGACGCCGTGTAGAAGCCATCGGCCTCCGACACCTGCGTAATGCGCGCGCGCTCAATGCCTTCCACCAGGACCTTGATGTTGCCGTCCGGCATCTTCAGGCTCTGCACGATGTTCACAATGCAGCCCACCTGGTAAATCTCGTCCGGCTTCGGCTCGTCCACGCCAGGATCGTGCTGCGTGGCCAGGTAAATCCGCTTGTCTCCCGCCAGCGCCTCTTCCAGCGCGCGCACGCTCGACTCGCGTCCCACTACAAACGGAGTCATCATGAAAGGGAAGATCACTACATCGCGGATCGGCATCAACGGCAGCCGGCGTGTCTCGAATTTTTCCTTTGGCAGGCTCACTGGCCCCAGTCCCCCTTCCGGTTCCACGCCCCGCCTCCTGGCGCATCCCCGGACCTTTCTTACAGTGTGTTGAGCGTACTACATCGGTATAGTAGCGGCAATAGAAGCAATGACTGGAAAGCTACCCCCGCCGCTATCGCTAAATCCTATTTGGTCCGCAGTGCATGGCGGGCATCGTCCTCGCGGAAACTGCGATCATGACGGCCCGCGCCTGTCCCCGGAACGGCTTCTCCGGGGCGGCGGCGCCCCAAGCAGGCTTGTCGCCACGGCGCCGCTCTGTTCAATGTAACGTCTCTGCGGCCCGGCAAATTAAGCAGAAGACGCAATCTCGCAGATGGTAATAATCAAAAAAACCATATTGGCACAAACGCCCAGCTTTGCAGGCTGGGCGTTTGGGAAAAGGTTGTTGTCCGGTTTACGAGGCTTGTTTCTCCAGCCACTGCATGGAGACGTTGCGATCTTCCACCATCTCGCGCGTGATCTCGAATTCCTTGATCTTCTTCTGGCCGGGCAGGTGATACATCAGTTCCAGCATCAGATCTTCCAGAATCATGCGCAGTCCGCGCGCGCCCACCTTGCGGTTCAGGGCCTCGCGGGCCACGGCCTTCAAGGCGTCGTCGGTGAAGCGCAGCTTCACGTTCTCAAACTCGAACAGCCTCTGGTACTGCTTCACAATGGCGTTGCGCGGCCGGGTCAGAATCTCCACCAGCGCGGGCTCGTCCAGGTCGCTCAGCACGCCGATCACCGGCAGGCGGCCGATGAATTCCGGGATCAACCCGAACTTGATCAGGTCCTGCGGCTGCGTCATCTGCAGAATCTCGTCGTCGCGGCGGTGCAGCGGCTGCGCATCTTCGCGCGCCGTCTCTTCCGGCGTCTTGAAGCCCACCGTGCGCTTGCCCACGCGGCGCTCAATCACCTTTTCCAGGCCCACAAACGCGCCGCCGCAGATGAACAGGATGTTGGTCGTGTCCACCGGGGTGAACTCCTGGTGCGGATGCTTGCGTCCGCCCTGCGGCGGAACGTTGGCCACCGTGCCTTCCAGGATTTTCAACAGCGCCTGCTGCACGCCCTCGCCGCTCACGTCGCGGGTAATGGAGGGGTTCTCGTCCTTGCGGCCGATCTTGTCGATTTCGTCGATGTAGATGATGCCCGTCTGCGCCCGCGCCACGTCGCCGTCGGCGGACTGCAAGAGCTTCAGGATGATATTTTCCACGTCCTCGCCCACGTAGCCGGCTTCGGTCAGCGTGGTGGCGTCCACAATGGCAAACGGCACGTCCAGCATTTTGGCCAGCGTCTGCGCCAGCAGGGTCTTGCCCGTGCCGGTGGGGCCAATCAACAGGATGTTCGACTTCGCCAGCTCGATTTCGCTGGTCCGCTGCCGGTTCATGTAGATGCGCTTGTAGTGGTTATAGACGGCGACCGCCAGCTTCTTCTTGGTCTTTTCCTGCCCGATGACGTATTCATCCAGGAAGGTCTTTACCTCCTGCGGCTTGGGCAGGTGGTTGGGGCTGGCTGTGGTCTGTGCTTCGCTGCGGTCGTCCTCGAGGATCGAGTTGCACACCGCAACGCATTCGTCGCAGATGTACGCCCGCGGATAATCCGACGGGGACGAGATCAATTTGGCCACCGCGTCCTGCGACTTGTGGCAGAACGAACATCTCAAAACTTCGTCAGAACCAGACCTGGATCTCACTGAAAACTCCTGACATAGCATCCGGATACCCGGAAATATCTTGCTGGCCCTGGCTTCAGGGGCCGGCTCCGGAGAGCCTGCCCTCCGCCGCGAAAAAGAGCCGGATCCGTACGGGTGGGGCCGTGCCCGGCCCGTACCGCGACCCTAAGACCGGTATTGTGCGCCGTTTCGTGCAAGGCGTAAAGGGCAGGGTGTCACCCCTGCCATGCCTTTCGTCACGTTACGTCCAGCACTTCAATTACTTGTGCTTATAGATGATGTCGTCCACGATGCCGTATTCCTTGGCCTGCGGCGCGTTCATGATGAAATCGCGCTCGGTATCGCGTTCGACCTTATCCAGCACCTGGCCGGTGTGCTTGGACATCAACTGGTTCATCAGCTCGCGCATACGCAGAATCTCGCGGGCGTGAATGTCGATGTCCGTGGCCTGTCCGCTGATGCCGCCGCCCATGATCAGCGGCTGGTGGATCAGGATGCGCGACGTGGGCAGCGCATAACGCTTGCCCGCCGCGCCGGCCGCCAGCAGCATGGCGCCCATGGACGCCGCCTGGCCAATGCAAATGGTGACCACATCATTGCGGATGAACTGCATGGTGTCGTAAATCGCCATGCCGGCCGTAATCGAGCCGCCCGGCGAGTTGATATATAAGGAAATGTCTTTTTCCGGGTCTTCCGCCGACAGGAATAGCATCTGGGCGATGATCAGGTTCGCCACGTTGTCGTCGATCGGCGTTCCCAGGAAAATGATGTTGTCGCGCAGCAGACGCGAGTAGATGTCGTACGCCCGCTCTCCTCTGCTCGTCTGCTCGATCACCATGGGCACAAGCATGTTTTCACCGGCTCCTTCCCGGACCAACTTCGCCCGGCTTGCTGTCATCTCTGCCAATGCTCATTCGATGCCCCATGCGGGCGGCATCCATTCAATTTCTTTTACTTGCGGAAGCGGCAGGCGTGGCCGGCCGCTTCCGCGGAAAATACTATTGCTTTGCCAGCAGCTCCAGCGCGTGGTCGCAGCGCAGTTGCGAGCGCAGAGCCTCCAGCCCGTTGCGCTCTTCCATCTGCTTGCGCAGCGCCGCCGGGTTCTGCCCGGCGCTCATCGCGGCCTCGGTGATTTCCTTGTCCAGGGCCTCGTCCGTGATCTCGATCTTTTCGGCGTCGGCGATCTTTTCCAGCAGCAGGTTGGCCCTCACGTCGTTGGCGGCCGGTCCACGCTGGCCTTCGCGCAGCGAACTCAGGTCCATGCGCTTCAGCATCTCCATCTGCAGGCCTTGCGCCATCAACTGGCGCAGCGAGCGCTCCAGACGGTGGTCAATGGCGTCGTCCACCAGCACGTTCGGCACGTCGAAGGGGAACTTTTCCAGCAACTGCTTCAGAATGGCTTCCTTGTGCTTGTGTTCGGCCTCGTGCTTCTTTTCGCGCTCCAGACCCTCGCGGATGCGCGTGCGCACGTCGTCCAGGCTCTGAATCGAGTCCTGACCCAGTTCCTTGACCCAGTCGTCGTTCAGTTCGGGCACAACCTTCTTCTTGATGCCCTTGATCTCCACGTCGTAGTGCAGCGTCTTGCCCGCCAGGCGCTTGTCCTCGGTGTCCTCGGGGTAGGCCACGTCAAAGCTCTTGGTCTCGCTGGGCTTTACGCCGCGCAGGTTCTCGGTGAAAGCCGTGATGGTCTGCGGTCCGCCGATCTCCACCAACACGTCGTTCATCTCCACCGGCTCGCCGGTGCCGTCGGGATTGGTGCTCTTGAAGGCCGCCGAGGCAAAGTCGCCGTCGGCCAGGCCGCGATCCTCGTCTACGTTTTCATACGTGACGCTCTGCTCGCGCATCTGCTCCAGGCTCTTCTCCACGTCGGCTTCGTCCACGGTAGAGGTCTCGGCGTCCACGTGAATGTCCTTGTAGCCGTCCACGGTGAATTCCGGCAGCACTTCGAACCGGGCCTTGAACTTCAGCGGCTGATCCTCTTCCAGCGTCAGCTCCACGATCTTCGGCTGGCCGAGCGGCGTCAGGTTCTGTTTCTTGGCCTCTTCGTGGAAGGCCCTGGGGGCAAGCTGCTCCACCACTTCGGACCTCAGCTCCGGCTCAAACTTGGAGAGCACAATGGAGGACGGAACCTTGCCCTTGCGGAAGCCGGGGATGCTGGCATGCTTCTGGTAGCGCTCAAGTGCGCTCTTCCAGGCGTGCGAAACGGTCTCGGCGGATACTTCCACCTCAACTTCGCGCTCGCAGGGATTCTTCTTCATTTCAACGGCAGGGACGTCAGTCGGAGTCAAATCGCTGGTTGTCAAAGGATTGGCCTATTCTTTTCAGGAAAATTCTGCGCGATCTTCCACCCTCCGGCACCGCCGGGCAAGGCGAAAAACGCGAACAATTCAGTGTATGAGAGCCGCCCGCCGCGGGTCAAACGAAGTCCTCCGTTTCCAGCCGCTTCGCCCTGCTTTCGGGACAGTCCGTATCCGGGTCTCGCCGCCCGCGCTACCATACCCTCATGCCCACCGCCCTCAAGCTGCTGGATGCCGAAGTTACCGCCTGCCGCCTTTGTCCCCGCCTGGTGGAGTACCGCGAGCGCATTGGCCGCGAAAAGCGCCGCGCCTACCGCGACTGCGAATATTGGGCGCGTCCCGTGCCCGGCTTCGGAGACCCCGCAGCCCGCGTGCTGGTCTTTGGCCTCGCCCCCGGCGCGCACGGCTCCAACCGCACCGGCCGTCCCTTCACCGGAGACCGCTCCGGAGACTTCATGTATCCCATCCTCCACCGCCTGGGATTTGCCTCGCAGCCCCTGGCCACCGGCCGCGACGATGGCATGAAGCTGCACGACATGTGGATCACGGCCGCCGTGCGCTGCGCTCCACCGGACAACAAGCCCTTGCTCAGTGAACTGGCCGCCTGCTCCCCTTTTACCGACCGCGAGTTCGCCGCGCTCAAGCATTTGAAGGTCGTCGTCGCCCTAGGCAAGTACGCCTTTGATGCTTACCTTGACTCTTTGAACCGCCACGCCGCTACCCAGGGACGCCCCCTTCTGCGCCGTGCGGATTACAAGTTCGCCCACCTGGCCGAGTTCGCTTTACCCTCGGGCGTTACTCTCCTGGCCAGCTACCACCCGTCCAACCAGAACACCGCCACCGGCAAGCTCACGGTGCCCATGTTCGAGAAGGTCTTTGTGCGCGCCAGGGATCTGGCCGAAGGAATCTAAGGCGATGGCGCCTGGCACCCCGGCATAATTCTTTTGCCCTAACCCCTTCCCCTGCGCCGCCGCCTGTCGTACCCTGTTCGCGCCGCGCCCCCGGGCCCAAAAGTCTGGCGCACCACGGAGGACGTTCATGCGTATCCCACGCACCGCAGTTTTGTTGTGCTGTTGTCTCTTCGCCGCATCGCTCTTTGCCCAAATGGCCAAGCCCGGCCTCTGGGAAACCACCACCAGCATGACCTTTCAAAGGTCGCCCTTCGCCAACATGCCGGACATGTCGAAGATGCCCAACTCGCCCTTCGGCGGAGGAGCGCACACCACTCAGGTCTGCCTGACGCCGCAGCAGATCGAAAAGTTCGGGGCCCCGGTCAATGAGCAGCGCGACTGCCAGATCGTCAACATCCGCAAATCGTCCAACGGCATGAAGGCCGAGATGGTCTGCGCTGGATCGATGAACGGCCGGGCCACCATTGAAACCACCGTCCTCGACGCCTCGCACAGCAAAACCCACGTTCACTTTGCCGGAACCATGGGCGGCCGCGGCGGGCAAGGCATGGACGTCGAGTGGACCTCGGATTCCACTTCTGCCTATAAAGGCTCCGACTGCGGCAGCGTGAAGCCCTTGCCCACGAAGTAGGGAGAAAGAGGTTTCGGAAGTTGCCAAGGTTTCGGAAGTTTTGGAGGTTGAACAGACACCCTCCTGGCTGCCCCACCCTTGTCGCATGTCTTTATGTGCGACAGGGTGGGGTAGTTGTTTTTGCCTTTGTCTGTGCTTTTGTTCTTGTTCTTGTTCCTGCGGTGTCATCCTGAACAACGTGTCGTGCGCATTGCGCGCGGCACGGCCGTGAAGGCCCCCTGCTCATAAGAAATAGCCGCGCCCGTGCTAAGGTCACTTCTGCCGCAAAGTCCATCCGCTGCTTTCGAACAGGTGCCCTCGTGCCGCATCCTCTCACCAAACTTTGCCGCGCAATGCCTGCGCCTTCCGCTACACTAATCGTGTGAAGCCCGCCTCTCCCAGTGCCGCGAAGCCAGCATTCAAGCATCATGTCTTTCGCGAGCCCCGCTGGCCCGCGCTGATTGCCATGCTGGCCGCCGCCGCCATTTCGCTGGCCTTGCCCAGGCATCTTTTGCTTGGTCCCGCCTGGCTGCCGCTGACCATCGTCTCCATCCTGATGGTGCCCATTGCCGTCTCTCACAGCCGCGGACTCCACCACATCGTGCGCCGCCTCATCCTGGTGGCCAACGTCATCCTTACCGTGGCCATGATCGCCTCTCTCGGGCTGCTCATCCAGGGCATCCCGCAGCATCGCGAAACGCCCACCGCGCTGCTGCGCTCGGCCGCCGCCCTCTGGATGGCCAACATCCTCATCTTCGCCCTCTGGTACTGGAAGCTCGACGCCGGCGGTCCCATGCGCCGCGAGCTGCCCGGAGCCATGGCCCACGGCGCGTTCTTCTTCCCGCAGTTCGCCCGCGACGCCAACACGCAGTGGCTGCCCGGCTTCATCGATTACCTCTACCTGTCGTTCAACACCAGCACGGCGTTTTCTCCCACCGATACGCCCGTCGTCTCGCGTTGGGCCAAGCTGGCCGGCATGGTGCAGTCGCTGGTCTCTCTGATGGTGCTCGCACTGCTCGCAGCGCGCGCGGTCAACATTTTGTAGCGCAGCACTGAACAGGTCGCGAGATCTATTCCACGGAGACCGAACATGTCACGGGAATAACTAGATGGAAAGTTGCTTTGTCAGGCGGAATCTCAGGCTGCGGGAAAACGTGAATCTGAGATGGTTTTGTCAGGGCACGGCTTCAGCCGTGCCGAAAGAGCAGCCTATACTCAGTGGCTTCAGCCACGGAGGGTGCGCTTTTTTGTTCTTGCGACGTCCCCTCGGCGGCTGAAGCCGCGACGTTTCGCACTCGCCTGGTGGCACGACTGAAGTCGTGCCCTGACAAACGTCACCGTATTCAGGCCTACCCAGGGTAGCGCAGCGTTCTCTGCACCAAAACAAAAGGCCCCGCGCACATCGCGCAGGGCCTTTGGCGTAGCGGCAAAATTTTCTACCGCCGGTATTCTTCGTCGCTCACGTGTTCCAGCCAATCCACGGCCTTGCCGTTGAGCTGCTCCTGAATGGCGATGTGCGTCATGCCTGTCGTGGGAGTGGCACCGTGCCAATGCTTTTCCTGCGGCGCAAACCATACCACGTCGCCGGGATGTATCTCCTCCACCGGACCGCCTTCGCGCTGCGCCCAGCCGCAACCCGCGGTGACGATCAGCGTCTGTCCCAGCGGATGCGTATGCCACGCCGTCCGCGCACCGGGTTCAAACGTGACGCTGGCGCCGTTCACCCGCGCCGGCTCCGGCGCCCGCATCAGTCCATCCATCCGCACCGCGCCGGTGAACCACTCCGCCGGACCTTTGATGGAAGCCGTTGTCCCTACCCGTTTTATCTCCATGCCGGAAGCTCCTTATTGTTCATGATTCTTCTTATCCTGCAATTGTGGCCAGTGACCGCTGCTGCTCTCTCCACCTCGCCGGGGGCACGCCCTCCCAGGTGCGGAAGGCCCTTACAAAGCTGCTGGCGTCCTCGTAGCCCAGCAGGTAGGCCGCCTCGCTCAACTCCAGCGCGGAGTTGTTCAGGTAGTGCCGCGCCAGTTGGTGGCGCGATTCTTCCAGCACTCTCTGGTAGCTCGATCCCGCCTCCTGCAATTTGCGTTGCAGGGTGCGCGAGCTGATGTGCAGCGTGCGTGCCACCTCTTCAATCGCCGGACGCCGCCCGGTCAGCTTTTCCTGCACCGTGCGCCGCACCCGCTCGGAGAAGCTTTCCTCCTCGCGCGGCTGCGCCTTCAACTCGGCCTCCAGTTGCGGAGCCAGCGTGCCCAGCAGCTCGGCGTTGCGCGTCACAAAAGGACGCGCCGCATCCGTGGCGCGGAAGACGATGGCGTTGCGCGTGCCCGCCGTCTCCACCGGGCAGCCAAAGTAGCGCTCCAGGGATTGCAACTCGCCGCGCGGTTGGCGATACTCCACCCGCAGCGGAGACAGGCGCGTGCCGGTGCCCAGCCTGGCCACGGCCAGAACCCAGGCAAAGCAGCAGTCGTTTAAAGGTTGCGGCTCCACTTCACCGGCCAGCAGCCAGCGGAACTGAATGCTCCACTCGTTGCCGTCCACCTGCGAAAGGATCTCCTCCGGGCAGGTCAGCAGCTTGTAGCGCGCCATGCGCTGCACGGCCTCGCCGAAGTTCTCCGAAGAGAGCGCGGCCAGCGCCGTGGGCGACTGGTACTCCATGCGCATCTCGCCGCCCATCAACAGTCCTACGTTGGGATCGGGCGCAAGTTCGCCCATGGCTTTCCAGAGCTTGAACAGGTCGTTGGTGCACAGCATCAGCCGCGGCTGGCCGGCCAGCTCCGCGGGAAGTCCCGCCCGCCGCAGCACGGCGGTGGGCGGAATTCCCAGATCTTCCAGCTTTGCCAGGTGTCTCCCCGAGACACGGAACAATTTATTCATGATTAGGCCCTGAGCGAAGCCATGTCGATGGAGAAGCGGTACTTCACATCCTGCTTCAGCAAGCGGCTGTAGGCTTCGTTGACTTTCTGCATGGGAATCACTTCCACGTCGGAGGTAATGTTGTGCTTGCCGCAGAAATCCAGCATTTCCTGGGTCTCCGCAATGCCGCCAATGGGCGAGCCCGACAGGCTGCGGCGGCCCATGATCAGCGGGAACGCTCCCACCGGCAGCGGCTGCTCGGGGGCGCCCACCAGCGTGATGTTGCCGTCGCGCTTCAGCAGCATGAGGTAGGCGTTGATGTCATGCTGCGCGCTGACCGCGTCCAGAATGAAGTCGAAGCTGCCCAGGTGCTTCTGCATCTGGCTGGCATCCTTCGACAGCACCACTTCGTCCGCGCCCAGCCGCAGAGCGTCTTCCACCTTGTTGGGAGAGGTGGTGAACACCACCGTGTGCGCGCCCAACGCGTGGGCAAACTTCACGCCCATGTGTCCCAGTCCGCCCAGGCCGACAACGCCCACCTTCTTGCCCGGTCCCGCGCCCCAGTGGCGCATGGGCGAGTAGGTGGTAATGCCGGCGCACAGCAGCGGCGCCGCTCCGGCCAGGTTCAGGTTCGTCGGCACGCTCAGCACAAAGCGCTCGTCCACCACCACGCTGTCGGAGTAGCCGCCGTAGGTCACCTTGCCGGTGTGTTTGTCCGGCGCGTTGTAGGTAAAGGTGGCGTGCCCGCAGAACTGCTCCAGCCCAGCTTGGCACTCCGGGCAGGTTCCGTCGGAATCCACCAGGCAGCCCACGCCGGCCAGGTCGCCGGCCTTGAACTTTGTGACCTTCGCGCCCACCTTCACGACGCGGCCTACAATCTCATGGCCGGGCACGCAGGGATACACCGTGGGCATCACGCTGTGCCACTCGTCGCGCACCGTGTGCAGGTCCGAGTGACAAATGCCGCAGAAGAGAATCTCGATCTGTACGTCCGTATCGGTTGGATCGCGCCGCGCGATCACAGAGGAAGCTAGCGGCGATGTTGCACTGGCGGCGGAATATGCTTTGGCGTTGTACATGGTCCTACGTTAGATGCAGGAGAGTGGTTTGCGATATGCAGAGAGCGCCAATCTCTATGCCAAACGCGCCAAGATGGGGAGGGCCGCGGCGCAGGGAAAATCGCTGTCAAGCCCCCAAAACCCGAAGTTTCCCGCCATCTCTATCAATCGAAAGGAGAAATAAACCCACCTCAAGGTGAGGGGATACCCCCCTCAAATTTGCTATTCTGGATATAGGGACCAAGGTTCAGGCCCAGGGGGCTGTTTCTCCGCAACGTCCGAAACCTCCCGAACCTCCGAAACCTTTTGTTTTCAATATTTTCCCTCTAACTCCAGCAGAATCAAGATTTTGCCAGATTAACCTCCGGCAACCTGTTTGTTTTGATGATTTTGACAAAAAACAGGGGGGTAGGGGGTATCGCAAAAGAAGAATGATGTGCCCCAGAGCCTGCCCTGAGCTTGCCGAAGGGTTCGGCGCGCCGCAGGCGCGGCTAACCTGGGAGACTCCGCCGGTGTAGGTACCCAGGTTAGCTCGCGTTGCTCGCGAACCTGGGGCACACCGGGAGAGGGGTTTTGCTCTTGCCTTTCGAAACCTCCGAAACGTCCGAAACCTCCAGACCTCCGGGTTTTCGCAACCTGTGCAACTTTTACCGCGGCCACTCCAGCCTTGCATTCCGCGCCTTCTCGATCTCGATGACGGCGATCCACTCGCCGGGAGAGTCTTCCCTCCAGACGATGCGGCCGCCGAGCATTCCGGCGATGGCGCGCGGCGGCAGGTCCTGGTGGAAGTCGAAATAGCGCGTCTGGATGCGGGTGTAGCCGGGGATGCGCTGGAACAGGGCGCGTCCAGGTTCGTACTTGGTGCTGAAGGCCACGACCACATCAATCTGATCGGACTGTTTCTGCGCCTTCATCATCTCGTCCAGTGAAAAGTTCTCGGCGCGCACGATGGTGAGCGGCTGCCGCACGTAGCCAAGCCACGGGCGATTCAACTCGTCGCTGGCGGTCCACGCCGTCAGGATGCGCTCGCCTGGGTAGTGCTGCTCCACGTAGCGGGCGGCGTCTTCGTGCATCTGCACGTAGTGCGTCCAGGTGAGGTTGTCCTCGGGCGAGATGAACCACGGCGGATTGAAGAAGAGCGCGGCCACCGAGGCCGCGGCGCAGGCGGCAATCCACCACGGCCAGCGCGGCGCGCGGCGGCGCACAACGTCCGTGGCCAGCAGCACCACAAAGGGAATGGCCGGCGTCATGTAGCGTGCCAGCAGCGCTCCGCCGACAACCGAGAACTCGGCGATTTGCGCCAGCACCACCAGCGCCAGCAGCAGCCTTACCGCGCAAGGAATGCGGCACGGCGCGGGGTCTGGGCCTTCGCTGCGGTGGGCGTCCCAGCCCAGCATGAGCGCCGCGGCCGTCAGCACGAACAGGTTCATGTAGCCCACGGCGTGCCACACGCGCATGACGAACGCGAGCGCGATGCGCAAGGGCGTTACCGTGGCGCCGACGTTGTAGCGGAGGTAGTCGGGGTTGCCGAAGACGTGTCCGGTGACGTGGTGGTGATAGGCGTACCAGGCGGCGAGCGGCAGCAAGGCCAGTAAATACGCGGCCGATTGCAGCACGCTGCGCCGTGGTAAACACCACCGGGCGGCCCATTGCGGACGCCAGCAATAGGCAATTGCCCCCAGCAGGTCCGCGCCGAACAAGGTCAAGGTAACGACGACCGTGGTCTCCTTGGCGACGGCGGCCAGCGCCGCTAGCACGATCACCAGCCGCCGGCGTCCGGTGATGTGGGCCAAGAGCATCCACATGACGAGCGCGAAGGCCGCCACGTCAAGCTGCGCCATGCAGGATTGCGAAAAGACCACCGGCGTAAGCGCCGTCAGGATCACCGTAGCCGTGGCCGTGGCCGTGGCCGTGTCCGCCACGCGCCGCGCCAGCAGCCACAGGGCAGTAAAGCCCGAGGCGGCCACCAAGAGCATGGCCGTGCGCGTAATCAGCGGCGTGTACGCGGTGAGCTTCCACACCATGGCCAGGTAGATCATCACCAGCGGCGGATGGGCATTGCTGAGCGTGGTGTGCGGCACAAGCTGGTGGTAGAGCAGAAGGTCGCGCGCGGCGGGAATGAAGTATCCGGCCTCGTCCCAGAAGTAAGGAAGGCGCAGCCACGGGGCGTGCGCCAGCCAGAGCGCGGCGAAGCACAAGAGAAAGACGCGCAGGCCCAGGCGCCGACTGGCGCCCGTCTGCGGAGGGACGGGCTTCGCCGCACGGCTCATCGTTTAGTGAATCGGCCCGTTGGGGGCGAATTGCGGATCGAGTTTGATTTCGCCGAAGGTCTGCTCGTAGTTGGCCACGTTCTGCGTCAGCATGTGGCTGAGCGCCTTGGCCTGCTGCGGGCTCAGGTAAACGCCCTGAAAGTTCAACAGGTCGATGCCGGGGCCTTCGCCGGGAATGGCGCGTCCGAAGGCGAGGAAGAAATCCCACACGCTCATGCGGATCTGCACGCTGTTGGCGTAGCCTTCGCGGTAATCTTCGGAGTTTTGAATGCGAATCTCGGGCTGCTGATCGTTAAAGTCAGACATGATGTACGCTCCGCTAAGAGCGTAGCAAGTTTCGCGCGGTTTGCGCATCTTTCTCCTTGCGTGCCGCGACGCCGGGCGCGTCTTACAATACACGCATGAGCCTCGATTATCGCGGAAGAATTGCGCCCTCGCCCACCGGGTATATGCACCTGGGGCACGCGCGCACCTTCTGGACGGCCTATGAGCGTGCCCTCGAGCGCCGCGGCACGCTGGTCTTCCGCAATGAGGATCTGGACGCCCGGCGCTGCCGCCCGCAGTATGCGCGGGCCATGTTCGAGGATCTCGCGTGGTATGGCATTCGCTGGCAGGAGGGGCCGGACGTAGGCGGTCCGTTTGCTCCCTACGCGCAGAGCCAGCGGCGGGAGTTCTACCTGGAGGCGTGGCGCAGGCTGCTGGCGGGCGGATGGATTTATCCGTGCAGTTGCTCGCGCCGGGAGCTGGCGGAGACGGCCAGCGCGCCGCACGACGATCACGATGAGCCGGTCTATCCCGGCACCTGCCGCGGCAAAACGCTGGAGGCCGCGGCTCCGGGCGGAGTGAACTGGCGCTTCCGCGTGCCGGACGGCGAGCGCATTGCGTTTGTGGATGGCGCGCTGGGTGCGCAAAGTTTTGTAGCCGGAGAGGACTTCGGCGACTTCGTCGTCTGGCGGCGTGAAGATGTGCCGGCCTATCAACTGGCGGTGGTGGTGGACGACGCGGCAATGCGCATCACGGAAGTGGTGCGCGGCGCGGATTTGCTGCGCTCCACGGCGCGGCAGATTCTTTTGCAGCGGGCACTGGGATTATCGACGCCGGAATATTTCCACTGCGCATTATTGTGCGACGAGCGCGGCGAGCGGCTGGCCAAGCGGCACGACGCGCTGGGACTGCGCACGCTGCGCGAACAGGGCAAAACTCCGGAAGACGTGCGCATCATGGCGCGCAGAGGAAAATGACGGAAGCAAATCCGCCAAAAAGTGACTCGCGTCACAGAAAATACTTCTGGTGCACCCGTTATCATGATTGCCAACGCTCGAAAAGTTCATACAGAGCGGCACCTGCTTCCTTCTGGGGAAACGCGAGGAGAAGAAATTCCATGGCGCACGTAATTACAGACACCTGTAAAAAAGATAATCTTTGCCTTGATGCCTGTCCTTCGGAGGCGATTCGGCCACTGAAGGACGAGGCCAACTGGGAGAGCGTTCCCCAGCTTTACATCAATCCTGACGATTGCATGGATTGCGGCGCGTGCGTTGTCGAGTGCCCGACCAACTCGATTTATCCCTCGGACGAACTGCCGGCCAGCAAAGCGCAGTTTGCCGAAATTAACGCGAAATATTTCAAAAAGTAAGCTGCCCTGCGGCAGTGAGGGGTCCGGATTCCGCGGCCCGTGTGCCTTTGCGCGCGCGGGCCGCCTTGCTTTTGCGAGGGCGGGGCGCGCCGCGCGTCTTGCGGGTTGCATTCGCCGCGCTTGCGGTGAACAATAACGCTGATTCATTTCTGTTGGCGGAGATCTCCTCTTGAACTATCCACACTGGCAACTGGCATTCCCCGGCGGATTGCTGATCGGCGTGGTGGCCATTCTGCACGTCTTCGTCTCTCACTTCGCGGTGGGCGGCGGCTTTTTCCTGGTCACCACCGAGAGCAAGGCGCGGCGTGAGAACGATGCGTCGCTGCTCGCCTACTGCAAACGGCACTCGAAGTTTTTTGCCTTGCTGACCTTGGTCTTTGGCGCCATCAGCGGCGTGGGCATCTGGTTCACCATCGGGCTGGTCAGCCCGGAGGCAACCTCGATGCTGATCCACGCCTTCGTCTGGGCCTGGGCCATGGAGTGGGTCTTCTTCTTTGTGGAGATCGCCGCGGCCATCATTTACGCCAAGACGTGGGAGACGATGGACGCCTCCAGCCATATGATTATTGGCTGGATCTACTTCGTCGCAGCCTGGATGAGCCTGTTCATCATCAATGGCATTTTGACCTTCATGCTGACGCCGGGACGCTGGGCGACGACGCAGAACTTCTGGGATGGCATGTTCAATCCCACCTTCTGGCCGTCGCTGGTGGCGCGCTCGGCGGTGTGCTTCCTCCTGGCCGGCATCTTCGGCTACGTGACGCTGCCGCGCCTGGGCGACGCGGCGCGCGAGAAAGTGGCCCGCTGGTCGGCCCTGTGGACCGTGGGCGGCGCGGTGGTGCTGCCCATCGGACTCTACTGGTACCTGGCCAAGCTGCCCTTGTTCTCGCACCTGTATCTGAACGGCTCGCTGATTGGCGTGACCCATGCGGTGCGTGGCGGGCTGGGCTTTACCGCGCTGGCCGTGCTGCTGGCCGTGGTCTTTGGACTGGCGAAGCCGCGCTGGATCAACACGCCGGTGGTGGTGGTGATGGTCGTCTGCGGGCTGGGCTCGATTGGCGCGGGCGAGTACCTGCGCGAGTTCCTGCGCAAGCCGTGGGTGGTGAACTCGGTGGTGTACGCCAACGACGTGCGCGCCGCCGAGGTGGAGAGCTGGCAGCAGAAGGGCATCGCCAGGACGGCGAACTTCCTGACCACGGACAACACCGCAAGCCTGGAGTACGGGCGCAACGTCTTCCAGTTGCAGTGCGGCTCCTGCCACGCGGCCACCGGATACCGCGGCATGAAGAGCCGGGTGGACGGTTGGGACGCGGCCTTTGCCGCCGACATTTTGCAGCACATTCACGTGCTGCGCGGCACCATGCCGCCATTCGCGGGAGACGAAACCGACCGCAAGGCCTTGGGCAAGTACCTGGCCTCGCTCAATGACGAATGGCATTTCACCATCACCGGCGCCAACCGTTTGGAGATCGGCAAGAAGGTGTTTGACGCGCGCTGCGGACACTGCCACACGGTGAACGGCAACTTCCGCCCGCTGCGCGGCACCTTTGAAAACGCCACCGGACCGCAGGTGCAGGATGTGTTCCCAGCCCTGGGGTCGATGAGCAGCAACATGCCGGACTTCAACGCTCCGGCCGACCAGGCCGAGGCCCTGGGCTTCTACATTGCGCATGAGGCGAACCTGCCGCTGGCGCATCCCCGGGCGCCCGAGGCGCCGCCAACCGGCGTGGGACATTCCCAGTTACAACGGCCGTTGAATCCGCGCGAGGAGGTGCGCTAATGCAAACTCTACCGATTCCTCACGTCGATCCGATGCCGCTGCCGGGTCCGGTGTGGCTGTTTGTGGCGCTGCTGCTGGTGGTGTTCACCCTGCACGTGGCGGCCATGAATTCCGCGCTGGGCGGCGGGCTGTGGGCTTTGTGGAACTACCTGCGCGGACGCCACTCGAACCATCCGTACTCGCGGCGGCTGGCCAATGAACTGTCGCAGATGCTGCCGGTGTTCCTGGCCTTTACCGTCACCCTGGGCGTGGCCGCCTTGTTGTTTGTGCAGGTGCTGTTCGGCAACTTTTTGTACACCAGCTCCATTTTGATCGGCTCGTTCTGGCTGCTGGTAATTCCCCTGGTGATGGTGGCCTACTACGGCTACTACTACTTCAGCTACACGGCGGAAAAAGGGAAGGGCATCGCCGGCTGCGTGCTCTCCGTCAGCGTGCTGGTGCTGCTGGTGATTGCCTTCATCTTCGTGAATAACATGACGCTGATGGTGCGTCCCGACCGCTGGCTGGCAATGTACCGCGCGCACGCCAACGGATGGGACTTGAACCTGGGTGACTACCAGTTGGTGCCGCGCTACCTGCACATCGTGAACGGATCGGTGGCCGTGTTCTCGGCCATTCTGGCGCACCTGGGCATGCGGAAGATGAAGTCCGACGAAGGCTACGGACGCTGGCTGGTGCAGCGCGCGGCGCTGGTGTTTGCCGGCAGCACGGGGCTGCAATTCGTCTTCGGCATGTGGCTGCTGATGGCCATTCCGCGCCAGATTGCCATGAGCCTGCTGCGCGATCCGCTGGCGGGCAGCGTGTTTGGACTGGCGCTGATCACGGTGATTGCCGGACTGCTGCTGATTCTTCTGGGCAGTTTGTCGGAGAAGCCTTCCGCGCTGGTGAACGCCGGCTTTGGCTGCGTGCTGGCCACGCTCTTCCTGATGGTGTGCCTGCGCTACCTGCTGCGGCTAGCCTATTTAAAACCCTACGCGCACCTGGACGCGCTGGCCATGCGTCCGCAGTGGGGCGTGATTGCCTTGTTCCTGGTGCTGTTTGTGGGCGGACTGGCCACGGTGGGATACATGCTGTGGCTGGTGGCGCGCGGAAGGAAGGCCTCAGCGGCCTCCTGATGCATGAATATGCACTGATATGTATACAGAGGCGGCCTGCGCGCCGCCTCCGTTTTTTCCCGGAAAAACTCATCTCCCACCTGTGGAAATCAAGCGATTCCTCTATTTTTCGCGAAATTTGACGTGCACCGGAATTGGCGTGCATAATTATACGGTTCCGTGAATAATTTAAACGTGAGTCCGCCGATGTCGAAATTGTCGCGTCAAAACACGATCCTCGAACTGGTGCAACAGGAAGCGGTTGCCAACCAGGAGCAACTGCGCCGCTTGTTGTTGCGGCACGGCTTCGAGGTGACGCAGGCAACGCTGTCGCGCGACATCAACGAGCTATCGCTGGTGAAGACGGCGACGGGTTACAGCCTGGGACGCGGCGAGCAGACGGAGCCGAGCTACTACACGGCGGGCCGTCTGGTGCGTGAGTTTGTCACCGAGGTGCGCGAGGCGCAGAACCTTTTGGTGATCAAGACGTCGCCGGGTTCGGCGCAGCCGGTGGCCGCGGCGGTGGACTCCGAGGGCTGGACGGAGATTGTGGGCACGGTCGGCGGAGACGACACGATTCTGGTGATTTCCGCCAGCAAGCGCGCCGCGCACAAGGTGGCGCAGCGCATCAAGGGGATGATGCAGTGAAGCTGCGCACGGCGGTACTGGGCGCCACGGGCTACGCGGGCTTTGATCTGGCGAAGCTGTTATTGCGGCATCCGAAAGTGGCCGAGCCTTTGTTCCTGGCGCGCGGCACGGAAGCGGCAGGGCAGACGCTGGAGAGTTTTTATCCGGAGATCGGCGGTGCGAAGTCGTATCCGCTGGTGCCGTTCTCGTGGGAGTTGCTCGCCGGGCGCGGCATTGAGGTGCTCTTCCTGGCCACGCCGCACGAGCTCTCGCGCGAGCTGGTTCCCGAGGCGCTGGCCAAGGGCATTCGCGTGGTGGATCTGAGCGGGGCGTGGCGCTTGAAGAACTCCGGGCACCGCGCGGTGTACGGCTTTACGGACCAGGACGCGGCGCTGGCCGCCAAGCTGGACGCCGAGGCCGTGTATGGATTGCCGGAGCTGCATCGCGAAGAGATTCGCGGGGCGCGGCTGGTGGCGAACCCCGGCTGCTATGCCACGTCGGTGATTTGCGCGCTGACGCCGCTGGTGCGGGCCGGGCTGGTGAATCGCCAGTGCGGCGTGATTTGCGATTGTAAGAGCGGGGTAAGCGGCGCGGGCAAAAAGCCCATGCAGAAAACGCATTTTGTGGAGGCGGCCGACAACCTTTCGGCTTACTCCGTGTTTGGACATCGCCATACCGGCGAGATTCTGGAGCAGGCAGGACTGAACGATGACGAATTGGTGTTCACCCCGCATTTGTTGCCGATTCCGCGCGGCATTCTTTCGACGATCTATATAACGCTCGACCACGCCGCCACGGCGGACGGGGTTGAGTCGATTCTGCGGGAGTTTTACGCCGATGCCCAATGGGTGAGGGTTTATGGGCACGGCAAATTGCCGCAGATTCAGTATTCGTTACGCACGAACTATTGCGATGTGGGGTTCCAAATGTCCCCGGACGGAAAGCGGCTCATCGTGGTGAGTTGTCTGGACAACCTGATGAAGGGCGCGGCGGGACAGGCGCTCCAGAACCTGAACGTGATGCAGGGCTGGAGCGAGAAGGAGGGATTTTAGTGATGAAGCTCGTAGTGAAGATTGGAGGCGCGGCGCTGGAAGATCAAGTGCTGCTCCGGAAGTGTGCGCAGGCCGTCAGCGACCTGACCGCCGAAGGCCACAAGGTGGCCGTAGTGCACGGCGGCGGCAAGGCGCTTACGCAGACGCTGGCCGCGCTGGGCAAGGAATCGACATTCATCAATGGACTGCGGGTGACCGACGGCGACACGCGCGACGTGGCGCTGATGGTGCTGGCCGGCCGTGTGAACAAAAAGCTGGTGGCGGCCATTACCGCCTGCGGACAGGCCGCGGTGGGCCTCTCGGGCGGCGACGGCGCGGCGTTTTTGGCGCGCAAGAAGAAGACCAAGGGCGCCGACCTGGGCTACGTGGGCGAGATCAGCTCGGTCGATCCGCGCTGGATTGAAGCGATCTGGGACAACGACGGCATTCCGGTCATCTCCAGCCTGGCGCTGGGTTCGGACGGCGAGTACTACAACGTGAACGCCGACCAGATGGCTTCGGCCTGCGCTACGGGCTGCGGGGCGAACGCGCTGATCTTTTTGACCGACGTACCGGGGGTGAAGGGCGCGGACGGCGCGGTGATCCGCTGGCTCTCCACCAGCTCGATTCAGGAGTTGATCGATACGGCGGTGATCCAGGGCGGCATGTTGCCGAAGCTGGAGGCTTGCCAGTCGGCGCTGCGCTCGGGAGTGAACCGGGTGCGCATTCTGCCGGCCCTGGAGGCCGAGGTGCTGCCGACGTTTTATCAAACCAAGATTGAATGCGGGACCGAGGTGATGGCGTCGTGAGTCTTTCCAAGGTGCAGAAAACCGAAGCAAAGTATTTGTTGCATACCTACGACCGCTATCCCGTGCTGTTTACGCACGCCAAGGGCGCAACCCTGTACGCCGAGGACGGCAGCAAGTACCTGGACTTTTTGAGCGGCATCGGCGTGATGGCCCTGGGCTACTCGCATCCGGAGATCACCAAGACCATTCGCGAGCAGTCGGCGAAGTTGGTGCACGTTTCCAATTTGTTCTACACCGAATTCCCCGGCCTGCTGGCGGAGAAGCTGGTGAAGCTGAGCGGACTGGATCGCGCGTTCTTTGCCAACAGCGGCACCGAAGCCTGGGAGGGCGCGCTGAAGCTGGCGCGGGCCGTGGCCAGCGGCAAAGGGTTGAAGAAGCGCACGAAGTTCCTGGCGATGGAGAACAGCTTCCACGGCCGGACGTTCGGCTCCATGGCGACGACCTTTACGGCGAAGTATCGCAAGCCGTTTGCTCCGGTGATGCCGGGTGTGGAGTTCGTGAAGTTCAACGACGTCGAGGATTTGAAGGCGAAATTCGACGACACGGTGTGCGGCGTTTGCATTGAGACCGTTCAGGGCGAGGGCGGCATTCATCCTGCTACTCGCGAGTTCCTGAAGGCCGCCCGCGAACTGACCGCAAAGTCCGGCGCGCTGCTGCTGCTGGATGAGATTCAATGCGGCCTGGGGCGCACGGGCAAGATGTTCGCCTTCCAGCACTACGCGGTAAAGCCCGACGTGGTGACCTTGGCCAAGCCGCTGGCGGCAGGACTGCCTCTGGGCGCGATTCTGGTGACGGAAGAAGTGGCGGCGGCGATCCATCCCGGCATGCACGGCACCACGTTTGGCGGCGGTCCGTTGGCCTGTGCCGTGGCCTTGAAGGTGTTGGACGTGATGCAGAAGGACAAGATATTGCAGCACGTGAAGGAGACCGGCGCGTACTTCATGGACCTGCTCGGCGAGCTGGATGCGCGCCACGCAAGCATAGTGGACGTGCGCGGCGTGGGCCTGATGGTGGGCGTGGAACTGGACGACGCCGAACTGGCCAAGGCCGTGCAGAAAGCGATGCTGGACGAGAAGATCATCATCAACCGGACGCACGAAACGGTGTTGCGCTTCCTGCCTCCGTATGTGGTGACGAAGAAAGATGTAGAACGTGTGGTAAAGACGCTCGATCGAATTCTGACCTCCTGCGCGTCATCTGGCGACGCCGCCGCGAAGCCCGCGGCCGGCCCTCGGCAGAGGCTCCCCAAGGCAACTGCGAGCACGGCACGATGAAGTTCCCGGACCGCGATCCGGAACTGAAATGCAAGGAGGAACCTCCCATGGCGACACGCTCCGTGGAAGAGAAAAATTTGGTGGGCGAGGCGATTGCCATGCCGTCGCCGCTGACTGACCTGACTTCGATGGCCGACCTGACGCCGGCAATGGCCGCGGGTCTTTTGGAACTGGCGGCGCTGGTGAAGGCGCGTCCGGCGGAGTTTCGCCAGGCGCTGGCCGGCAAACAGATTGTGCTGTTCTTCGAGAAGCCGTCGTTCCGCACGCGGCTGACGTTTGAGAGCGGCATCTATTCCCTGGGCGGGCACGCCATGTTTGTGGATCAGCTCACCTCGCGCATTGGCGAGCGCGAGCCGATCAGCGACATGGCGCACAACCTGGAGCGCTGGGTGGACGCGCTGGTGCTGCGCACCTTCGCCCACTCGACCGTCACCGGGCTGGCCGAGTACTCGTCCATCCCGGTGATCAACGCGCTCAGCGATTACGAGCATCCCTGCCAGGCGCTGGCCGACTTCCTGACGTTGCAGGAAAAGTTCGGCGACCTGACGAAGGTGCACCTGACCTACGTGGGCGACGGCAACAACGTGGCGCACTCTTTGATGCTGGCGGCGGCGTTGTTTGGCAGCCACATCACGGTGGGCACGCCCAAGGGCTACGAGCCACAGGCCGGGGTGCTGGAGCTGGCGCGGAAGATTGCCGCCGGAACCGGCGCGACCATCCAGGTCGTCAACGATCCGGTGGCGGCCGTGCAGGGCGCCGACGCCGTGTACACGGACGTGTGGGCCAGCATGGGTCAGGAAGCGGAGACCCTGGAGCGGGCGCGCATCTTCCATGCGTTCCGCGTCACTCCCGAACTATATGCACATGCCGCCGAGGGCGCGGTCTTCATGCACTGCCTGCCCGCGCATCGCGGCGAGGAAGTGGAAGCAGCGGTGATCGATTCGCCTGCCTCCGTGGTGTTTGACCAGGCAGAGAACCGGCTGCATGTACAGAAGGCGATCCTGCTGCAACTGCTGGGTGGGGCGGCACGCCGCCAGCCCGCGAGGAGTTTTTAAAGAATGTCGAAGAAGAAAGTTGTACTGGCATATTCGGGCGGACTCGATACGTCCATCATCATTCCCTGGTTGAAAGAAAACTACGACTGCGACGTGATCGCCTTTGTGGCCGACGTGGGCCAGGGCGAAGACATGGACGTCGTCGCCGCCAAGGCCATCAAGACCGGCGCCAGCAAGGTGGTGGTGAAGGATCTGCGCGAGGAGTTCCTGACCGAGTACGTGTGGAAGTGCCTCCAGGCCGGCGCAGTGTACGAGCACAAATACCTGCTGGGCACGTCGATGGCGCGTCCGATCATCGCCAAGTATCAGGTGCAGGTGGCGCTGGAAGAAGGCGCCGAGGCCGTGGCCCACGGCTGCACCGGCAAAGGCAACGACCAGGTTCGCTTTGAGCACTGCTTCCTGGCGCTGGCTCCGCAGTTGCAGATCATCGCTCCCTGGCGCGAATGGACGCTGAAGTCGCGCGAGGATTGCATCGACTACGCCGAAGCGCACCATGTGCCCATCGTGGCCAGCAAGACGAAGATCCACTCGCGCGACCGCAACATCTGGCACATCTCGCACGAAGGCGGCGAGCTGGAAGATCCGGCCAAGGCGCCGCTGGACACGACGTGGCAGATTTCGAATTCGCCGCAGACCGCTCCCGACAAGGTGGAAGAGGTCGAGATCGGCTTTAACGAGGGCAACCCGGTTTCCGTCAACGGACAGGCGCTGCCTCCGGTGCAGTTGCTGGAACTGCTGAATGAAATCGGCGCGCGCAACGCCATTGGCCGCATCGACCTGGTGGAGAACCGCTTTGTGGGCATGAAGTCGCGCGGCGCGTATGAGACGCCGGGCGGCACGCTGCTGCTGTCGGCGCATCGCGAGCTGGAAGCCCTTTGCCTGGACCGCGACCTGGAGCACTTCAAGGAGCACGTCTCGCTGAAGTATGCCGAGCTGGTGTACAACGGCCTGTGGTTCACGCCGCTGCGCTCGTCGCTGGATGCCTTTGTGGCCTCCACGCAGGCGGAGGTGACGGGCACGGTGAAGCTGGCGCTCTACAAGGGCAACGTGAGCATCGCCAGCCGCCAGTCGGAGCACTCGCTGTTCAACGCCGACATTGCTTCGTTTACCATGAGTGAAGCGTATGACCAGAAGGACGCTGCGGGATTCATCAAGATTCTGGCGCTGCCGGCCCGCGCGCGCGTGCTGAACGCGCAGAAGAAAAAAGCTGTCGAGGTGACGAAGTGAAGATGTGGTCCGGGCGGTTTAGACAACCGCTCGACCCTGAATTCGAGCGCTGGCAAAGGTCGTTTCCCTTTGACCAGCGTTTGATCCAGGAAGAAATCGCCGCCAGCCGCGCTCATGCCAAAGCATTGAACGCGGCTGGCATTCTTTCTCCGGAGGAGTTCGCGGACATGCTGCGCGGCCTGTCGGCCGTGGCCGCCACGGCACCCGAGCTGTTCGACGATCCGGAAGCCGAGGACGTGCATCACTTTGTGGAGAAGCGTCTGCAGCAGGAGATTGGCGAGACGGCTTTGAAGCTGCACGCCGGACGCAGCCGCAACGAGCAGATTGCCACCGACCTGCGCTTGTTTGTGCGCGCCGCCTGCAACACGTTGCAAACGCAACTGGCCGAGTTGGCGCAGGCCGCGGCCGCACAGGCAAAGAAGGCTGGCATGGCCGCCATGCCTTCCTACACGCACCTGCAGCGCGCCGAGCCGGTATTGGTGGCGCACTGGCTGCTGGCGTATTGCGAGATGTTTTTGCGCGACGCCACGCGGCTGGCCGATTGCCGCGCGCGTTTGAATTATTGTCCGCTGGGTTCGGGAGCCATTGCCGGCGCCACGCTCAAGCTGGATCGCGAGATGGTGGCCGCGGAGTTGAAGTTTACGGCGCCGACCGCGAACAGCATGGACGCCACCAGCGACCGCGACTTTGCCATTGAATTCGCGCAGACGCTTTCGATTGTGGCCGTGCATCTGAGCCGCTGGGCGGAAGAGTTCATCCTCTTCTCCACCTTGGAATACGGTTTCGTGCATCTGCCGGAGAGCTACTCGACGGGCTCGAGCGCCATGCCGCAGAAGCAGAATCCCGACGCGCTGGAGCTGATTCGCGGCAAGGCCGGACGCGTCATCGGCGCGGCGCAGCAGTTGCTCGTCACGCTGAAAGGGCTGCCGCTGGCCTACAACAAGGACATGCAGGAGACGCAGGAGCCGGTGTTTGCCGTGGCGGACACCGTGAGCATGATGTTGAAAGTTGCCGCGGGCTTTATGCGCGAGGTGACGCTGGACCTCGATCATATGACGAAGGCTGCCGGGACGGGCTACATGAACGCCATGGCCGCGGCCACGTACCTTTCGGAAAAAGGCGTGCCCTTCCGCCGCGCGCACGAGATCATTGGCCGCGCGGTGCGGCTGGGTCTGGAGCAGGGACGCGAACTGCACGAGATGCTCATCGACGACCTGAAGGGCATCAGCGAGGCCTTCGACGCGGACTTCTACGAGAGCGTGACGCTGCAGGCGGTTCTGGATTGCCACAACGTAACGGGCGGCACGGCGCGCGAGCGCGTGGCGCAGGCGCTGGCGGAGATGGAAGCGCGCCTGCAAAAACTGTTGCCGGTTGAGGACAGCGATGTACACGCGTAAAGCCATTCTGCCGGACGCGGAACAACTGCGCGATTTGATTGCCGATTACAGCGGCGACATGACGCTGCTGCCGCGCTCTCTGCCGGAGATTTACGAGAACATACGCGACTTTACCGTGGTTGTGGAAGGCGACGCGCTGCTGGGATGCGGCGCGTTGCACCTTTACGGCACCCACCTGGCGGAGATCCGCTCCATTGCCGTGTGGCCGCAGGCCAAGGGACGCGGCGCGGGACGCCTGGTGGTGGACGCGCTGCTGGAAGAAGCCGAGTCGCATCACGTGCAGTGCGTGTGTTTGTTCACGCGTATTCCGGAGTTCTTCGGCCACCTCGGTTTTTTGGAGGCGAAGCGCGAAGAGTTGCCCGACAAAATCTACAAGGACTGTGCCAACTGCCCGAAGCTGCATGAATGCGACGAAGTCGCCATGTACCGCGGCGAGCTGCCGCAGTTCGCCATTCTGCCGCGTCCGGCGCAGTTGTCTTTGCGTCTGCGGCAGCCGCTCATCAAATTGGAGAAATAATCGTGCACGGACCGGAAGAAGCGGTATTTCTGCCGCAGGGATTTTTATGGTCGGCCGTTAAGGCAGGCATCAAGGCCAGCGGACGCACCGATGTGGCGCTGGCCGAAGCTCCTTTGGGCGCTTCGGCGGCGGTGATGTTCACCCGCAACCGCGTGGCGGCCGCGCCGGTGGAAGTGGGCCGGGCGCACATCAAAAAGACCAAAGGCCGCGTGCGCGCCGTGCTGGTGAACGCCGGCAACGCCAACTGCGCCACCGGCCCGGCGGGCTTGCAGGTGTCCAAGGATAGCTGCTCCGCGCTGGGCAAGGTTCTGGAAGCCGCGCCGGAGTTTGTGATTCCCAGCTCGACGGGAATCATCGGCGTGCCGCTGCCGTTGGAGAAGCTGGTCCACGCGATTCCCGAGGTGGTGGCCGCGCGCGCCGCGAGCGAAGATGCGCTGAAGCAATTCGCCACGGCCATCATGACCACCGATACGCGCATGAAGCTGGCCTCGGCGGAATTTGCCGCGGGCAAAAAGACGGTGCGCATCGCCGGCGTTTGCAAAGGCTCGGGGATGATCCATCCCAACATGGCCACCATGCTGGTGTACCTCTTCACCGATCTCGACGCCGAGCCAGGGGAGTTGCAGACCGCGCTGAAGACGGCGGTGGACACCACGTTCAACGCCATCAGCGTGGACGGTGACACCTCCACCAATGACACGGTGCTGCTCTTGGCCAGCGGTGCCAGCAAGGTGAAGCTGTCTGCGGTGGAGAAGAAGTTTGCCACGGCGCTGCACGAAATCTGCGCCTCGCTGGCCGAGCAGGTAGTGCGCGACGGCGAAGGCGCGCAGCACCTGGTGCGCTTGCAGATTACACAGACGAAGTCCTTGGAAGAGGCGCGGACGATTGCGCGCTCGATTGCCAACTCACCGCTGGTGAAGACCGCGTGGGCGGGCTGCGATCCAAACTGGGGACGCATTCTGTCCTCGGTAGGCAAGAGCGGCGTGGCCATCGATCCGGGGAAGGTGAACATCTACATCGGTGCGCAGCAGGTGTGCAAGAAGGGTATGGCGCACCCATTCGATGAGAAGAAGGCGCACGAGTACCTGAAGCTGCCGGAGTACGAGATCAAGGTGGAACTGGGACGGGGAAAAACGTCTCTGCAGTTTTTAACCTGCGACCTGACCGTGGAGTACGTGCACATTAACGCGGATTACTCGACGTAGACTACGGTTTCAAGGTTTCAGAGTTTCAAAGTCTCAAGGTAAGAGCAACACCAAAACCACTCACCGGGTGCCCCACTCCAGCCGCTGTTGCTGGGGTGGGGTTGTTGTTTTTGCCGTTGTTCTTGTTTTTGCCTCTGTGGTGTCATCCTGAATGGTGGATGCATGCACACGCATGCATCCACCGGGAAGGATCCCTGCGCGGAGGAAATAGGCAGTGCTGTGCCATGGTCACTTCTGCCGGGAAGTTGGCACTGGAAATTTTCGACCGGGTGACCTTTGGGCGGCGTCCTTACTGCCGACCGCGCCGGGGGCCTTCCGCTGCGCGTCAGGATGACACGTCGTGTGAGGGAAATTGTTTTTCCCACTCAAGCCAACAGCGGGCTTGAATGGGGCACCGCAAAGTTTATATTCTTTTGTCCGAAACCTCCGAAACCTCCGAAACCTCCGAAACCTTCTTGCTATCGCCTGCCGCAAATTCTTGTGAGATAAAAATTCTATGACTCACGAGCGGCTCATCAAGATGGCGGAGGCGTGGCTGCGCCGGCAGCGCTGCGACATCGTGCTCAGCGAGCAAGGGTGCTCCAGCGGCGAGATGCCGGACGCCATTGGCTGGAAGGCGAAGAACCACTCCATCCTCATCGAGTGCAAGGTGAGCCGCGCGGATTTTCTGGCCGATGCCGCCAAGCCCTGGCGCAAGGATCCCTCCATTGCCCTGGGCAACGAGCGTTTGTTTGCCGCGCCGGCGGGAATGCTGAAGGTAGAAGAACTGCCCAAGGGCTGGGGACTGCTGGAGGCGGACGGGCGCGGGCTGAAGCCTGTGAAGCGCGGCCTGCGCAAGCTGCGCGAGGCCGAAGGGCTGATGAACGAGATGAGTCTGCTGCTGGCCAGTCTGCGGCGCGTGGAAGTGCGCATCGAGCCGCAGCGCATCGGCGACTTCCTCAAGTGGAAGAACCGCATGGCCGCCTACAACGGGGGCGCGCTGCCCGAGGGCATTGCCGCCGCCGAGCAGGAAGAAAACGTCCACCTCGCGTAAGGAAAATCTGAACAAGCCGGGCTACGGCCCAGGTTAGCCGCGCAAAAGGCGCGCGCCGAACCTGGGGCACACCATGGAGACGGAAAACGTCCACCTCGTGTAGGCCGTGCCCGGTGCCGTACAATTCATAACGTATGTTTGCCAAGATTCAACGCATCCACTTTGTCGGCATCGGCGGCATCGGCATGAGCGGTATTGCCGAAGTGCTGCTCACGCTGGGCTACGGCGTCAGCGGCTCCGACCTCAAGAACTCTCCCACCACCGAGCGGCTCAGCAAGCTGGGCGCGCAGATCTTTGTCGGCCACGCCGCCACCAACGTGCACGGCGCGGAAGTCGTCGTGACCAGCTCCGCCATTTCGCAGGAAAATCCCGAGGTGGCCGAGGCGCGGCGGCTGCACTTGCCGGTCATTCAACGCGCCGAGATGCTGGCCGAGTTGATGCGCCTGAAGTACGGCATCGCCGTGGCCGGCATGCACGGCAAGACGACGACCACCAGCATGGTGGCCGCCGTGCTGGCCGCCGGCGAGCTCGATCCCACGGTCGTGGTGGGCGGACGCGTGGACTCGATGGGATCGAACGCGCGGCTGGGCACCTCGCAGTACCTGGTGGCGGAGGCCGATGAGAGCGACCGCTCGTTCCTCAAGCTCTCGCCGATTCTGTCGGTGGTCACGAACATCGACCGCGAGCACATGGATTGTTATCGCGACATGGCCGACGTGGAGAACACGTTCGTCGAGTTCATGGACCGCGTGCCCTTCTACGGCACGGTGGTGGCCTGCGCCGACAACGAAATGCTGCGTGCCATCTTGCCGCGCGTGGAGCGGCGCGTGCTGGACTACGGCACCGGCGAAGACGCCACGCTGCGCGCTTACGACGTGCAGACCGAGGTGACGCACGAGGGGATGCACAACTCGTTTGCCGTCAGCCTGCGCGGTGAGGAACTGGGGCGCTTTCAACTGTTCGTGCCCGGCGCACACAATATTTTGAACGCGACGGCCGCCATCGGCGTGGGCCTGGCCCTGGAAGTTCCAGTGGAGCTGATCCGCAAAGGCCTGGCGCAGTTCCGCGGCGTGGACCGGCGCTTCCAGTTGAAGGGCGAAGCCAACGGCATTCGCGTGGTGGACGACTACGGACACCATCCCACGGAGATTCGCGCCACCCTGGCGGCGGCGCGGCAATGGCTGGGCGCGGAAGGAAAGATTCATGTCATCTTCCAGCCGCATCGCTACACGCGCACGTACCTGCTGATGGACGATTTCAAGTCGGCGTTTCCGGATGCCGATCGCGTGCTGGTGCTGGATGTGTATGCCGCCAGCGAACAGCCGATTGCCGGCGTAAGCGGATTGGCCCTGGCCAGGCAGGTGCGCTGCCGCGGCGAGCGTCCGGCGGAGTTTGCCGCCGGCTTTGACGCAGCGATTGAAGCCGTGGTGGAGCAGGCGCGGCCGGGCGATGTGATTCTGACCTTGGGCGCGGGCTCGGTGTCGCAACTGGGTCCGCGCATTGTGGAGGCGTTGCGGGCGAAGGCCTAAGTTTGGTTTTGCGATAGGGGGCCTTCGACTTTGTTGGTACGCTGCGCGCGCCAACTGCGTTCAGGATGACAACGTCGTGTGAAGAGGTTCCCACTCAAGCCAACTGCGGGCTTGAATGGGGCACCGTCAGGAAAGTGAGATTGTGAGGCAGATCGGCCGCCACAAGCGGCTGTGTATGTACTTTCTGCGTGATGTACGGTGCAATTCGCGGCCCACACGTAGGGACGGCGGCAAATTCCCGGCGGAGGACTCTGGATAGTCACTCTCCGGCGGCTGGGAAGAAACAGGTATAGTGAGCGGATAAGGCGCGCTGCGCCCGAACCCTATTTATTCATGGCGCGAAACCAGCCAACTTCCGACGATCCCTTTTACCGGCGCAGCTCGGGCGGACGCCGCTACACGGACGACGCCTTGCCGCTGGACGCCGGATTGACCGAGGACGACGGGGAAGAAGACGAGCAACAATTCCGGCGAGCCTCGCGGCGGGTGCCGGTGCGCAAGGGCAAGCTGGCATCCCGGACGGCGGCGCGGGTGCGCCTGATTCTGGGCATTGTGCTGACCTTGGCGGTGCTGGGCGGCGGCGGATACGAGACGTACACCTACCTGATGACCTCTGCGCGCTTCCGCGTGACGGCCGACGACAGTATTGAAGTGCTGGGCGATACGCCCAACGCGCACGCGCAGATTGTGGCGCAGATGCACGGGCTGGTGGGACGCAACATTTTCAAGATCGCGCTGAACGAGCAGAAGCAGTCGCTGGAGCGCATTCCCTGGGTGGAGTCGGCGGCGGTGGCGCGTCTGTGGCCCAACCATTTGCGGGTGATGGTGAAGGAGCGCACGCCGGTGGCCTTTGCCGCGCTGCCGGATCGCGTGGTGCTGGTGGACGCCAATGGCATTCTGATGGACAATCCGCCGGGGCGGAACTTTTCGTTTCCGGTGATGCTGAACATGAGCGAGGCGGAGCCCTTGAGCACGCGCGCGGCGCGGGTGAAGCTCTACACGCGGCTGATCCGCGAGCTGGATAACGGGCCGGGCGTGAAGGTGCAGTACTCGCGCGACGTGGAAGAGGTGGACCTGAGCGACCCGGAGGACGTGCGGGTGCTGGCCAAAGGGGGCAGCGCGCCGGTTCTGCTGCACATGGGCACCGGGAATTATTACTCGCACTTCGTGTTCTTCCTCTCCAATGTGCAAAAGTGGGAGCAGGAGCACGGTAAGCTGAGATCGGTGGACCTGCGCTACGAGCCGCAGGTGATTTTGAATCCCGACACCGCGTCTCCGGCGCCGCCGGCCGCGGCTGCTGCGCCTGCCGCGGAAGCCAAGGCGCAGGACAAGCCGCAGGAAAAGAAGAAGCACGCGGCGGTGGCAAAGAAGCCGGCCGCAAAGAAAACGGTTTCCAATCCGGCGCCGAAAGCGGCGTTGAAGAAGCACTAACTAAAAAGCTGGAAAAATGGGCAAGCGATACGACAACATCATCACCGTAATCGACCTGGGCAGCGCCAAGACCGTGGTCCTGGTGGTGGAAACCACGGACGTGGGACTGCGCTACCGCGGACACGGCGTGGCGCCTTCGGGCGGCACGCGGCGCGGCGTGATTGTGGATCTGGAGACGGCGAGCCGCAGCGTAAGCGAGGCGGTGGCGCGGGCCGAGCAGGCTTGTGGATTGAGCCTGGAATCGGCGGTGGTCGGCATCAGCGGTCCGCATATCCGCTCGCTGAACAGCCGTGGCGGAGTGGCCATGGGGTCGCGTGCGCGGGAGATTACGCAGGCCGACATACAGGCCGCCGGCGACCGGGCGCGCGAGATCACCATGCCGGACGACCGCGAGATTCTGCATCTGTTGCAGCAGGAGTTCGTGGTGGACGAGTTGGACGGCGTGCGCCAGCCGGTGGGCATGATGGGCCGCCAGCTCGAGGTGCACGTACACGTAATCACCGCCATGCACTCGGCGGTGCAGAACGTGATCTCCACCTTGAACCGCGCGGGCATGGAAGTGGAAGACACGGTGTACGAGGCGCTGGCCGCCGCGGAGAGCGTGCTGCGGCGCGATGAGCGCGAGCTGGGCGCGGCCGTCATCGACATTGGCGCTGGCACCAGCGACATCTGCGTGGTGCAGGAAGACGTGGTGGTGCACTCGGGCGTGGTGCCGCTGGGCGGCATCAACTTTACCCGCGACGTGGCCTACGGGCTGGAGACGCCTCTGCTGGAGGCGGAGAACCTGAAGCGGCAGTTCGGCTGCTCCATGGTGACGCGCATTGCCGAGCAGAATGAGATTGAGGTGCCCTCGGTGGGCGACCGCCCGCCGCGCATGATGCGGCAGCGCGATCTGGGAGAGATCCTGCAGCCGCGCGCGGTGGAGCTGATGGAGATGTGCCGCGACATGCTGAAGCACGCCGGCGTGCTGGACATGCTGGGCGGCGGCATCATCCTGACCGGCGGCGGAGCGCGGCTGGCCAGCCTGACCGAGAGCTGCGAAGACATCCTGCGGCGGCCCACGCGCATCGGATTGCCGCTGGGCATTGCGCAGATGCCGGCCGAGCTGCAGGAGCCGGAGTTTGCCACGGCTATCGGCATGGTGTTTTACACGCAGCGCACGCGCGTACTGCGGAACAAGGAAGAAATGGGATTTGGAGCCAGGCTGCGGGCGCTGTTCGCGCGCGGCGGCTCGGAGTAGGAATCGAGCGGCCCAGGGCCGGTGAAAAGGTGGCAAGCATGGAAGAGCAGGACATCCGCATACAGTTTCACGAAGAGCCCCGCAACAACGCCAAGATCAAGGTGATCGGCGTGGGCGGCGGCGGCAACAACGCGGTGAACCGCATGATCGAGACCGGGGTGGAGGGCGTGGAGTTCATCGCCGCCAACACGGACTTGCAGGCTCTGCAGATGTCGCGCGCGCCGAAGAAGCTGCAACTGGGCGTGAAGCTGACCAACGGGCTGGGTGCGGGCGCCAATCCCGAGGTGGGCCGCCAGGCGGCACTGGAGGACACGGACCGCATTATTGCCACGCTGGAAGGCGCGGACATGGTGTTTGTGACCACGGGCCTGGGCGGCGGCACGGGAACGGGCGCGGCGCCGATCATCGCCTCGCTGGCCAGCGAGATGGGCGCATTGACGGTGGCGGTGGTCACCAAGCCCTTTGCTTTTGAAGGCAAGCGCCGCATGAATCAGGCGGAGCGCGGCATGAACGAGCTGATCGATTCGGTGGACACGGTCATCGTGATTCCGAACGAAAAGCTGCTGGCGGTGGCGCAGGACGCGGGCTTCTTCGAGTCGTTCCGCATTGCCGACGACATTCTGCGCCAGGCGGTGCAGGGCATTTCCGACATCATCACCATCCCCGGCATCATCAACCGCGACTTCGCCGACGTAAAGGCGATCATGGCGGGCATGGGCTACGCGGTGATGGGCACGGCCTCGGGCAAGGGCGAACGCCGCGCCCTGGAGGCGGCGCAGATGGCCATTGCCTCGCCGCTGCTGGAAGCCGGCGCCATCGACGGCGCGCGCGGCATCCTGCTGAACATTACGGGATCGAGTTCGCTGAAGCTGGCCGAGGTCTATGAGGCTTCGACGATCATCCAGAGTGCCGCGCACGAGGACGCCAACATCATCTTTGGCGCCGTGCTGGACGAGAAGATGAAGGACGAAGTGAAGATCACGGTGATCGCCACCGGCTTCCGCGCCGACGCGCGTCCGCACACACGGGGCTCTCTGACCGGCGCGGCCGCGGCGATTCAGCAGATGAGGCAGTTGCAGGGGCCAACTCCGGAGCCGCGCATCAACGGGCGGGCCGACGCCATCTACGCCTTCCAGAGCGAAGACCTGCTGGCGGACGAGCCCGCGGAGGAAAAAGCTCCCGCGGTGCTTCCCGTGGAGGAAGCCGCGAGGCCCACTCCGCCGCCGCCCGCCGCGCCACAGGCTCCGGCCACTCCTCCGCCGACGCGGGTGTGGGAGGCGGTGCAGCCCACGCGGCCCGCGCCGTCGTTTGAGGATATGGAAGAGGCCGACGAGCACAGCGAACTGGACGTTCCGGCCTATTTGCGTAAACGCAATAGCGAACAGAACTAAACTTGCAAGGCACGGGCGCGGCGCGCGGACCACAACGGTTCTGGCCGCGCCCGTACTGTTTTTGCAGAGCGAAAGTCCAGACGAACCAAGACAGTTAGCAACCTGTGTACTCCATTCGTGTTACCTATCAAGAATGAACGTTTGTCCGCTCGCGCATTGCGGTGCCGGTGAAGTGTTTCCTTAGGGTGGAGACATCCCAAGGGACCGATCCCGAGGATGTACTTCAGTGATCGGAGTTTTGCGCGGAAGTGGCAGGTTTGGCTTGCTGGTAACCGTTATAGGGCCTAGTCTCAGGTTACCAACCACCGGGGTGGGCAAGAGCGAAACCAGGGAAAACGTATCCCGAGGCCGCGCGGTTGAGTTGACGCGACCATCAGGGAGCGGCGACCCTGAGCCATTTTAGACAGGGCACAGTATCCCTAGGTTTTGCTCTAGGTATCGCCATCGCCGGAGCGAGCCCGGAAGCACGAGGAAAAGGATTCATGTTGAGTATTTGGTCAACCCGCTCTGGCAGGGCCGTTGCTACGGCCCTATTGATTTTCTGCCTGGTGCTGCAGGCGTTTCCGGCGTCGATTTCTACCCGCCGCGAGAGCCGCGGCAACCGCAAGGTCAAGGAATCGGCGAGCACGGAGCGGCGCATGGCCGCGTCCCGGCACAGCCGTCCGGTGACCAGCCAGAAGGCGTCCAAGGCGCAGCCGAAGGGCAAAGCCGCGGGAAAGACAAAGGCTGCGGCCAAGGGCGGCAAGGCCGCGTCAAGGATGGGCAAGGCCACGTCCCGGGCGGAAGTGGCCGAGGCGCCAAAGAAGGGCGCGAAGGGGCTGCGCACGGCGCGCGGCAAGCGTCCGGCCAAGGTGTGGGAGCGTTTTACCGCCAGCTCGTATGACGGCAATCCCGAGGCGGGCGACCTGACGGCGGGCGAAGACCCGGCGGTGCGCCGCGCGGCGGTGGATGCCCTGGGCACGATGAACGGCACGGTGGTGGCCATCGATCCCAGCAACGGACGCATTCTGGCCATGGTGAACCAGAAGCTGGCGTTGTCGAGCGGCGCGCAGCCGTGTTCGACCATCAAGATCTCGGTGGCGCTGGCCGCGCTGAGCGAAGGCATTGTCACCAAGGACACGCCGGTGAAGCTGGGCAACTGGCAGCTCAACATGAACCAGGCGCTGGCGCACTCCAACAACATGTATTTTGAGACCCTGGGACGCCGCCTGGGCTTCCAGAAGGTGAGCTACTACGCGCACCAGTACGGATTGGGCGAGCTCGCCGGGTGGAACATTCCGGGCGAGCGGCTGGGCACCTATCCCACGGAAGAGATTCCGGCCAGCGAAGGCGGCGTGGGCAGGATGTGCTCGTTTGGCGAGGGCGTGAGCATGACGCCGCTGCAACTGGGCGCTCTACTGGCCTCTCTGGCCAACGGCGGCACCCTGTACTACCTGCAGCATCCGCGCAACGCCACCGAGGCAACGCACTTCCAGCCGCGGGTCAAGCGCTACCTGGACATTGCGCCGCTGATTCCCGAGGTGAGCGAGGGGATGCTGGGCGCCACGCAATACGGCACGGCGCGCAAGCTGCGCACCAGCTTTACCGCGGAAGATGTCTTCGGCAAGACGGGCACGTGCAGCAACGACGGCACGCGCTTCGGCTGGTTCGGCTCGTTTACCACTTCGCAGTACGGACGCATTGTGACCGTGATCTTCCTGCAGGGCGACCACGCGGTGTTTGGTCCCAAGGCCGCGGAACTGGCGGGCCGCTTCTACCGCAATCTGGAAGAGGACCACTACTTTGCGGGCAATGCCAGCCCGGTGCGCGCGGCCTCGGCGCGGTAAGCGGCGGTTTGCAGATTCGGCGGCCCTCCCCGGTGGGAGGGCCGTTGCCATTATCGGCGGTTGGGCAATGCCCCGGGCACTGCCCTCAAGTGCCTCCGCCGTGATAACTTGAAAGCAGACGAGCAATCCATCTTCGGAGCGCGGAGCCGTGTTGATGTTCGCGCGGCGATGCCGGTGATGGTTTTTGCCTGCGGAGGATTTTGTGATGCGCAGATTGACCCTGCTGGTTCTCGGCCTGATGTGTCTGGGAACCTTTGCCGCAGCCCAGATGGAGGCGCCCCAGATTGTGGCGCCCAACAACGAAATCTACCTTGGGTACCTCTACGAGTACGCCGACACCAACGGCAGCAACGTGGTGAGTGGGGCGCAACTGGTGGACGTGCAGAAGACCAGCCTGAATGGCGTGGACTTCCAGTTCAGCCACTATCTGAAGAACCACAAGTCCTTCGGCTACACCATGGACCTTTCGCGCGGCTCGCGCCGCAAGGTGGATGCGACCGGGATCAAGTGCCAGCGTACGGGATATTTGGTGGGACCGACCTACCGCCTGCCGTCGTTCGGCTTCATCACCATGAACGTGCATGCCCTGGCGGGCGCGGACCGCGAGCATTTTACGCTGCCAATGGGCGCCACCACGTATGAGGTTCAGGATGATGCATGGGCCGTCATGGGCGGCGTAACCGTGGACGGCAATCTCTCCAAGCACCTGGCGATCCGCCTGGGGCAGGCTGATTTCCTCTACACCGAGCACTACGGCAAGAACCAGGCTTCCTTCCGCTACACCGGCGGCATTGTGGTGCGCTTCTAAGCCCGCGGGACCGGGAAATTCATCCCTGGCGGAGTCCGGCAGCAAGGCGCGGGCAACCCTCGGGGAGTTGTTTTGGGAGACGGAATATATGCGAAAAATTCTTGTTCTGCTGGCCACCCTGTTGCTCCTGAGCGCGGCGCTGTTCGCGCAGCAGGAGCAGGAGGAAGAACAGGCCCCGCTGATGCTGTCGAAGTACGACCTGATGCTCGGCTATAGCTTCGCGCACACCAGCATCTCGGACGAAGGACTGGGCAGCACGGGCATGAAGGGGCCGTCGTTCCAGTTGACGCGCTACCTGAACGACAACTGGGGCATCACGGCCGACGTCACCCGCCTCACCAAGAGCGACGTGCAGCAGTCGGGCGAGAACGCCTATCGCTGGGGCTATCTGGCCGGTCCCACGTACGCGGTGCGGTCCACGGATTCAGGGGCGACGCCTTTTGTCCACGTGCTGGCCGGGTACGATCACCAGCGCATCAGCGTTCCGGGATTGAAACATGGCCAGCCGGGAGATTTTTACAGTGGCAATTTTGCCTTTGACCTGGGCGCGGGCCTGGATATGAAGGCTAACCCGCACATGAACGTGCGTCTGGGACAGTTTGACTACTACTATGCCAAGCATGGCGGGGCCTTCCGCTATACGGCCGGATTGGTGTTTAAATTCTAAGTTCCGCAGTGGGATTTTCTGCGCGGGGCCGGTGCAAACCGGCCCCTTCGCTTTCTTTCCAGTGCCTTTGCCCTTTATAATCAACACATGGTAAATGGCGGTGATCCGAATTCCGTAGCAGCACAGCAGCAGCAGTCGCAGCCGGTCCTTACTCCCGAGGCCGCGAGCGCAGACGAGAAGCTGATTCAGGGGCGCAAGCATGCCGAGCAAACGCGCAAGGTGCAGGCCTTGCAACTGAATCGCGCCCGCATCTGCGAGCAGCTTGAACGGACCAGCAACGAACGGTACAAGGCGTTGCTTTCCTCCGAGCTGGAGCAGATCGACGGCGAGCTGGCAAAGCTGAGCTAGGCAGAGGCGCACCCGGATAGGTGACGAAGATCACCGAAGGGTGTTTGCTTTCGCCGCAGAATACTGCCCGAGGTGCGTTATGCCGGTGCTTGTGATTGCGGTGATCTTCTTCGCGTTGTTCCTGGTGATGGGCGTGCTCGCCACGGTAGCCGTGTTGAGCGAAACGCGCGGCATGCCAGGCAGCGTGCTGAAGCTGCGCCGTCCAAAACAGCCGCAGTAGCCGTTCGCGGCAGCCACGCCAGGGCTGCCGGGCAGTTCTTTCGCGCCGCCTCCACGCGGCAGCGTGCCGTCTTGCGCGGACACCCTCCGTCCGTCTGAATCTCCCAATTATCTTCAAAGGATGTACCCAGGTTAGCTCGCTACGCTCGCGAACCTGGGGCACACCTGGGGCGCACCTGGGGCACAGCCTGACACAACCTGGGGCACAACTAGAAGCCCAGCAGAACGGGCTCCGGCTGAAGCTGGACGCCGAAGCGCCCGAGGACCTGGGCCTCGACGTGCTCCTTCAGGCGCACGATGTCCGTGGCGGTGGCGCCACCGCGGTTAGTGAGGGCCAGGGTGTGCTTGCCGCTGACAGCGGCCGGGCCGAGCGCGAAGCCTCGGGAGATGCCCGACTGTTCGATGAGCCAGGCGGCGGCCAGCTTGATGCGTCCCTCCGGAGCGTCATAGTGCGGCACCGGCACGGTGGAGGTGGCGGCGATGCGCGCGTACTCCTCGCGGGAGACCACGGGATTCTTGAAGAACGATCCGGCGCTGTGGCTGTCGGGATCGTTCTCGTCGAAGACCATGCCCTTGCGGCGGCGGATCTCCAGCACGCCCTGGCGCACCTCGGCGAGCGAAGGCCTTGCGCCCGCAGCCAGGGTATCGGCAAAGTGGCGCTTCAGGTCGGTGTAGGCCAGTTGAGGCTCGCCGCCGGGCCGTAGAGCGTACTCCACGAAGGTGAGAATGTAGCGGCCGGCGTCCTGCTGGTTGAAGCGGCTGTGGCGGTAGTGGAAGCCGCACTCCTCGCGGGAGAACGCGACCTTGCGAGCGGAGGCGATCTCGACGCCCTCGACGCGCACGATTGACGAGGCGACCTCCTGTCCGTAGGCGCCCACGTTCTGCACCGGCGTGCCGCCCACGCTGCCGGGAATGCCGCTGAGGCACTCCAGACCGGCGCAGTTGGCCGCCACGGTGCGCTCCACCAGGGAATCCCATTCCACGCCGGCCCCGGCGCGGAAGACAACGCCGGAGGACTCCTGGCGCGGCTCGATGCCGCCAATGGCGATGCGCAGGACGAGGCCGGGAAAGCCCCGGTCACTGACCAAGAGGTTGCTGCCGCCGCCGAGGACGAAGAATGGGACATTGCGGCGCTGGACGAACTCCAAAGCCTCCCGCACTTCGTCTTCGGCGAAGGCCACGGCAAAGTACATGGCGTTGCCGCCCACGCCCAGGGTGGTCCAGGAGGCGAGCGGGATGTTTTCCTGAATCTCGATCATTGTCCGGTCATCTTTCGCGAGTGTTGCAGCAGGCGCTCTGCCAGTCGGTCATCTGGACGCAGGTCGTGCGCTTTTTGCAGGTAGGGAATGGCCTCGGCAAAGTTTCCGGCGTCCACCAGCATGAGGGCGTATTGCAGATTCTCGTCATAGCCGTTGGGATTGATGCTGACGGCCTTGGCCAGGGCCTGGCGCGCTCCGTCGCGGTCTCCGGTGAGGTAGCGGGCGCGGCCCAGGTTGAACCAGGATTCGGTGTCGTTGGGCGCGAATTTCGCGCCCTGCTCGCAGTTGGCGCGCGCCGCGGAGAACTGATGCAGCTCAACCTGCGCCAGGCATAGATTGACGTAGCCGGGGCCCCAGGTGGGCAGCAGGCGCACGGTGTTTTGCAAGGGCTCTAGCGCGTCCTGATACTGCTTCTGCTCCAGCAAAAGAGTGCCCAGCATGAACTGGAGGTGGGCGTTGCCGGGATCGAGCGCGGCGGCGCGGCGGGCGTGGAGCAGAGCTTCTTCGCCGTGTCCGGCGCGGCTGAGGGTCTGGGCGCGGTCGGCTTCCACCAGGGGCTGGCTGCGGCGGATGGCGTAGGCCGAGGCAAAGGCAAACAGCGACGCGGCGAGGAAGACTCCGGCCAGCACGCGGAGAAGACCTCCGCGCTTGAGGCGGGTGGCGCCGGAGGGGAAGATGGCTCCGAGCAGCGCGCCGATGACGAGGCCGCCGACGTGGGCGGCGTTGTCGGTGCCGCTGCGCTGCATGCCGGCCGCCAGGCTATAGACCACGAAGACGGCGACGCTGATGAGCTGTCCCTTGAAGGCCGAGCGCAGGCGCGGGTCGTGCTCCAGGAGCATGGCGGGGAGCAAGGCTCCAGCCACGCCGAAGATGGCTCCCGAGGCGCCGACGCTGAGGGCATTGCCCAGCCAGCAGACGCTGGCCAGGCTGCCTCCGATGCCGCTGAGCAGATAGAGCAGGGTGAATCGCCAGCGGCCGAAGAGCAGCTCCGCCGACCAGCCAAGGTTGAACAGCACCCACATGTTGATCGCAATGTGCGCGATGCCGGCGTGCAGGAAGGTGGAAGTGAGGAGCCGCCACCACTGTCCGCCGCAGGTGAGCGGGGCCGAGTTGGCTCCCCAGCGCATCAGGAGCGGCACATCGAAGTTGACGAACTGGCGGCTCTCGATGGCCATGGCCGCAAAGATCAGGGCGTTGGCCGCAATCAGCGCGACGGTGGGCGAGTGCAGCAGAAATCCCCAGGAGGAAGTCTGCTGCGGCGTGGCGGGCAGCGGCTCGCCGGGAGGCATTTCCGCGGCGCATTGCGGACAGAGGTTCTCGGCGTCACTGGAGGCCACGAATTCCCGTCCGCAACTGGCGCAGTTGGTCATGGGATCAGCCGGCCTTGCGGGCGGTCTTGACGGCGATCTGGATGGGGCGGTCGCCGGTGGGGATCATCATGAAGAGGCGCGGCGGCGGGGCCAGCACTTTTTTGTCATGGCGCTTGTCGAGGCGCAGCACGGCTACGTCTCCGGAGCCGGAGTTGGCCACCAGCAGCATGTTTTCCGCCGGGCTCAGGGCCAGCGCGCCGGGCGCGGTGCCCACGTCCACGGTGGTGATGAGCTTGCGGGTGGTGACGTCAAAGACGGCCACGCTGTTGGAGGACATATTGCTGACGTAAAGCGTCGAACTGTCGCCGCTGACCAGGGCGCGCACGGGATGGTCTCCGGCCAGGAAGCTCTGGCTCACCTCGTCCGTGTAAGGGCTGACGGCAGAGATGGTCTGCGCCTCGTAGTTGGCAACAAAGACTTCGCCGCCGTCGGGCTTCATGGCGAGATCGACAGGCGTGCCGCCGACGCGCAAAAGAGCTTCGACCAGCGCGTTTTTGAGATTGACGATGGCCACCTGGCGCGATCCGGAGCAGCCCACCACGGCCTTGGAACCGTCGGGGAGAATCACCAGGGAATCCGGCGCCTGGCAGACCTTGAGCGTGGCGCGAACGCGGCCGGCGGCGGCGTCAATGACGCTCACCGAGTTGTCCGCGCGGTTGGCCGTGGCCGCGTATTTGCCGTCGGCGGAGACGCGCACCGCGATGGGTTCGCCGCCCACGGAGATGCTGCCCGAGGGGCGATGGCTCTCCAGGTCGAGGGCGGTGACCGTGTTGGCGGACGGATTGGCCACCCAGGCGCGTTTGCCATCCCCGGTGATGGAGATGGAAACCGGATTGCGCCCCGCGGGGATGCGTCCGGCGACGCGGTTGGCGGCGGCGTCGATGACCGTCACCGAATCCGCGCCGGAGTTGACCACATAGACCTCGTCCTTTTCCGGATTGGCGGCGATGGCCGTGGGATTGGCTCCGGAAGGCAGCGTGGCCGTGACCTTCATGCTGGCGAAGTCGATGACGCTGACGTTGTTGCTGCCGAAGTTGGCGACATAGGCGTAGCTGTGCGGCGGCTCGGCCACGCGCTTGGTGCAGCCGGATAGCAGTACGGCCGAGGCCATGGCCAGCATGACTGCCGGACGGTAGGCGTGCAGAGAAGAAAAGGTCACTTGCAGGCCGCCTGGGTTGCCGCCGGCCGCGGCTTTAAAGGCTCGGTGCTGAGGGTGCGCTTGACCACCGGCAGAATGCCGCGCAACTGCGAAACCATGTTGGCGAACTGCTCGGGGAACATGGACTGCGGCCCGTCGGAGAGCGCGCGTTCGGGGTCGTGATGCACCTCGACGATGAGGCCGTCGGCGCCGACGGCGGCCGAAGCCAGCGCCAGGGGCGTTACGCGGTCGCGCTTGCCGGTGCCGTGGCTGGGATCGCTGAGGATGGGCAGGTGGCTGAGCTTGTGCACGGCGGGAATCACGCTGAGGTCCAGCGTGTTGCGCGAGTGGTCGGCGAAGGTGCGGATGCCGCGCTCGCAGAGCACCACGTTGCGGTTGCCCTCGCTCATGATGTACTCGGCGCTCATCAGAAGTTCTTCCAGGGTGGCGCTGAGGCCGCGCTTGAGCAGCACCGGCAAAGGCGAACGTCCGGCGCGCTTAAGCAGGGAGAAGTTCTGCATGTTGCGGGCGCCGATCTGAATCATGTCGGCGTAGTCCTCGATGGCTTCCAGGGCCTCGATGTCCACGGCCTCGGTGACGATCAACATGCCGGTGCGCTCGCGCGCTTCGGCGAGAATTTTGAGGCCCTCGACGCCCATGCCCTGGAAGGCGTAGGGCGAGGTACGGGGCTTGTAGGCTCCGCCGCGGAAGAAGCGCGCGCCCGAGGCGGCCACCTTTTCCGCGATGTGCAGCGTCTGCTCGCGGCTTTCCACCGAGCAGGGTCCGGCGATGATGGCGAACTCGTCGCCGCCGATGGTGACGTCGGAGTTGGCGAAGCGGACGACGGTATTTTCCGGCTTGCTTTCGCGTCCGGCCAGTTTGTAGGGCTTGCTGATGCGCACGATCTCCTGCACGCCGGGCATCTCCTCCAGCCCGCAGGTCTCAATGCCGCGCAGGTCGCCGGTGACGGCGACGGCAAAGTGCTGCGTGCCTTCGATGGGATGGGCGCGGAATCCGAAACTCTCAATGCGCTCGCAGATGGACTGCACCTGCTCGGGCGTGGCCTTGGACTGCATGACAATCAGCATGGTTACCTCACAGAGTCTTTAGTCTAACGAAGCCGCAGAAGGGCGGCAACGCGCAAAGCCGGGAGAAAAAGCCAAGGGCGGCCGAAGCCGCCCCTGGACCCTGACCCTCGGCGGCTGAAGCCGCATAGTGGAAGGCTAATTTACGGCACAGCTAAAGCCGTGGCCTGACAAAGCCCGGATACGGCAATTTCTACGCCAGCTCGACTTCGATCTTCTTGGCGGCCGCGTCCAGCTTGACGATGCGGAAGCTGCGGATCTGGCCGGCCTTGGCCTGCTGCGGCCGCGCCTCGGGCACCGAACCGGACTTCCACTTGTCCTTGAGCATGGCACTGAGCGCGCTGAGATCGGCCGCGCCCGTGGACGGGGCTGGAGCTTCCGTGGGAGCCGCCGCCGGTGACTTGCCGGTGCAGATGGCCAGGATGCCCTCGCCGAGTTCGACGCGCGGATGTGCCGAAGAGGTGTCTTCCAGCAGACGGCCCGTCACCGTGTCGCCCACCTTGTGCTCCGCGATGTACTCATCGAGTCCGGTGGGGACCAACTGCTTCATGCTCAGCTTGATCTGGCGCTTCTCCAAATCGAGGGCCAGCACCAGGACTTCGACCTCCTGCCCCACTTTCAGCGCGTCCTGCGGATGCTCGATGCGCTTTTCCGCCGAGATCTCGCTGACGTGCACCATGCCTTCCACGCCCTCGGCCAGTTGCACAAAGGCGCCGAACTTCATGATGTTGGTGACCGGTCCCTTGACGATGGTGCCGGCGGCAAACTGGCGTGCCGCGTCCGTCCAGGGATCGCCCAGGGCCTGCTTGAGGCCAAGCGAGATGCGGCGCTCGCCGGGATTGATGCCGAGGATGACGGTCTCCACCGTCTCGCCCGGCTTGAGCAGGTCGGCGGCCTTGCGCACCTTCTTGCTCCAGGACATCTCCGAGATGTGGATGAGGCCTTCAATGCCCGGCTCCAGTTCGACGAAGGCGCCGAAGTCGGTAAGGCGCGCAACCGTGCCGCTGACCTTTTCACCGACCTTGAACTTTTCCGGCACCGCGTCCCACGGATGCTTCTGAAGCTGCTTGAGGCCGAGTGAGATCTTCTTCTTCTCCTGATCGACCTTGAGAACCTTGACCTCGACCTGCTGGCCTTCCGTGAGCACGTCGCTGGGCTTGCTGACGCGTCCCCAGCTCATGTCGCTGACATGCAGCAGTCCGTCGATGCCGCCGAGGTCGATAAAGGCGCCGTAGTCGGTCAGTGAGCGGACGGTGCCGCTGAGGGTGTCGCCCTCGACGATCTCGTGCCAGCGGCGCTCGCGCACCACGCGCTCTTCTTCCTCGATGACGCTGCGGCGGTCCACCACCACGTCTTCATCGGCCGTATCCAACTTGATGATGCGGCAGCGAATCTGCTCGCCCACCAGCTTTTCCATTTTGGCGGCGTCGCGCTCACCACTGCGCGAGGCGGGCATAAAGGCCCGCACGCCCACGTCCACGCTGAGGCCGCCCTTGATGACGGCGGTGACGGTGCCCAGGATCGGCGTCTTCTCGGCGAAAGCTTTCTCCAGGGCCGACCAGTCGGTGGGGGTGGCCACCTTCATGCGCGAGAGCTCGTAGTAGCCGTCGGGGTTGCGTCCCTTGACGGAGAAGGCGATCTTGTCGCCCACGGCGACGGTCTCCTCCGTGGTGAACGCCTTGCGCGGCAGGATGCCCTCGGTCTTGTAGCCGATGTCGAGCAGAACGGATTCGTCGCTGATGGAAACGACGGTGCCTTCACGCTGCGGGGTCGAACCCTTCTCGGCTTTATGCGAGTGCGACTTCTCGAACTCGGCGAGGATGTCCTGAAAGGACTCGTTGGTCTCTTGGGTGGGCTGGATTTCCGGATCGTTCGGGTTAGCCATGAAAGGTGAATGCCTCTAAATAGGAGCTATCCAGTAAGGATACCATCGCCCCGGCAAAGTGCCCCATATTCAGAGTTGTGCCCCAGGTTCAGGGTTGTACCCCAGGTTCGGGTTGTGCCCCAGGTTCGCGAGCGCAGCGAGCTAACCTGGGAGAGGAACATTTCTCAAACAGGACAACCGTCCCAGGTTAGCCGCGCAGAATACGCGCGTCGAACCTGGGGCACACCGTCAGGGATGGAACCAGTTGGTTTCCTACGGCTTCCGCCCTACAATCTCTCCATGCCAAGGGCCGCCAAAACTCCCTCTGCCAACGAAAAAGACATTCTCAAGCTGATTCCCGCCTCGGAGCACCGTCCGCAGCTGAAGGGGATACGGTTGGGCATTCACGCCTCCACCGCCGGAGGCGTGGAAACCTCCGCCGAGCGGGCCTGGCGGCTGGGCTGCAACGCCCTGCAAATCTTCAGCAGCAGCCCGCGCATGTGGAAGCCCTTCGACGTCTCCGCCGCGCAGTGCGAGACCATGCTGCGCCTGCGCCACGAGTACGACCTGCGGCCGCTGGTGATCCACGCCAATTACCTCATCAACGTGGCCGGTGCCAGCGCGGAGATTACGGAGAAATCCATTGGCGCCTTGCGGGCGGAGATGGAGCGGGCGATTGCCCTGAAGGCCGAGTACGTGGTGCTGCATCCGGGCAGCTTCCGCGGCCTGTCGCGCGAAGAGGGACTGGCCAACGCCACCGCGGCCATCGCTCGCGCCGCCGACGGTCTGGAGATGGCCGCAAACGGCCTCACCTTGCTGATTGAAAACACCGCTGGAGCCGAGTTCTCGCTGGGATCGAGCTTTGAGAGCGTGGCCGAACTGATTGCCGCGTTGAAGAAGATTATCCCCACGGCCGCCTGTATCGACACCTGCCACACCCACGTGAAGGGCTACGACCTGGTGACCGAGGCAGGCTACGCGGAGACCATGCAATTGCTGGATTCCACCGTGGGACTGCCAGAGGTGCGCGTGTGGCACTGCAACGACGCCAAGGCCGCGCGGGGCTCGAAGCTGGACCGTCACGAAAACATCGGGCAGGGAACCATGGGGCTGGAACCTTTCCGCCGCCTGCTCAACGACCCGCGCAATAGGCACGCGGCGTTCTTGCTGGAGACGCCGATTGACGCCCCTCTGGACGATTTGAAGAACATCGAGATACTGAAGAGCGTGGTGAAACCGTAGTTTGAGGAATGGCTATGAAAGATCAGATTGTTGAAAAGCTGCGAAAAGTACTATCTGAAGGTATAAACAGTGAGTGCCAAGTAGTTTACATACTTTGTGAACTGCGGAAGCTCATGGATAAATACCAGCTTAATACGATGCCACTTGCTTTGAAAATTTACTGCCACTGGGCATTACATATTGACTTGGACCGCCAAAATACGACGATCTCGTTTCTCCAAGAGGTCGATGACTTTGCTGAGAGGGTTGTCACACAATCTGAGGATGTGATCAAAGACGCTTATTTGTTCAAAAATCTCCTGCGGCTGAATACTTTTCGGAAAGAACTCGGAAATTCTCTCCGAGATTTAGATCTGCCAACCAGTCTGTGCGACGAAGATCACTGTTGGCACGGTTTCATTCAACATTATGCTGGCGTAATTGAAAACGGGTCGTTGTCCTGTGAATCGAAAACCCCACAGCTCAAATATGTTGACAGGTTGGTTTTCAGCAAGGGCAGGAAGATAGAAGACACATCTATGCCTTTCGGACTGGTCTGGAATATTTATCTACGCGATGGTAGATCAATTGTCGTCGAGACGTCTGAAAAAAAATTACCAAACGGCATGCCAATTGCAGTTTCCGGAATCACCCTGGAGGGTTGGAATGCATCCTCAGATAATTGATGTGGATTGGTAATTTGACATGCTACTGCGTTCCATACAGATGCGGGTGCCGTAATGAACGTTGGCCCTCTGCGCCGTGCCCCTTCGAGGCCTCCTCGAACTCCTTCCGGTGTACAATATAGTCAGTCTAGTCAGACCAGAGGTGATCGCCATGCCGACACGCAGGAAGAGCGCCAAAACCAAGCCGCCGCGTCAGGGACTTCCCGGGGAAAACGGCACCTGGCAGGTGCAGACCGCCAAGGCCCGTTTCAGCGAAGTGCTGCGCCTCGTCCGCTCCGAGGGGCCGCAGATTGTAACCCGGCAGGGGAAAGAGGATGTGGTGATTCTGCCGGTGGAGCAGTATCGCAAGCTGACCCGGCGGGCGCGGCAGTCCACCAGCCTGGTGCAGTTCTTTGCCCAGTCGCCGCTCGCCGGAATCGGCCTCAACCTGGAGCGTGAGCGCGACTACGGCCGGGAGATTGAGCTGTGAGCGGCTTTCTGCTGGACACCAACGTCATCTCCGAGATCATCAAGCCCAAGCCCTCTCCCCGCGTCGTGCGGTGGCTGGAGGCAACCGACGAAGACCTGCTTTATCTCAGCGTGCTCACCATCGGAGAGATTCGCAAGGGCATCAACCTGCATCCTGACGCCGTCCGCCGCGCCCGACTCGAGGCCTTTCTCTCCTCCGATATTTGTCGGAGGTTTGAGGGCCGTTTGCTTCCGATTGATGCGGCGGTTGCCGAGCGCTGGGGATTGCTGGCGGCGCGGGCACGGACTACGAAGGGCGTGATCCTCCCAGTGATTGACGGTTTGCTGGCAGCCACCGCCCAGCAATATGACCTCACCCTGGTCACGCGCAACGTGGAGGACGTGGCCGTAACCGGCGTGTCGATCTTCAATCCCTGGGAATAGAACGTCGCCCTCAATGTCGTACAATTTACTTTTACCTCTTGCGCATCCAGCGCCACTGTTAGGGCTGTTGATCTATGTCTGATCCGACCAATGAACCTCGCGGCCGTCAGGGCCGCGCCGAAGACGATACCCGTTACGATCCCGCGCCGGTCGAGCAGAAGTGGGCCGCCGCGTGGGAGTCCAATCCCATGCGCTATGCGCCCGAGCCGCCCTCCTGCGGCAAGCCCAAGTATTACGTGGTGGAGATGCTGCCGTATCCCTCTGGCGCGCTGCACATGGGCCACGTGCGCAACTACGCCATTGGCGACGCCCTGGCGCGCTACATGCGCATGAGCGGCCACAACGTGCTGCATCCCATGGGGTGGGACTCGTTCGGCCTGCCGGCGGAAAACGCCGCCATCAAGCACAAGCGCCAGCCCAAGGAATGGACGCTCAACAACATCTCCGCCATGAAGGCGCAGATGAAGCGCCTGGGCTTTAGCTACGACTGGTCGCGCGAGGTGACCACCTGCCTGCCCGAGTACTACCGCTGGAACCAGTGGTTCTTCCTCATGCTCTACGAGAAAGGCCTGGCCTATCGCAAAAAGAGCAAGGTCAACTGGTGTCCCGAGTGCGCCACGGTACTGGCCAATGAGCAGGTGGTGGACGGCTGTTGCTGGCGCCACGAGAACGTGACGGTGGAGCTGCGCGACCTGGAGCAGTGGTCGCTGCGCATTACCGACTACTCCGACGAGTTGCTGCAAGGCCTGGACACGATGGAAGGCTGGCCGGAGAAGGTGCGCACCATGCAGCGCAACTGGATCGGCCGCTCGGAAGGCACCAACGTCGATTTCACCCTCGCGGGCGGATCGCAGGCGAAGATCAAGGTCTTCACCACGCGCGTGGACACCATTTACGGCGCAACCTCGGTGCAGCTTGCGCCGCAGCATTCTTTGGTTGCGGAGCTGATTGGCCACGACGCCACCAGGCAGGCGCAGCTCGACGAGATGCTGGCCGACCAGAAGTCGGCTCGCGAAAAGGGCGAGCTGGGCGCAATGGACAAGAAAGGGTTCTTCACCGGCCATTACGCGGTGAACCCTTACAACCAGCAGAAAGTTCCCATCTGGGTGGCCAACTACATCCTGATGGATTACGGCACCGGCGCCATCATGAGCGTGCCGGCGCACGACGAGCGCGACTTCGACTTCGCCAAGAAGTACGGCATCGCGATTCGCCCGGTCATCAGGCCAGACGGAGCCGCGGAGTTTCCCGAGCTGCCGTTCTGCCTGGATGAAGGCGCGTCGGTGGCCGATGGCGGTCCGTTCACCGGGCTGAGCTGCGGCGAAGCGCAAAAGAAGATGGCCGGGTTCGCCAAGCAGAACGGCTTCGGAGAGGCGACGGTTACCTATCGCCTGAAGGATTGGGGCGTCTCCCGCCAGCGTTACTGGGGCACGCCGATCCCGGTGATCCACTGCGAAAAGTGCGGCATCGTTCCCGTGCCGGAGAACCAGCTTCCGGTGCTGCTGCCGGAAAACGTCGAGATCACGCTGGCCGGCGGGTCGCCGTTGACGCGTGTCAAGGAGTTCTACGAGGTGGCCTGCCCCAAGTGCGGCGGCGTGGCCAAGCGCGACTCCGACACCATGGATACCTTCGTCGATTCGAGCTGGTACTTCTACCGCTATACCAGCCCGATTGCCACTGCGCCCTTTGACAGCGAAGTGGCCAACTACTGGTTCCCCATGGATCAGTACATTGGCGGCGTGGAGCACGCGATTCTGCACCTGATGTACTCGCGCTTCTGGACCAAGTTCATGCGCGACCTGGGGCTGATCAAGAGCGACGAGCCCGCTGAGCGTTTGTTCACCCAGGGCATGGTCATCAAGAACGGCGCCAAGATGAGCAAGTCCCTGGGCAACGTGGTCTCGCCCGATGACATGGTGGAGCGCTACGGCGCGGACGCCACGCGCCTGTACACGTTGTTTGCCGCGCCGCCGGACCGCGACTTGGACTGGCAGGATCAAGGGGTGGAGGGCGTCTATCGCTTCCTCTCGCGGCTGTACCGCTTCATCACCGAAAATCCGGCGAAGCTGGCGGCGGGCGAGGCGGCGGAGTATGACGTGGCCGCGCTCTCCGGCGACGCGCGCAACGTGCTGCGCAAGCTGCACCAGACCATCGGGCGCATTACCGATGACTTCCAGGGACGCTGGCACTTCAACACCTCGGTGGCGGCGATGATGGAATTGCTCAACGCCTGCCTGGTGAAGCCCGAGCTGTTCGCCGAGAATTCTTCGACACCCAAAGCTTTCCGTGCCGACGTGCAGCGGAAGCTGGTGTTGCTGCTGGCTCCGTTTGCGCCGTACCTGGCCACGGAGTTGTGGAGCGTGCTGGGCGAAGATGCCGACGCGCTGCTGACCTACGCGTGGCCCAAGGCCGATGCCGCGCTGGCCAAGGAAGACGAAGTCGAGATCGTGGTGCAGTTCAACGGCAAGCTGCGGCAGCGGCTTACAGTTCCGCACGACGCCGATGACGAGGCGGTGAAGCAGGCCGCGCTCGCCGATGAAAAGATCAAGGAAGGCCTCACCGGCAAGCAGGTGGTCAAGGTCATCGTGGTGAAAAATAAGCTGGTGAATATCGTTATTAAGGGATAAAGCGGTGAACGGATAGCGCCCGCGGGCGCTATCCCTTTTTTCTATATGAGTAACGATCCGCAACAAGCAGGGCGGCGCATGGTGCAGGGCCATCCCGCGCTTTTCGCCATGGAACTGCTGTGGCGCTGGAGCTTCGGGCTGGGCATGTTGGGCCTTCTGTTCTGGGCCTACGCGCAGCTTCGCCCGGCGCTCTACATCGCCGACGGCGACGCGGCCATGCTGCACACCACGAAGATCTATTTGCTGGTGCAGACGATCATGGCCATTGTGGAGCCTTTGCTGCCCGTGGCGCTGAAGGTGCTTGCCGCGTTGTACGTCCTTGGCGGACTGCTGTGGGCGCTGATCGCGGCCACGGGACGCGGGGTGATTCTGCGCACCATGGTGGCCTGGGAGGCCTCGGCGCGCGGCGTGGCAACTGCCCGTCCGGCGCGCCGCTGGGCGAGTTACTTTGCGCTGCACGCGGCCCGGGTGCTGATGCTGCTGATCCTTTTGATTGGCTACCTGGGCGGCATCCTGGTAGCCTCTCTGGTGACGGCCGCGCGGCCCAGCGTGCTGCTGTTCGTGGTGGTCTCGATGACGGTGTTCTTTGCCGCCTTCCTAGCGTGGAACTATGTGAATCGCGTGCTGGGCGTGGCCCCTTTGTTTGTGGCGTGCGACGGGCTGTCGCCGCTGGACGCCATTGGCGAGGCGGTCGTCTTTTTGCGGAGCAAGGGCAAGGCGTTAAAGGCGGCCAACCTGCGGGGCAGCATCCTGCACCTGTCGGCAGCCGTGCTGGTAACGCTGCTGGGCGTGGCCACCCCGGCGCTGCGGGTTTCCGGCGTAGTGCTGGGGCTGCTCTGGCTGGTGGAGGCCCTCGCTTACTTTGTGCTGGCCGACTACCTGCACCTCTGCCGTTTAGGGAACCTGGTGGCCATGGCGGTAGGCGAGCGCGCGGCGGCGGCCTCGATCTCGCCGCAGACCCAGCCGGCTTAGCAAAAGCCGCGGGGGCGTCCCAGGTTAGCTCGTTGCACTCGCGAACCTGGGGCACAACACTCCGGGATCGTAAGACTTGGCGTTTCCTGATTTCCGCGCCCTCCGGGCCGCGCCACGGGCGGCCTGCGCGAGGCGCTTTACAGCCTGCCCCGGAATTTGCGAACCTTAACTGTGGAACACTCAGCCCTTCCCTCTATTGTTGTCCTCGATTTCGGCTCGCAGTACACGCAGCTGATCGCGCGGCGTATTCGCGAGCAGAACGTGTTTTCCGTCGTTCTGCCCTGCACGGCCAAGATCGAGGAAGTCCGCGGCTATAACCCGGTCGGCATCATTCTTTCGGGCGGTCCCTGCTCGGTGTATGACGAGGACGCGCCTCCGGCCGACCCCGCGGTGCTCAAGCTCGGCTTGCCGGTGCTGGGCATCTGCTACGGATTGCAGTTCATGACGCACACGCTGGGCGGCACGGTGCACGCGGCCAGCAAGCGCGAGTACGGCCACGCCGACGTTTCGGTGCTGGAAGATTCGGCGCTGTTCAAGGACATGCCGAAGACGCTTTCGGTGTGGATGTCGCACGGCGACGAGGCCGACAAGCTGGCACCGGGCTTCCACCTGGTGGCGCGCTCGTCGAACGCCGTGGCGGCCATCGAGAACGTCGAGGCCGGCTACTACGCGGTGCAGTTCCATCCCGAAGTGCATCACACCAAGTTCGGCACCAACCTGCTGCGCAACTTTGTCTTCGGCATCTGCCAGGCGCAACCTTCGTGGACGCCGGCCAAGTTCATCGAATCCACGGTGAAGCAGGTACGCGAGACCGTGGGCGAAGGGCGCGCCCTCTGCGCCATCTCCGGCGGCGTGGATTCCAGCGTGGCCGCCACCCTGGTACACCGGGCCATCGGCGAGCGGCTGACCTGCGTCTTCGTCGATAACGGCGTGCTGCGCAAGGATGAGTTCACCAAGGTGCAGCACAGCCTGCGCACCAAGCTGAAGCTGAACATTGACGCCGTGGACGCCCGCGAACGTTTCCTCTCGAAGCTGGCGGGCGTCACCGATCCCGAACGCAAGCGCAAGATCATCGGCGGCGAATTCATCGAGGTCTTCGACGTGGAGTCGCAGCGCGTGGAGCGCGAGAGCGGACACGTGGACTGGCTGGTGCAGGGCACACTCTATCCCGACGTGATTGAGTCGGTGAGCGTGCGCGGCCCGTCGGTGACCATCAAGAGCCATCACAACGTGGGCGGCCTGCCGGCCAAGATGAAGCTCAAGCTCATCGAGCCGCTGCGCGACCTGTTCAAGGACGAGGTGCGCCGCATCGGCCGCGACCTGGGCATGCCGGAGGAGATGCTGCAACGCCAGCCCTTCCCGGGGCCTGGCCTGGCCGTGCGCATCCTGGGCGAGGTGACGCCGGAGCGCGTGGCCTTGCTGCAGGAAGCCGACGACATCGTGATTACAGAGATCAAGCGTGCCGGATTGTACGAGCAGATCTGGCAGTCGTTTGCCGTGCTGCTGCCGGTCATGTCGGTGGGCGTGATGGGCGACCAGCGCACCTACGCCTACACCTGCGCCATCCGCGCCGTCACCAGCGAGGACGGCATGACGGCCGACTGGGTGCCGCTGCCGCACGAGGTGCTGAAGACCATCTCCAGCCGCAT
>JARLGJ010000047.1 GCA_031296105.1 Acidobacteriota bacterium | reverse complement strand
CTCCGCCTTCGCGGATTCGATCACCTGAGCACGCCGATTCACGTCGAAGAAAAGAGATCGCGCGGCCTGTTCGATTAGGCGCACCGCACGGAAACGAGCCATCGTTTCGTCCACATCAACCACTGGGACGGTCAGGGTCATGACATCGAATTCAAATTGAAAAATGAAAGTCTTCATGCGAGTACCTCACGTATGAAGCACTCGATCTGATCGGGTGGGTCAAGGCGTCGCACCACATTAATTCGCTTGCCGAAGTGGTATTGAGCAAACGCCTCAATAGATGCATATCCCTTGCGCGAATAATTGGAGCGGCCTAACCCAATCAGGCGACCATAGAAGCGCGGATCGTTAGCGATCGCCGGTGCATATTCATGAGGGTTGTACCTGTATCCTGCTGCTCGAATCAGACCACGCGGAAACCTATCTATTCCCATTTCGTAAAGGGTGAACAGACTGTCATCAAGCGAGTCGCTCCAGTATTCAAAATGCCGGACAGGATTCTTCATGCTTTCCCCCTAGCTGGATTGCGAGGCGCGAAGACTCGCCTCTGATGAGACACTCCACCGGAGACTTGACGGTGGCGCTTTACCATCTGCCCTTTTAGCCAAGGCTGAGGGGTTTTAAATTCGGAGCCTTGTTTGTAAAGCTGAGGCGTCGGTAGCTCGTAGTTCACGCGGGCGATGAACCAGCCGAAGATGAGTAGTAGGCCGATGCCAAAGCCTACGAGTAGAAGAGCGCCGTCTGTCATGCGCGCCTCCCCGCAAACATCGATTCGATAGTGGCCATAGCGGGTAGGTGACGGATCGTCTGTTTGCGCGTCACAGCCGTGGACGGACGGGCGATTTCGCCGCCAGCCCTGAGCATATTTATCAGACGTAGAGCGTCGAGGTAGTACCAGCGAACAGGGTTGTAACGCTGGTCTGAGCGATGAATTCTGCGCCAAGAGTCGCCGGCACGAAATTCGAGGTAGCCGGAAATGGCGTCAAGCCATTCGGCCGTAGAGCGCGCGTCGCGCTCCTGATCGGTCATATCCACTAAGGGGCACCTGCCGGGCTGGGAATCGGGGGAAGTACCGGAAAGATCAATTATCGGCGTGACAAACTGCAAAACCTGCATCAGGCGGCTCTCTTCCGCCCCGCAACTTACCCTCTCTATGCATTATCGGACGTAGAGAATCCGGGCCTAGCCGCCACTACAGTCCTTCCCGTGGCCATCCATCCCCGCCGCTTCCTCACCCATTTCCCCGCGGTCATCGCCCCGCCGGAGACGCTTTCGGGCATTCGCAACGGACGCGCGGTGAACCTGCCGGAGTTCTCCGACGCTCCCTTGGTGAAGGTCTTCGCCTCGCAGAACATTTTGCTGGCCGTGATGCAGCGCGTCGCCGGAACGCTCTTCCACCCCAAGGTAGTGCTGTACAGCTCGAACGATCCTCTGCCGTTGGAAGCCTCTCGCGAGCGCTAGGCTCCGGCGAGCTTACAGCCCAACGCCGATGGCGAGGAATCGGCGGCCGAGTACGCGCGAGCCAACGTCGTTCAGGTGACCGTCGTCGCGGTAGAGCGGCGTGCCGAAGAACGCGGAGACATGGGAGTTCAATCCCGTTTTCTCCCAAGGAAGGCGACTTGCGTACTACTTATTAGGGTACGGGCCCAGAAAACGTTCTCCATTGAAATGGATCAAATGCGAGGGAGCGTCGGCAACCCATACCTCTGTCTCCCAGGCAATGTCGGCTGAGTAACGACCCATAATTACACGATTTGGGAAGGCCGTTACATACACGATTCCATTTTTCGAACCGGCAAACAATTTTGCCAATTCCATATGGCGCTTGCCGTCTACGGGGCCGTGGCTGGTGACTGATTCTACGAGCAAAAGCCAGTTCTTGTCGGTGTAGTGCAGAACCACGTCAGGCATCTTCCCGTGTGGATCGACCTCAACGCCAAGCCCGGTGAGCAAGTCCTTGTCGAAGTAGCCCCACTTCTCACCTGTGTCACCCGCATAGACCAGCACACTGCCAGGTGCGAAACGCGGCGCAAAGTCTTCGATAATTGCGCGGATCAGCTCGCTATGTTCGCCGGGGCTAAGCGTTATCCGCTTACCCTGTGCGACTACAACGGGAATTAAGTTGTGCTTTCGTTCTTCCGCGTACTGTGCGACCAACGTCTTGTGTTCGACGAGGTAGGCCGCTAGTTTGCTGCTCCACATCGTCGAGCCAAAGCAACGAATCAAGGTCAGCGTCGTAGGCTCGATCTGATAAACAGCTTTCGGACTATTCACCGAGCGGTCAGGCTTATCGGGGTTGTAAAGCACGAGTCCAGCCGCCACAAACTGGTGCATTGTCTGGCGGCGGAACGTCTCACGTGTGTTCGGTGCATACGCCTTTTTGTAATATTTGTGCGCCCAGTTCATGACTGGTGTGATGCCCACCAGTGGAGCTTCAGCTTCGGCCCACGTCTTCTTTGGCGTCAGATTCAACAGCGCCAGGAGGCTCACCGCTGACCGTTCGTTTTGTTGTGCCCGAGGCATCCCCAGAGCCTTGAGAATGGTGAGTGCTTCCCCAATATGCGTATTCATCATGCCAAAAGCGCGCCTAGCCTTTCGTCGATCATTTGCTGCGTCAGCTTGCCGCTCTTGAGGGCCCACTTGCCAAGCTCGATTAAAGCAGACCTGCTGGGATATTTCATCGTCTTCAGATCGGTGGCGTTCACCTGCGTGTGTCCATTGAAGCGTCGAAATGCCTTATCCACAACCGTTGTATTCAAGAACACGGCCAACCCATTAGCTAGTTCCTTGGACAAGCCGCGCCTGTTTTCATGAAACACATTCAGATGGTTCTCGAAGCCAAGCGCCTGGGCGGTGCCGAAAACATCAGGATCAACCGTGCTAGCGACAATTCGGCGCTTCTCTTCTTTCGATGAAAACCGACGCACGACGCAATAATGACCGGTCGGGAACAGCCACTTCTCGGTATTGTTGTTCCGCTCGATAGCGTTCGGTTTCTTCCCTCCCGCAATCGGCCACTCTGTACGGTTAATGCCGAAATGTCCTGGATAGAGCAGCGGCACCGTACCTGTCCCTGGCATTTGCCGTAGGTAGTCTTTGAGCCTGAAATCGACAACCGGGCCAGTCGATACATTCACGCCAATATCCGCCAGCGAGTGGTGAAGGCTGGCCGGTGTCTCGAAAGCCGCGACGTCCTCATCCCGGGCGGAAGGAACATGAATGAACCCTTCGGTATCGTCAGGGAGCACAATTTGATTGAATGGGTACTCATGAGACTCCAAGTCGCTCAGGTTGTCATCTGTCGATGTGCTAATGGTAACCGGCCCCTGAATGCCGCCGCGCTCCAAACGAATGATGACGTTCTCTTGCAGTACGTCATCGTCCTTGAACGCAGTGGTGCGCGAATCGAATAGATGAATATGCCGAAGTGCCGCCTTCCTCAAAATCAATTCTCTGAATGGCCGATAGTATGGCCCATTGCAAAAGCTGCGCGGAATGATCGCTACGATCTGTCCTCCTTGCGCAGCATGTAAAACGGCAAGCGCAACAAACGCGGAGTACAGGTTTACGGTTTCGATCCCTAATTCGCGCAGTTCATGGCGATGTGCGGACTGGCTGTTGATCTTTTTGTAAGGTGGGTTGAGGATCGCGTGTGTGTACTCGACCGCTTTGTGAAAGAGAACTTGATTCGACGAGGAGATAAAGTCCTCGCCTGAAATGTGTGCGGTCACACCCATATAAGCAGCTAGGTGTTCCGCAAGATGACGTCGAAGTTGATCGTCGATCTCGTATGCATATGCTTGAATGTCTTGAAAGCCGAAACCACCGCAGATCCATCGGTCGATAAAGGCGCACGATAACGCGCCGACACCGGCGCCTGCATCCAGCAGCCTGCAAGACTTTAGATTGCTTGGGGGAAACAACGATGCCATAAACCGCGCGGTACTGGATGGTGTCATGAACTGGCCGAGTTCAGATTTGCGCCGTTTGGCAATTCTCGGGGCGACCTGACGGCGTACGGTATCGGCGAATTCAAGTTGCTGAAGCATATCAGGTGTATTGTATCGGCCAATTGGAGTGGAGGCCACTTCTCATTCCTTTTGTCCTGCTTTATCGGAGGCGAGACTTCCCTGCTTAAACGAAGGAAGGCGCGGCCAGCGGCCGCGCCTTCCCTTTTGTTTGAAGGTTTCTACCAGCCGCGGGTTTGCAGCAGGTCTTTTTCTTCGATGTTGGCGATGGCCAGGCCCTTCATGCTGCCGGTCATCTGCTCGCTGACTTCGGCCAGAACCTTGGGATCGCGGAAGTGCGTGGTGGCCTGCACAATGGCCTTGGCGCGCGATTCCGCCTCTTCCCGCTCGCTCTTCACCGAAAGGTCCAGCGGCGTGGCGCCGCCCTTCATAAAGATGCCCGAGCCGACGAATACCGCCTCGGCGCCCAGTTGCATCACCAGTGAAGCGTCGGCCGGAGTGGCAATGCCGCCCGCCGAGAAGTTCGGCACCGGCAGCTTGCCGGCCTTGGCCACCATGCGCACCAGCTCGTAGGGCGCCTGATGCTCCTTGGCTGCGTGGTAAAGCTCCTGCTCGCTCATCACCGTGAGTTGCAGCATTTCTTTCACAATTTGCCGCATGTGCTTGACGGCGTGGATGACATCGCCGGTGCCCGCCTCGCCCTTGGTGCGGATCATGCAGGCGCCTTCGGCGATGCGCCGCAGGGCCTCGCCCAGGTTGCGCGCGCCGCAGACAAAGGGCGTTTTAAAGGCGTGCTTGTCGATGTGATGTTCTTCGTCGGCCGGGGTCAACACCTCGGACTCGTCGATGTAGTCCACGCCCAGCTCCTGCAGGATCTGCGCCTCGGCGAAATGGCCAATGCGAGCCTTGGCCATCACCGGGATATCGACGGTCTTCATCACTTCCTTGATCACCTTGGGAGAGGCCATGCGAGCGACCCCGCCCTCGGTGCGGATCATGGCCGGCACACGCTCCAAGGCCATGACAGCGACGGCGCCGGCTTTCTCGGCGATCTCCGCCTGCTGTGCGTTCATCACATCCATGATGACGCCGCCCTTGAGCATCTCTGCCAGCCCGATTTTCAGCCGCAGTCCGTTGCCATTGTTTTCCGACATTGTGTTCCACTCTCCCATTTGAAAAATGCTGGAATCCGTCCCGGCGATGCGTTGGCCGGAACTCGTGTCCGGCGCCTTGAAATCATCGACAGGAAAATACATTTTAGCGCGTTCCGGGGCTGCTTGCCGAGTACAGATCGAAGATGGGAATGCACTCGACGATTTGACTTGTCTGACAAGCCCAGTTGGCATATCGTGGTCTGCCAGTGGTTTGCACTCATTCATAATCAAACGGCTTTTTCTCTACCCTCTTGGGTTTGTTTAAGGAGATATCGTGGCTTCTACCGCTCAGTCTGCCAATACGGCCTTGCCTAAGGGAGTTTCTCCCCTGCGCGCGGGCACAGGGACATCGTTCCTTTGGCGGCGCTTGCACTCACTGACCGGCATTGTTCCGGTTGGGCTATTTCTGCTCGAGCACCTGATCAGTAACGCCGAGATTTTGAACGGCGCAAATGCATACAACGGCCAGGTAAAGTTCCTGACCGGACTTCCCTTCCGGCTTTGGCTGGAAATTTTCGGAATTTTCCTCCCCTTGCTCTACCACGCGGCCTACGGCGTGTACATCTGGTGGCGCGGTGAAAACAACGTCATCGATTACGCGCTCAAGGGCAACTGGTTCTATACCCTGCAGCGCTACACCGGCGTGCTGGTGTTTGCCTATGTGGCGTTCCACCTGTGGACCATGCGCTTTACCGGCATTCACCTGACGGAGCACTACGACGCCTCGGTATGGAAGGTGCAAACCGAGCTGGCGCACCCGCTGATGATTGCCGTGTACGCGGTGGGCATGTTGGCCGCCTGCTGGCACTTCGGCTACGGACTATTCCTGTTCGCCGCCAAGTGGGGCATTGTGACCGGCGAGAAGGCGCAGAAGCGCGCACAGGTGCTGGGCATTGCGCTGGGCCTGCTGCTGACGCTGCTGGGACTGGTGACGATCTATTCGTTCGTGACCCGTCCGGCGCAGGAAAAGAATCCGCTGTGGGAACAGCCCGTGCAGGAGCAGAGCCAACTGATGGCTCCCGCCGCTACGGTTCGATAGGCGAGGAAAAAAGAGAGATTTATGGCAAAGACTCCAAGGATCATCATCGTTGGCGGCGGCCTGGCCGGGCTGTCGGCCGCTATTAAGGTGGCCGAGGCAGGCGGCAGCGTCGATCTGTTCTCGGTGGTGCCGGTGAAGCGCTCGCATTCGGTGTGCGCGCAGGGCGGCATCAACTCGGCGAAAAATTTGAAGGGCGAAGGCGACTCGACCTGGGCGCACTTCGACGACACGGTGTACGGCGGCGACTTCCTGGCCAACCAGGTGCCGGTGAAGCAGATGTGCGAGATGGGACCGTCGATCATCGACCTTCTGGATCGCATGGGCGTGCCCTTCAACCGCACGCAGGAAGGCTTGCTCGACTTCCGCCGCTTCGGCGGAACGTTGTTCAACCGCACGGCCTTTGCCGGCGCCACCACCGGCCAGCAATTGTTGTACGCGCTGGACGAGCAGGTGCGCCGCTTTGAGAGCGAAGGCAAGGTCCGCAAGTTCGAATATTGGGAGTTCCTCTCGTCGGTGATCGACTCCAAGGGCACGTGCCGCGGCATTTGCGCCATGGACCTGCGCACCATGGAAGTGCTCACCTTCCCGGCCGACGCGGTGCTGATTGCCACCGGCGGCATTGGCGCCATCTTCGGCAAGTCCACCAACTCGGTGGTCTGTACCGGATCGGCGCAGAGCGCGCTGTATCAGCAGGGCGCGGTCTATGCCAACGCGGAAATGATCCAGGTGCACCCGACGGCGATTCCCGGCGAGGACAAGGTTCGCCTGATGTCGGAGTCGGCGCGCGGCGAAGGCGGCCGCGTGTGGGTGCCGAAGAATCCCAAGGAAACGCGCGCGGGCAAGGATGTGCCCGAAGGCGAGCGCATGTACTTCCTGGAAGAGTGGTATCCGAAATACGGCAACCTGGTGCCGCGCGACATTGCCACGCGCGCGATTCACAAGGTTGTGCACACCCTCGGCCTTGGCGTGCAGGGGCTGCCGATGGTCTATCTCGACCTGTCGCACATCGACGCGGCGACCCTGGACAAGAAACTGGGCGGCATCCTGGAGATCTACGAGAAGTTCGTGGGTGAGGATCCGCGCAAGGTGCCGATGAAGATCTTCCCGGGCATGCACTACACGATGGGCGGCCTGTGGGTGGACAACGATCAGCAGACGAACATTCCCGGACTGTACGCCATCGGCGAGTGCGACTACTCGATCCACGGCGCCAACCGCCTGGGCGCGAATTCCCTGCTGAGCTGCATCTACGCCGGCTTCATCGCCGGACCGCACTCGATGAAGTACGCCGCCGGTCTCGGAGCCGATCCGGAAGACCTTCAGGCGAGCTTCGACGCCGAGAAGAAGCGTCAGCTTGAACTGAACAATCACTTGATCGAGAACCAGGGCACGGAAAATCCCTTCCAGTTGTGGCGCGAGATGGGCGAGACGATGAGCAAGAACGTCACCGTCACCCGCTACAACGACAACATCAGGGAGACGGAAGCCAAGCTGGTGGAGCTGCTGGAGCGCTACAAGAAGGTGAACCTCAGCGACCGCTCGATGTGGTCGAACCAGTCGTTCATGTTCACCCGCCAGCTCTACAACATGCTGCAACTGGCGCGGGCGGTGGCCATGGGGGCGCGTTTGCGCGATGAGTCGCGCGGCTCGCACTACAAGCCGGACTTCCCGGAGCGCGACGACGCGAACTTCCTGAAGACCTCGATGGCCAGGTTCGCCGGCGCCGCCGAGGGACCGCGCTTCGACTGGGAGCCGGTGGACGTTTCTCTGATTAAGCCGCGGCCGCGCCGCTATGACAGCAAGTAGGCGATTTCTATGAGACCGCGGCATGTCCGCGAGGGAAAATAAAAGGTTTAGAAACTCATGGCAAATAAGACGGTACAGTTCAAGATCAAGCGGCAGGACGGACCGAACAGTCAGCCCTACTGGGACGAGTTCGAAATTCCCTACCGGCTGGGATTGAACGTGATCTCGCTATTCATGGAGGTTGCGCTCAATCCGGTCACGCGCGAGGGCAAGCAGACGACGCCGGTCAACTACGACTCCAACTGCCTGGAGGAAGTGTGCGGCTCGTGCGCCATGCTGATTAATGGCAAGGCGCGCATGGCGTGCTCGGCGCTGGTGGACAACCTGGAACAGCCGATTCAAATCGAGCCGTTCTCGAAGTTCCCGGTGGTCCGCGATTTGCAGGTGGATCGCTCGGTGCTCTTCGAGAACCTGAAGGCCGTGCAGGCCTGGGTTCCCATCGACGGCACCTACGACCTCGGCTCGGGGCCGCGGGTGCTGCCGCAGGTGCAGGAGCAGGCTTACCGCTTGTCGCAGTGCATGAGCTGCTCCTGCTGCATGGAAGCCTGCCCGCAGTTCAACGAGAGCACCGGCTTTGTGGGTGCGGCGACGATTGCCCAGGCGCGTTTATTCAACATGCATCCCACGGGCAAGGTGCTGAAGGAAGAGCGCCTGGCGGCGTTGATGGGCGATGGCGGCATTCAGGAATGCGGCTACGCGCAGAACTGCGTCGAGGTCTGCCCTAAGGAGATCCCGCTGACCAAGTCCATCAGCGACGTGGGCGGACAGGTGATGAAGAAGGCCGTGTTGGACTTCTTCCGCGTATAAGGAGACTCGGATCAAGCCGGAATCTGTCAGGGCACGGCTTCAGCCGTGCCGTAAAAGCCGCGAGAAAGTAAGGGCTTTAGCCCCTGAGGAAATATGTTGATGGGTTTATTCAGATATTTCCTCTAGCTGGCAATTGGCAAGATCGAACAAAACAGGCGCGGGAGCCAGTCTCCCGCGCCTGTTCCTGCCTTGGCGCGTTCCAGGAAAGAATCAAAAACCTTACTGCCTCAGCAGTTTCACTTACTGGCAATTCGGCGTGTGTGGGTTACACTGAAAGTGGCCCCAACGATTCCACTCAGGAGCTTAAGCTGCTTGCGCCGACTTCTCTCACTACTATTTCTGCTTTTGACGCTCAGCTTGACGGCTGCGTTTGCCGCCCCGCCCCGCGTGCACCTGCGCCGGATCAGCCGCAGCGGAGTCTCGCGCGTTCGCGCCAGGGCGCGCGTGGCGCACTGGAATCCCGTACTGCGCGGCTCCCACGAATCGATGCTGCGGCAGAACGAAGAGATTGACCGCCTGAAGTTGACGCGGATCGCCGACGATCAGCAGCTTGAGTCTCTGGAGTTGAGCGGCGACCTGGTGAGCCTGCATGAATCGAATGCGCTGGCCATCGCTTCCAACCTGGAGACGAACCGCCGCTTCTGCCGTCCGTGGACGCGCGCCTTTCTGGAAGATCTGAGCCAGTCGTTTTACGCGCAGTTCCATCAGCCGATTCAGGTGACGTCGCTGGTGCGCACGGTGGACCAGCAGGCTCGGCTGCAGCGGCGCAACAAGAACGCCGCGCCCATTGACGGCGACACCGCCTCCTCGCACCTGGCGGGATTGACCGTGGATATCGGCAAGAGTCCGATGAGCCGCAAGCAGCGCGCCTGGTTCGATCAGTACGTGCTGAAGCTGCAAGCGCTGGGGCTGGTGGAAGCCGCCGAAGAACGCCGCCAGGCCTGCTATCACATCATGGTCAGCAACCGCTACGAGGAATATCGCCAGTCGCCGGAGACCTTCCGCGCCAGCCGTTAATTCCCTGTTTACTCCAACGCGCTGGGCCTCGGCCCGGCGTTTTGTTTTGTGCCAAATACGGCGCGTCGGACGCTTGCCTGCTCCGGTATAATCGGATCACCAAAACGGAGACAGGATGCGCGTGAAGCTGTTTGTGATCCCTCTACTGTTGTTGGCCACGGCTGCCATGGCTCAATCTCCCGCGAAAAAACACGCGGCTTCCAAGTCCACTGCAAAAGCGGCGCAGAGTCCGCGGAGCGTGCACCAGTCGGCACTTGTGATCGACACTCACGCCGATACGCCAGGCCGCTTTGTGGATGAAAACTTCGATCCCGCCAGCGATGCCGGCAAAGGCCACTGGGATCTTGCCAAGGTGAAGCAAGGCAACCTGGGCGCGGAGTTCTTCTCCATCTGGGTTGACCCCGAGCGCTACAAGGACCACGCCACCCGCCGCGCCCTGGACATGATCGACGCCGTGTACGAAATGCAGCGCCAGCACCCCGACCAGGTGATGATGGCCTACTCGGTAAAGGACATTGAGGCCGCGCACCGGCAGCACAAGCTGGCGGCGCTGTTGGGCGTCGAAGGCGGACACGCCCTCGAGGGCGACCTGCGCGTGCTGCGCGACTTCTACCGCCTGGGCGTGCGCTACATGACGCTGACCTGGGCCAACTCGAACGAACTGGGACAGTCCAGCGGCGATGTGCAGCTCAACGACAAGGGCAAGCCAAAGGATCCCGGCCTCACCGACCTGGGCCGCGAGGCCGTGCGCGAGATGAACCGCATGGGCATGATGGTGGACATCTCCCACGTCAGCGACCGCTCGTTTTACCACGCGCTGGTGGTTAGCCGCGCCCCGGTGATTGCCTCGCACAGCAGCGCCCGGGCCGTGACCAACGTGCCGCGCAACATGACCGACGACATGCTGGTGGCCCTGGCGCGCAACGGCGGCGTGGCCCAGGTGAACTTCTATTGCGGCTTCATCAGCGACGAATACAACGCGCGCGCGAAGGCCTACGAGACCGAACACGCGGACGCCGTGCAGCGCGCTCGCGAACTGTGGCAGGCGCCCAGGACTCCCGCGAACGAAGCTGAGCTTGCCCGTCTGCAAGCCGCGCGCGATCTGGCGGTGCCGCGTCCGCCGCTGAGCGCCTTGATCGACCACTTCGATCACATGATCAAGGTTGCGGGCGTGGATCACGTTGGCATCGGCTCCGACTTTGACGGCGTGGAGTGCCTGCCCGAAGGCATCGACGGCGTGCAGGATCTGCCGAAGATCACCGAGGAGTTGATGAAGCGCGGCTACTCCGCGGACGACATGACGAAGATCCTGGGCGGCAACCTGCTGCGCGTCTTTGCCGAGGTCGAGCGCGTCTCTGGAGAATTACAAAAGGAAACCAACCCGGACCAGCGGCCAGAACTCGCGGCCGGGAAAAAGTAACAACGGAGGAAATGATTTCATGCGTAAGCTGATTGCAGCCTTCTCGCTCTGCGCCCTGGCCTCTCTGGCGGTGGCGCAGGCGCCGCAGCCGGGCACCAGGGAACAGCCGGTGGCGATCCTGGAAACCAACATGGGCGAGATGCGTTGCCCGCTCTTCCCCAAGGCCGCGCCGGTGACGGTGGCCAACTTCATCGGATTGGCCCGGGGCACCAAGGATTGGACCCATCCCAAGACGGGCAAAAAGATGCACGGCGTTCCGCTGTATAACAGCACGGTGTTTCACCGCGTCATTCCCGACTTCATGATTCAGGGCGGCGACCCCTTGGGCACGGGCACGGGTGACCCCGGCTACAAGTTCAAGGATGAGACGCAGCCGGCGCTGACGTTCGACCAGCCGGGACGCCTGGCCATGGCCAACTCGGGACCGAACACGAATGGCTCGCAGTTTTTTGTGACTACCGCGGCCACGCCGTGGCTGAATGGGCATCACACGATCTTTGGCCAGTGCGACGCGGCCAGCGTGGAGGTTGCCAGGAAGATTGCCGCAACGCCGCGCGACCGGCGCGATCATCCGCTGAAGGCCGTGGTGCTCAAGCGCGTCCGCATTGACGATGGCTCGGCGCCGGCGGCGAAGCGTCCGGTGTCGAACGTGCGCAAGGCGGCGCCGAAGAAGGCCGCGAACTAAGAAAACTCTGATCAAGTCGGAATCTGTCAGGGCACGGCTTCAGCCGTGCCGTAAAAGCCGCGAGAAGGCAAGGGCTTTAGCCCCTGAGGAAATTTCTTGATCGGTTTATTCAGAGCTTCCCTGATCCGGCGCGGCGACGCCGCCGCGTGATTTCTGTTAGTCTGACCAGCGTAGATTTACTTGGAAGGAGCCATTATGGCGGAGCGCACAGCGGGCTTGTATGCCACGTTCAACACCAATCAGGGCAACATCGTTTGCCGTCTCTTTGAAAAAGAGGCGCCCAAGACGGTGACCAATTTCGTCGAACTTGCCGAGGGCAAGCGCGACTGGCACGACAGCGTGAGCGGCAAGAAAGGCCCGGGCCCTCTCTACAGCGGAACCATCTTCCACCGCGTCATCCCCGACTTCATGATCCAGGGCGGCGACCCGAGCGGCAGCGGCATGGGCGGCCCGGGCTATCGCTTTGAGGATGAGACCAAGGGCTCGCCCCACAAGTTCGACACGACCGGCAAGCTGGCCATGGCCAACTCCGGACCGAACACGAACGGCTCGCAGTTCTTCATCACCGTGGCCGCCACGCCGTGGCTTACGGGCAACCACACGATCTTCGGCGAAGTCATCGAAGGGCAGGAAGTGGCCGACAAGATCAGCACCCTGCCGCGCGGCCGCCAGGACCGTCCCAACACGGACGTGGTGATCGAGAGCATCACCATCGAGCGCGTGTAACACTTCCCTCTCTCAAGCTTGCAAAGAACCCCGAGGCTTCGGCCTGGGGGTTCTTTGTTTGGATCGCATCTTGACGATTGGGTCATGAACGATTGAACGCCGCCGCCTCGTGGTATTGAACTTGGTTCTTTGCTGTCCGTCAGGAACAATCAGAAATGCGGTTGCCCCATCCTTGTCGTCCACGTCCTTCGGACGACAGGGTGGGAAGCAGTTCGTCCGACTCCGCCGCTCGCCCCTCGTACATCGTCATTCTTCCTTCCAAAGAACTCCCCACACCAGAAACTGCGGCGGACGGATGGGGACAGTGTATGGCCGGGAACTTAGCTGACATTTCAGACCGGGCGCATTCCTGACACTTTCTCTTCGTTCGCTGGGGTTGTGGTTTGCGGGACAGGGGCCGCGGCCCCTGTCCCGCAAGCGCCAGCAGTGTGCGGGCCGGTGCGGGG
>JARLGJ010000007.1 GCA_031296105.1 Acidobacteriota bacterium | reverse complement strand
GGGGCTGAAGCCCCTGTGTTTATGCGGCTTGTACGGCACGGATAAATCCGTGCCCTGACAAAACATCTTCCCATCAAAATCTATCGGCGACCGGTATAACTCCCGTAAAACAGCTTGCAAGACTGACTTGTTCAGAGCTTCCCTGCCTGACAGAACACCCCGTTCGTTACCGCACAGCCGGGCAGAGCCGATGCGACGCGAGGATCGCGCGCGAGAAGAATTTGTTTTGAATTTGGAAAATGGTGGCCAGGGAGGGAGTTGAACCCCCGACACGCGGATTTTCAGTCCGCTGCTCTACCAACTGAGCTACCTGGCCGCTCACTGCACAAGAATGTGCCGACGGAAGGGTTTACAGAAGCATTTGCCGCTGAAACTTCAACAATTATAGCAGCCCGCCCCGGCTTGGCAAACGGGCTGCTGTGGATATTCCACCGCCGCATTCCGCGTGCACTGCCGTGCTCTCAGCCCAGGTCGGCGAAGCGGCCGGCCATCATGGTGGCCACGCAGTGGTTGGCGCCGAACCAGTAGGGAAGCTCGCGATAGTCGTCCAACTCGAAGAAGGCGAGGTCGGCGTCCTTGCCCGCCGTAACCGATCCCTTGCGCGCGCCCAGCTCCAGGGCGCAGGCGCCGTTGATGGTGGCGGCCACCAGCGCCTCCTCCACCGTCATCTTCATCTGCGTAGTGGCCAGCGAGAGAATCATCGGCATGGAGATGGTGGGCGCGGTGCCGGGATTGTAATCCGTGGCCAGGGCGACGGCCGCACCAATGTCGATGAGTTTGCGCGCGGGCGGATATTTCTTTGTGGCGAGGAAGTAGTTTGCGCCGGGCAGCAGAGTGGCAATGGCGTCGCTGGCGGCCAGGGCGCGGATGTCCTCGCGGCGCAGTTCGTCGAGGTGGTCGAGCGAGACGGGACGCGCAGCGAGGATCGTCTCTAGCGGCGTATTGCTGAGCTGGCCGACGTGGACGCGCGTGCGCAGCTTGTGCTTGGCGGCCTCGGCGAGGATGCGCAGGGTTTGCGCAAGGGTGAACGCGCCCTGCTCGCAGAAGACATCGACGTAGCGCGCCAGCCCTCCGCGCGAAATCCTGGGCAGCATCTCGCGGCAGAGGAGATCGACATAGGCGTCCGGCTTTTCGCGGAACTCCGGCGGCGGGACGTGCGCGCCGAGGAAGGTGGCGACCACGGTTCCGGGCCACTGCTGGGCGGCGCTGCGAATGGCGCGCAGACTCTTCAACTCGCTGGCCGCGTCCAGGCCGTAGCCGGACTTGGCTTCCACTGTTGTGGTGCCTTGCGCCTGCGCCTGGTGCAGCGCGCCGAGGATGTGATCGGCCAGCTTGGCTTCGCTCGACGAGCGCACGCCGGTGAGCGAGGCGCGGATGCCGCCACCGGCAGCGGCGATCTCCGCGTAGCTGGCGCCGGCCGCGCGCTTCTCGAAGTCGATGAGGCGCGGCGCGGTAAACGCGGGATGAGTGTGGGAATCGACGAAGCCGGGCAACACCAGCTTGCCGCGGCAGTCCAGCTCGATCAGCTCGCGGCGATGCCGGCGCACCCAGGGGTGGCGCAGGATTTCACTCTGCGCTCCGGCGGCGACGATCTGCCCGCCGCTGATGAGCACGGCACCGTTGCGGATGAGTCCGATCTCGCGCATGGCCGGGCCGCGGCGAGCTTCCTCCCCGCCAGCCATGGTGACCAGTTGCGAGATGCGATGAAGGAGGATGGCGGGAGCCGCCGGTTCGTGCACGTTTGATGTTGCTTTCATTGCTTTCTCCTACCTGCTCCTCAGATGTTTCTTGCCTCCCACTCAAGCCAAAAGAGGGCTTGAATGGGGCACCGGAGTGTTTTTCTCTCCCACGTCTGGCCCAACTACGGGCCAGACATGGGGCACCAATGGTTCGATTGATCAAGGACGAGTTTTCGGTTGGTGACCTGAAGCGCTTTCCTTACTGCCTACTGCGCTGGAGTCCTTCGGCTTCGCCTCAGGATGACACATCTTTGAGTGACGATGGGTGATTCCCACTCAAGCCCAACAGCGGGGCTTGAATGGGGCACCGACGTGAGTCCCAGGTTAGCTTCGCGAACCTGGGGCACACCGTCCTGACAGAGTAGTTACTTGCCTTGCATGGGAATGTTGACGCCCTTGGCCTTGGCGAACTGTTTCGCTTCGTCGTAACCGGCGTCCACATGGCGCAGCACGCCCGTGCCGGGATCGTTGGTCAAGACGCGCTCGATGCGCTTGGCCATGTCGTCGGTGCCGTCGGCCACGGTGACCTGTCCCGCGTGTTGCGAGTAGCCGATGCCCACGCCGCCGCCGTTGTGGATGCTCACCCAACTGGCGCCGCTGGCGGTGTTGACCAGCGCGTTGAGCAGCGGCCAGTCGGCCACGGCGTCGGTGCCGTCCTTCATCGACTCGGTTTCACGGAAGGGCGAGGCCACGGAGCCGCAGTCGAGGTGGTCGCGGCCAATGACGATGGGCGCCTTGATTTTGCCTTCCTTCACCAGTTGGTTGATGGCCAGGCCGAACTCGGCGCGCTCTCCGTAACCGAGCCAGCAGATGCGCGAGGGCAGGCCCTGGAAGCGGATGCGCTTGCTGGCCAGCTCGATCCAGCGGGCGAGTTTGCGATTCTCAGGGAAGAGCTTGAGCACCAGTTCGTCGGTGACGGCGATGTCCTTGGGGTCTCCCGACAAGGCGGCCCAGCGGAATGGACCTTTGCCTTCGCAGAAGAGCGGGCGGATGTAGGCCGGGACGAAGCCGGGGAAGTCGTAGGCGTTTTTGACGCCCTGCTGGAAGGCGAAGGTGCGGATGTTGTTGCCGTAGTCGAAGGTGACGGAGCCCATCTTTTGCAGTTGCAACATGCCCTCGACGTGCTTGGCCATGGCTTCAAGGGACTTCGCCTCGTAGGTCTTGGGATCGCTCTCGCGCAAGGCGAAGGCCTCGGCGAGCGACATGCCGTTGGGCACGTAGCCGTTGAGCGGATCGTGCGCCGAAGTTTGGTCGGTGAGGATATCGGGCACCACGCCGCGCGAAACCAGCTCGGGGATGACGTCGGCACAGTTGCCGACCAGGCCGACGCTGACGGCTTCCTTTTTGCGCAGGGAGTTCTTCAGGATGCGCAGAGCCTCGTCGAGCGAGTTGACCATGAAGTCGCAATAGCCGCCCTTCAGGCGCTTCTTGATGCGCTCGGGATCGACCTCGATGCCGAGGAAGCAGGCGCCGGTCATGGTGGCGGCCAAGGGCTGCGCTCCGCTCATGCCGCCCATGCCGCCGCTGACGATGAGCTTGCCCGAGAGGTCGCTGGAGCCGAAGGCCTTTTCGCCGGCGGACATGAACGTCTCATAGGTGCCTTGGATGATGCCCTGCGAGCCGATGTAGATCCAGGAGCCGGCGGTCATCTGCCCGTAGGCCATCAGGCCCTGGCGTTCGAGCTCGTTGAACTTTTCCCAGTTGCTCCAGTGGCCGACGAGGTTGGAGTTGCAGAGAAGCACGCGCGGAGCGTACTCATGCGTGCGCAGAATGCCGACGGGCTTGCCGGACTGCACTAGAAGGGTCTCGTCGTTTTCCAGCGATTGCAGAGAGCGCACGATGGCGTGGTAGCAGTCCCAGTTGCGGGCCGCCCGGCCGGTGCCGCCATAGACGACCAGGTCGCGGGGCCGCTCGGCAACTTCCTCGTCGAGATTGTTCATCAACATGCGCAGCGCGGCTTCCTGCGCCCATCCCTTGCAGGAGAGCTGGTTGCCGCGCGCGGCCTTGATGGGGGAATAGGTGTGTGCGGATTGCTCGACTTGAGTTGCCATGGGAAAACCTCGCCGCCCCTCGAAAATAGGGAGAAACACAGAGGGCGCATCAGAAAATCGTAGTGCGCGGGAGGGGCGGTTGGCAAACGGGGAAAATACAAAGATTGGCAGGAAGGTAAGCTATAATCGTCCGACGAGGAACGCGCCATGAATTTCCATGTCACGCTCGAAAAAGCCGAGGACGGTTGGGTAGTCGTTGAATGCCCCGCTTTGCCCGGATGCGTGTCCCAGGGTCGTGATGAAAAAGAGGCGCTGGAAAACATCAAGGAAGCCATCACGGCTTGGATGTGGGCTGAAGATCAAAAGGCCATGAAGTCCGTTCCCGCGCGGAAGACGCCTCTCGTCGTAGCGGTATAAGACTTTTCCAGCAGGCGGTTGAATTCATCCTCGGGAGAGTTGCCGTTTTGCCATGGGCAAGCTCGCGAACATCTCCGGAAAAGAAGCAGCCAAGGCATTTGCCATGGCAGGCTGGCAAGAGGTTGGCCAGGTCGGCAGCCATCTTGTCATGACCAAGTCTGGCTTGCGAGATAACCTCTCCATTCCTCAGCACAAAGAGTTGTCCGTGGGAACGCTGCGTGCTTTGATTTGAGCGGCTGAAATGACGGTGGACGATTTCCTGTCCCTGCTCTGAATTCCGGAATATTTGTGCGGATTGCGCCATTTTTGGACGGCGTGGCGCGCTTGGCGAATGCGGGAAACCGCCCGGGCCGTACAATCGTCCCTGATAGGAGAATCCATGACACATTCTTATCCACGAATTGCCCTTGTGACCGGGGCCACCAGCGGGATTGGCGAGGCGACGGTGCGCAAGTTCATCGCCTCAGGATTTGCCGTGGTGGGCAGCGGACGCACGGCCACCAAACTTGCCGAGCTGGAAAAAGAGCTGGGCGCGGCCTTTGTGGGCGTGAGCGGCGAAGCCTATGACGACAGCGTGATCGACCTGCTGTTTACCACAGCGGAAAAACACTTTGGCCGCCAGGCCGACCTGGTGGTGGTGAACGCCGGACGCGGACTGGGCGGCTCAGTGAAGGACTGCGACCGCACGGAATTTCTGGACGTGCTGAAGGTGAACGTGGTGGGCGCGCTGGGGCTGATGCAGAAGGCGGCGCAGAAGATGGTGGAGGCGCAGAAGACGCGCTTCCCGCAGCACGCGGCGGACATCATCGTGATCGGCTCGGTGGTGGGAAAACACGTTTCGCCGTTCAGCGCCGTCTATGGCTCGACAAAGTTTGCCGTGCACTCGCTGGCCGAAGGCTTGCGCCGCGAGATTGGTCCGAAGGGCGTGCGCGTCTCACTGGTGATGCCGGGCATCGTGGTCAGCGGCTTTCAGGAAGTGGCGAAGTACAGCGACGAGCTGGTGAAGCGCTTCCATGACAACTTTGGTCCGTTGCTCTATGGCAAGGACATTGCCAACGCCATCCACTCGATTGTGACGCTGCCGCCGCACGTGCATGTGAGCGACATTGTAGTGCGCCCGACGCGGCAGGATTATCCGTAGAGCGAGAAGAAAGGGAACGAAGTTCTCCATCTCTTGCGTTAAATCAAAAGCCCCACCCCGGCAACAACGGCCGGAGTGGGGCACCCTGTTTCGTTTTTGTTTGCAGATTGTATTACAAAATATTACATGGTATTGTTCCTGCATCATGAGCGGTTCCGAGAAAACCATCAGCTTCCGTGCCCAGAGCAGCAAGATTGCCGCATTAGACTCCCTGGCGGCCAGCAACGACCGTTCGCGCAGTTACCTGATTAACGAGGCCATCAGCAATTACCTCGATCTCCATGCGTATCAGGACGCACTGGTCCGCAAGGGGCTGGAGGAGATGAAGAAGGGCCACGTGGTAAGTCATGAGGAAGTTGTAAAGCGGCTGTGGAAGAACGGACGCGCGAAACGATGATTGAGTGGACCGAGCAAGCGGTTCGCCAACTGGATCAGGCGCACGACTATATCGCATTGGCCAATAGCGACGAGGTCGCGATGGAGGTGGTTTCCCGGATTGCCGCCAGCGTTGAAGGGATGGAACGTTTTCCGCTGGCGGGCCGCGCTGGACGCGTCCGGGGAACCCGCGAACTGGTGATTTCCAATATCCCATTTATCGCGGCATACACGATCCAAAGCGCACGGGTTGTGATCCTGGCGCTTTACCATGGCGCACAACGCTGGCCCGACACGTTTTGATGTCCTTCGCCTAGAGGTGGTTGCACAAATAGCTTTACGGCAGCAGAACACCTTCCCTCCGGGGCTGAAGCCCCAGTTTATTTGCGGTTCTTGCGGCACGGCTGAAGCCGTGCCCTTTCAAGACCTCGTTTATACAACCAGTTCTAGTCGAGGTAGTTCCCAAGCCAATAGACCGGGATAGGCGCTTCAGCGCGCCAGCGGCAGGGTGAAGCTGAAGACCGAGCCGTGTCCGGGCTGCGTGGTAAGCGAGATGGAGCCGCCCTGCGCTTCCACGATGGCCTTGGCAATGGAGAGTCCCATGCCCGTGCCTTGCACCGACTGGCGTTGTCCGCGGCCGCGGTAGAACTTATCGAAGACCATGCTTTGATCGACGGCCTCAATGCCGGGGCCCTGGTCGGCAACGCTGGCCATCAGCATTCCGTTGTACACCTCGGCGGTGACGGTGATGACCGTGCCGGCGGGTGAATACTTGGCGGCGTTATCCAAAAGTTGGGACAGGATCTCGGCCGTGTGGCGCACATCCATCACCGCGCGCGGCAGAGTGTCCGGCGCATTGACGCAGAGGCGATGCCGGGCGAGCGCATTCTGATTGGTCTCCAGCGCGGCTTCGATGGCCTGATGAATATCGCCGGGCCGCAGGTCAAGTTCGATGGCGTGGGCGTCGATCTGCGCCATGCGCGCGGCCTCGCCAACGAGGCGGTCCAGGCGGTCGCACTCCTCGTCGATGATGGTGAGCAACTCGTGGCGCGCGGCGGCATCGAGCGCGCCTGCGTCACCGAGCAGGGACTGCGCCGAGGCCTTGATGGAGGTGAGCGGCGTGCGGAAGTTGTGCGTCACCGAGTCGAGCAGCACGGAGCGCAGACGCTCGCTCTCGCGACCGGCCTCGGAGTGGGCCAGCTGCTCGACGGCCGCGGCGCGCTCGATGGCGATGGCGACCAGGCTGCTGACGGCCTCAATGCTCTCGGAAGACACTTCCACGCCGCCCAGAGCGAGGGCGCCGACGGCGCGCATGCCCAGGCGCAGGGGGACTATGCGCATGTCATCCTTGGCGGAGATTTCGCCGCGCAGGGACACCTGTTGCAACTCTTCAAACGATATTCGCTGCTGCGCGCCGAGATCGCTGTAATAGGCCTTGCGGCTGTGCGTGGTGTAGAGCGCGGCGGAGGCGGCGCCGAAGATCTCCGCAACCTTCTCGGGGATGGCGTTGATGAGGCCGAGCACGTTGTCGGCGGTCAGCATCTGCTGGCTGAGGGTATAGAGCCGCTCCAGTTCGCGGCGGCGGTTGGTGGCGTTCAAGGTTTCGCGGCGCGCCCGCTCGCTGAGCTGGCTGGCTACCACCGAGGTCATGAGAAACGAGAAGAGAGCAATCCAGTTGTGTGGATCAGAGATGGTGAACGTACCTACCGGCGGCAGGAAAAAGTAGTTGTAGCAGAGCGTGGCCGCCACAGAAGCCAGAATAGCCGCGCGCAATCCCCATCCGGCGGAGATGAAGAGCACCACGATGAGGAAGCCGTATCCCACGGTGGTGGCGTTGGCATGAAGCAGGCGGCCGAGAGCCACCACCAGCGCAATCTGCACCAGGGAAAGGAGGCAGCGGACATACCAGTTTTGCAGCCAGCGGTTCACGGCAGGATTGTACCGCATTCGACAATTGCGCAAGGATCGGATAAAAATAGGCGCGTGATGCGGAAGACTCCCGAAGAGTGGCTGGAGGAAGCGGCGCCGGAGCGCAAGCGCGGGCTGTTCAAGCTGTTTCTGGGCTACGCGCCCGGTGTGGGCAAGACCTACGCCATGCTCAGCGAAGGCATACGCCGCCACGCGCGCGGCGAAAACGTCGTGATTGGCGTGGTGGAGACCCATGGGCGCCAGGGCACCGCCGAACTGGCCGGGCGCCTGCCGGCAGTGCCGCGCAAGCCGCTGGACTACAAGGGCACGATCTTCGAGGAGATGGACGTGGACGCCGTCCTGGCGGCGCATCCGGCGATTGTGCTGGTGGATGAGCTGGCACACACCAACATCGAAGGCAGCAAGCATCGCAAACGCTACGAAGACGTCATCGAATTGCTGGACGCCGAGATCGACGTGATCTCCACCATGAACGTGCAGCACATCGAGAGCGTCACGCCCATCGTGGGCCGCATCACTGGCGTCGTGGTGCGCGAGACGGTTCCCGACTGGGTGCTGCAACGGGTGGACGAGATCGTGCTCTCCGACCTGACGCCCGAGGCCTTGCAGGCGCGCATGAAGCGCGGCGACATCTATCCCGTGGAGCGCAGCGACCGCGCGCTGGCTAACTTCTTCCGTCCCGGCAACCTCATCGCGCTGCGCGAACTGGCCTTGAAGCAGGTGGGCAACGTGGTGGACCGCAGCCTGGAACGCTACATGGAGAAGGAGCACATCGAGCAGAAGACGCCGATCGCCGAGCGCTTTGCCGTTTGCATCAGCTCCAATCCGGTGGCGCAGTACCTGATTGCGCGCACGGCGCGCATGGCGGAGCGGATCGGCGCGGAGTTTTACGTGATCTACGTGGACATCGGGCGCGACGACAGTCCCGAATATCAGCGCACGCTGGCCGAGAACTTCCGCTTCGCGGAAAACCTTGGCGCGCAGATCGTGAAGGCCCAGGGACGCAAGGTAGCTCCCGCGGTGGCGCGGATCGTGAAGGAGAAGCACATTACGCAGGTGGTGTTTGGACGCTCGGCGCTGAAAGGCTGGCGCAAGGTGCTGTACCTCTTGGCCATCCACGAGTTTCTGCGCGACGCGCCTAACGCGGATGTGCACATAGTGACGCAGGAGGCAAAATGAGCGGGTCGGACGAGGTGAAGGCGCGCAAAATTCTGGTGGTGGACGATGAGCCGCAGATCACGCGCGTGCTGCGCACCTCTCTGGGCGCGCAGGGTTACCTGGTGCGCACGGCAGGCGACGGCGACGAAGCGCTGGAAGTGATGCGCTCCTGGCCTCCGGACCTGGTGATCACCGACCTGGCGATGCCGAACATGGACGGCATCGAACTGTGCCGGCGCATCCGCACGCGCTCGGCGGTACCTATCATCGTGCTCTCGGTGCGCGGCGAGGAGAAGCCCAAGGTGGAGGCGCTTGACGCCGGAGCCGACGACTATGTGACCAAGCCGTTCAACATGAATGAACTCACCGCCCGTGTGCGCGCCGGGTTGCGTCGCGCCGGGCAGAACGTGGCCGAGGAGAACGTGACGGCCATTGAGGCCGGTGATTTCCGCATCGACCTTTTGACGCGCGTGGTGACCGTGGCCGGACGCGAGGTGAAGCTGACGCCAAAGGAGTTCGACTTGCTCTGCCACCTGGCGCGCAATCCCGGACGCGTGCTGACGCACCATGCGCTGCTGGGCGCGGTGTGGGGCGGCAACAACACGCAGCAGGCGGAGTACCTGCACGTCTTCATGAACCATCTGCGCAAGAAGCTGGAACCCGAGGATGGCTCGGTGCGCTACATCCTGACCGAGAAGTGGGTGGGCTACCGCTTTAATCCGGGCGAAGAGCACTAGACCGCAATTTACTTCCCGCCATTTAGAAACATTTTAGCCAGCCTTTATTCACGCTTAAGACCTCCCGCAGTCCAATCGCAATGTACGCCGGGGAATGGCATACAGCCACGCAGCCCCGGCGGGGAGGCTCGCAATGACGGTTGTCCTCGCACTTACCGCAATCGGCACCATCGCCATCACTTTCCTGCTCTGGGTGCTCATCGCCCTGGAGATGCACATTCGCAGCCGCCGCCGTGAGGAGCACCGCCGGGTGCTGATTCCGGTATCGCGCATGACAACGGAGAACACGGCGCGGCCTGGCCCGGCGCTGGTGTACAGCCAACCCACAGACGAGCGCGCCGGGGATGATGCTGGCCGCGCCTGGCTCCACTCCAAGGCCGGACGCCTGGCATAAGCAAGGCGGTACGCACGGCGTTTAGGAACTTTTTAGGAACCATTTAGGCGGACTTTACCACCGCCGTAATCCAATCGAAATGTGCAGCCCCCGGCTGCGAGGAGAGAGTGCCATGCAAGACCTGTTATTCGTCGGCATCACCGTGGTGTTCTTCGCCGTCTCCATCGGCTATGTGCATTTCTGCGAAAAAGTGCGATAAGGAGCAGCCTATGGAAAACACAGCCATGATCGTTGCCACGGTGTTGTTGCTCGGCTACTTGTTCTACGCCTTGTTGCGTCCGGAGAAATTCTAATCATGACCCTGAACGGTTGGGTACAGATTGCGCTCTTCCTGGCGCTGGTGGTGTTGGCCACGAGGCCCCTGGGAAGTTACATGGCGCGTGTGTTTGCGCGCGAGAAGACATTGCTTGATCCCGTGCTGCGCCCCGTGGAGCGTTTGATTTACCGCACCACCGCCGTGGATGAAACGCGGGAGATGGATTGGAAAGAGTACGCGGTGGCCATGCTGCTGTTTTCGGCCGCCAGCATGTTGCTGCTTTACCTGTTGCAGAGGGTGCAGGCCGTGCTGCCGTTCAATCCGCAGAAGCTGACGGGCGTTATGCCGCAGCACCTGGCGTGGAACACCGCGGCGTCGTTTACGACGAACACTAACTGGCAGTCGTACGGCGGCGAATCGACGATGACGTACTTCACGCAGATGGCGGGGTTGGCGTATCACAACTTCGTCTCGGCGGCGACGGGCATCGCGCTGGCCATTGCCTTCATTCGCGGCGTGGCGCGGCGGCAGATGGCGACCATCGGCAACTTCTGGGTGGACCTGGTGCGGGCAACCCTGTGGGTGCTGCTGCCGTTCTGCGTGGTGGGTGCCTTGGCGCTGGTGTCGCAGGGAGTGGTGCAGAACCTGCGTCCGTATGACACGGTGAAGATTGTGGAGCCGCAGCAGGTGCCGCACCTGGGCACGGACGGCAAGCCCACGGTGGATGCCGCAGGCAAGCCGGTAATGGACACCGTAAGCGAGCAGGTGATTGCGCAGGGGCCGGTGGCCTCGCAGGAGATCATCAAGGAGTGGGGCACAAACGGCGGCGGCTTCTTCAACGCAAACAGTGCGCACCCCTTTGAGAATCCAACGCCGCTCAGCAACCTGATTGAGATGTTCTCGATCTTTGCCATCGGCAGCGGGCTGACCTACACGCTGGGCAAGATGACCGGCTCGCAGCGGCACGGCTGGGCAGTGTGGGGCGCCATGGCGGCACTCTTCCTGGTGGGCGTGCTGGTGGCGTACTCGGCGGAAGCCTCGGGCAATCCTTTGCTGCACGGCGCGGAGCAGCACGCTTCGGCCATGGCTCCAGGCGGCAACATGGAGGGCAAGGAAGTCCGCTTCGGCGTCGCCAATTCGGCACTATTTGCCACCGTAACCACGGACACAAGCTGCGGCGCGGTGAACAGTTGGCACGATTCGTTCACCCCGCTCGGCGGACTGGTGCCGCTGGTGAACATCATGCTGAGCGAAGTGATCTTTGGCGGCGTAGGCAGTGGTATGTACGGCATGTTGATCTTCGTGGTGCTGACGGTCTTCATCGCCGGACTGATGGTGGGCCGCACGCCGGAGTACCTGGGTAAGAAGATTGAAAGCTACGAAGTGAAGATGGCGATGCTGTTCGCCTTGATCTTCCCGCTCATCATCCTGATCTTCGCCGGAATCTCCACCATACGGCCCTACGGGCTTGCGGCGCTGGGCAACAACGGGCCGCACGGGCTCAGCGAAATTCTCTACGCCTACACGTCGGCTGCCGGGAACAACGGCTCGGCCTTCGGCGGGCTAAGCACCAACACGCCGTGGTACAACACCACGCTCGGCCTTGTCATGCTGCTGGGGCGCTTCTGGATGAAGATTCCGGTGCTGGCCATTGCCGGCAGCCTGGCGAAGAAGAAGTATGTGCCCGCGTCGGTGGGAACCTTCCCGGTGACAACGCCGCTGTTCAGCGTGCTGCTGATCGGCGTGATTCTCATCCTCGGCGCATTGACCTTCTTCCCAGCACTGAGCCTGGGCCCGATTCTTGAACACTTGCTGATGAACGCAGGAAAGGCCTTCTAACCATGGCAAGCAAGAAATCCATTTGGGATCCTACGATCGTCAAGGGCGCGTCACTGAGCGCGCTGCTCAAGCTCGATCCGCGCAAGATGATGGGCAACCCGGTAATGTTCGTGGTGGAGGTGGGCAGCGTGGTCACTACGATTCTGCTCATCCTGCATCCGCACCAGGCGTTTGGCTTCAATCTGCAAATTACGTTGTGGCTGTGGTTCACCGTGCTGTTTGCCAACTTCGCCGAAGCCATGGCTGAAGGCCGCGGCAAGGCGCAGGCCGATACGTTGCGCAAGGCGCGCTCGGAGACCGTGGCCAACCGCCTGCTGGCGAACGGCAAGACGGAGCAGGTGCCAAGCTCGGACCTGCGCGCCGGCGACGTGGTGCTGGTCTCGGCCGGAGAGTTAATCCCCGGCGACGGCGAGATTATCGAGGGCATCGCCTCGGTGGACGAGTCGGCCATTACGGGCGAATCGGCGCCGGTAATTCGCGAGTCGGGCGGCGACCGCTCGGCCGTGACCGGAGGCACGCGCGTGCTCTCCGACCAGATCAAGGTGAAGATCACGTCGAATCCCGGCGAGACGTTCCTGGACCGCATGATTGCCCTGGTGGAAGGCGCCGAGCGGCAGAAGACGCCGAACGAAATTGCGCTGAACATTCTGCTGGCGGGATTGACGATTGTGTTCCTGCTGGCGGTGGTGACCTTGCAACCGTTCGCCATGTATTCCGGCGCGCCGCAGACGATTTTTGTGCTGGTCTCTTTGCTGGTGTGCCTGATTCCGACGACCATCGGCGGATTGCTTTCGGCCATCGGCATTGCGGGCATGGATCGCCTGGTGCAGCACAACGTGCTGGCCATGAGCGGGCGCGCGGTGGAAGCCGCGGGCGACGTGAACACCTTGCTGCTCGACAAGACGGGAACCATCACGCTGGGCAATCGCCAGGCGGCGAGCTTTATTCCCGCGCCCGGCGTCAGCGAGGATGAACTGGCCGACGCGGCGCAGCTTTCGTCGTTGGCCGATGAGACGCCGGAGGGACGCTCGATTGTGGTGCTGGCCAAGGAGAAGTACAACCTGCGCGGCCGCGAACTGCACGACCATCACGCGGAGTTCATTCCTTTCACGGCGCAGACGCGTATGAGCGGCGTGAACCTCAACGGCTTCCAGATCCGCAAAGGCTCGGTGGATGCCATTGAGCGCTTTGTGCAGGAGAACGGCGGCACGTTTCCCGCGGAAGTTCGCACGCTGGTCGATCAGATTGCGCGGCAGGGCAGCACGCCGCTGGTGGTGGCCGAGAAGCAGCGCGGCGCGCTGGGCGTGATCGAGTTGAAGGACATCGTCAAGGGCGGCATGAAGGAGCGCTTCGACCAGTTGCGCGCCATGGGCATTCGCACGGTGATGATTACCGGCGACAACCCTTTGACCGCAGCGGCCATTGCGCGCGAGGCCGGAGTGGATGACTTCCTGGCGCAGGCCACGCCGAAGGACAAGATGGATCTGATCCGCCGCGAACAGGGCGACGGCAAGCTGGTGGCCATGACCGGCGACGGCACCAACGACGCTCCGGCGCTGGCGCAGGCCGACGTGGGCGTGGCCATGAACAGCGGCACGCAGGCGGCGAAAGAGGCCGGCAACATGGTGGACCTCGACTCGAATCCGACGAAGCTGATTGAGATTGTGGGCATTGGCAAGCAGTTGTTGATGACGCGTGGCGCGTTGACGACGTTCTCCATTGCCAACGACGTGGCCAAGTACTTCGCCATCATCCCGGCGATGTTCGCCGCAACGTTCCCGGTGCTGCAGGCGTTGAACATCATGCACCTGAAGACGCCGCAGTCGGCGGTGCTGTCGGCGGTGATCTTCAACGCGATCATCATTATTATGCTGATCCCATTGGCGCTGAAGGGCATCAAGTACAAGCCCATGGCGGCCGAGGCCTTGCTGCGGCGCAACCTTTTGATCTACGGAGTGGGCGGCATTGTGGCGCCGTTCGTGGGCATCAAGATCATTGACATGGTCATTACCATGGCGGGCCTGGCGTAGGAGGAGACGATGAAGCGCAACATACTCACGGCGGTTCTGATGACGATTGTGACCACCATCCTGCTCGGCTTGGTGTACCCGCTGGTGGTCACCGGCGTGGCGCAAGTGCTCTTCCACGACAAAGCCAACGGACAGCTCATTGTGCAGGACGGAAAGACCGTCGGCTCACGCGTGCTGGCGCAGCCCTTCACCGGTGCGGGATACTTCCATCCGCGCGCATCAGCGGCGGGCACCAACGGCTACGACGCGACGAACTCCGGCGGTACCAACTACGGACCCACGAACCAGAAGCTGATTGATCGCGTGAAGCAGGACGTGGCCGCCGCGCAGCAGGAAAATCCAGGGCACGCGGTGCCGGTGGATTACGTGACCACATCGGCTTCGGGACTCGACCCGGACATCACTCCGGCCAACGCGGAGTTCCAGGGGCCGCGTGTGGCGCGCGAGCGCGGCATCTCACTGGAGCAGGCGATGGCCTTGGTGAAGGCGCACACGAAAGGACGCCAGCTTGGCGTGCTGGGTGAGGCGCGGGTGAACGTGCTGGAACTCAACCTCGATCTCGACCGGCAGGTTCCGCTGGCCAAGAGGGCGGCTCGTTAGCAGGGGTGCGAAGGCTGCCTGAGATGACGGCCCCGTCGAGGGGCCGTCGTCTTTTGGAGCGGCATTCCGCAAATTGCATTTCCCCGGCCCGGCGGTGTATGTTCAGCGCGCATGACAAACATCGAAGCGAACCCTTTTCCATCCTCCGAAGAACGCCGCGCCATGGGCAGGGCGCGGCGCAAGCAGATGAAGCGTCAGACGCATGGCGAGTGGACGGCAAAGCTGCGACGTCACGACCCGCTGGAGTTGATGGCCGCCAGCATGAAGGGGCGCGTCGCTTCACTGGTGCCCTTGAAGTATGAGCGCATGATGGCCTCGCCCTTCGGGTACTTTCGCGGCGCGGTTCCGGTGATGTCCGCCGACCTTGCGCTGCTGCCGAATACGGGCATCCTGAATCAGATCTGCGGCGACGCGCACGTGCGCAACCTGGGCGCCTATGCCGCACCGGACGGACGGCTGGTCTTCGACATTAACGACTTTGACGAAACGATGCGCGCACCCTTTGAGTGGGATCTGAAGCGTCTGGCCACCAGCTTGATTCTGGCGGCGCGCGAGGCCGGCGATTCCGAGCGTTCCGCGCACGAGTCGGTGCTGGCCTTTCTGGCGCATTATCGCCGCTGCGCGCGGATGTTTGCCGCGATGCCGGTGCTGGAGGTGGCGCGTTACCAGGTGCATCGGCTGGCCAGGGCGTCGCTGATCTCCGGCGTGCTGCGCAAGGCCGAGCGGGCTACGCCGCAACATTCGCTGGCTGCGTTGACCGTACAGGAAAAAAGCGGCGCGCGCGTCTTCCGCGAGGAACGTCCGGTGCTGTGGCGCGTCAAGGGGGCTGCGGCGCGGGCTGTGCTCGAGTCATTGCGCGAATACAACGAGTCGCTGCTTCCCGAGCGGCGGCACACCCTGTCGCAATACCATCCGGTGGATGTGTGCTTCAAGGTGGTGGGCACGGGCAGCGTGGGCACGCGCGATTACTGCGTTTATATGGAAGGCAATGGAGAGAGCGATCCGCTGTTTCTGCAGATTAAGGAAGAGCCGGGGGCTGCCTACGCGCCGTATCTTGAGGCGGAGCAGACGGTCCTGCATCGCGGCCGCGCCGTGGCCGAAGGGCAGCGCGCCATGCAGATGCAGTCGGACCCATTCCTGGGCTGGACGACGCTGGATGGGCGCGAGTACCTGGTGCGCCAGTTGAACGATCATAAGGCGAGCATCGAGGTGGAGGATCTGAAGGGTGCGGGACTGCTGGCCTATGCCGAGTTGTGTGGAGAGCTGCTGGCGCGCGGACATGCACGCTCGGGAGACGTGCAACTTATTCTGGGATACCTCGGGCGCGGGCAGAGCTTTGCAGGGGCGGTTGCGGGCTTCGCCGAAGCCTACGCCGCGCAGACCGAACGCGACTGGCAGGCGCTGCGGAAGGCCAGACGCGTGCGCAAGGCAGGGGCTGTTACTGCGAAATAGATCCGCGGAACAATAAGCGGAAGAGCTTGCAATAATACGCAGAAGGCCGCTCCCGGTATGTGGTGTGGCGATGAGGAATACGTGGCGGCTGAACAGATCAATTTATCGGAAGTCCTGCAGCGCTCGGCATTGCTGGCCAACCTGTCCCCAGCGGAAATCAAGTTGCTGGCCGAGCGCACGGTGCGCAAGCACGTCAGCGCCGGAGAGAACCTGTTTCATGAGGGCGAAGCGTGCCAGGCGCTGCACATTATTGCGCGCGGCCGCGTGCGCATTTATAAGGTGTCGGCCAGCGGGCGCGAGCAGGTGCTGGCCATCAACGGTCCCGGCGAATGCGTGGCGGAACTGCCGGTGTTCGATGGCGGCAACTACCCGGCTTCGGCCGTGGCGTTGGAGGACGGCGAGATCGCCTACATTCTGCGCCGTGATTTCCTGAACGTCTGCCTGGAGCGGCCCGAGGTGGCGTTGAAGATGCTGGCCATGGTGGGCGCGCGGCTGCGCCGGCTGGTGGGCATCATCGAGGAGCTTTCGTTTACGACGATTCGCCAGCGGCTGGTGGCGGCCCTGCTGCGCATGGCGCAGTGCAGCGGACGGCACACCGAGCGCGGCATTGAACTGACGCTGCCGGGCAGCCATCAGGAGCTGGCCAATGAACTGGGCACGGTGCGCGAGTTAATCTCACGCAACCTGATGCGCCTACAGGCCGAGGGATTCCTTGAGGTGGATGCGCGGCACGTTGTCATCAAGGATGAGAAGGGATTGGGCGAAGTGCTGCTGGGTTCGTAAGCGAAGGTTGAGAGCAAACAGAAAGGCCGGAGCGAACTCCGGCCCTTTGTGTTTTTGCGCAGAAGGTTAGTAGGCGGTGCGCAGCACCCATCCCGTGCGCTGCAAGCTGCTGGAACTGGTTGCAGGGTTCTGAATCGTGGTCAGCTTGGGGAAGAATGGCGGCGCGAAGGTTCCGTTATAGCGGTAGTCGAAATAGACGTTGCGCTTGCTGATGGTCGGGTTGGTCATGATCATGGAGCGGCTCTGAATGCGTCCACCGACGATGGTAAGCGTGCCGATGCTGTTGGAGCCGGTCAGTCCGAGCACCCCGGTGCAGGATTGTCCGTAGTTGCAGGTGCCGCCGTTGTCCTTGGTGACCAGGATGCTGGCATCGATTTCCATGTTGGCGTTGTTGCTGGGCGCCTGCAGGTACACGCTGCCGCCGGCGGTATAGATGCCAAGGGTTTGAGATGCGGTGCCATTGGCCGCCGCCGTGGTTTCATTGCCGCTGGAGTCCACCACGGCGGTTTTGTACACCACGTTGCCGGTGATGGTGATATCGCTGGCGGCGGTGATGGTGACAGCCGTGTTGTCCTGAATGGTGCCGGAAAGGGAGCTGATGCTACCGTCCACGTAGAGCAGGCAGGCGTCGGACGAAGTCCCGGTTGTGGTATTGGTCTGCACGGGCACTCCGGTGTAGGTCTTGGACGTGGTGGTGTGCCCGGTGGTGGAACTGATGACCGTGGTGTTGGCCGTGGGATTAATGGTAACCGTTGTCGTGGTTGAGCCCTGCACGATGGTATAGACCTGTGCCGTGGAGCCACTGTAGCTGAGGGTCACGCTGTCAGCGTTGCCTTCCACGAAGATTCCGCCGCCGATGATGGCATTGGAAGAATTCGATGGCACATAGACACCGTTGGTCGAGGCGCTGGCCCAGTAGCTGCCGGCGGAGTTGCGCAGCTCGGCGGCCAGCGCGGAAGAACTGGGCGCGGAGGTTGCCACGCCCTTACCGTCGAGCACCGCCTGCTCCTGGTTGTAGGAGTTTGTAGGCAAAGTAATCGTGCTCTGGCTGAGGCTTAAGCCTTTGGCAAAGGTTGGGGCGATGGTCGTAGCGCCGTGAGTGTCGGAGGAATTGGCCGTCTGGTCGCAGGTGCCGTCATTATACATGTAACCAGCATTGGCTCCGGCGCTGCCCACGGCGTCGGTGAAGTTGTAGGAGTAGGCGTAGCCAAAGGTCCAGGAGCCGTTGGTGAACTGCGGGCCGGTGATTTTGCCGCCAATCAGCATGGCGGAGCAGATGTCCATCTTGTCGATAAAAGTGCCGTACTGCGAGAAGTTGTTGATCGTGTCCTGCGAGGTGGCGTTGATGATCAGGTTGCCGGAGTCGGTGACGGCAGCGTTCTGCGCGCCCTGCGCCGAGCCGATGGTCGTGAGCTGGTAATGGAAGATGTACGTGAAGTTGTAGGCGTAGGTATAGGTGGGGCAGGTGACGCTGCCGGTTTCCGCGGACGCCGTGTTGGTGGCGGAGAGCTTGGTGGCGTAGGTGGCGTCGGTGTAATAGCCGACGGTGCAGGAATAGAGCGAGAGATTCGTGTCGCTGGTGTAGATCTTGAAGTTCTGCGGGGTCGTCGAACCGCTCAGCACGGGCTGGGCCGTGCTATAGGCCGAATTGATGGCGCTGACGATGGTGCTGGTGACCGAGGATGGCAGCGGATAAGTTCCGGGATTGATGGTGGTGGGCACCAGCGCCGCAATGCGCGACGACATATCCTGGCGGATGATGGTGTTGCCGGCATCGGCGGCATAGAAAGAAGACTGCATGTCGCGGTTGTAGCCGTTCACCAGCATGTCCGAGCGATAGGCCAGCACCATGGAGAGACTCAGCGCCGTGAGCAGCGAGAGCAGCAGCAAGGTCGTGATCAGCGCCACGCCCGATTGCCGCGCGCCGCAACGGCGAAGGGGAAGAAGCGAAAGCCGAAGTCTAGTCATGACACATGCTCCTAGTCGTGCAGGCTCAAGTTGCGCGGGTTCACCATGATGGACGCGCCCTCGATCCGGTAGTGCCCGCCGTCCAAAGTGTTCTGGAACGGATTGGTGGGATCGGGCGTGCTGCTCCCGAGGAAGGAGAGCCGCAGGGCCCGTATGTTGCGTGGGCTGTAAGAGCTGGGAATATAGGAAAATGTGCTTCCGCCCTCGATCATTGCTCCCACCTTGAAGCTGAGAATGTTGTCGGCAATTACCGCGCTGACGCCGTTGGCGGTGCGCACGAGCTGGTTGCTGGCGTTCACCGAGTAGGTGATGCTCTGCGTGATGAGCACCCAATCGGTAGTGTCAAAGGTCGTGAGCAGGTAGCAGTACGTGTTGCCGTCCACGCCGACATCGTTGGCGCCCCCGGTGGAGATCTGCAATGGATCGGTGTTCCAGGTACCACTCGTGCAGGCGCCAGTACTGGGAGTGGGCAAGGAATTTGCCGTGGTCATGGTAACGGTCACGGTGGACGTTCCGGCGGAGGCGGATTTCACGGGAAACGTCGTAATGTAAGGCCTACCAGTTTCAGAGTTCACGGTGTCGGAAAAGATCATCAGTTCGGCGCCGGAGTAGCCGGCGGCAAGCTTGCTGGGCGTGGCCGGACTGATCGGCGTGACGGTGATGGAGCCGGTCGTGGTGTCGAGCGCTGCGCTCGGGTGCGCGACGAGCGCTGAGTTAAAGCTCAGGATGGTTACCGTGTCGTAGGCGGCGTTGCTGGTGGTGGCCACCGTTACGCCAAGCGGCGCGCCGGGAATGTCGTAAGTTGGGAAGTAACCGGTGCCGGCATTCATCAGATCGATTTGCAACTGTGCGGCCACGTTGCGGATGGTGAGGTTCAGCGCCGACTGCGCCTGCTGCCCAACGGAAACTCCGGCGCTGCGCTGGGTGAGCTGCACGGCGGCCAAGCCAAGGACGAGGAACAGCGCGATGGCCACCACCAATTCCAAAAGGGTGAAGCCAGCCGCGCGTTGCGCTGGATGGCGGCGAATGGCGAGCGTATTCTTCATGGCCGCACCGTGCTGACCTGGTACGTCAGCGGACGCCCCTGCACCATGGCCTGCGCGCTGGCCGACGGTGACCAGGCGCTGATCCAAACGGTAACGCGGCGCACGGCAATGGACTGGGCGCCGACGGTGATGGGCGACTCCACCAGCCAGCGGCGATGAAAGTCCACCGCGTTGGGCAGCGCCGCTGGTTTAGAGCTTTGTAGAGCGTCGCTGACCGCGCCGGTGACGCTGTGGGTAAAGACCTCGTATTCCCCGGAGCTGGAATCATAGGTGATTTCGGTGAGCGCGCCGTTGTCGGCCGAGACCTGTACGTCGTCGAAATAGCCTGTAACGTCGCTGCTGAGGCTGCCGCCCACGGTGATCGATGGCGCGGTGGAGGCGGCGGCATAGCGGTTCAGGAACTCGAGCTTTTCGGTAGCCAGATTGGTGGCAATGCCCATGTAGCGGGAGCGGTCGGTGTTCAGGTTCACCATGCACATCAGCGCCGCCAGCGAGAGGATGCCGACGGCGAAGACAAACATGGCGACGATCACTTCGATGACGCTGAAGCCGCTCTCGCGGCGCGGATTTTTATGGCGTCTGTACCGTGATTCTTCCATAGCACTCAATCGTGACGGTTCGCGAGATATTGGAAAACGTCAACGTAAACGTTGGGATGTTCGCCGTCGTGCAGTCGGTGGTTCCATACGTGGTCTGCACCGCGCCGTTGGGACGGAAATAGAGCGTCTTGTCGGCGTTCAGCGCCGCTCCGTGGGCGATGGTGAACGGCACCGCCTGGTCCGTGGACAGGGCGGCGAAGGTGTAGCTGCTCACCGTGGGATCGTAGATGGTGCTGGAGCAGTTGGAACATGAGAGAAGCTGCGATGTGGCGTTGGCGGCGCTGAAGGTCAGTTCCACCGGCAGTCCGGTGGACATGGCCCGGTAGCGTGCCGCCTGCATGGCTCCCGAGACGGCCAACTGCGCGTTTGTCACCATGCGGCTGCGCGAGGTGTTCACCAGCACCGGCAGGGCCATGCCCAGCACCACAAGCACAATGGCAATGACGACCGCCAGTTCAATGATTGTGAAGCCGGGCGCGGCAATTCCCCGGGCATGGGAAACGCCACATTTTCGTGATGGATGGCCCAGATGATATGCCATAGGCTCCCTCTCACTGCAAGCTGCATTGTCGTTGGGCGATGTGAACTCCGCCGTGAAATTGACCTGTACTGCGCGTCCCACTCCGCGCCATCCCTGTGTGCTTCGATACGTCCCACGCGGAGGAAAGTTTCTTCGCCCATTGCTGGGAGAAAAGCGTGGCCGGGATGGTGCAGCAACTGGGTCTCATAGTACTGCCAACATGGCGGAGGTGTGGCGGGAACTTGGCAAAACATCCATGACCGAAGTTACGTTGGGGTAACCAGCAATGTCCTTGTGTTTCAAGGGATTGATGCGCAAGGACACGGACGATGGAGACACCCAGAATGGGAGGGCTTTCAGATTGATCTGACCGTCGCGCCACGCATCCTTACCTGTCTTGCCAGAAGATTCGGCCGGAAGCTGTACGCCAGATGCAGCCTTAACCCGTCCCTAAGGCGTAGTCCTGTATGCTTTTGCACTTCCTTTTACAAACTGTATTGCGCCGTTCCCCCATCAGTTTTATAGTTTGCCATCAAGTATGCGGGCGTTCTTCCGCAAACTTCCTGGAGGCAGCCGAACCATGAATACATTTCCCATTATGCTGGGGGCTCTTTGCGTGTACGCCCTGGCATACCGGTACTACAGTGCGTTTCTGGCGGCAAAGGCCCTGGCACTCGACGATCGCCGCACTACTCCCGCTCATACCTACGAAGATGGACATAACTATGTACCGTCGCCGAAGTGGGTGCTATTCGGGCATCACTTTGCCGCCATCGCCGGCGCCGGTCCACTGGTTGGACCTACTCTGGCGGCACAGTTTGGATTTGCTCCTGGATTCCTCTGGCTGTTGATCGGCGCCGTGCTGGCCGGCTGCGTGCAGGATTTTCTCGTCCTGGTGGCCTCCATACGGCACAAGGGACGCTCGCTGGCTGACATTGCGCGCACCGAGATTGGCAGCTTTGCCGGCCTGGTCTCGATGATCGCCGTGCTCTTTATCCTGCTGGTCACGCTGGCCGGCCTGGGCATCGTGGTGGTCAACGCGCTGGCCAACAGCCCGTGGGGCGTGTTCACCATCGGCATGACCATTCCCATCGCCCTCATCATGGGACTGTGGATGTTCAAGAGCCACGCCGGTGAAATTCAGATCACCGGACCAAGCATCTTCGGCGTGGTTTGCCTGCTGGCTGCTGTCATCGGCGGCCACTGGTTTGCAAACAGTGCTTATTCCGCGGTACTGAACTTCACTCCGCACCAGATCACGGCCATGATGATGGTGTATGGCTTTGTGGCTTCGGTGCTGCCGGTATGGCTGCTGCTGGAACCGCGCGATTACCTGTCCACCTACGTCAAGCTGGGCACCATCGCGGCGCTGATCGTCGGTGTCTTTATCGTGCACCCGAACATTCAGTTCCCGAACTTCACCCAATTCATCTCCGGCGGCGGACCCATCATCAAGGGCAAGCTGTTCCCGTTCCTGTTTGTCACCATCGCCTGCGGCGCCATCTCCGGCTTCCACGCGCTGGTTTCCTCCGGCACTACGCCGAAGATGTGCGACAAGGAAACCGACGCGCGCTTCATCGGCTACGGAGCCATGCTGTGCGAATCGCTGGTGGGCGTGCTGGCTCTCATTGCCGCCTGCTCCATGAATCCCGGCGATTACTTTGCCATCAACTGTGCTCCGGCGGCGTTTACCAAGTTGCTGGCGGTGCATCCCGAGTGGCACACGGTGAACCTGGATATGTTCAGCCAGGAGGTGGGCGAAAAGCTCGCGGGACGCAGTGGCGGCGCGGTATCCCTGGCCATTGGCATGGCGCAGATCTTCCGCGGGCTGCCAGGCATGGCCAAGCTGATGGGCTACTGGTATCACTACGCCATCATGTTCGAGGCCCTGTTCATTCTCACCACGGTGGACACCGGCACGCGCGTGGCGCGCTACGTGTTGCAGGAACTCGTCGGCAAAGTTTACAAGCCCTATGCCAACAACGCCTGGCTGCCCAGCAACCTGTCGGCTACGTGCATCGTGGTGGCCGCCTGGGGATACCTGATCTGGACCGGCAACATCAGCACGATCTGGCCGTTGTTCGGCACCGGCAATCAGTTGCTGGCCACCATCGCGCTGGCGATTGTGACCACGTTCCTCATCAATATGGGCAAGGCCAAGTACGCCATCTTCAGCTTTGTGCCGATGGTCTTTGTCGGCATTACCACGGTGACGGCCGGGGTGGAGGGCATTCAGACGATCTTCTGGCCCATGCACCTGGTCAAGGGCAAGGAGTTTGCCGGCTACCTCGACACGTTCCTGATGAGCCTGTTCATTGCGGGCGTCGTGCTGGTGGTGGCGAACGCCATCCTCTGCTGGATTCGCGTGTTGAATGGCGGTCCGGTTCCGAAGGAAGCCTTCGGCCCGCCGGTCAGCAAGGAAGGCGAAATCAAGATGACCTGCTGCTAGAGCGGCCGATCATTTTCAACAGGAAGGCCGCCCGTGGGCGGCCTTTCTAATTTCCAGGGCAGAATGCAAGATAGGAGTCCGCGTACGCCGCACGGGCATACTGAGGAGGAATCAGGATTGCAGAACCTCCTTCACCTTGGCGAGCAGCGTGCCGCGCGAAAATGGCTTTTGCAGAAAGCAGGTCTGCTCGCTGATGAAGTCGAACTGCGCCAACATGTTATCGGCGTAGCCGCTGATGAACAGCGTTTTGAGTCCGGGATGGAAAGTCTTTAACTCCTGTGCCAGTTCGCGTCCGCTCATGCCTGGCATGACGACGTCGGTGAGAAGCATGTCAATGCCGGCGCGCGTCTCCCGCACGCAGTTGACGGCCGCTCCCGAGTCGGTGGCTTCAATCACCTTGTAGCCGCCGCTCTCCAGGAACTTGCGCAGCAGAGAGCGCAGGCCCTCCTCGTCTTCCGCGAGGAGAATGGTGCCGCTGCCGGTCTCGGTGTCGGTCCGCGCAGGCTCGGGCGGCGGCGCCTGCGCCAGAGAATCGATGGTGGGTAGATAAATCATGAAGCTGGAGCCGAAGCCCCGCTTGCTTTTTGCCTCAATGGCTCCGCCGTGGTTGGTGATAATGCTATACACCGTGCTCAGGCCCAGGCCCGTGCCTTTGCCGCGCGATTTGGTGGTGAAGAAAGGATCGAAAATTTTGGCCAGCACCTGCTCGTCCATGCCCACGCCTTCATCGGTCACGGTGAGCACCACGCAGGGATGGCCGAGGCGCGCCGCTACGGGATCGCCGGGATCGGCATCGGCCGTGCTAAGCATCAGGCTGCCACCCCGGAGCATGGCGTCGCGGGCATTGACGGCGAGATTGAGGATGACCTGATTGAGTTGATCGGCGCTGGCGTTGATGACGTGCCGCGTTGCCCGGTATGCGCGGCTGAGCGCGACTTGTTCACCCAACAGTCCGCGCAGCATCTCTTCATTGCCTAGCAGGATGCCGTGCAGATCCACCGGGACACGCTGCAAGGTCTGCGGGCGTCCTATATCGAGCAACTGCCGCGTCATCTTGGTGGCGCGTTCGACGGTTCCGAGAATCTCAGTGGCGCGCTTGTACGGCTGCGATCCCGGCAGGGATTCGTCGCGCAGCAACTCGGCCTGCCCCATCATCACGCTGAGCAGGTTGTTAAAGTCGTGGGCCACGCCGCTGGCCAGACGCCCCACGGCGTCCATGCGCTGCGACTGGCGGAATTGCGCTTCCACGCGCCGCGCCTCGGTGACGTCCTGCAGGGCGCCGTGGGCGGCCACGATGCATCCTTCCCGGTCGCGCACGACCTTTCCATTGGCGGTTACGATGCGCTCTTCGCCGGTGTCGCGGGTGACGATGCGGCGCTCGGTGGCAAGGGCCGTCTTGTTGGTCTGCTGGGCCTCGGCAAATGTGGCCTCCATGGCCACCGTGTCATCAGGATGCAGGCACTTCATCAGCTCGATCACGGAGAGGCTGGACTGCGATGCCCCGAGAATGCGTCGCGCGCCGGTGGAGAACTCGACGTGCCCGGAATCCTTCTCCCAGCGCCAGGCGCCGGATTGCGAAAGTTGCTCGGCGGCGCTCAGCAGCGTCTGACTCTCCTTCAATTGCCGCGCCGCTTCCTCGGCGCGGTCGCGCGCGACAACCAACTCGGCCACGGTTTGCCGCAGGCGGGCCGTGCGGTCCTCCACCTCGCGGTCCAGCATCTGCATCCTCATGCGCACCTGCAACATGCATTGCCATTTGTAGGTAAGGGCGTGGGCCAGTTGCAAAACCTCGGTGCGGTCGAGCGGCTTCTTGAGGAAAAAGACGTTGTGGGTGATGCCAAGGCGCGGGAAGATGTCGTCCCAGGTGCGTTGCGCCGGCTCCAGGCACAGCACGGTCTGCAATATGGGGTCTTCCTCCCGCAGATGCAGGATGGTTTCCATGCCATCCCCACCCGAAGACGCGTCCACGCTCACAAAGGCCAGCGAATAGGGTATCCCCTGCCGCCGGGCCGCAAGGTGCATTTCCCAGCCCTGCCGATTTTCGAAGGCGGAGTCGATCTGGAACTCAGCAGCCTGCCCGGTGCCAGGCGCAAGGAGGAACCGCTTGATCTCATCATGAGTGGCCGCATCGCCGTCGATGATGAGCAGACGGAATGTTTCCGGGGAGTTCAATTCAGTCATCGGGTCTCCTGAATATTGCCGTTATAAAGCCGCCGCACAAGGTACCTCGCCCGTAAGGCGCGGGGCGGAAGCTGCGAAGCGAAGGCGAGCAACGGCATGAGTTGCAGGAAAGCGGCTGCGGAGGCCGGCATAAAGGATGGGCGCCGCCAGTTCGACATCGTGCGCGGCTCGAATTGCATCGCCTCTGGATGCTCAAGAGCGGGGCGAGTCCATTGGCAGCGCTGTTTTCTCACCAGGGCAGCGCGGATGCGGCGCACGTATGTACTCACACGCGAAGCCGCGGAAAGCCATCCCGGACATAGATTTGCCCGGAATTGAAGTTTGGATGGTCGTCACATGGCAGGACGGGGTTCCCGAACCAGATCGCGGAATTATCTTCATACAATCATGGTCGCGTTTTGACAAGCGATCAGGAAAGCGAAACTGTTCTTGTTTGCATTACATAAGTAACTTCTGCACGTGGTGTGGTATGTCAAGATGTGTGCGATAGGACATGCCCATCCGGGTAATTTCATGGGGAGAAGCTTATCCGGCAGCCGGAAATAGCTTGCCCGGGCGTGCAACTCGCGGCGCGCCGCGCGAATCACAGTGTCTGGATAGGGCGGTCGCCGTCTGCAGGAGAGTTCATGATTTCAGAGCCCACGGGGTCTGCCGGTCATGGGATGCCTCAGCCGGCGGTCTTGCGCGCTTCGCTATTGCACTGCGACGACTGCCAGAGGCCTGCTCGCTTTCTGAATCCTACGCGGGCGGCGGAACTGGCGGCGGTAAGCCGCTCCACCATCTATTACTGGATGCGGCGCGGCTGGGTTCACTGGCGCGTGCTGCCCAGCAGGCGCCGCGTGATTTGCCTGGAATCTCTAAGTCATGCGAATTCTCTGCTTCCGGTGGAAGCAGGCGAAGACACGCGGAAGGCCGGCTGAGGCAAGGCGTACTCAGTTTATGCGGCGCTGTGCGGGACAATTACCCGGCGCTGGGCCGAATGGCGGCAGGCAGCAGCAAAGAGATCGCAGTCCCGCGCCGCGGCCCGCTGTTGCAGGAGCGCAGACGCAGTTGACCGCCCTGCTTGTCCACCAACTGCTTGCTCACCCAAAGACCCAGCCCGGTGCCGAAGTCGCCCTTGGTGGTGTAGAACGGATCAAAGATATGCGGCCGCACGGCAGGTGAAATGCCGTGTCCGTCGTCGCTGATCGTAATGCGCACGGCAGGGCGGCCATCGGGCATGGAGGCCGCGGAGGAGCGGAAGTGCACGGTGGCGCCGCTGGAAACGGCGTCCAGGCTGTTGGCCAGCAGGTTGGCGACGACCTGTCGCAGCTCGCCGGCCACACCCAGCACGGGGCGCGAGGTCTTCCAGCGCCGCTCGATGCTGCTGCCGCTGCGCTTGATTTTTCCTTCCATCATGCAGATCGCCGACTCCACCAGGTCGGGGACCAGCACCGGTTCCGGGCGCCCCGATTCTTGATAAAAGCCGAGCGACTGCCGCGTGAGATGCACCACGCGCTGTAGCTCGCTGCTGGCCAGGCTGAGAAAATGACGCGCTTCTTCCGGAATCTCGTGTTGTCCGACCAGGTAAAGTGCGTTGGTAAGGCTGGCCAGCGGGTTGTTGATTTCGTGCGCCAGGGACACGGCCATTCTTCCGGCCAGTGCCAGCTTCTCCGCACGCAGCATGGCGGCCTCGGTGCGCTGGCGTTCGGTGATGTCACGCAGAATCACCGTGTAGATGCGCTCTCCCTCGCCACCGGTCTTGGAGATCGTTGCCTCGATGGGAAATATCTGCCCGTCGCCGCGCAGTGCCTGTAAACGCTTCGGCGCCGACATCGACCGCGTCGTTTCGCCGGTGGCGCCGAAGTTCTGCACGTACCGGGGATGCGCGCCGCGGAACTCGGCGGGCAGGAAACGCTCCAGCGGCGAGCCCAGGGCCTCGGCGGCCGGGCAAAGGAAGAGGGTCTCCGCGGCATGATTGAACAGCACGATGCGATGCTGCTCGTCGATGGAGAGGATCGCGTCCATTGCCGTATGCAGAATGCTTTCGGTGCGCTGCTGCTGTATCTTCAGCGCGCGCTGCCCGGTTTCTTCCGCGGCATAAACGCAGACTCCCCTGTTCGCGCCGCCGGCTTCTCCGCAGGGATGCGCCACGAAGGAGAACCAGCGCGGAGCGCCGCCGGGAGGCTCGAAGCAAACAACGGATGAGGTGACGGACTCGCCGCGCAAGGCTTGCTCGCAGGCTGTCAGCAGCGGAGCAAACGCCGCGTCCTGCGAAGTGCTTCCAGAGGCGCGCAGAGAGTCGGCGGCGCCGGCAAAGCACTCCTGCCAGCTACGGCTGGCATCCAGACGGCGCAAATCATGGTCGTAAATGGCTAGTTTCGCCGGAGAGTGCGCGAGTAACAGTTGCGGACGCGCTTCGGGGGACGGCATTGGCCAACCATCTTTCGGGGAGACGGTCATAACAAAAGAGCCCTGGGTCCGTACTGCGCACGAGACCGGAAATGAATCGAGTGGAAGAGCTAAAGCTGGCAGCGCGGAATCCCTTTGGGGAGGGAAATCGGCCGGTCGCCACGCCCACAATGAAAATCACCTTAACATTGGCCCGGCAGCAAGGCAAGGCGCAGGCGGACGGGATGTTCGGCCAGGGTTTCCGGCAGGATGCAGTGCGCCCCGGACGGCACTGTTTCCCATTCTTCAAATGCGCACCCTCCACAGGATGCGAATGTATTTGCAAACAGTAACTAAATAGTGAATCATCATCGGAAAAATGCAACCCAAGGACGCTTCCAGCACGATGGCACTGCGCACCGATGAAGGGTTCGGCAGCTCCCAGACGGGTCCACCACCGCGAAAATTTCCGCCTGTGTTCGTGGGCGTTCTAGCGCTGCTGATCGTATGCGGCGGATTGCTGACAGCGTTTTTTCTTCGCGTCGGGTTTCTTGCCATTCTTCACAATGAACAGATTCTGTTGACTCGCACCTCCGACGATGTGGCGCAGTCGATTCACTCCTGGGTTACGGTCACCGCGAATCAAGCCGAAGGGTTGAGCCGTTTTCCGACCGTGGCGCGGGCGATTGAATCGCGCAAGGCGGCCAACGTGGAGCATTCGCGCGAGTTTCTCAGCGCCATCAGCGGGTCGTCTTCGTATCTGGGAATCTATCTGATCGGCAGCGACGGCAAACAGTTGATGGAGACCCTTGGCGCGCCGGAACTGGATCCGTGGGTCAAAGGGCAGGCGAGCACCGCGGGCAAAGCGGCCTTGCTTACCCTATTCAATCCCGGCGTAACTTCCGGGTACCCGAAGCTGGCCTTCGTCCAGCCGGTCTATAAGGATTTGCACGATGCGTCGTCGCATGTGGGCGCGCTGGTGCTGGTCACCCGTCCGGAGGCGATTCAGAATCTGGTTGAGCCGTTGGAGGAGAGCCGGGTGCGCACGCTGCTGCTGGCACGCAACCGACAGGGACAACTGGTGTACTTCTCCCGCACTGTCCATGTGGACGGGCAGGTGCCACACGGATTGGAGGACAGTTTAGCCGAAGCGGCGGTGCAGGGGGAAAAGCATTTTGTCCTGCGACGGACGCCCGATGGGCAGGCGCAGTATGCCGTTTCCGGATATTTGCACGACCTGGGTTGGGGCACCATTACGCGCGCATGGCGCAGCACGGTGCTGGCGTCGTTCTACGTCACCATGTTCTGGTCCATTACGGTTTACCTGGCTCTCTGCGGATTGGTGGTGACCCTGGCCATTGCCATGTGGCGGCATCAGCAGGTGAGCGCGCTGCGCACGGACCTTGAGCAGAGGCGGCAATTTGACGAAGAACTACGCCAGTCGGAAGAACTCTTCAATACTGTCTTCCATTGCGCGCCGGTGGGATTGGCCCTGCTGCGCATCGCTGATGGGCGCATCGTTGAGGCCAATGACAACCTGGCCTCCATGACGAACTTTACCCGTAAAGATCTGCTGGGCAAGACGACCCTTGAGTTGGGGATATGGGAAGACCCGGAAGAGCGCGTCCGCTTGATGGCAGATCTGGAAAATAACCGCGTGGTGCGAAACTTCCGTTTCTGCGGCCACATCAAGGCGCGGCAGAAGGCCGAATTGGAGCTTTCGGCCGAGATACTCCTGATTCGTCACGAGCGTTACTACCTGGTTGCCCTGCAGGATGTGACACCGCAGGTTGTTTTGCAGGAGCAGTTGCGCCAGGCGCAGAAGCTGGAGGCCGTCGGCCTGCTTGCCGGCTCGGTGGCCCACGACTTCAACAACCTGTTGATGGCCATCAGCAGCCAGGCGGAACTGCTCATGCTGGCACCCGATCTGGAGCGCGTGGCGATGAAGGCGCAGCGTATTTTGAAGGCCACTGAAAGCGCCGCGCAGTTGACGCGGAAGTTGCTCGCCTTTGGACGCAAGCAGGAACTGGCCGCCACCAGCTTTGAGTTAGGCGGATTTCTGGTTCATGTCTGCGAGCTGATCGGCGACCTGCTGCCGCGCGACATCCGTATGGAATGCCGGGTGGACCACACGCCCTGCTGGGTGCGCACCGACCGGGGCCAGCTCGAACAGACGGTCATCAACCTGGTGATCAATGCCCGCGACGCCATGCCCGACGGCGGGAAGCTGGTGCTTAGCACGTCGGCCATGACAATTGCCACCGGAGAGAGCGTAATCCACGATGGCGTGCCCGAGGGTGCTTACGCGCTGCTGATGGTGGCCGACACCGGAACCGGTATCGCTCCCGAGCACCGCGAACACATCTTCGAGCCATTCTTTACCACCAAGCCCAAGGGGCGCGGCACCGGGCTGGGCCTGGCCATGGTGTACGGCATTGTGCGGCAGAGCAACGGACACCTGAGGGTGCGCAGCACGGTTGGCGCCGGTACGACGTTCTCCATTTATCTGCCATTGATTCAGACTCCGGTGACGGCCAACTCCATTCCAGTGCAAGCCCTGGACGCGGACGAAGAGGGCGGGTGCCGCATCAACGGCACGGTTCTGTTGGTGGACGACGAAGAGATGGTGCGGGGCAGTGTGCAGAGCTTTCTGGAGCAGGCGGGGTTGACCGTTATGGGGTGCAGCAATGGGGAAGAAGCGATGGCTGCGGCCAGCGGACTGGGCGAGCAACTGGCGCTGCTGGTGACCGACGTTGTGATGCCGGGAATGTCCGGCACGGAGCTGGCGTCGGCGCTGACGGAGACGCATCCCAGGTTGCCGGTGATTTTTATGTCGGGCTACGCCGCCGGAGAAGCGAACGAGTTTCACTTTCAGCGTGCCTGCTTCCTGCAGAAGCCATTTACGCGTATGGGACTGATCGACGCCGTGTGCCGCATGGCAAAACCTTAAACGGGATTCCGTTCGCCCCCCCTCCCGGGGTACAATGCCAGCGTTTCAGGGAGATGGACGCGATGAATCCCGATACCGCCAAAAACGAACAGGACAAGACGCCCGTAGCCGTGCACATTGCCGAAGCACGCGACCTTCTGCACGACCTTCGCAACGAACTAGGCCAACACCCCGAGCTCGACGAGGCCATTCAAAAGCTGGAACTCGCCCTGAGTGCGCTGACGATTCAAACCGGCGGCTTGCTGTAAGCGGAGCGCGCGGCGCTAGCGTGGGCGCAGTTTGCGCAGCCGCACGGTTGCGCCGCGCAAGGTCTCCGGCTTTTTGCAGAAGGCGAAGCGCACCTGCTGATTGCCTTGCGTGCCGCTGTAGAAACTCGATCCCGGCACGGCGGCCACGCCGATGTCCGCGATCAGGTGACGCACAAACTCCACGTCATTGGCGAAGCCGTAGCGCGTCACGTCGGTCATGATGTAGTACGCCCCACGCGGGCGATACGCAGTGAGTCCCGTCTCGCGCAGCGCGGCCAGCAACTGGTCGCGGCGGGCCAGATATCCGGCGGCCAATCCCTGGTAATAACTTTCCGGCAAGTGCAAGGCCACGGCGCCGGCGGCCTGCAAGGGCGCGGCCGCGCCCACGGTCAAAAAGTCGTGCACCTTGCGGATGGCCGAAGTGAGCGCGGGTGGGGCGATGAGCCAGCCCACGCGCCAGCCGGTGACGCTGTACGTTTTGGACATGCCGTTGATGGTGATGGTGCGCTCGGCCATGCCGTCGATCGTCGCCGGCGAAATGTGCTCGGCGCCGTCGTAGAGAATGTGCTCATAGATCTCGTCGGTGATGGCCAAGGCGTCGAACTCCACGCAAAGGTCGCGGATGAATTCCAATTCGGCGCGGGTGAAGACCTTGCCCGTGGGATTGTTCGGCGTGTTCAGGATGATGGCGCGGGTGTTTTTGTGGAAGGCCGCGCGCAACTCCGCGGGATCGAAGGTCCACTCGCCATCGGGCGCGGCGGGCGGGCGCAGCGCGACGTAGCGCGGCGTGGCGCCGGAGAGGATCGTGTCGGCACCGTAATTCTCGTAAAACGGCTCGAAGATGACAACCTCGTCGCCGGGATTCAGCACCGCCAGCAGCGCTGCGATCATCGCCTCGGTGGCGCCGCAGCATACGGTGATCTCCGTCTCGGGATCGACCGTGATGCCCTGTAGGCGTGCAAACTTCGCGGCGATGCCTTCGCGCAGGTCGCGCGCGCCCCAGGTGATGGCGTACTGATTCACATCGCGCGCAATGGCTTCCTGCGCGGCGAGCTTCAACTCGGAGGGGGCGGGAAAGTCGGGAAATCCCTGTGCCAGGTTGATGGCGTTGTGCTGCAACGCCTGGCGCGTCATCTCGCGGATCACGCTCTCGGTGAACTGCGCTGCCTTGTCGCTGATGCGGTTTGCTGCTCCCTGGGTCATGCCGTCCGGCTCCTCCGATTACAGAAAACCCCGCCCTTGCGAGGGGCGGGGTGAAAGGTTATGCCAACCAACTTACTTGAAATCCGGATCGAGCACAATCCGGTAGCGAGCCTTGCCTGCTTCCAAATGCGCCAGCGCCTGGTTGACCTGGCTCATGGGGAAGCGCTCGATCTGCGGGGCAATCTTGTGCCGCGCGGCGAACTCCAACATGCGCACAATGTCGGTAGGCGAGCCGGTGGGTGAGCCGGATATTTCCTTCTCTCCGCCGATGAGGGCGAAGGCCGGAACGGGGATCGGCTCCAGAACGGCGCCGACAACGTGCATGCGTCCGCGCGGCGCCAAAGCACCCAGCAAGGCGTTCCAGTCCAGCGTCACGTTGGCTGTCACCAATAGCAGGTCCAGCGAGCCGGCGATGGACTTGATGGCCTTCGAGTCGCGGCTGTTGACCACGTGATGCGCGCCCAGCTTCTTTGCCTCGTCGTGCTTCGACTCGCTGGAGGTGAAGGCCGTCACGTCGCATCCCCAGGCGTTGGCAAACTGCAGCGCCATGTGTCCCAGGCCTCCGATGCCCACCACACCCACGCGCGCCGTGGGGCTGATGTTGTGCAGGTGCAGAGGATTGAACACCGTGATGCCGCCGCAAAGCAGCGGTCCGGCGGAGACGGGGTCAAGCGCAGCGGGAATCGGAATGGCCCAAGCCCAATGCGCGCGCACGCGCTCGGCAAAGCCTCCGGCGTGGCCCACGATGGTGGGCACGCCTTCGCGGCAAAGATGCTGATTGCCGTCCAGGCAGAGCTGGCAGTGCATGCAGCTTGAGGCCGTCCAGCCGACGCCGACGCGTTCGCCAACCTTGACGCCCTTGGCGTGCTCGCCCACGGCCACCACGCGGCCAATCACCTCGTGGCCGGGAATGAAGGGATAGTGTGAATAGCCCCAGTCGTTGTTGAGGCAGGAGAGATCGGAGTGGCAGAGGCCGCAATGTTCAACGGCCACTTCCACTTCCTCCGCGCCCAGCGGGCCGGGATCGAACTCGTAAAGACTCAGCGGCTGCCTGGCTCCCTGCGCCGCCCACGCTTTGATCTTTGCCATGAATGTATGCCTTCGCCCGCGGGAATTAAGGCGGGTGCCTTTGCGTGAAATTGAAGTACGTGCGGAACACTGCGCGCAAACATCCTGCCGCGCGCGGCGCAACTCTGCAACAGGTTAGATGATGGAACGCGCCGCGGGGATGAAGCAACTTACTGCAACACGAAACTCAGTTTCGGAAACGGGCATTCCAAGCGGAGTTTGACGGACGAGACCGAACGGAGCTATAAACAATACACCATGATCCACTGCTGCCAGAAGGCGTGCGCTTGTCCCTGCTGTTGTTGCGGGGCGTACCCTGGCGTGGATGTGATCGTGAACTAGCGTATTTCGCAGAGATTTCACGAGACCCACCGCCAGAATCGGCCGGTGGGTTTTTCTTTTCCGGCCAATTTTTCAGCGAACTCTGGGAAGTGGAAGCTTTGCCCTGATTTTCATCGCGGACCTTCGCGGTACTTGAGGGCCACGCATACGTAACCCGTGATGAAGCCGCCACGGCGGCTGAATGGAGACGAGATGCCAATTGCCAATAGCGTTGTCGAACTGATCGGAAAAACCCCCTTGCTGTACCTCAACCGCGTTACCAGGGGCGCGCACGCGCGTGTGGCCGTCAAGCTGGAAAGCCAGAATCCGCTGGCCAGCGTCAAGGATCGCATCGGCGCGGCCATGATCGATGCGGCCGAGCGCGAGGGCAAGATCACTCCGGGCAAGACCGTGCTGATCGAGCCGACCAGCGGCAATACCGGCATTGCGTTGGCCTTCGTGGCCGCCGTCAAGGGCTACCAGCTCATCCTGACCATGCCGGACACGATGAGCCTGGAGCGCCGCGTGCTACTGCTGGCCTTCGGCGCCAAGCTGGTGCTGACTCCGGGAGCCAGCGGCATGAAGGGTGCCGTGACCAAGGCCGAAGAACTGCTGGCTACCACGCCACATGGCTACATGCTGCAACAGTTCAATAATCCGGCCAACCCGGCCATTCACTACGCCACCACCGGTCCCGAGATCTGGGAAGATTCCGAAGGCAAGGCAGACTTCCTCATCTCCGGCGTGGGCACCGGCGGCACGTTGACCGGTACCGCAAAGTACCTGAAGGAAAAAAAGCCCTCGTTCAAGGCCATTGCGGTTGAACCCACGGCCAGCCCGGTGCTGAGCGGCGGCAAGCCCGGTCCGCACAAGATTCAGGGCATCGGCGCCGGCTTTGTGCCCGGCGTGCTCGATACCCACATCATCGACGAGATCATCCAGGTGTCAAACGAGGACGCGATCAACACCGCGCGTGTCCTGCCCAGTCAGGAAGGTCTTCTGGTGGGCATCTCGGCCGGTGCCGCGGTGTATGCCGCGCTGCAGGTGGCCAACCGTCCGGAGAATGCGGGCAAGCTGGTGGTGGCCATCATCCCCAGCTTTGGCGAGCGTTACTTGAGCACGATCCTCTTCGATGAATTGCGCAAGGAAGCCCAGTCGTTGCCTACCAGCGCCATCGGCGAAGCGGCCAAAGTGTAGTTGGGACCACGAGCAGAGACCTCCTGAGCAAAGAAAGTCCCCCGGGCAGCCGGGGGACTTTTTGTGTTTCGGAAGTTTTCCGTTAGCGGCTATCGCCGTCGCGATCAACGTCGCCGGCGCTCGGTGTGTAGTGGTCCTGCGTTTGCGCGGCCTGCGGGGCAGGCTGTTGCGGAGCGGGCTGCTTCTTGACAGGCTCGCTCTGCGCGGCAACCTGAGCGGTATAGGTGGGGCTGACAGAGATCATCGTTCGACAGTCTCCTGCACTGTAAGCAGAACATCGGCAGGTATTCAGGATTGCTTGAGCGTCTGCCGTCGAGAATCCCGGACTCTTGGAAATTTCTAACCCAGCGTGATCCTCATGCCGCCCCATGCCAGGCCGCTGCCAACGACGGCCATCAGCACAATGGCGCCGCGCAACTCGTCCCAGTGCTGCGACAGCACGGTGGGCGCTCCGGCGGCGCCGCAGTTACCGAACATGCCTACGTTGGCGTAGTGATCCTCCAGCGCCACGCTGGTGCGCTTGCAGACGTTTTCCAGCATGCGCAGGTTGGCTTGGTGGCCGATGAAGACCTGGCGGCGCGTCTCGTCCTCGGGCACCGTGGCTTGCAGGCCGCGCACAACCTCGGTGGTGGTCTTGATGGCGAAGACCTGCACGGCGTGGCCCTCCTGCGAGAAGTGTCCGCCGGTGGGGATCATGATCTGGTGCTGGCCCGCGGGATCGGTGCCGAAGCTGGTCCCGGTGATGGTGTTGGGCGCGGGTACGCGCGTGCTGACGATGGCCGCCGAAGCGGCATCGCCGAAGAGCACCGCCTGGCGCCGGTCGCTGTAGTCGATGCTGCGGGTAAAGGTCTCGCTGTTCAGCACCAGCACGAACTCGGGCAGAGCCTCTTCGCGCATCTGGTTCAGGAAATGGATCTGCGAGGCAAAGCTGGAGCAGGCGGATTGCAGATCGAAACAGGGAACGCGAATGCCCAGGGCATTGGCCACGCGGCTGGAGTCGGCGGGAATCTGCATCTCCGGCGAGCAGCCGCCGGAGACGACCAGGCCGATCTGCGAGGTCTCCAGTCCGGCGCGTTCGAGCGCCATGCGGGCGGCGTGGCAGGACATTTCCACCGGCGAAATCGTCGCCGCCGCGGCAGCCTCGCGCGGATCGCGATTCTTCGTCTGCCGCAGGTAGTCCAGCGGCAGGGTCGTGCGCCGCTCGACAATGCCGACGCGGTCTTCAATCCATTTCACGTCCACGCCAATGTCTAAAGAGGCAAGGAAATGATTATCCAGAATCGTCTCGGGATGGTAGTGCCCCAATCCGTGAAGATACAGCAATGTTTCTCCTCTTTTGATTCCCCACGCATTCCACGGTGTTTGCCGCGACGCTTGGAACCCTTACCGCGTCGCGCAACTGCGGACGGATGAATCCAGTGTAACGGCAGGGCTTTGCGTGCCGCAATGTCGTCTGTTGACGCGCCGTATGTCAGCGTCGCACTCTGACAGAATTATTACCTGCAAACCGGATGAGAAGCGCACAGAAGCACACGCAAGCGCAAATGACGTCCTGCGCCAGACGCTGGATTGTGCAAACAGTTTGCCGGACGGAACAAGAAGACGGTGGCTGTCAAGACCGATTTGCGAATGTTTCATCCGGGTTTTCAACACATATGTGGAAATGCGTGGGCAAAAGCGTGATGAATGCATTTCTTAAGCAGTTTTTATGCACCTTTCTCCATTCTGCACACAATGCGGTGCGACTCGATAAAGCAGCGGTGCCACTCCGGATATGAGAGCGTATTCCGGAGCGCCGGCAGGGGCAGGCTTACACTGAAGGAGTCATGAAGTTCATCCCGAGCATCAAGCCGCTTCTCCTTTGCCTGTTGATTGCATCGCTTTCCGCCGCGCTCGCGGCACAGACAAATTACCTGGGCTTCGACCGGAACCTCTATCCCGGCGACGCCGCCATGAAGGAGCTGCGCCACACGTTTGCCTACACCGGCTACTGGCTGGGGAACCCTCCGGGCGAGCGCGTGAATTCATGGAAAGGGAAGCGCACAATGCTGGCGAAAGAAGGCTGGGGATTTCTGTTGCTCTTCAACGGACGCGACTACGCGCAGCTTAAAGGACGCCCCAACCCCGGAGCGCGCGACGGACAGGCCGCGGTGCGTTCGTCCGCGGCGGAGGGCTTCCGCCGGGGCAGCATCCTCTTTCTCGACCAGGAGCAGGGTGGCCGCATGTTGCCCGAACAGAAGAAGTACGTGATTGCCTGGGCCGAGGCCGTGCGGCGCGGTGGATACCGGCCGGGCATTTACTGCTCGGGCATCGAGGTGAAGGAGCCGGACGGGACAACCATCACCACGGCCCGCGACCTGCATGACTCCCTGGGGGACAAGCTGGTCTTCTGGATCGCCAACGATGCCTGCCCGCCCGCGCCCGGCTGCGCCTATCCCAAGCAGTTGCCCGCTCCGGAGGTCAGCGGAGCGCCGTTTGCCGAGGTTTGGCAATTCGCGCAGTCTCCGCGCCGGAAGGAATTCACCGCCTCCTGCGCCACAACTTATAACAAGGATGGCAATTGCTACGTCCCCGGGGTGAACCCCAAGCTGGGGCTGCATCTGGACTTGAACGTCTCTCGCGTGCCCGATCCCTCGCAGACCCGTTAGAGCGGTTCCAGAGACGATGTACCCCGAAGCCACCGGCCACGGACCGTCGTGACCAACAGGGAATGACGGCAGAGAACAATCTGGAAAGGGGGTAGCTCCTCGGGAGCCGCTTTAGTTTGTGGAACTTCTCTCCGCTAGATTGCTATATATAAATGGACGGTGCAGAACCCTGCCCGGGAGGAGTTTAAGGAAGTTCATCGAAGTAATTGATTTTTAACGGATTAGGATGCACACGAAGAGAGGGTTTAAATTTCCACAGTTTGTGTTTGGGACGGGCTCCCCACATTGTGCCCATTCAGAATCAATGAGTTAAGTTTAGTGAAGTTGCTGAAAAAGAGGATTGACCTGAGCGGCATGAGGCTTTAATGTACACTTTGTGAGCCATCCCACTCATGGGTGAGTAAGGATGAGCCGTTCATCCATGCCCGGTAAGTCTGGGCCACATGCGAGTCTTCCAAACAAGAGGTTGTGTTCAGGGGGAACTTCTCCTGTTGCGCCTTGTGCGGAACTTGCTGGAGATGACCTTCAATCTGCGCGGCAAATGTGTCTGGCGCACAGCGCGATGCATCCAACAGGCTAGAGAGTTCGCGGATTGAGGTCATGCCAACGTCGCAGCACTCCGGAGATTCCCGGCAGGGCGCGAAAAAGATCCCGACGAAAGCTGTTCTGGACCGGACCAGTGAGTCTGGCGGAACAGTGAAAAGAAGAAGGAGAAGTCATGCGTTCCGATAAAGTCTTTGGAGCCTTGCATACACTGCAGAATCGTTACATGCTCTGCCAGATTGCTTCCAAGGCCACCCGTAAGTTCCACAAGCCCAACACCCGCATTCAGGACACGACCAACGAAGTGCTGATCCGCATCTCCGGTAACGAGCGCGCCAATGTGATGGCCGAGCCGGTGAATGCGAGTGAAGCGCAAAGGCGCGCGGCGTAGCGGCAGCGAATTCGATGGTTGCGCTGCCGCCGCGCTGGCGGTTGGCCGCGCAACCACCATTTCCCCCCGGGGAAACATGCGGTATGATTGAAGTACCGGCAAACTCAACATCCGGCAAGTAGCTCAGCCGGCTCCCCCACATCCCAGGCCTGGCCCAACAAGCCGCCACATTCCGCGCCGCGAAGCGCAACCAAATCCCGCCCGTAAGCAACACTCCGTAGGTGGACATGACGATTGCTGAACTCAAAGAAAAGAATATTACCGAGCTGACCAAAATCGCTCGCGAGCTCGACCTCCCTGGTGCGAGCGGCCTGCGCAAGCAGGACCTCATCTTCAAGATCCTTCAGGCGCAGAGCGAGAAGGAAGGCCACATCTTCGCCGAGGGCGTGCTGGAAATTCTGCCAGACGGCTATGGCTTCCTGCGTTCGCCGGACTACAACTACCTGCCCGGCCCGGATGACATCTACGTGTCGCCCTCGCAGATCCGCAAGTTCGACCTCAAGACCGGCGACACGGTCAGCGGCCAGGTGCGCCCGCCGCATGAAGGTGAAAAGTACTTTGCGCTGGTGAAGATCGAAGCGGTCAACTTCGAGTCGCCCGACGAGGCGCGCAACAAGATTCTGTTTGACAACCTGACGCCTCTCTATCCGCAGCAGCGGTTGAAGCTGGAGACGGTGCGCGACAACATGAGCGCCCGCGTCATGGACATCATGATCCCGATCGGCAAGGGCCAGCGCGGACTGATCGTCGCTCCGCCGCGTACCGGTAAAACGATGCTGTTGCAGAACATCGCCAACTCCATCACCTCGAACCATCCAGAAGTGGTGCTGATCGTTCTGCTGATTGACGAGCGTCCGGAAGAAGTCACGGACATGCAGCGCTCGGTGAAGGGCGAAGTCATCAGCTCGACCTTCGATGAGCCCGCCGCCCGCCACGTGCAGGTCGCGGAGATGGTTATCGAGAAGGCCAAGCGCCTTGTGGAGCATAAGCGCGACGTGGTCATCCTGCTGGATTCGATCACCCGCCTGGCGCGCGCCTACAACACGATTGTTCCGCCCTCGGGCAAAGTGCTCTCCGGCGGCGTGGATTCCAACGCCCTGCAGCGGCCGAAGCGCTTCTTCGGCGCGGCCCGCAACATCGAGGAAGGCGGCTCGCTGACGATCATCGCCACGGCGCTGATCGAGACCGGCAGCCGCATGGACGACGTGATCTTCGAAGAGTTCAAGGGCACCGGCAACATGGAAGTGATCCTGGACCGCAAGCTAAGCGACAAGCGCGTATTTCCGGCCATCGACATTCAGCGCTCGGGCACCCGCAAGGAAGAGCTGTTGCAGACCAAGGAAGACTTGCAGCGCATCTGGGTGCTGCGCCGGGTGCTTAATCCGCTTTCGCCCGTCGAAGCGATGGAGTTGCTGATCGACAAGCTCAGCAAGACGCGCGCCAACGGCGACTTCCTGGCCAACATGAGCAGCCTGTAATCTTTCACGCTTTTCAGCAAACGCCCGGCCTCGGCCGGGCGTTTTGTTTTGGAACTGCGCAATGCCGTTCCGGGCGAGGATTGCACTGCGCTTGTGCAAGCGCTTGCGGGGAAACGCCGCCATGCCGATAGGAGTCATAAGTTCTGGGGTAAATCCGTAGCGCGGAGTGTGTCGTGCGACTGTTCCAGAAAATCCTTCAGTTGTGGCGCTTTCAGGGACAAATTTCCCTCTTTGCAGAAGCGTCCCTGGCGGCATTGCTGCTTGCCACGTTGACCTTCGGCAGCGCCTACCAGTTGCGAAGGGTTCAGCGCGCCAGCTCCGAGCTTGCCCGGGAAGTTGAGACGAGAAGGCAGGTGGTGATGGCCCTGCGGCAGTTCATACAGGGAGCGGGCAACGTACAGAGCGGAGCCAGGGGCTATGCCCTGTGGCATGACCCGGCCATCGTGCAACAGTTCTCCCAGGGGGCGGAGGAGGCAAGGGAGGCCCGGCAAAAACTGAAGATACTGCTGAGGAACGACCAGAAAAACGAAGCGCGGTTCCGCACCATCATGGAGAAGTATGACGCCTATATGGCCGATGCGGTTCCGGCGCTGATCAACGTGTCGCCGGTGACCCTCGACACAGAGGAGCACAGAAAGCGGATACGAAAAGCCCTCACTGAAATGGAGCAACTGCGGGAGATCGCAACGCAGTTCGACGATGAGGAGATTGAGGTACTGCGACAGTTGGAGTCCTCTCGCGTAGAACGCGCGCGTCAGGCCAGCGACACCTACGGCATCATCAGCCTTTGCACCATCTGCCTGGGCTGCCTGGGCAGTGTGATGTTCGCACTTCGCGTGCGTAACCGGATCGTTTCGATTACTGAATCGGCGCGCCTGGTGACCGCCGGAGACTATGCCCGGCGCGTTGAAACCGGGGGAAATCGCGAATTTGGCGAGTTGGCGCTGGCCTTTAATAGCATGGTGATGGAGTTGGAAGAACGGCGCCGCCAGGAAGTTCTCTCCAAGAGCTTCTGGGAATTACTCCATGCCTCGGCCACCATGAATGACGTGAAGGCCACGGTGGCACAGATCTGCCCGCAGTGGATGCCTGGCAGTGCCGGTTCGCTTTATGTCATGAACCATGAGCGCAATGTGCTGGAGAGCTGTGCCGGCTGGGGAGATCATGAACTCGTGGACAGCTTCCCCCCCATGCAGTGCTGGGCGCTGCGCATGGGCCGGGCGCATAGCATGATCGATGCCAGCAGCAGTGTGCGCTGCGAGCACCTGGGGGAAGGTGAGGAGTCCACTACCTGCCTGCCGCTGGTGGCCCATGGCGAAACCGTCGGGTTGATCGTTCTTGTATTGCCGCTCCCCGAACTGCATTCGACGGTCTTGGAACTGGGTGAGGCCCTGGCCATGACGATTGCCAACCTGCACCTGAAGGAGCGCATGCAGGCGGAAGCTAACCGCGATCCACTGACGGGGTTATTCAACCGCCGCTATCTGAATGAGGCTCTGGACCGGGAGCTGACGCTGGCCCGGCGTCATAACCTGGCGCTCACGGTCATCGCTCTCGATATCGATTTTTTCAAGAGCTTCAATGACAACTTCGGTCACAGCGCCGGAGACCTGGTGCTGAAGCAGATAGCCCGAACCATGACGCACTCTCTGCGCGGCAGCGATATCGTATGCCGTCAAGGGGGCGAGGAGTTTCTGGCGATCCTGCCGCATTGCCGTGCCGAGGACGGCGGCAAGTGGGGCGAGGTGATCCGCCAGGCGGTGCAGGGTCTGCATCTGGCCTACGAGAATCAACTGCTGGGGACGGTGACGATCTCCGCCGGGGTGGCGGGATATCCAGAGCATGGGGAAACGCCCGATGAACTTCTTGAAGCGGCAGACCGTGCTCTTTATGAGTCCAAGGAGAGGTCCAGAAACTGCGTGACCATTGCGCGAGAGCAACCGCCCGGCAATCAGCCATCCCAGGCAGACGACGGATACACAGCCGCCGCTCCGCGCAATTTTGTCCTGCACATTACTGCGTCCGATCCGGACGCGCATGGCGGAGAAGAAGCAGGCTAAAGCGGTTCCAGAGTTGCTGTGTCCCGAAGCCTCCGGCCAAAACACTATTTACACCGGATAGGGTTACTCGGGAACCGCTCTAAAGCGCAGAGCCAGTCTGGTAGGCGCGGCGCAAGACCTTCTCTGAAAGTTCCGGCTTCTGATTTCCGGCGGACAAACCATGGAAGATGCGTGCCACGGGGCGCGCCCCCAGGCACTGGGCCGTCACGCGTAAAGCCTTTGGCGCGCCGGTGGTCAGGTAGATGAACCAGCGCGGCGCCGCCAGCGAACTGACCAACACCGCCTTGCGCGGGAGGTCTCGGCTTCGCATCGCGGGGCTCCACTGTCCCCAGGGCCAGAAGGCCGCTCCCAGCAGCCGCTCCAGGAATACACGGAAGACCGCGGTGACGTTGTAATAGTTCACTGGCGCGCCGAGCACAATGGCGTCGGCGGCATCCAATTCGGCCAGGATGGACTGCATGTCGTCCTGCACGGCGCAGTGCCCACGCTCCACGCCCTCGGCCTGGGTGCAGTTGCGGCAGTTGCGGCAATACTCAATGTGTTTTTCGGTCAGGATAATCTTGCTGGTCTGGGCTCCCTGGTCGCGCGCGCCATTGAGCACTGCGTCCACCAGGCGGTCCACCGTGCCGCCACGACGATAACTGCCGACGATTGCCACCACGTTGCGTGCCATGGAATGCTCCTCTTGCCGCGGCCGGGATGAGGGAGGAATAAGGAACGGGCAGAAGCGCCGCGGACGTTTATAGGTATCCTACCGCAGGTTGCCGCGCGCCGAGGTGACAGAAGAGAAAATTCTCAGTGCGCGCCGAGGATGCCAGTCCCTTTTCGCATGGTGTGCGGGCAAAGCATGGCGCGCTCGGTTCCCTTATAATCAGGTCGTAGCAAAAATTCGCTGTTCAGGGTGAATCACTTGCACATGAATGCACAATCAGGCGGACCCCAGTTCGAAGGCCCGCAGGAAATTCCTGGAATCAAGTCCATCATTGCCGTGGGTTCCGGCAAGGGCGGAGTGGGAAAGACCACTCTTTCGGTGAACCTGGCGCTGGCTCTCGCGCGCCTGGGCAACAAGGTCGGCCTGCTGGACGCAGACATCTACGGTCCCAACATTCCTTTGATGCTGGGCGAGGGCGGCAGTCCGGACCTTACGCCGGACAACCGCCTGATTCCGCCGGAGCGCTACGGACTGCGCGTGATCAGCATTGGTTACCTTACGCCGGGCGACAAGCCTTTGGTGTGGCGCGGACCGATGCTGCACGGCGTCATCAAGCAGTTTCTGAGCCAGGTGGAATGGGGCGAACTGGATTACCTGATCGTCGATCTGCCTCCGGGCACCGGCGACGTCGTCATCTCCTTGACGCAGAGCGTGCCGCTGACCGGCGCCGTGGTGGTCACCACGCCCTCCGGCGTTTCCTTGCAGGACGCGCGCAAGGCCATCGAGATGTTCAAGGAAGTTCGTGTGGAACTGCTGGGCATTGTGGAGAACATGAGCTACCTGATGTGCCCGCACTGCAATCACGAGATCGACGTCTTCTCAAGCGGCGGCGGCGAGCGCACGGCGAAGGCCTACGGCGTACCGTTCCTCGGCCGCATCGAGATGGATCCGACTATCCGCGAAGGCGGCGACTCGGGCTATCCCGTGGTGCTGAACGGAGAGCAGGCCAACAACGCCAAGAGCCTGTTTGCCTTTGCCCGCAAGGTGAAGGAACGCGCCGATGAAGTGAAGTCCGCCGGTACGGGCGGAGTGCTCAGCATCGACTAAGCCCCTTCCGGGAGGGCCGCATGGAGAACACGCACGAGAACGTTACTCCTCCGGTTGAGGTGTCTGCATTTGCGCCGGCACCTCAGCCCGCCGCGCAGCCGCGGCCGGTTCCTTATTGGCACACGGCGCTGCTGCTGGCTGTGCTGGCCGGCATGAGCCTGCTCAACACGAAGACCGGACATGGACGCGGCTCCGGCAACGGACACGTGCGCATCTACCTGGCTACCATGGCTTACGAGTGGGTGCTGGTGGGCTACATCTGGTGGGGTGTGCGCCGCGTGGGCGGTTCGCTGCGCGAACTGATCGGCGGCCGCTGGCAGAAGGTCGAAGACTTTCTGCTGGACATTGGCATCGCCTTCGGCGGCTGGATCGCCACGCTGATTGTGCTTGCCTGCATCGCCGTTGCCCTGGGGATGGACCATCCGGGCAACCTGGGCGAGACGCAAAAGCAGATTGGCTTTCTGGCGCCGCAATCGGCATTCGATGTAGTGCTGTGGCTGGGCTTGAGTGCCACCGCCGGCTTCTGCGAAGAGGTGATGTTCCGCGGCTACATGCAGCGGCAGTTCACGCGGCTGCTGCGCAATCGCTGGCTGGCGCTGGCGGTGGTCAGCATCTTCTTCGGACTGGGACATGGGTACGAAGGCCCGCAGCGCATGGTGCTGATCGGCGTGCTCGGCTTTGGCCTGGGCACAATGAGCTTGCTGCGGAAGAGCCTGCGCCCGGCGATGATCGCGCACACGGCGCAGGATGTCATCTCGGGATTGCTGCTGCGCGCCCTTCGCTAGGAGCGGTTCCCGAGTAACTATATCCGGTGTAAATCGTGCACTGCCGTTGCTCCCTGATGGTCGCAACGGCCAATGGCCGGCGGCTTCGGGAGACAGCAACTCTGGAACCGCTTTAGCGCGTTCTGGGTTCGTAAATGTTTTGTGCGGAGGCGGAACGGCCTCCGCATTTTCTTTTTTCTCTTGACATGTTTTCGCAATCCACATATACAACTAGCAATTGCAACATTTGTGTTGCGATTACAATCCAAGACTTGTTCAAGGGAGAATAGTCATGGCCACAAAGAAAGCTGCGAAGAAGGCTGTTAAGAAGGCTGCCAAGAAGGTCGCCAAGAAGAAGTAAGAACCAACGGATACAATAAGGCTGCACTGGGGGAACGCAAACGCGTTCCCCTTAGTGTTTATGCGGGTGAAACGCACATCGGCGTTCGTCAATCCACTTCCGCGGCAAGCACCGCGAGGGCGGCGATGGCGGCGGTTTCGGCGCGCAGAATGGTTCCGCCCAGGGTCACGCTCTGCCAGCCGGCGGCTGCGAACTGCGACAGTTCTTCGTCCGTCCAACCACCCTCGGGACCGACGGCAACAGCCACCGGAACATTGCCTTCCGGCAGTGCCCTCGAAATTTTTTTTGCGCGCTCGTTCTCGTTGAGCAGCAGGCGAACGGGGAGATCGAGAGAGAGTGCCGCCTTCAGCTTCAGCGGCTCGTCGATGACCGGAACCTGCTGCCGCCGCGATTGCTGCGCCGCCTCGTGGGCAATGCGGCGCCAACGCTCCACACGTTTGAGGCAGGCCGTGGCCAGGTGCGCGTCGGTGCGCCGGGCAATGACGGGGACAATGCGCGTGGCTCCCAGCTCCACGCATTTCTCGATGGCCCACTCCATGTGATCGAACTTGTAAACCGCCAGCAGCAGCACCGTCTCGCGCTCGGGATGCTCATCGAGCAGGTCGCCCAAAATGAACTCCACGCGCTCCTCGCTGACAGAGGCGATGGTGGCCACGCGCACCTCATTGCCGCAGACCAGGGTGTGCTCGTCTCCGGCGCGGGCGCGCAAAACACGCGCCAGATGCGCGGCGTTCGCGCCCAGAAGGGAAGCGCGGCCGGCGGTGAATTCATCGGCAATCCAACGGCGTCGAGTCATGGGATTAGGGTAATGGATGGGCGGCGGGGAAGGAAAGGCAGGTTTCAAGGTTTCAGAGTTTCAAGGTCGCAAGGTGAAGAGCAAAGACAGGTTGCGACAGGTTACACAATTTGTAGGGTTCTTCACACTTGCTTGTGTGAGGCAATCTCGCATAAGCAAGGTTCAGGATGACACATCGAAGAGGCGTGCACGGTTGAGCGGACATGCGCGCCTGCGGAAAGAGAAAAGGCGCGGCCGAAGCCGCGCCAACCTTGCAATCGCTAGAACTCTGAATCTCGTTCCCGCCCTACCGCTCCACAAACCGGATCGGTAAGAGTGGGGCAACCAGGTTTCGTTTTGACCACGAACCTTGAAACTCTGAAACCGGCCTTTGCTCTTGCCTGCGAAACTTCCGAAACCTTCAGACCTCCGAAACCTCTAGCTGAACATATCCTTCATCCGGTCCAGCAAGCCCTTTTCGGGGCGATTCTCCTGGCCCAGGGTTTCGGAGAGCTTTTCCAGCAACTCGCGCTGCTGCTTGCTCAGTTTGCCCGGAGTGGACACCTTGACCTGCACGAACAGGTCGCCACGGCCGCTGCCATTCAGCACCGGCATGCCTTTGCGGCGCACACGGAAGGTGGTTCCGGTTTGCGTGCCTTCGGGGATCTCGATCTTTGTCTCGCCGTCGAGCGTGGGAATGGCGATCTCCGCGCCCAGGGCCGCCTGGGTAAAGCTGATGGGGATGGCGCAGTGCAGATCCTTGCCGTCGCGCTCAAAGAATGCGTGCTCGGTGACGTGCAGCACGATGTAGGCATCGCCCGCCGGGCCGCCGTTGGCGCCGGCGCTGCCGTGTCCGTTGTACAAAATGCGCGTGCCGTCTTCCACGCCGGGCGGCACCTTTACCGAGAGCTTGTGCGAGCGCACTACTACGCGCTGACCGCGGCACTTGGTGCAGGGCTGCTCGATGACTGAGCCCGCGCCCTGGCACACCGGGCAGGGGCGCGCCATGCTGAAGAATCCCTGCTGGTAGCGGACCTGTCCCGAGCCGCCGCAGTGGCGGCAACTGGATGGCGCCTTGCCTCCGGCCGCGCCGGTGCCGTTGCAGGCCTCGCAGGCCTCGTGGCGGCGGATGGAGACTTCCTTCTCCACGCCAAATGCGGCGTCGGCAAAGGTGATGGTGAGGTCTTCGCGCACATCCTCGCCGCGCTGTGCGCGTGAGCGGCGGCTGCCGCCGCGTCCCTGCCCGAAGAGGTCGCCGATGCCGAACATTTCGCCGAACAGGTCGGAGAGATCGACTTCCTGGAATCCCGAGCCCGCACCACCGCCCGCGCCGGGAGCAAAAGCATCGTGGCCGTAGCGGTCGTAGGTGGCGCGCTTCTGCTGATCGCTCAGCACGGAGTAGGCTTCGCCGCACTCCTTAAAGCGCTCCTCCGCATCCGGATTATCCGGATTGCGGTCGGGATGAAACTTCATTGCCAGCTTGCGGTAAGCCGTCTTGATCTCAGCGTCGCTCGCGGAGCGTTCGACGCTGAGCACTTCGTAATAGTCGCGTTTCACGTTAGTAGCCAGTGATCAAAAGACCGCCGCGGCGGTCTCCTCCGTGGCGCCGTAGCGCCGGATAGATTGCAGTTACTCGGCCTTGGCCACGCTCACCATGGTGGCGCGCAGCACGCGGTCGCGCAGGCGATAGCCGCGCGCCAGCTCTTCCACAATGCCGCCCTCTTCCACTTCCGCGGAGGGAACGGCAGCCACGGCCTGGTGCAGGTTCGGATCGAACTTCTGTCCCTTGGTCTCGATCGGCTCCACGCCCAGGCGGCTGAGCGTGTCGTGGAACTGGCGATCGATCAGCTCCAGGCCGTTGCGCATGTCTTCCACGGTGGCGGCCTCTGCCTTGGTGGCGCGGTCCAGGCTGTCCAGGATAGGCAGCAACTGCTTCAGCGCGTCGGTCAGGGCGTAGTCGCGGAACTCCTGCAGCTCGCGCGCATTGCGCTTGCGGAAGTTGTCGAACTCCGCCTGCAAGCGGGCCAGGCGATCCAGGTAGGCCGCATTTTCGGCCTTCAACTTTTCCAGTTCAGTGGCGGGCGCGGAGTTGGCCGCGGCTTCCGCCTGCGGCAGTTCGTGCTCCACGTCCACCGTGGGATTCTGTGTTTCTTCTGCTTTGCTCTTCATGTCGTTTGTCTTATTCCGAGTCATTGAATAACTTGTCGAACATCCGTGCAATGTAAGACACGGCGGTGATGGTGTGCTGATAATCCATGCGCGTCGGTCCGATCACGGCCAGACGGCCGAGGATCTCTTCGCCGCTGCGCGCCGGCGCGCCGATCAGCACAAAATTGCTGAGGTCGGGCATCTGCTCCTGCAGGCCTACAATCACGCGCACCGCCTCCTGACGCACGTCCAGATACGAACAGAGCAGCTCCACAATGCGCGCTTTCTCTTCCAGGGCCTTCAGCAACTGGCGCAGGCGCTCGGCGTCGGCCGGGCTGCCCACCAGGTTGGCCATGCCCTCCACAAATACCTCGGCGCTTTCGTCTTCGGAGGCCAGCGCGCCGCTCTGCGTCAACTCGGCCAGAGAGTGCATCAGGCGGTCGTATTCGCTGCGCTCCTGCTCGATGCGCCGCTCCAGCTCGCGGCGGACATCTTCGATCATCCAGCCGCGGAAATTGTCGTTGATGTAGCGCGCCGCCAGGTCGAGCTCTTTCTGCTCCACCTCGCGCGGCATACGCAGCACGCGGTCACGCACCACGCCGCTGCGTGAGACGACAATGGCCAGCACCCGTCCCGCGGCCAGCCGCTGGAAGTGAACATGCTCCAGCGCATTGCGCGGACCGGCGCCGGTGGTTACAGCCACGCCCACGCCGGAACTCATCAGCGACAACACGTGCGAGGTGCGCTCCATGAAGTCTTCCACCTCGTTGACGCCGTGGAAGTATCCCTGGATCACCTGCTCCTCGTCCGGCCGCAAGGTGGCGCCGCCGGAAAGACGCTCCGCGTAGTAGCGATAGCCCTCCACGGAGGGCACGCGCCCGGACGAGGTGTGCGGCTGCGCCAGCAGGCCGGCATCCGCCAGGTCGGCCATCACGTTGCGGATGGTGGCCGCGCTTAACCCTTCGCGATTGCGGCGGGCAAGCGTGCGCGAACCGACCGGCTCGCCGGTTGAGATGTAGGTCTCAACAATGGTGGTCAGTATCTCCTGCTCGCGTTTTCCAAAGCTTGCCATAGCGATAATTCGACCGTCCAGCCCTGGGGCGGGAGCGCCAATCTTTATAGATGTAGAAGTTGAAGAAGCGATGCGAGGTGCTCCGGCCCCGAACACCCTAAGTTTAGCAAAGTTCACTCAACTTTGCGTACCTCGCACGGGCGTATCCCGATTGGTGAGTTGCCAGAGCGTATCTGCTTGAGAATCCAGAATATCTCGTCGAGCCCAACGGCAGCGGAGCAAGCAATGCCAATAACTTGTGAATCAATGGGTTGAGCCATTCCCAAATTGGTGAGAACATACCTGCGCATTTCTTTCCCCTGGGGCAGTCCAGACTAAGCGCGGCCTTTCCGGGCTGCACAGGCGGCCTTTCATGCTCTTTAAAACCCTCAGCGCGGCGGTCTTTGGCATTGACGCACACCTCATCGACGTGGAGGTGGATGTGGCTGGCGTCAAGACCGCGGACGACCATTTCATGACCGTCGGCCTGCCCGATACGGCCGTGCGCGAAAGCCGCGAACGGGTGCGCGCCGCACTGAAGAACTCCGGTTACGAGGTTCCCTACACGTTCATCACCATCAACCTGGCGCCCGCCGACCTGAAGAAGGAAGGCAGCGGCTTTGACCTGCCCATCGCCCTGGGCATTCTGGGAGCCTACGGCGGGCTGACGCGGCGCGAGTTGCAGGACTACGTCATCGTCGGCGAGCTTTCGCTCGACGGCGGACTGCGTCCAGTGCGCGGCGCATTGCCCATTGCGGTGGCCGCCCGTGCGCGCAAAATTGCCAACCTGCTGCTGCCGGAGGCCAACGCGCGCGAGGCGGCGGTGGTGGAGGGCGTGAACGTTTATCCCATGAAGAGCCTGCTGGACGTGGTGCGCTTTTTGAACACCGGCGAAGGCCCCGCGCCGCTGACCGTGGACAGCCAGGCGCTGCTGCGGCAGCAGGAGCAGTTCAGCGTCGATTTCCGCGACGTGCGCGGACAGCATACGGCCAAGCGCGCCATGGAGGTGGCTTGCGCCGGGGGACACAACATTCTGATGATTGGCCCGCCGGGCGGCGGCAAAACCATGCTGACCAAACGCATGCCCACCATCCTGCCGCCGCTCACGTTTGAAGAGGCGCTGGAGACGACGAAGATTCACTCGGTGGCCGGCGTGCTGAACGGCTCGGGACTGGTGGGCGTGCGTCCCTTCCGCGCGCCGCACCACACCATCAGCGATGCGGGATTGATTGGCGGCGGCGCGGTGCCGCGCCCCGGCGAAGTCTCTTTGGCGCACAACGGCGTGCTCTTCCTTGACGAGCTGCCGGAGTTTCCGCGCAATGTGCTGGAGGTGATGCGGCAGCCCCTGGAAGACGGCACGGTGTCGATTGCGCGGGCCTCGATGTCGCTGACGTTTCCGGCGCGCTTTATGCTGGCGGCGGCCATGAACCCGTGTCCGTGTGGCTTCTTCAACGACCGCACACGCGAATGCAAATGCACACCGCCGATGATCCAGCGCTACATCTCGAAGATCAGCGGCCCGTTGCTGGACCGCATCGACATACACATCGACGTGCCGGCGGTGAACTACAAGGAACTGCGCTCGAAGACGCAGGCCGAACCCTCGGAGGCCATCCGCGAACGCGTGCTGCGGGCGCGCGAGAGACAGTTGCATCGCTTCCGCGAGGCGGGAGAAAAGTTCTACGCCAATGCGCAAATGGGATCGCGGCAGATACGCACCTTCTGCGAGTTGAGCGAGGACTGCGAACGATTGCTGGAGCGGGCCATCACCCAGCAGGGACTGAGCGCCCGCGCGCACGACAGGATATTGAAGGTCTCACGCACGATTGCCGACATCGAAGGTGCGGATAACATCGCGGCAAAACACATTGCCGAGGCAATTCAGTACCGGACGTTGGACCGGACGTATTGGACGTAGAGACACGACTGATCAAAAACAAGTGCATGGCTGCCCCATCCTTACCGCTCCGCATTGTGGAGCGGTAAGGATGGGTGAGGAGCGGTGTTTGTTTACTCTGCGATTCGCTTCCCACCCTATCGCGCAAAGGGCGCGCGATAAGGGTGGGGCAACCAGATTACTTGTCCATGGTTACTACACTTCTTCCGCTGCTTTCTGCAGCAGCTTCCACGCCAGCGCCACGTCTTCTTCGCTTGTTGCCAGGTTGCCGATGGCGATGCGGGCGACGATCTTGCCGTTCAGCTCCGTGTGCGAGAGGAACGTGGTGCCGCTCTCGGCCACCTTCGCCAGCATTGCCTTGTTCTGGTCGTCCGTGCCCTTCAGGCGGAAGCAGACGGTGGAGAACGGTACGGGAGCCACGCGCTCAAAGCGCGCATCGGCGTCTACCCACGCGGCGAACTTCTGTGCCAGTTGCATGTGGCGGCGCAGGAACTCGGCGATGCCGTCGCGTCCGAAGTAGCGCAGGATGAACCACAGCTTGAGCGAGCGGAAGCGGTGGCCGAGCGGCACGCCGTAATCCATCAAGTGCACCGCGCGCGGATCTTCGCTGGAGCGCAGGTACTCGGGCACCAGCGACAAGGCCTGGCGCAGCACCTCCGGTTTGCGAGTAAAGAAGGCGCTCAGGTCCATGGGCGTCATCAGCCACTTGTGCGGATTGGTGACCACCGAGTGCGCGCGCTCGATGCCCTTAAAGTAGTGAACGCATTCGGGCAGGATGGCCGTGGGCCCGGCGTAGGCGCAGTCCACATGCAGCCACAGGTTGAACTCCTCGGCCAGCGCGGCGCATTCCGCCACGGGATCGACCGAGGTGCTGGAGGTGGTGCCGATGGTGGCCACGATACACGCCGGGCGCAAGCCGGCCTTAATGTCGGTCTCGATCATCTGGCGCAGCACGTCGGTCCTCATACGGAACTCGGCGTCGGTGGGCACCTTGCGCACAAACTTTTGTCCAAAGCCCACGGCCATGGCGCCCTTCTCGACGGACGAGTGCGCCTGCTCGGAGGTATAGACCACCAGGCCCGCGCGGTAGCCTTCTTCGCGGCTCTCCGGCATGGCGTATTCGCGGGCGCAGATCATGGCGTGCATGGTGCTGGTGCTGGCCGTGTCGTAGATGATGCCGAAGAACTCTTCGGGCAGCGTGAGCCACTCGCGATACCAACCCATGGCCACCTGCTCCAGCTCGGCCACCGCTGGCGAGGTGTCCCAGTGCAGGCCGTTGGTGTTCATGGCGGCGATGAGCAGCTCGGCCAGGATGCCGGGCGTGGAGGCCGAGGTGCCGAAGTAGGCCATAAAGCCGGGATGGTTCCACTGGGTGACGGCGGGGAAGACCTGCGTGCGGAAATCTTCGAGGATGCGGTCGAAGCTCTCACCCGCGACGGGCGCGTGCTTGGGAAGAGCGTCCACCAGGTCTCCTGGCTTGCCCTTGGGCAGCACGGGGACTTCGCGGATGTTCTTCAGGTACTCGGCAATCCAATCTACGCTGGCGTGCGCCGATTGACGGAAATCTTCCACATAACGGGACCAGGACGCGGCGTCCTGAGGATCGGGCAGATTTGACATGAGTTCTCCGAAAAAAATGATTTTAGCGCGGACGACGGGCCAAGCGCGGTGAAATCCGTGGCGCGGGCGGATTGTGAGAGAATGAAAACAGTCCGATTCAGGGGCCTTTATGCACGAGCTTTCCATCGTCGCGTCCGTACTCGATCAACTGGAAGAAATCCGCAAGCAGCAGCCCGCGGGAGCGCGTTTTACCAAGGTCGGCCTGCGCGTGGGCGAACTGGCCGGGTTGGACGTGGACTGCCTGCGCTTTGGCTACGAGTGTTCGGTGAAGGACACGCCGTGGGAGACGATGGCTCTGGAGATTGAAGAAGTGCCGCGCCGGCAGCGATGTCCCAAGTGCGCGAATGAATTCCGCGCCGCCAACTGGGCCACCCAGTGTCCCCAGTGCGGAGAGACAGAGACCGAGTTGATTGCCGGCGAAGAGCTGCAGATTGCATTTGTCGAGGTGGATGAATGAGTCAGATTGTGGTGGAAAAGAAAGTTCTGAATGAGAACCAGAAGCTGGCGGAGGAACTGCGCGCGAAGTTCCGCGAGCACAAGATCCTGGTGGTAAACATCATCAGCTCGCCGGGTTCGGGCAAGACGACGCTGCTTGAGCGCACCCTGGAGCGGTTGGATAAAGGCCGCCGCGTGCGCTTGCTGACCGGCGACCTGCAGACGGAAAACGACGCCAAGCGCCTGGCTCAGTGGGGATTCCCGGTGAAGCAGATCATCACCGGCGGCACCTGCCACCTGGACGCCAAGATGATCACCAAGCACCTGGAAGATTGGCCGCTGGATACGTTCGACATGCTCATCATTGAGAACGTGGGCAACCTGGTGTGTCCCACCAGCTACGATCTGGGCGAGCACTTCAAGATCGTGATGCTGAGCGTGACCGAGGGCGAGGACAAGCCCTTGAAGTATCCGTCGATCTTTGTGCGCAGCGAGCTGATGCTGCTGAGCAAGGTGGACCTGCTGCCTTACCTTTCGTTTGATGCCGAACTGGCGAAGAAGAACGCGCGCAGTGTGCATCCCGGCATGGAGATCATCGAGACCTCCAGCAAGGGCAATGGGCTTGACACGTGGATTGCCTGGCTGGACGCAAAGATCAAGGCCGTAAAGAGCGGCGAACTGGTCTCGGCCTAAGCCGGATCACATCAAAGGAAGCCGGAGCGAATTGCCTCCGGCTTTTTTGCGTTTTACGGTTGCACGGCGCGGTGCGGAACGGATACAAGGAAGCAGTGACTCTGCGCGGAATCTTCGGAAGTCGTGCGGCCCTGGTGCTGGGCGTGGCGCTGGCGTCTTCGCTGGCCTGGGCACAGGTGGTGCCCGCGCCCGTGGCAAACAGCGGGCTGCCGCTGCACGCGCGGCTGGCGGGGCTGAACACGTCTCTGCGCGTGCTGCAAATTGCGGCGCATCCCGGCGATGAGGACGAAGCGCTGATGCTTGCGCTTTCGCGCCAGGGCGCTGAACTTACGCTGCTGACGCTGACGCGCGGCGAGCGCCAGGTGAGCCGTTTCGGCATTGTCGCACCCTCCGAACAGGCCCTGACGCGCAGCATGGAGCAGGTCGCGGCCGACGCGCACTCCGGCACGGCGCAGCGCTTTACCCGCCTGGTGGACTTTGGATTTGCGCGCAAGGCGGACGAGGTCTTCGACCGCTGGCTGGGCCACGATACGGCGCTGGCCGACATGGTGCGCGTCATTCGCGAGACGCGTCCGGACGTGGTGCTTGTGCCCTTCGACCCAGCCTCACCGGATGGCGACGGACAGCACGCGGCCACAATCATTCTGGCGCGCGAGGCGTTCCAGGCCGCCGCCGACGAGAAGCGTTTTCCGGAACAACTGAAGAACGGACTGGAGCCGTGGCAGCCGCGCCGCTTATTTGCGCTGGTGCATGGCGAGGACGCCACGTTCGCGTTCGACGCCTCCGCGCGCGGCGAGCACGAAGCGCAGAGCTGGCTGCAACTGGAGCAGGCGGCGCTGGCGGAAGAAGCCTCGCAGGCCGGGCTGTGGCACGCGCCGCGCGAGGCAGCGCGCCGCTATCGCATGATTGACTCCGCTGCCGGATACGCCATGTCCTCTGGAGCGGTGAAGCTTTCGGCGGGCATGGATACGCGGCTGGAGTCTTTGGCTTCCGAAGCGGAGTTGAGCCGTGGAGAACAGGCGCAGGTGCTGGGGCGTTTGCGCGCCATGAGCGCGGCGGCCGTGGCGGCCGCGGAAAGCGCGGGCAATCGCGAGACGTGCGCGGCGAACCTGGCCGAGTATCTCAGCCAGTTGCGCGCCTTGCAGGACCGCCTGGCGCCGGTCTTCAGCGCGGAGAGCGCGGTGCGCGGCGTGGCCTTATTGCGTGTGGAGTTGGAGTCCAAACGGCACGCGGCGGAAGCGGCGCTGCTGCAAGTGGCGGGCGTCACGCTCGCTGCGCAGCGCGTAGGGAACGACTCCGAGCCCTGGGTGGTGACGCCGGGCGAAGAGTTTGCCGTGGAGGCGCGGATTGACGCGGACCCGTCCGTGCGCGTGGCCCGCGTGGAATTGATTGGCGAAGGCAGCCGATGGAGCGCCTTGCGCGAGTGGCGCGAGGGCGCGCGGACGGCGCGCTTCACCGGACGCGTCCCCTTGAACGCCCCTTACACCCGTCCGCAATATCTGCTGGATAACGAAGAGGACGCGGCGTATCGCACGCTTGACGAGCGCAACGCCACGCGCGCGCTGCCTCCGCCGGCGGCCCGCGTGGAGGCCGAGCTGGAAATTGCCGGCGAGTTGGTGCGGGCCTCGGCCGATGTGACAGGCACCGATGGCGCGCGCCTGCAGCGGCTGATGGTGGCGCCTGCGGTTTCCGTTGTCGTGGAGCCGCGGTTGCATTGGAACCGCTTTGCCTCGCTGGTGGGTGAGGTGGAGGTGCGCGTGCGCAATAACGCCGATGCACTGGACCACGGATTGCTTTCGGTGCACGCTCCCACGGGCTGGCACGTGGAGCCCGAACACGAGGTGCTGGAGATTGCACGCAAGGGCGAGGAGCATGGCTACCGCTTCTACATGGTGCAGGATAATCCCGCCGAAGGAATCATCCCCGTGCGCGCCGTGGTGCGCTGGAGGAATCAGGTGTACGACCAGGGCTACGCCGAGGTGCGCACACCGCTGGGTGAGACAGGTTTTGACTTCCGCGATTCCGAGGGCAGTCTGCGCACGGCGCGCATGGAGGCCGCGGAAAACCTGCATGTGGGTTACGTCGGATTGCCGGGAGACGTAATTCCCGGCACGCTGCGCGACCTGGGCGTGCGGGTGACGGAACTGGACCGCCTGGCGCTATTGAATGCGCCGCTTACCAAGTATTGGGCCATTGTGCTGGGCCCGGGCGCGGTGGACGCGCGCGACGAACTCAGCGAGGCGCGCAGCCGCCTGCTGGAGTACGCGCAGAGCGGCGGCACTATCGTCATTCTCAGCCAGACGGATGCCGAGCGCTTTGCCCGCAACGCGCCGCTGCCTTTCTCGCTGGAGCTGGGCACGGAGCAAGTCAGCAACGAGGCGTCGGCCGTGGAACTCATCGACGCGCGCGAGCCTTTGCTGATGGAGCCGAACGAGCTTGGCGATGCAGACTTCCGCGGCTGGCAGGAAGAGCGCGGCCACAACTTTGCCCGCCGCTGGGACGGACGCTTCCGGCCCTTGCTGCGCCTGAACGACCCGGGACAGCCCGCGCAGGAGGGAGCGCTGCTGTACGCGCATTACGGCCGCGGCTGGATCATTTACAGCGGCCTCAACTTTACCCGCCAGGCGCAGGGCGGCGTTGCGGGCGCCATGCGCCTGCTCATCAACCTGCTCAGTCCCTCCGCCGAATTGCATCGATAAAATTCAATTTGCCGCCGGGGCTTCTTGCTGTAAAATCCTCGGTCGCCGCCACGGAGGCGATGCGCGCTGTCTTAGCGCGCTCGCAGGCGGCGGCGTGGGGCCGTGTCCGCCATCGATGTTGTGGGGCTCGTGGTGAACATTTGAGGATGGAGAGTGGGGATGAAACGCATTTATGTAGTTGCCTATCATCAGTCGAAATTCGGCAAGTTGATGGGAATGACGGTTCCCGAGATTGCCAGAACTGCAATCGAAAGCGTCTGCAAGGAAATCAACGCCGATCCCGCGCTGCTGGATTGCGGCACGGTGGGTGCGGCTTGCAACATTTCTCTCAACGAACAGGGGCTGGTGTCAGGGCTGGCGGCTTCCGTGCCGGGGCTGGCTTCCAAGCCGATTGAAACCGTGGAGAACGCCTGCGCCTCCGGTGGACAGGCCATTCTCTCCACCATTCTCAAGCTGCAAGCGGGGTGGGGCGAGATCGGCTTTGCCCTCGGCTATGAGAAGATGCGCGACGCCGAAGGCAAAATGGACGGCAAGCTGGTCGGCAAAGCGCTGGGCTACTTCTCGCATCCCGACGAGCGCGTCGGCAAGGTGTACATCTTCCCGCATCTGTTTGCGGAGGTCATGGACGCCTACATGAAGGCGCACGGCGTGACCGAGGAAGACCTCTCGCGCATTGCCGTGCAGGAATACGCGAATGGCAATCTGAACCCGACGGCGCAGATGCAGAAGATTCAACTCACGCTGGCCGAGGCCGTGACCATCGGCGACCGTAATCGTTACATCATCGACGGCCTGCCGTTGAAGACCTACGATTGCTCGCAGATCACCGACGGCTACGCCGCCGTGATTCTGGCCACCGAAGAAGGCTTGCGGCGGCTGGGCGTAAGCCGCGAGGACGTGGTGGAGATTGCCGGTTACGCGCAGGCCACCGATCCTTTGCTGAAGGCGGGGCGCGACGTACTGCGTCCGGCCGGAGCGCTGACCGCCATGCGCAAGGCCTACGAGATGGCCGGGGTCAGCGCGGCGGACGTCAACGTGGCCGAGGTGCACGACTGCTTCAGCGTGATGAGTGCCCTGGGCGCCGAGGTGCTGGGCAAAGCCGCTTACGGACAGGGCGCGCGCTACTGGGGCGAGGGCAAGACGCGCGTCGATGGCGAGTGCGGCATCAACCTCTCCGGTGGGCTCATCGCCAAGGGACATCCCATTGGCGCCACCGGTGTGGCCATGGTGGGCTGGTGCTTTAACGAGCTGATGGGACGCGCTCCCGCTGGCCTTCAGGTGAAGAACCCGAAGGTGGCGGCCACGTTCAACGTGGGCGGAGTATTGTGTGCCACGGTGTGCACGGTGCTCAAGAAATAATCCGGCAGGGAAGTAAAAAGGCCAGCCCGCGGGCTGGCCTTCTTCATACGGAAACGGGCCGCGTTATTCCTCGGCGCGTGAGGCGAAGATGCGGCCTTCGCTGGGAATCAGGTCGTCCGTCGCATAGTCGGCGAACTCGTGGCAGTGCGGGCACTCAAAGCGGCCCACGGGTTGATGCGGCGTCAGGGCGTCGGTGCTCTTGCCCTCATGGTGTTCGCGCGGCATAAGGGCAAAGCGCAGCGCGCAGATTTTGCAATCAGCCATCCAGGCCAGGGACACGTCCATTCTCCAATTCAAAAAAAAGTATGCCTGCTCCGCCGCATTACCACACGGCGGAGCAGACGGATTGTGCTACCAGATGCGCACGCGCTCCTCAGGTGTGAGGTAGAGCTTGCGTCCGGCTTCGATGTTGAACGCCTTGTACCAGGCGTCGATGTTGCGCACGGTGGAGGCACGGTATTCGCCCGGCGAGTGCGAATCGACGGCCACCTGGCGGCGCAGCGACGCTTCGCGAACGACCATGGCGTAGTTCTGCCCGAAGGCCAGGAAGAACTGCTGGTCGCCCGTCAGTCCGTCCTTTTCAGGCGCGGGCTGGCCCTTCAGGGAGGCGTGGAAGGCGTCGTAGGAAGCGGCAATGCCGGCCACGTCGGCGATGTTTTCGGCCAGCGTCTGCTCGCCGTTCACCGCCACGTCGGGGAAGGGATGGTAAGTGTCATACTGCTCGGCCAGCTTTTTGGTGGCACCCTCGAAGTGCTTCAGGTCTTCGGGCGTCCACCAGTTGCGCAGCGCGCCCTTGGAGTCGAAGGTGCTGCCCTCGGTATCGAAGGTGTGGCTGATCTCGTGGCCCATGATGGCACCGATGGCTCCGTAGTTCACCGCCGCCGGAGCCTCGGGATCGTAGAACGGAGGCTGCAGGATGGCCGCCGGGAAGTCGATGGCGTTCTGCAGCGGCAGGTTCACGGCGTTCACCGTCTGCGGCGTCATCGTCCAAGCCTTTTTGTCGGACGGGGCGCCAATGCGCTTTACCCAGGTGTGGTACTCGAAGAGCGATGCGCGTTCGAGGTTGCCCACAATGTCGCCGGCCTTGATCTGCAAGCCCGAGTAGTCGTCCCACTTGTCGGTGTAGCCAATGCCGACGTAGAGCGTGCTCAGCTTGGCCTTGGCCTCGGCCTTGGTCGCGGGATTCATCCAGTCGAGGGCGTCAATGCGCTGGCGGAAGGCCTCAATGATGTTGGCCACCATGGCCTGCACCTGCGCCTTCTCTTCCGGCGTAAAGTAGCGCTGCGCGTAGATCTTGCCCACGGCATCACCCAACACGCCGCTGACTACGCCCACGCCGCGCTGCCAGCGCGGACGCTGCTGCGGTGTGCCGGTCAGCGTCTGCCCGAAGAAGGCGAAGCGCTCATCGGCAAACGCCTTGGGCAACACGCCGGAGTACTGCTCCAGCAGGTGATAGGCCAGCCAGTCCTTCCAGGTGTCCAGAGAGGTGGAAGCCACCAGCGCCGACTCGCCGGTAAAGGCCGAGGGCTGCCAGACGATGAACGACTTCTGCTTCTCCAGGCCGGCACCGCGGAAGTACTCGCGCCAATCCAGGCCGGGCGCGTTCTTTGCAAAGTCGGCGGCGGTCCAGGTGTTGTCCGCCTTGTGAATGTCGTCGTTTTCGGCCAGCGACGAGTGCTTTTCGGCGATGGCGTGCTCCAGGTCGAAGATGGCCTTGGCGCGCGCGTCGGGGTTGTCATAGCCGGCCAGCTTCAGCACGGTGGACACGTGCTTCAGGTAGGCCTCGCGCACCTCCTGCATGTGCTTGCTGTCGGACAGGTAGTACTGGCGGTCGGGCAGTGCCAGTCCACCTTGCAGAAGGTAGGCCGCGTAGCGCGACGTGTCATGGAAGCCCGGCGCCACCCACAGGCCAAACAGGTTCTGCGTGTGGAAGTTGGTGTTGTTCAGCGCGTCCACGTCCAGGCGCAGCGTCTCGCCCAGGGCCTTGGCCAGCTCGCGCTTGTCCTTGATCTTCTGGATCGACGCCAGTTGTGCCTCCACCGGCTTCAGCCCCGCGTCCTCAATGGCCTTCTCGTCCATGTAGGAGTTGTAGAGGTCGGCGATCTTGCGCGCTTCGCTACCGGCGGCCGGATTCGACTTGGCCACGTCCTCGATAATTCCCGAGGTGCGCTTGCTGCTGATGTTGTCCAGCAGGCTGAAGACGTTCACCGAGCCGCGGTCGGCGGGAATTTCCGTCTGCTTGATCCAGGTGCCGTTGGCGTAGTGGAAGAAGTCGTCGCCCGGGTTGACCGAAGCGTCGATGTGGCTGATGGCGACGCCGTGCGTGGAGGTCTGTGCCGCGCCGGCCACGGTCAGCACGAGCGCGGAACCCAGCGCTCCCGCAAGGAGAGAATGTCTCAGTTTCATAGGAACTCCCAAATGTGAAACACCGCTGACAAGTGTATTCCTTCGCCCGGCGGGCTGGGTAGCGTGCGGGGACGAAGATGGGCGGTGCGGAACAACCTCAGGAACAGAAAACTTGGGGCAACGGAACACCAAATTTTCTAGGCGTGGGCGTGGAATTCTTCTTGTAGCACGCGCCCTTTGGACTTGAACAGGTAGCAGAACACTTTCATTGCGATTGTTTTGGAAAGGGCACGGCTTCAGCCGTGCCAAGAAAGCCACGAAAACAGAGGGCTTTAGCCCCTGAGGAGATCTATCGGTTCTCCCTCCGGGGCTAAAGCCCTGCACATTGATCGCCTGATCGGCATGGCTAAACAGGCTGCGGAAAAAGTCTTGATGTTTGTCACTGTTTTTGAGGTTGCAATGTTTTACAAACGAAGCATGCGTGGAGACGACAAGCAGCAGGCGGCGATGTTCAGTTATGTGACCTTGGAGCAGCGGATTCCGGCCGAT
>JARLGJ010000046.1 GCA_031296105.1 Acidobacteriota bacterium | reverse complement strand
TGAAGCCCCTGTGTTTATGCGGCTTGTACGGCACGGCTGAAGCCGTGCCCTGACAAAACACCTTCCCATCAAAATCTATCGTTGACCGGTTTAACTCCCGCGGAATAGCTCGCAACACCGACTTATTCAGAGCTTCCCTAGACAACGCCCGCGGCAGCTTGCGATTTGATGATAAAGCGCCGGCGGGCCTCGCGCCCGTCGTAGGTGGCGCGCACCAGCAGTTCGGGCGACTCCGGCGGCAGGATAAACGACATGTGCGCCTCGCCGGCGTCGTCGGTAATGGCCAGGAGAAGCTCACCGGCCTCGGAAGCGGTCTTCCAATCCGCGTGAATCTCCGCGCCCACGGCCACCTCTCCGCCCGTCAAGACGCGGAACTGCAACTGGACGGAGTTACCCGCCAGCCGCTGCGCTCCCAGAAACTGCACCACCAGCGTGCCACCCGCGTCCTGATTCAGCACGTCGTCGATAAAGCCCTCGCGCACGGCCTCCACCACCCAGCGATGCTGGTTGCGGGCCAGTTCCTGCGCCGTCTCCTCGCTATGCTCCTGCGGCATGGCCATGGAGCGTTTGCCGATGCAGCGCCCGCTGACGAAGACTTGGGATTCCAGGCGGCGCTCCTGCGAGCGCACCTCGGTCTGTATGTGATAGACCGTCTCTTCCACGCGAACATCCGTATTGAATCCGAAGATGGTCACCTTACATCCAAACCGCAGCGCCGGTATTTAGACACACGAAGGCTCATGCTCGAAACCGGTTTGATATGCCGTCTTGGAATTCTCCGCGATTTATCGCTCCACGGCAATGTTACTTTTGTCTGAAAGTTACTTTGGATGTCCACAAACACACATTCGGGACCGTGCGAAGGGATTGCACTCCGCATTGTTGAGAAGCACTTCTTGACACTCGGAAAAAATCGTCACTATACTTGCCAGTTGCTCCAACGTGGTGGGGAAAATCAGAGTCTAACCGCATGACTGAGAACTATTTTGCTCGGTATTTGCCGCTGCTCATCCATTTCACCGTGACCTGCCTTCTGGCGGCCGGAATTGTGACCCTTTCGTACTTCATCGGGCAGCACAAGGCCAACAAAAGCAAGATGTCTCCCTACGAGTGCGGCATGGAACCCGTGGGCGACGTGCGCCAGCGTTTCAGCGTGAAATTCTACCTGGTGGCCATGCTCTTTATCCTGTTCGACGTTGAGGCGGTATTTCTCTATCCCTGGGCCATCCTGTTGAAAAGGCTAAAGATGTTTGGCTTCTGGGAGATGATGACCTACGTTTTGATCGTGCTGATCGGCTTCTTCTACGTATGGAAGAAGGGCGTCCTCGACTGGCACAAACCTTCGCGCGACGAGGCGCTCTAGCCCATGCCCCTGGAACCCGCCATCACCGACCTGGAACAATTAAAGGACCGCCCCGCCGTGGCCGCGCTCGAAGCCGGCCTGCCCGGCGCCTTGCAGGCCGCCAAGTTCGACCGCAGCGAACTGACCCTGTGGATCGATCCCTTGAAGATCATTCCCGCCCTCACTCTGCTGCGCGACTCGGCCGCGACCAGCTATAAATCCCTGGCCGACGTGACGGCCGTCGATTGGCTGCCCGCGGAGCCGCGCTTCGAGGTCGTCTATTCCCTGCTCTCCTATGAGCGCCGTGAGCGCCTGCGGGTGAAGGTCAAGGTCAGCGGCAACGATCCTTATATTGAATCGGCCACCGTTCTGTGGCCCGGCGCATCGCCCTTCGAGCGCGAGATCTTCGACCTGTTCGGCATTCGCTTCCTCGGCCATCCCGATCTCCGCCGCATCCTTCTTCCGGACGACTGGGAAGGCCATCCATTGCGCAAGGATTATCCCGTCGAGGGCTACCGCTGATGCCTGCCACGCTTGATTATTTCCGCGCTATCCCCGTCGTGGAGACCATTGGCGGCGACCGCACCATGGTGCTCAACATGGGTCCGCAGCATCCTTCCACGCACGGCGTGTTGCGCCTGGTGGTGGAGATCGACGGCGAGACCGTGGTGCGCATCCGTCCCGACATCGGCTACCTGCACACCGGCATTGAGAAGACCTGCGAGGCGAAGTTCTACCAGCAGGTGATTCCCATGACCGACCGCATCGACTACCTGGCGCCGATGGCCAACAACCTGGCCTACGTGCTGGCCGTGGAGAAGCTGCTGGGCCTGGAAGTTCCGCCGCGCGCCATGTGGATTCGCCTGATGCTGAGCGAGCTGACCCGCATCAGCTCGCACCTGGTGTGGCTGGGCACGCACGCCATGGACATTGGCGCCATGACGGTGTTCCTCTACTGCTTCCGCGAGCGCGAAGAGATTCTCAAGATGTACGAGATGGTCGCCGGGCAGCGCATGATGACCTCCTACTTCCGGGTGGGCGGCCTCTCCATGAATCTGCCGCTGGGCTTCCTCGACTACCTCAAAAACTTTACGAATTACTTCCCCGCTCGCATCGAGCAGTACTCGGATCTGCTGACCAGCAATCCCATCTGGATGGTGCGCACCAAGGGTGTGGCCAAGATCTCCAAAGAAGACGCCATGGAGTTGATGCTGACCGGCCCCACGGCGCGCGCCAGCGGCATCGACTGGGATCTGCGCCGCGACATGCCCTACGGCGGCTACGAGAATCTTGAGTTCAAGGTTCCTCTGGCCACCGAAGGCGACGTTTATGCCCGCTACATGGTTCGCATGGAGGAGCTGCGCCAGTCCCTTGGCATGGTGAAGCAGGCGATGGCCAACCTGCCGGACGGCCCCATCAAGGCCGACGCGCCGAAGATCGTGCTGCCCGACCGCGAAAAGATGAAGACGCAGATGGAATCCCTGATCCATCACTTCAAGATCGTCACCGAGGGCTTTAACGTCCCCGAGGGCGAGGTCTATCAGGGAATCGAATCGCCGCGCGGAGAGATGGGCTACTACGTGGTGAGCGACGGCACGGCCAAGCCTTACCGGGTGCACATGCGCGCGCCTTCGTTCGCCAACCTGAACGCCATCGGCCCCATGTGCGAGGGCAACCTGCTGGCGGACGTGGTAGCCGCCATTGGCAGCATCGACATCATTCTCGGCGACGTGGACCGCTAAACATAACGGCGGCCGCGAGCCGCCCCAGACAACTCGGGTTCCTGAGGCTCATGAAATTCTCCGATCAACTCGAAGCGCGATTCGCCGGCATGATCACGCATTATCCGGCCCGGCGCTCGCTGCTGGTTCCCTTCCTTCTCTATTCGCAGGATGAGTACGGCTACGTCACCGATGAGGTGATTGCCGAACTCTCCCGGCGCCTGGAGATCACCGAACTCGATATCCGCAACGTCATCAGCTACTACTCCATGCTGCGCACCAAGCCCGCGGGCCGCTTCAACGTGCAGGTGTGCACCAATATCTGCTGCCTGCTGCGCGGCGGAGAAGAGATGCTGGCGCACGCGCGCGAGAAACTTGGCGTGCAGGTGAACAAGGGCATTACGCCGGATGGCATGTTCAGCGTGGAAGAGGTGGAATGCATCGGCGCGTGCAGTTGGGCGCCGGCCATGCAGGTGAACTACACCTTCCACGAGAACCTGACTCCGGAAAAGATCGACAAGATTCTGGACGACTACCGCAGCGAGGCGGCGCACAAATAGCATGGCGACACTGGTCAACCATCCCGACGAGGTCAAGATCGTAAGCCGGCGCTTTGGACAGGGCGCGGCCAACATCGACCGCTACCTGGAACTGGACGGCTACAAGGCCGTGCAGAAGGCCTTGGAGCTTGGGCCGGACGGCATTATTGCCGAAATGAAGGCCAGCAACCTGCGCGGCCGCGGTGGCGCGGGCTTTCCCACCGGCCTGAAATGGTCCTTTGTGCCCAAGGAGAGCGCCAAGCCGAAGTACGTGCTGTGCAATGGCGACGAGAGCGAGCCGGGCACCTGCAAGGATCGCCTGATCTTCGAGCACGATCCGCACTCGGTGATCGAAGGGGCCATGATCGCCGCCATCGCCGTGGGTTCGCATGCCGCCTACATCTACATTCGCGGCGAGTACCGCTATCTGTTGGAGATCATGCAGAAGGCCATTGCCGACGCCTACGCGAAGGGCTTTGCGGGCAAGAACATCTTCGGCTCGGGCTACGACCTTGAAGTCTATTGGCACGGCGGCGCGGGAGCCTATGAAGTTGGCGAAGAGTCGGCGCTGATGGAATCCCTGGAAGGCAAGCGCGGCGTGCCGCGCATCCGTCCGCCCTTCCCCGCCGTGGTGGGATTGTGGGGCGGCCCGACGGTGATCAACAACGCCGAGACCCTGGCCAGCGTGCCGCACGTTCTACTCATGGGCGGCAAGGCCTACGCCGAGGTGGGCGTAGAGCGCAACGGCGGCACGCGTTTGTTCTCCCTGAGCGGACACCTCGCGCGCCCGGGCGTGTACGAACTGCCGCTGGGCTACAGCCTGCGCAAGGCCATCTACGAGGTGGGCGGCGGCGTGGCCAACGGACGCCAGTTAAAGGCCGTCGTTCCCGGCGGAAGTTCCACTCCCTGCCTGAAGGCCGATGAGATCGACATTGCGCTCGACTTCGATTCCACGATGAAGGCCGGCACCATGCTCGGCTCGGGCGGCATCGTCGTACTTGACGACCAGACCTGCATTGTCAAATTTGCCTTGCGCACCATTCAGTTCTATCGCCACGAAAGCTGCGGCTGGTGCATTCCCTGCCGCGAAGGAACCGACTGGCTGCAGAAGAGCCTGAAGCGCTTCCACGCGGGAGGCGGCGTGGCCAAGGACATCGACAACATACGCTACCTGGCCGAGAACATGCTGGGCCGCACCTTCTGCCCATTGGGCGATGCGGCGGCCATGCCCATTCTCGGCTTTGTGAAGAAGTTCCGCGAGGAGTTCGAGGCGCATCTGGATGGCCGCCCCTGCCCCTTCGGGCAGCACGACGCTCCTCACGCACTGCCGGTGCTGAGCCACTAGGAAGGCATGGAAAGGGTTCATGGCTGACGCGACACAGAACGTCACACTGACGGTGAATGGCAAGACCATCACCGCGGCCAAGGGCACGCTGCTCATCGAGGCCTGCAAGCAGAACGGCATCGAGATTCCCGCCTTCTGCTACTACCCGGGACTCTCTTTGCAGGGCGCCTGCCGCATGTGCCTGGTCGAAATCGAGAAGATGCCCAAGATGCAGACCGCCTGCACTACGCCGGTGGCCGAAGGCATGGTGGTGCAGACCGAGACGGAAAAGGTCGTCCAGGCGCGCAAGTCCACACTGGAAATCCTGCTGGCCAATCATCCGCTGGACTGCCCCGTCTGCGATGCCGGCGGCGAGTGCGAGTTGCAGGACATGACCTATAAGTACGGCGCGGGCGAGTCGAAGTTTATCGACATCAAGAGCCACCGCGACGAGCAGCAATGGTCGCCGGTGATCTTCTACGACCGGCCGCGCTGCATCCTCTGCTACCGCTGCGTGCGCGTCTGCGGCGAAGGCATGGACGTGTGGGCTTTGGGCATTCAGAATCGCGGACAGGGTTCGGTGATCGCCCCCAACCAGGGCGGCAAATTGGACTGCGAAGACTGCGGCGAGTGCATTGACATTTGCCCGGTGGGTGCGCTCACCAGCAGCACCTATCGCTATAAGACGCGGCCCTGGGAGATGACCCACACCGGCACCGTCTGCGCGCACTGCGCCGACGGCTGCATCACCACGGTGGGCGTGCGCCGCTCCGACACCGGCTCGGAGATTGTGCGCTGCGACAACCGCGACCGCAGCGGCCTGAACGACGACTTCCTCTGCGGCAAGGGGCGCTTCGCCTTCGACTTTGCCTCCAGCAAGGAGCGCGTGACCACCCCGCTCATCAAGCGCGACGGAAAATTTGTGGCCGCCACCTGGGCCGAGGCCGTGGAGCTGGTGGCCGCGCGCTTTAAAAAGGCTGGCGCGTCCCTCGGCGTGATTGGCAGCAACCACACAACCAACGAAGAAAATTACCTGCTGCAAAAGTTCGCGCGCACGGTGTTGCGGACGAACCACATCGACCATCACCGCACGGCGGATTATCCTTCGTTCGCGCGCGCCATCGCCTCCAGCAAGGCGCAGACGGCATCGCTGAAGGATGTGGCCGCAGCCTCCGCAGTGCTGCTGATCGGCGGCAACCCCAGCGAGGAGCATCCCTTCCTGGCCTGGCAGTTGCGTACTGCCGTGCGTCAGCATCGCCAGAAAATTTACGTGGTGAACGCCGCGCCCATCAAGCTGAAGAAGCAGGCGGCGCACTTCCTGCAGGTGACTTCGGGCAAGGAAGGCGAGTTTGCCGCGGCCTTCTCGGGCGATGCCGCGGCGCTGGCGCATCTCGGCGTGGATACCGCGCGCTTCGATCCGTTCACCGCCGCTCTGGCCAGCGAGAGCTCTCTGCTCGTCGTCTTCGGCAGCGAACTACGCGGCGCGGGTATTGACAAACTGGTGGCCACATTCGCGCCCAAGGGCGCAAAGTTCCTCTGCCTGGGCGACTACGCAAACTCGCGTGGCGCAGCCGACATGGGACTGTTCCCCGACCTGCTGCCCGGCTATCAGAAGGCAGAAAATTCCGGCCTGGCTTTGCCGCAGATGCTGGACGCCGCAGCCGCGGGCACGTTCGAGGCGCTGTGGGTGGTGGGCGCCAATCCCGCCGCGCGCCACGCCGACGTGAACGCCTTTGCCAAACCCTTCCTCGTGGTTCAGGACATGTTCCTCACCGAGACCGCGCAGCACGCCGACGTCTTTCTGCCCGCATCCTTTGCCTACGAGAAAGCAGGCACGGTGACCAACACGGCCGGCGATTTGCAGCGCCTCAAAAAGGCCAGCGACGTGCACGGCGTCAAGCCCGACTTCGAGATCATTCTGCGCATTGCGGAGAAGATGGGCGCGGACATCAACGCGCTGGTTCCCTTCCGCGGCTACACCTCCGCCGACGCCGGACAGAGCCGCGGCCCGCAATCGGGCGAGGCCGACCGCAACGCCGTCTTCACCGAGGCGCGCGGACTGGAGGCAAAGACCTCGCCGCTCGATCCCACGATCACACTGGAAGAGATTGCGCAGACCGTTCCCGGCTATGCCGTTTCGCGTTTGAAGCTGCTGGCCGGCGAGGCGCAGCCGACCACGCTGGTGCAGATCGACCCGGCGGGCATTGCGAGTCACTCCGAGTTGATCGTTCCCGCCCGCAACGGGCTGTATGCCTCGGGCACCCTGGGAGGGTATTCGGAGACCCTGCGGGCAATGGGCGCAACGCACCGGGCGGCCGAGCCGGTGGGCGCCGACTGATCTTTTTTTCCGGGCGCACGCCGCCCGCGGCTGTACGTTCTGCCGGACGCGCCAAGGCGCATTCCGGCTGGGGAAAATTGCTGCGATGAGCGCATTGACTTTTCTGATTGTCGCGTTGATCAAGATCGCCATCACCCTCGGCGTTCTGCTCACCGTGGTTGCCTACACCGTATGGCTGGAGCGCAAGGTGGTGGGCCGCATGCAGAACCGCTGGGGCCCCTCGCGCGTGGGACCGTTCGGCCTGTTGCAGCCTTTGGCCGACGGCATCAAGTTCCTGCTCAAAGAGGATCTGACGCCGCCTTACGTGGAGAAGAACATTTATCTGCTGGCCCCCGGGCTGGCACTCATCATGGCGCTGACGTCGATTGCGCTGGTGCCCATCGGCCCGGTGATTCACCTGTTCGGCATCAGCACGCCGGTGCAGATCACGGGCGTGGTGGACGCCGCAGGGCAGCCCAGCGACATCAACGTGGGCTTGCTCATCGTGCTCGGCATCACCTCGCTGGGCGTGTACGGAATCGCGCTGGCCGGATGGTCGTCCAACAGCAAGTATTCGCTGCTCGGCTCGCTGCGGGCTTCGGCGCAGATGGTAAGCTACGAAGTCTCCCTGGGACTTTCGCTGGTGGGCGTGCTGCTCATGTCCAGCACTCTCAGCCTCAGCGGCATTGTGCACGCGCAGCAGAGCACCTGGTTCGGCGTAATTCCGCAGTGGTTCCTCTTCCGCGGACAGTTCGTGGCCTTCTTCATCTACATGATTGCCGCCTTCGCCGAGACCAACCGCATCCCCTTCGATCTTCCGGAGGCAGAGACCGAACTTGTGGCCGGGTATCACACGGAATATTCGGCGATGAAATTCGCCATGTTCTTTATGGCCGAGTACGCCAACATGGTCACCGTGGCCTGCATTGCCAGCGTCATGTTCCTGGGCGGCTGGACTGGCCCCACGATTTCCTTCCTGCCGCTGGCGGTGCAAGCCTTCCTGCCGCTGGTGTGGTTCACGGCCAAGATTTTCTTTTTCCTGTTCCTCTATATCTGGATTCGCGGCACGCTGCCGCGCTTCCGTTACGACCAGTTGATGGCCTTCGGTTGGAAGTTCCTGTTCCCGCTGGCGCTGGCGAACGTCATCGTCACCGCCTTCTTTGTGGCGTGGCGGGCATGATGACCGGAAGGGAGTGCTGATGCATCAATTTCTCTTCATTGTTTTTGCGGTGTTCTGCGCAGGCGGAGCCATCAACCTGCTGGTGCAGCGCAAGACCATCAACAGCGCGCTGTCGCTGATTGTGGTGATGGGCTCGCTGGCCATGATCTACCTGCTGCTGGGCGCCGAGTTCGTGGCCGTGGTGCAGGTCATCATCTACGCCGGCGCCATCATGGTGCTGTACATCTTCGTCATCATGCTGTTGAACGCCGGGGACGAGGAAGCCAGCAAGGGCAGCAACGTGGCCAAGTACTTCGGCATTCCGGGCCTGTTCATCGGCGGCATCATCGGCATCGGTGTGCTGCTCAAGCACCGCCCCAACGACACGCCGCTGAAGCTTGGCGCCCTCTACGGACCGGCGGACCAAGTGGGCATGTTGCTGTTCACCAAGTATCTGCTGGCCTTTGAAGTCACCAGCGTTCTGGTGCTGATCGCCATCATGGGCGCCGTGGTTCTCGCCCGCAGGAGCGACTCATGACCGTACCCATCTCCTGGTATCTCCTGCTCAGCGCGTTCTTGTTTGCCTGCGGCGTCACCGGGTTCCTGACCAAGCGCAACGTCATCACCCTGTTCATGTCCATTGAGCTGATGCTGAACGGTGTGAACCTTTCGTTCATCGCCTTTGCCACGCGCCTGCAAACACTGGACGGGCACATCTTCGTCTTCTTCGTGATGGTGGTGGCCGCCGCGGAAGCCGCCGTCGGACTCGCCATCATCATCGCCGTTTATCGCACGCGCGAAACGCTTAACGTGGACCGGGTGAATCTGCTGAAACTATGACGAACTCACTTTTCCAGCCCTGGCTCGTACCGGCCCTGCCCCTGGCGGGCATGGCCATCAACGGCCTCTTCGGCAAGCGCTTCAGCGAGAAGCTGGTGGCCGCCATCGCGCTCATCGCCACCGGGTGCTCCTTTCTGGTGGCCTGCCTGCAAGCTCTGCTGCTGGTCAACAGCGGCTCGCCCATGCTTGAGCAGCACTACGGCACCTGGATTCAGGCCGGCAAATTCACGGTGGACTTCGGCATCTACCTCGACCACCTTTCGCTCATCATGATGCTGGTGGTCACCGGCGTGGGCTTCCTCATCCACATCTATGCCGCGGCCTACATGCATCATGAAGGCGGCTACTACCGCTTCTTCTCTTACCTGAACCTGTTCATGTTCTTCATGCTGGTTCTGGTGCTGGCCAACAACTATCTGTTGATGTTTGTTGGCTGGGAGGGCGTGGGCCTGGCGTCGTATCTGCTCATCGGCTTCTACTTCCTCAAGGATTCGGCGGCCAACGCGGGCAAGAAGGCGTTCATCACCAACCGCGTGGGCGACTTCGGCTTCCTCATCGCGCTGTTCATGATGATCCAGACCTTCGGCAGCGTGCACTACGGCTCGCTGTATTTCAATCCCGGACTGGTGAATGCCCTGCCGCTGGAACACTCCACCGGCATCCTCACCATGATTGGCCTGCTGATGCTGGTGGGCGCCTGCGGCAAGAGCGCGCAGATTCCTCTCTTCGTCTGGCTGCCGGACGCTATGGAAGGCCCCACGCCGGTCTCGGCCCTCATCCACGCCGCCACCATGGTCACGGCCGGTGTGTACATGGTCGCGCGATCCAACCCCATCTTCAGCCGCGCGCCCATTGCGCTGCTGGCGGTGGCCGTCATCGGCACCCTCACCAGCTTCTTCGCCGCCACCATCGGCATGACGCAAATGGACATCAAGCGCGTGCTGGCCTACTCCACCGTCTCGCAGTTGGGCTACATGTTCATGGCCGCGGGCGTGGCCGCGTACTCGGCGGGCGTCTTCCACCTGATGACCCACGCCTTCTTCAAGGCCTTGCTCTTCCTCGCCGCGGGCTCGGTGATTCACGGCATCGGCGGCGAGCAGGACATGCGCAAGATGGGCGGGCTGCGCAAATATATGCCGTGGACGTTCTACACCATGGCCACGGCCACCGTGGCCATCGCCGGCATTCCGCCCTTGGCCGGCTTCTGGTCCAAGGATGAAATCCTGTGGCAGGCCTGGAGCAGTCCCTACGGCAGCAAAATTTTCTGGGCCGTTGGTGTAATTACGGCCTTCATGACCAGCTTCTACATGTTCCGCCTGCTGTTTATGACCTTCTTCGGCGAGTATCGCGGAGAGGCCGCAGTGGCGCACGCGGGACACGATGCCCACGGCGGACACGGCCACACGCCGCACGAGTCGCCGTGGATGATGCTCGGCCCGCTGGTGGTGCTCGCCGCGCTCTCCATCTTCGGCGGCTTCGTTGGCGCAGGCCATCGCTTCGAGCACTTCCTCGACCCGGTGATCCAAAAGGTCGAGGCGCATCGCAGCGCGCTGGAGGTGGAAGCCGCGGCCGCTCCCATGACGGAAGAGCCCGCCGCGGAGAAGTCCACCGAACTGGCGCTGATGGCCACCTCGGTGATCGTCGCCCTCGCCGGACTTGGCCTCGCCTGGTTCCTGTACATCAAGCGCCCCGAACTGCCGGCCAGGATCGCCGCCGCGCTGGGAGGCCTGTACACGCTGGTTTACAACAAATACTGGATTGACGAGCTTTACAAGGCGGTGCTCATCTCGCCGCTCTTGTGGATCTCGACACATGTGCTGTGGCAGTCGGTGGATCAGAAGATCATCGACGGCTCGGTGAATGACCTCGCCGTTACGGCGCGCGATGTCTCCGGCGTGGTGCGGCAGCAGCAATCCGGACTGATTCGCAGCTACGCCGGATGGATTGCCGCCGGCGCCGCACTGGTGGTGGCTTACATGGTTTGGATGGGAACGCGATGATAGAAACACTGCTTGACCACACGGTGCTCAATCCCTGGGTGCTCTCGCTGACGGCGTTTGTCCCCGCCGGGGGCGCGCTGCTCATCGCGCTGCTGGCGCGGCGCGACCGCGATGTGCGCTGGGCCGCCATGGCCGTTTCGGTGCTCACCCTGCTGCTCTCTCTGCACCTGCCGGCGCACTACGCCGAGGTGGCGCCCACCAACTCCGGTGTATATGCCTACGAGTTGAACGTGCCCTGGATTACCAGCCCCAACATCCACTACCACATCGGCGTGGACGGCATCTCGATGTGGCTGGTGGTGCTCACCACGTTCCTGGTTCCCTTCTGCGTGCTGGCCTCGTGGAAGTCGATCCACGACCGCGTGAAGGAGTTCTTCATCCTCCTGCTGCTGCTGGAGACGGCGATGATCGGCGTCTTCATCTCGCTCGACCTCTTCCTCTTCTACTTCTTCTGGGAAGCCACACTGATCCCGATGGCTCTCATCATCGGCATCTTCGGCCACGAGCGGCGCGTGTATGCGGCGGTCAAGTTCTTCCTCTACACCATGATCGCCTCGGTCTTCATGCTGGCCGCCATCATCTGGCTCTACGTGCAGTCGGGCACCTTCGACTTTGTGGAGTTGCAGCAGAAGCTGGCCTCGGGCGCCTTGGTGCTGCCGGGCAGCGCATCGCTGTGGCTCTTCCTCGGATTCTTCGTGGCCTTCGCCGTCAAGGTTCCTCTCTTTCCGCTGCACACCTGGCTGCCGGACGCGCACGTCGAGGCTCCCACGGCGGGCAGCGTGCTGCTGGCCGGAGTGATGTTGAAGATGGGCACCTACGGACTGGTGCGCTTCAACCTCGGACTGTTCCCGGAAGAAGCCCGCCGCAACGCACCCTGGATCGTCACCCTGGCGCTGATCGGCATCATCTACGGCGCGCTGGTGGCCCTGGTGCAGCCCAACATGAAGAAGCTGGTGGCCTACTCCTCCGTCAGCCACCTGGGCTTTGTGGTGCTGGGCACCTTCAGCTTTACCCAGGCGGGGCTGGACGGCGCGGTTTATCAGATGCTGAATCACGGCATCTCCACCGGCGCGCTCTTCCTGCTGCTGGGCATGTTGTACGACCGCCGCCATACCTACGAGATCAAGCAGTACGGCGGACTGGCCACGCCCATGCCGGTGTATGCCACGCTCTTCCTGCTGATTACGCTTTCGTCCATCGGGCTGCCGCTGATGAATGGCTTTGTCGGCGAATTCCTGGTGCTCAGCGGCGCCTTCCAGGCTCACGCGTTGTGGGGCATTCTGGCCGCCACGGGCGTCATCTGGAGCGCGTTCTACATGCTCTGGCTCTACCAGCGCACCTTCTACGGAACGATCACCGTTCCGGTGAACGCCACGCTCCGTGACGCCGACATGCGCGAGCGCAGCGTGCTGGTGCCCATGGTGGTGCTGGCGCTTTTGATGGGCGTCTTCCCCGCCTTCTGGATGAAACCGATCGATGCTTCGGCCGGCATGATTCTGAAGGCGCACGGACCGCAAGTCGCAATGGTTCAGGTCATGAAGGACATGGTGCACAAATAGACATGCCGCCATCTTCCACCGATTACGTTCGCATTCTGCCCGAGATCGTCCTCGCCGTCTGGGGCATGGCCGTCATGTTTGCCGAACCGCTTCTGGGTCCGCACACCAGCCGCAAGGGACTGGGCGTCTTCGCCGCCCTCGGATGCCTGCTGGCTCTGGGGGCCACCGTCTTCCAGGCGCAGCCCGCCTATGCCGGCTTCGGCTTTTACAACATGCTGCGGGTGGACCACTTCAGCGTCTTCTTCCACTGCGTGGTCATCCTCGTGGCGCTGTCCACCACCCTGATGTCGCTCGACTACCTGCCCGCGCACAAGATCGACAAGGGTGAATATTACGCGCTCATCCTGCTCGGCGCGGTGGGCATGTGCCTCATGTCCTCGGCCGTGGAGCTGGTGCTGATCTTCATCGCCCTGGAAATCTCTTCCATCGCCAGCTACATTCTCGCCGGCTTCCGCCGCCACTCGGCGGAGAGCACCGAGAGCGCGATGAAGTACTTCCTGCTGGGCTCGTTCGCCACCGCGTTCTTCCTCTACGGCGTGGCCCTGCTCTTCGGCGCCACCGGATCGACCAACGTCTTCCGCATTGCCGAGGTGCTGAACACCAGCGCCCACATCGAGCCGCTGGCCTACATCGCCGTGGCCTTGATCTTCACCGGACTCGGCTTCAAGGTGGCCTGCGCGCCCTTCCACATCTGGACACCGGACGTTTACGAGGGCGCGCCCTCGCCGGTGGTGGCCTTCATGAGCACCGCGCCCAAGGCGGCGGCGTTTGCCGTGCTCATCCGCTTGGTCATCGATACCGCCTCGCCCAACTGGTTCTGGGTCATCTGGGTGGCGGCCGTGCTCTCCATGTCGGTCGGCAACCTGGGCGCCATCCTGCAATCGAACATCAAGCGCATGTTGGCCTACTCGTCCATTGCGCACGCGGGATACCTGATGGTCGCCTTCGCCTCGGCCAGCAATCGCGAGCTGGGAATCTCGGCGGCCATGTTCTACTCGGCGGCCTACGCGGCCATGAACGTCGGCGCCTTCGCCGTCATCTCGCACATGGCCGGCTCGCACGAGCGCTTCTCCAGCATCGACGACTACGCCGGACTGGGACGCCGCTCGCCCGCCCTGGCCGCGGCCCTCACTTTCTTCCTGCTGTCGCTGATCGGCATTCCCATCACCGGCGGCTTCTTCGCCAAGTTCTACGTCTTCAGCGCCGCGCTGCGCACACACCTCATCTGGCTTACCCTGATCGGCTTGGTGAACAGCGGCATGGGATCGTATTACTACCTGCGGGTGATCGTGAAGATGTACATGAACGAGCCGCGCACTACGGCGCCCGTGCCGCCCGTGCGCCTCGGCGTTGGACTGGCCATCGCCATCAGCCTCATTGCCACCTTGTGGCTCGGCGTGTGGCCCAACGCCATCCTGCACTACACGCAGGGAGCACCAACGATTCTGGCGGGAAAGTAAGGTTTCAAGGTTGCACAGGTTACACAAGTTACGCTGGTTGCAAAAGCTAAGGCCCCGTCAAAACCGGGGCCTTTCTCTTTCTCGGAACCATGCTTCAGTGCTTGGCTTCTCCTCCGCTGGGCTTAGCCTCGCCGTGCCCTTCGCCGCCCTTGGCACCTTCGCCTTCTTTGCCGCCTTCGCTCTTCTCCTGCTTGTTGGGAGCTTCGTCCTTGCTCTTCAAAACGTCCTTGTCCGAAGATTCGGCATCCGCTGCCTTACTTGTGTAAAGCACAATCACCGAGATGCGCCGGTTTGCCGGATCGTCCGGCTTGGCTCCGGGACGCGGCCTCTGGTCGGCAAAGCCTCGCACCTGAGACACCTGATCGCCGCGGATTCCGTTGGCGGCCATAATGCGTCGCGCCGCGTTGCCGCGGTCCACCGACAGCTCCCAGTTGCTGTAGCCGTTCTGCTTACCGGAGTATGGCGTGCTGTCGGTGTGTCCCTCAATCGAGATGTTGTTCGGCAGGTCTCCCAGCTCCTTGGCCAGCGCCACCAGCAGTTCCTTGCCGCTGCCACTGGGCACCGCTGAGCCGCTCTCGAAGAACGTTGCGCCCTCGCCCTCGCTCAGTTCAATGCGCAAGCCCTCCGAGGTAATCGTCATGTCGATGTGCTTCTTCAGCTTCTCGAAGTCCGGTAGCGCTTTTACCTGTTTCTCCAGCGCGTCCTTGATCTCCTTCATATTGTCCTTGTTCAGCGTGATGTTCTGTCCCGAGCCCGACTGCGAGCTGCCGGCCATTTTGGACGAGCCATCCGGATCCTTGAAATATCCGCCCACGGCCTCTTTCACGTCCTTGCTACTGCTCAGCAGCCACAGCACAATGAACAGGGCCATCATGGCCGTCACAAAGTCGGCGTAGGCCACCTTCCACGCACCGCCGTGGTGACCACCGTGTCCGCCCTTCTTTTTAATGATGATCGGTGCGTTGTTGGCCACTATGCACCCCCGGCCGGAGCGCCGCCGCCCTTGCAGTGCTTCTCCATCTCGTTAAAGCCGGGGCGCAGATGTCCGGGAATGGCGCGCCTGCCGAACTCCAGCGCCTGTATCGGCGCCGCGCCCTTGATGAACGAGATCAGTACCACGCGCAGCACGTACACATACGCGTGCTCTTCCTCGGCCAGCTTCGCCATGTTGCTCGCCAGCGGACCGATGAAGCCGTAGCACAGCAGGATGCCCAGGAAGGTTCCCACCAGGGCGGACGCCACTTTGTGGCCGATCTCTTCCGGCGGTCCGCCGATGGCGCCCATGGTGATGCACACGCCCAGCACGGCGGCCACAATGCCCAGCCCCGGCAGGGAGTCCGCCACCGTCGAAAGCGCGGCGATCGGCGTGTTCTCGTCGTTGTGCGACACTTCCATGTCCAGGTCCATCATCTGGTCGAGGTCGAACGGCTCAATGCCGCCGGTCACCGCCATGCGCAGCGTGTCGCACACAAAATCGCGCATGTGGTGGTTCTTCACAAATTTCGGATACTTGTTGAAGATCTGGCTCTTGTCCGGCTCTTCGATGTCCGACTCAATCGCCAGCAGTCCGTCCTTGCGTGCCTTGTTCAGGATCTCGTAGAACATCTTCAACGTATCCAGGTAGAAGGCCTTGTTGAAGTGCGATCCCTTCAGGGCGGCAATGATTCCGGCAAAGATTTTCTTGGTGACGTGCAGAGGATTGGCAACCAGCAGCGTGCCCAATGCCGAGCCGCCGATGATAATCAACTCGGCCGGCTGCACCAACACCTTCAGGTTGCCGTGCTCCATCAGGTATCCGCCCAGAATAGCGCCGATGACAACAACGAATCCGATGATGATGAACATGCTTACTCTTCCCTGCTCGCAGCGGCGAGTTCCCGTTCCAACGCCGGTAGTAACTCAATTGCGGTCAGCGGCGGCTGTAAAAGATGAGCCGCCGCACGGATACCGATGGCAATGCGGTCTCCCCACCACTTCACCGCACAGCCGGAGCCCACGGCGGCCAGCCGTTCCTTTAGTTCGTCCAGCGCCGCCGAAGAGCAGCCCGGAACCACCGCCAGCAGCCGCCCATCGCTCCAGCAACCCAGGAAGTGATGCGGCGGCAGCAGTCCGTTCACCGTGCGCGCCAGCACCCGGATGGCCTGATGCAGCAGCAACGCTCCTCCGTGCTGCAAAATGTACTGCTGTTGCGACATCTCGATCAGAATCAGCGCCGAGTCGCTGTCGATGGCGCGCAGGTGCGCGCGCGTCGCCTCAAAGGCCGGCAGTCCCGTGGCCCACTCAAACTCACGGTCGGTGTGGGCGAGCTTGGGCGCCTCGGCTGCCGACTGCGCGGCCTCGGTAAACACCTGCCCCGCGCCCAGCACCTCACCCTCTGGACCGCGCAGGGCAAAGGCGTAAGCCTGCACCGGCATCCGGTGGCCGTCTTTATGGCGCAGGAACAGTTCGGCCATCACCGAGCCTCCGTTGCGCAGCACCTCACGCACGGGACACACAGTCTCGGTGCCGCCGTGGCCCTCCCGCAGGTGTATCAACAGGTCGGAGCGGTACTCCCGGCCCAGCACATCATGGCTCTGGTAGCCGGTCAGCGCCTCGGCCGCCGCGTTCCAAAACACCACATGAGCCTGGGCATCCACCAGGCAGGCGGCCAGCGGCAGGGCGGAGGCAAAACTTCGGAATAGGTCGGACACAACTTCCGGCATAAACGGATGGCTCCTGCGTAGCTCATCGGCAAAGCTCCCTCAGACTTGACCTCCGGCCTAACTCCCCGCCGCGGAAGAACTTTTTTCATTCCGGACTATAAAATGAATGCGTTTTCAGTTATCTTGTCCGTTGCTGTTTTCCGTTGCTTTCTAAACCACTTGGGTGGGGATGGGACGGGGGCGGCGCAAGTCAGAAACGGAGTCAAGCACGAGTGTCTGGCGATAAATATCAACGCATCCTGGATGCGGCGGTTTCCGTCTTCGCCGAGCGGGGCTTTCATGCCGCGCGCGTCAGCGATGTAGCCGAGCGGGCCGAGGTAGCCGACGGCACCATTTATCTTTACTTCCGCAACAAGGAAGAGCTGCTCATGACGGCCATCAACACGGCCTTTGACGCCTTCATGAGCCGGGCTCGCACCGAGCTGGGCGCAATGCCTTCGCCAGCCCACAAGCTGCGCCGCCTCGCACATCTGCATCTGGAGGCCCTGGCCGAAAACCGCGACCTGGCCGTCGTATTCCAGATGGAACTTCGGCAGAGCGCCCGCTTCCTGGCGCCCTTTTCCAGCGATCATATGGTGGAATACTTTGGCCTGGTGCTGGCAGCCATCCGCGAAGGCAAGGAACAGGGCATTTTCCGCCCCGACCTGCGCGACAAAATTGCCGCCAATTGCTTTTTCGGCGCCCTGGACGAAATGGTTACCTCCTGGGTGCTCGACGATTCACATTATCAGTTGGGAGACGTAGCGGAATCGGTAGCGGACATCATCTTATTGGGGTTCCAAAAGTAATTTCGTCCGGCATCTTAGTCAATTGCGTTGTCGAAGGACTGAGCATGGACGCCAAACCGAAGCCGCAGACCCTGGTCGATATCTTTTATGCCATTGTGGAGCGCAATCAGCCCGCCGTAGTGATGTTTGAATCCGGCGGACAATGGCACACCATCAGCTCGCACGACCTTTACCGCCGTGTCATGGGCGTGGCCGCCGAATTGCTTCGGCGCGGCATTACCCACGGCGACCGTGTGGCCATCCTCGCGGAAAACCGCGTCGAGTGGATCATCGCCGACATGGCCATCCTGGTCAGCGGCGCCGCTACCGTGCCCATCTACGCCACCCTCACGGCGGAGCAGATCACCTATCTCCTCCACCACTCCGGCACTAAAACCGTTTTTGTCTCCACCGCCGCTCAGTTGCTCAAGCTGCGCTCCATTCAACAGGAGACGATGGTCGAGTCGGTCATTCTCATGGACACCCCCGCCGAAGGCTCCGATGTGGCCTCCATGGCGGCCTTCATGGCCGAAGGCCCCACCGAGCCCTCCGCCGAGCTGGACGCCATCGCCCGTGCGGTGCGCCCCGGCGACCTGGCCACCCTCATCTACACCAGCGGCACCACCGGCGTGCCCAAGGGAGCCATGCTCACCCACGGCAATATCGCCTCGAACATCGGCGTCTCTCTGGAGGAGTTCGACTTCATGCAGGGGCAGGATCTGGCCATCAGCTTCCTGCCGCTCTCGCACATCACCGCCCGCCACGTGGACTACGCCGAGTTATTCCGCGGCGTCACCATCGCCTACTGCCCCTACCTGGAAGACATGCCACGCATGATGAAGGAGCTGCGGCCGACAATCTTCGTCGCCGTGCCGCGCGTGTACGAGAAGATCTACAACCAGGTACAGCGCGGCGTAGCCAAGGGGATCAAGAAGCAAATCTACCGATGGGCCATGTCCGTGGGCTGGGCGCACCGCAAGCTGATCGAAGACGGCAAGCGTCCGCGGCAACTGGTGTGGAAGCTGGCCAACAAGCTCTTCTTTACCAAGGTGGCGCAGGCCATGGGCGGACGCGTGCGCATCTTCATCTCCGGAGGCGCGCCGCTGGGCCGCGAGCTGGCCGAGTGGTACTGCTACATTGGCCTCTTCATCCATGAAGGCTACGGCCTCACCGAAACCTCTCCGGTCATCGCCGTCAACACTCCCAAGGCGCGCCGCCTGGGCACCGTGGGGCGTCCCCTGCACAACATTGAGGCGCACATCGCCGGCGACGGCGAGCTGCTTGTCCGCGGCCCCAGCGTCTTCAAAGGCTACTGGAACATGCCCGACGAAACCGCCGCGGCCTTCGAGGACGACTGGTTCAAGACCGGCGACATCGGCCGCATCGACGAGGACGGATTCCTCGCCATTACCGACCGCAAAAAGGATCTCATCAAGACCTCGGGCGGCAAGTTCATCGCTCCGCAGCCTATCGAGAACACCTTGAAGTCCAATCCTCTGGTGGCCGAAGCCGCCATCCTCGGCGACCGCCGCCGTTTCCCCTCGGTGGTCATCATTCCGGCCTTCACCCTCCTGGAGGACTGGGCTCGCGATCAGGGAATCCTCTACAACTCGCGCGTGGAGCTTGTCGCCAACCCCAAGGTGCAGGCCCTTTACGAAATCATCGTGGATCAGGTCAACGAAGGACTGGCGCGCTTTGAGCGCCTCAAAAAGGTGCTGCTGCTGGCCGAAGAACTCAGTGTGGAGAACGGCACCCTGACGCCCACCATGAAGCTGCGCCGCCGCAACGTGGAGCAGCGCTACAAGGAGCAGATCGAACGTCTCTACGCCGAATCCGACGCCGAACACGAGCACACCGCAACGCGCTGAACTGTTTTGCAAGCTTTCCTCCATCACGGCCTGTCCACACCGGACAGGCCGTTTTACAATAGGCACATGGATCCGCTCGTTATTGCAGGCAAGACCTTTCAATCGCGCTTGATTGTTGGAACCGGAAAGTACAAGGATGGGCCGCAGACCGCCGCCGCCCTGGAAGCCAGCGGCGCCGAGATGGTCACCGTCGCCCTCCGCCGCGTCAACCTGGACCGCAGCAAGGAATCCTTGCTCGACTTCATCGACCCCAAAAAGTATTTTCTGCTGCCCAACACCGCTGGCTGCTACACGGCCGAGGAAGCTATCCGCGTGGCGCGCCTGGCCCGCGAAGTCGGCATGAGCGATTGGGTCAAGATCGAGGTCATCGGCGACCAGAAGACGCTCTATCCCGACGTGGCGGCCACCATTGAAGCCACCCGCATCCTGGTAAAGGAAGGCTTCACCGTCATGCCTTACACCTCGGACGATCCCGTGGCCGCCCAGCGCCTGCTCGACGCCGGAGCCGCGGTCGTCATGCCCCTGGGCGCGCCCATCGGCAGCGGCCTCGGCATCCAGAACGTGGCCAACCTGCGCATCCTGCGCGAGATGATCACTTCGGTTCCGCTCATCGTGGACGCCGGCGTGGGCGTGCCCTCCGACGCCGCCCTGGCCCTCGAACTGGGCTTTGACGCCGTGCTGATGAACACCGGTATCGCCGGCGCGCAGAACCCCGTCCTGATGGCCTCGGCCATGAAGCACGCCGTCCTCGCTGGACGCCAGGGATACCTGGCCGGACGCATGACGCGCAAGCTCTACGCCTCCGCCAGCTCGCCCATGGAAGGAATCTCCAAGTAGTGAGCTCGGCCGTTTCCGCCGCCTCCGGCGCGCCTTCGCCTTCGCATCCCCACGCCGGGGCGCGCCCGGCCTGGCTGCCCGACTTCATCCCCGCCTTCGACGGACTGCGCGGGCTGGCCATCCTGGCCGTCGTGCTCTACCATTGCCAGCCACGTTTGGCGGGAACCTTCGTCGAAAGGTTCATTGTCTGGGGATGGGCCGGCGTCAGCCTCTTCTTCGTCCTCTCCGGATTCCTCATCACCGGCATCATCCTGGACGACGGCGCCACCCGTGGCTTTTACGCCAACTTCTACGCCCGCCGCTTCCTGCGCATCTGGCCGGTCTATTACCTATTGCTCTTCCTGCACTACTGCTTTTTCCCGTTCGTCTTCAGCGGCTACAAGTGGATGTTCCACATCCTGGCCACCGCCCCGTGGCTGCTGCTGATTTTCTTCGTGCAGAACCTCTCGTGGTTCCAGCTCCCCGGTGCCATTGGCCCCACCTGGAGCCTGGCCATCGAACAGCAGTTTTACCTCTTCTGGACGCCCATCGCCCGCAAACTGCCCCGCCGCTGGCTGCCCCTGGCGGCCATCGTCATGCTCTCGATCTCGCCGCTGGTGCGCCGCTTCTACGGAGACAAACTCCCCCCGGTGCATACCCTTACCCACCTGGACGGCCTCGCCATAGGCGCCCTCATCGCCATTGCCCTGCGCGTCTATCCGCTCTCGCAAACAGCATGGCGCTGGATCGCCCGCGCCTGTCTCTTCATCGGCCTCTGCGGCGTCCTGCTGATGCTGCGCGTCGGCTCGCCCTACACCGATACCCTGCTCGCCTTCGGCTTCGGCGGAATGCTGCTCTCGGCCCTTTTAGGACAGGCCGCGCCCCGGCCCACGCTCTGGGTGCGAGTGCTTACCCGGCCCTGGCTACTCTTCATCGGAAAGATTAGCTATGGCCTGTATGTAATTCATATACTTGTGTTTTCAATTCTCGGTGGTTATGTCGATAAGCCTCTCGACGGCCATGGTATTCCGGGCAACCTAGCGATTGTCATCATCCGCATCGCGGCCGCCATCGGGGCTTCGGCGCTCATGTTCAAGTATTACGAGAAGCCCATCCTGAAGATGAAGCGCTACTTTAACTTTACGTAGCTAGATGATTGATTTCTTCCAGTCATCGCTAGGCATGATTCGTTTCATAAACTTATCAAACAGTGGAACCGTAAAGGCTGTATCACCATGGGTTGGACTCCATATCATGCCCTTTGTGATGAGGGCGCTCCGCATCGGCCCTAGAGACTGGACAGTCCGTCCAAGTTGCTCTGCAATTTGACCTGATCGATGAGGTCCGGCCCCTAGCTCAGCCATCGCCCGAAGATATATCTTTTCACCGGGGGTTAGCCGGTCAAACCTAACGCGGAAGAAACTCTCATCCAGACTTGCGATGGCCACGGTGGAGGCCCGTTCGACATCCTCCGGGGTGATCCGGTTTCCGAGAGCTGTATCCCAGGTATGCTTGCCCCATTCCTGCAGGAAATAGGGGTACCCTTGCGTCTCATTTACGATGCGGCTCACTGCAAGATCGACGATTGTCGCGCCCTCCTTTTCGACGGGCTTTTCAATCGCAGCTTTCGCATCTGGTACACCTAAAGCACCGATCACGGGAAACTCGAATAAACGTTCGGCGTAGGATTTTGCTTCTCCCAGCTTGCCTCGCAGTTGAGGAAGCCCCGCAGCAACAACGGTGACGGGAAGTCCGTCTTGGGTACACCGGTGGAGAGCGGAAATTAAAGCAGCGAGTTGCTCCTTCTCGACATACTGCAATTCGTCGATGAATACGGCCAGGACTGTCTTGGCCCCCTTTGCCGCCACGCCAACCTCCTCCAGCAAAGCCGAGAGGTCGGACTCGAGATCACCGCTGTCAGCCAGCCCTGGTTCGGGATCGTAGTCTATCCCAACCTCGATGTCGGCATACTTGAGCCTGAGCTTGCCAGCAAATCCGGCGAGGGCCCGCAACCCCTTCACTGCATATTCCTTGGCTGCGTCAATTTTGCTCAGACGCAACAACGCTAGGCGTAACTGGGGGGCAAGCAGTGCCGGCAATGAGCGATTTTCCGGCGATTCGATCCGGACTGTATGTGCGCCGATCGCTTCGGCATCTTTCCGCATTTGATCGAGTAGTACGGTCTTGCCCACACCTCGAAGGCCTACCATAATCACACTCTTTGCCGCTTTGCCAATACGCAACCGAGCCAAACAAATGGCAACCGTCTCCCGTATCTCCATACGTCCGGCAAGCTCAGGGGGACGACTCCCTGCACCGGGTGAAAATGGATTTTGAACTGGATCCATATATAGTGACCTTAGGCAAGTTATGCATGGAACATAAACCGAGCTAACTTTACTAGAGTTCGATCCAGTACGCTCGCACAAAAACATTCGCCGTTCCCAGCAAACTGTATAAATTCATGATTCCATGGCAAATAGCAGAAGGACGCCGAAACCAGGCGGCCTTCTGCTATTGCTTGAAAGGTTTTCCTTGAAGCCTACTTCTTGGCGTCCACCGTAGGCTGCGCTGCCGGGGTTCCCTTCTTGTCCGGCATCAGCACAATATACTCGCCCGGTTTGGCCATGCGCAGATCCTCGCGAGCAACTTTCTCAATCGCCTTGGGATTCGTTTGCAGTTCCCTGATCTCCTGGTCCATGCGCTTGTTCTCTTCTTCCATCTGCCGCGTCTGTTCCTGCAAGCGCTGTAACTCGATCTGTTTATGGCGATAGGCGATCCAGCCATTCGGCCCGAGCATGGCGTGAGCAAACAGCAGCGCCGCCAGTCCGCCCAGCATCGCGCTGGCCACCAGACGCCGCCACTCGAACAGCTTCCTCCCGCTCTGCCGCAACCAGTTCAACGTTCGCTCCGAACCCATCTCTTCCCGCTTGCTCCGTTGCTTCTATTCCGTTGCTTCTATGCCGTAACCCAGGACTTTGCCGCAGCGCTCAGCCTGGCCAATCCCTCGGTGCTGCGAGCCTCGCTATAGGCGCGTACCACCGGCTCCGTACCGCTGACGCGATAGCACACCCAGGAGCCGTCGTCGAGGATCAGCTTCAATCCGTCGGTGCGCACGATCTCCGTAACCTTGCGGCCGGCAAATTCCGCCGGATTACTCCCTAACTTTGTAGTGAACTTTGTTTTCGCTGCATCCGTCAAGCGGAAGTTCTGCCGCTCGGGATAGAAGGAACCAACTTTGACAAACAATTCCTGAAGTTGTTCGCCCAGGCTCTTGCCGCGGCGCGCCACCATCTCACACAAAAGCAGCCCGGCCAGCACGCCGTCCTTTTCCGGAACATGGTAGCGCACGGTCAATCCCGCGCTCTCTTCGCCGCCAATGGCAATCTTGTCCGCTTTGATGAGCTCGCCAATGTACTTGAAGCCCACCGGCGTCTCGAACAACTCGATCTTGTGATGCGCCGCCACGGCGTTGATCAAATTTGTGGTGGCCACGCTCTTGGCCACGCCGTTGCGCCAGCCTCGGGTCTCCACCAGGTAGTCGAACAGCAGCGCGATGACGTAATTCGGCGAGATGTAGGTGCCGTCCTCATCGACAATGCCAAAGCGGTCGGCGTCGCCGTCGCAGGCAATACCCAGCCGTGCGCCGGTCTCCTTCATCTTGGCGCGCAGGTCGTTCAGCAGTTCGCCATCCGGCTCCGGAGCGTGGCCGCCGAAAAGCACGTCACGCGTGTCATGCACCACGGCGCAAGGAATTCCCTGCTCGGCCAGCAGAACGTTGCTGTAGCCACGCGAGGCTCCCCACATGGGATCGAAGGCGACCTTGATCTTGCTCTCGCGGATCGCCTTGAAATCGACGATCTCCGCCAGACGCTGTAAATACGCGGGCTTCACGTCGATGGCGATGCGCGTGGCCTTCTCGACACCGACGGGCGGCGCGCCGCCATCGGCATCCGCCGCCAGCACCGCGGCTTCAATCTTCTTGGTCACCTCGGGCAGCGCCGGAGCACCGTCCGGCGTGGAGAACTTAATGCCGTTATACTCCGCCGGATTGTGCGAGGCCGTGAAGTTGATGGCCCCATCGGCCTTGCGGCGGATCACCTCATAGGCAATCGCCGGTGTCGGCGCAGGCTCGGTGACCACTAGCGGCGTAATGCCGTAGCTCTCCAATATTGTGGCGGCAATGTCCACAAACGTCTCGCCCATATAGCGCGGATCGCGTCCGACGACGACGCTCGGCGATTGTTTCCCGGTGGAAACGACGTAGCGGGCAATGCCGGTGACCGCCCGGCGGACGTTGAAGACCGTAAACTCGTCGGCGACGATTGCGCGCCAGCCCGAGGTGCCAAACTTGATGGGGGTTGCCATGATTGCGCTCCGAACACTGCGTAAATTGCCCGCCGCGGGCGGGCCCGGCATACGGCAAGCTGCCGGAGACATGCACCCATATTCTAACGTCACCGCGTGCCCCGCAGGAAGCAGGAACATTCGCACTTGCCTCGCGCGGCGGCCGCGCGTAGCGTACTTGCGACGCGTGCGCCACGCGCGCGCTCGCGCAAAGGAGCCTTATGACCGGCAAGCAGCTCTTTCTCTCCACCGCGCCCTCGCGCGAAGAAGCCGAGTCCATTGCCACCGAACTGGTCGGGCGACGGCTGGCCGCCTGCGTCAACCTCGTCGGCCCCGTGGCCTCCATCTATCGCTGGCAGGGAGAGGTGGAGCGCAGCGAGGAGATTCTGCTGCTCATCAAGTCCACCGCCGAATGCGCTCCGGCCATCGCCGCGGCCTTGCGCGAGTTGCACTCCTACGACATCCCGGAGCTGATCGCCTTCGATATCGAATCCGGTCTTGATGCGTATTTAAATTGGATTGCCGCTTCGGTGAAGAAGTAGGCGCTCAATAAGTAAATTGGAGTTGCCCCCCCCTGAGCGCCCGCAATTGGGCGATCAGGGGGGGAAAGACGAGGAAGTTCGCGCATCGCTGTTAGGGAGACTCTGATCAAGCCGGAATCTGTCAGGGCACGGATTTATCCGTGCCGCTAAACCGGCAACAATCTCTCGCGGCTTTAGCCGCTGGGGGAGGGGCCGGCAAAAATAAAACAGTTTTCCTCCGGGGCTGAAGCCCCTGTGTTTATGCGGCTTGTACGGCACGGATAAATCCGTGCCCTGACAAAACACCTTCCCATCAAAATCTATCGGTGACCGGTATAACTCCCGTAGAATAGCTTGCGGAACTGACTTATTCAGAGATTCCTTAGGCGGTGGCCCGCACCTGCACCCGCACGTAATCCAGCATGTACTCGCCCTCCGCGGCCAACGTCTGCCGCGCCAGCTCGCCCAGGTACGCGCGGCGCTGCTCCGCATTCAGTTGCGCAATGGGCTGACGCAGCACCACGTTCTCCATGAACGATGCAAAGCGCTCGCCCGTGGAGAAGCGCGCGGTACGATTCAGCAGCGCGCACTCCTGCACGCGGAATCCCGCGGTCTCCAAGCGCCGCCGCGTGTCCGCGGCGTTCTCAAAGTGCGGACCGGCTTCAAACTCCGCGAACTGCCCGCGGAACGCCGCGCTCTCCGCTAAATTCTGCGCCCGCCTTAGGGCACGCGCAAGATTACCCATGCCGCCGAACTCCGCCACCAGCCAGCCTTCTGGCTTCAGAGCGCGGTGCAGCGCGCGAAACATCTTGTCGTGATCCGGAACCCAATGGAACACCGCGTTGCTGAAGACGCCGTCCACCGGTGTGGCTAGCGTGAACTCCTCCAGGCTCGCTGCGATGAACTCCACACGCGCGCCGTGCGACGCCAGCTTCGCCCGCGCCTGCTCCAGCATCTTCGGCGAGGCGTCCAGCGCCACCACCGTGCCCTCAGGGAGCTTTTGCAGCAGCACCTCGGTCAGCCTCCCGCTGCCGCAGCCGGCGTCGAGCACGCGCTCGTTGCCGCGCAGGTTGAGCTTGACCAGGTTCTCGCTGCCCCACGCAAACATCGGGTCGGCAATTTTGTCGTAAGCTGCGGCGTTCCAATCCACGTTGGCCATTGAGTCCCTTTTGTCCCTTGCTCTCTTCGTTGTTTATAGAACCGCGAGCGCCTGATCGAGGTCGGCGAGAATGTCTTCCACCTCTTCAATGCCCACCGAGATGCGCACCATTCCGTCGGTCAGTCCGATTTTTGCGCGGCCCTCGGCGCCCACCGCCGCGTGCGTCATCGACGCCGGATGCGAAATCAGGGTCTCCACGCCGCCCAAAGATTCGGCCAAGGTGCAGACCTTCACCGCCTTCAATACCTTCTCGGCGTTCTTCAGCGAGCCAGTATCGAAGGTAATCATCCCTCCAAAGCCCTTCATCTGCCGCAGCGCCAGCTCGTGCTGCGGATGCGACGCGAGGCCCGGATACAAGACCTTGGCCACCTTCGGATGCTTGCTCAGGTATTCCGCCACGCGGCGGCCGTTGACGTCGTGCTGCTTCATGCGCACGGCCAGCGTTTTAACGCCGCGCAGAATCAGGAAGCATTCAAAGGGAGACATGATGCCGCCCGAGGCCTTCTGCAAAAACGCCAGCTTGTCGGCCTGCTGCTGGGTGGAGCACACAATCACGCCGCCCAGGCCGTCGCTGTGGCCGTTCAAATACTTTGTGGTCGAGTGCAACACCATGTCCGCGCCCAGCTCCAGAGGCCTTTGGAAGAACGGCGACATGAAGGTGTTGTCCACGATCACTTCCACGCCCTTGGCGTGCGCCACCTGGCTGACGGCGGCAATGTCGGTCAAGGACATCAGGGGATTCGTCGGCGTCTCCAGAAACACGTAACGCGTCTCGGGGCGTATGGCCTTCGCCACCTCGGCCGGATCGCGCGTATCGACATACGTGAATGTAATGCCGAAGTCGGCCATCACCTGGTTAAAGAAGCGCACCGAGCCGCCGTATAGATTGTCTCCGGCCACCACATGGTCGCCCAACTTCATCATCATGCAGAAGGCAGTGACGGCCGCCATGCCGCTGGCAAAGACGCGCGCGGCGAGTCCGCCTTCCAGAGAGGCCAGGTTCGCCTCCAGGCGGTCGCGCGTGGGATTGGTCACGCGCGCGTACTCATAGCCTAGCCGCGGCGCTCCCAGCGCGTCCTGCTGATACGTGGAGGTTGCATAGATCGGCACCGACACCGCGCCGGTGAGTTGCTCCGGCTCCTGACCATCGTGAATCGCCCGCGTGGCAAACCCTTTTTGCTTCGTCTCGCTCATCACTTCGCTCCGCCGTTCGCCGGCTGATAGTGGAAGATGTTCTTGGAAAGATAGCGTTCGGCCGAGTCGGGAATGATCGTCACCACGCGCTTGCCTGCGCCAAGTTCGGCGGCCAGTCGCAGCGCGCCGCACACGTTGGCGCCCGCGCTGGAGCCGCCCAGAATGCCCGCTTCCGCGGCCAACCGCTTCACCATGGCAAACGCCTCGGGGTCGCTGACCACGAACGTGCCGTCGCACACCGTGGCGTCAAAGGTCTCCGGAATGAAGCTGGCGCCAATGCCCTCCACGTCGTGCGAGCCGGCGGCCTGCCCGCTGTACAAGGAGTGCTCGGGATCGGCGATCAGGCAGCGCACCGCGGGGTTCTGCTCCTTCAAATAGCGCGCCACGCCGGTAAATGTACCGGCCGTCCCCGCGCCGCAGACGAAGCCGTCCACGCGCCCCCCGGTCTGCTCCCATATCTCGCGCCCCGTCGTGTCATGATGAATGCGCGGGTTGCCCTGATTGCTGAACTGCGCGGCAAACCAGTAGTTGGCGTTGGCCGCCACCAACTCCTGCGCGCGGCGAATCGCTTCTTCCATGCCTTTTTCGGTCGGCGTGCGATAGACCGTGGCGCCGAAGGCCTCCATCAGCAGAACCTTCTCCTGCGAAAATTTCTCCGGCACAAAGAAGATGACCTTGTAGCCCTTCTGCACGCCCACCAGCGCCAGTCCCACGCCGGTGTTGCCCGCCGTGGCCTCCACAATGGTGTCGCCGGGATGAAGCACCCCATCGCGCTCAGCCTCCAGCACCATGCCCAAGGCGGCGCGATCCTTGATGCTGAATCCGGGATTCAACGTCTCCAGCTTCACCCACACTTCGGCCGAGCCCCGCGGGACAATTCGATTCAGACGCACCATCGGCGTCGATCCGATCAGTTCTAAAACATTTTCCGCTACGCGCAGCGACGCACTCATGCAATCGGCTCCTTCGCTCGAATGACCATTCAGCCTACGGCCTTGGCCGAAGAAAGGTCAACCCGCCGTACCGCAAGGCAATCGCCGGCTCCGCGTACCAAGCCATACCTTGTGGGAAAGTTCTTATTTAGCCGACGGCGTCTCCGCCTGCACCGCGTAGTAGCCGCTGCGCGTGCGCACCTGCAAGCGCTTCCAGCCCTTGGACGAGGCCTCCACCCGCACCTGGCGGTAGTCGCCTTTCTCCGGGCCAATTTCCGGTGGATAGCCGATGGTGTACTGATTGCGAATGTCATGCGCAATCTGCTGCGAGATCGCCTCCACCTGGCTCACGTCCACGGGGAAAAACGCCACGCCGCCCGTCTGTTCGGCCAGCGCGCGCAGTGCATGACGCGCCTTCTTTTCGCGCTCATGGCCGAGAATGCCAATGGTGTAAACCGTGGGTCCGCCGTCAATGGCAAGGGCTCGCTCCGCCTGCTCCAGAGTGTGCCGGCTGGACGTGTCCTCGCCGTCGGTGATCACCAGGATCACTTTTTTGGACAGCTTCCCGTTGTGCATCAGGTATTCGCTGGTGGCCATCACCGCGTCGAACAGCGCGGTGCCGCCGCGCGCCTCAATGCGCTCCAGCGCGTTGCCCAGCAGATCGATGTTATCCGTCAGTTCCTGGTCAAGGTAAAACTCATTGTTGAAGTTGACGATGCAGACTTCATCGCGCGGATTGCCGGCCCGCACCAGATTCAAGGCCGCGGCGTTCACGCTCGACCGCTTGTCGCGCATCGACCCCGAGTTGTCGATGACGATGCCAAGCTCCACCGGAACATCGCCACGCAGAAACGACGTGATCTTCTGCGCGCGTCCGTTCTCAAAGACGCGGAACGCCGCGCGGTCCAGGGTCGTCACCAGGCGCATGTGCTCGTCCACCACCGTGGCGTGCAGCACCACCTCGCGCACCTCGGTGCGGATGACGAACTCCGCTTGCTGGCCTGGCGTTGCCGCGACTTTCTGCGGCTCCGCGGCCGGAACCTCCTGCGCGCGCGCCAGGCCCGCTATAAAACACAACGCAGCAAGCAGCAGCGCTCCGCGCCGCGCCGCGCGCCAACCTGACTCACATTGCAGAAACATACAATCCAGTCCTGGCACAGCCCGCAGCCATCGGGGCTTCCATGCCATCCACGCCGGTGCAGACGGCCGTCTCACGCTGCTGACAATAACGCAATTCCCCGGCTGGAACAAACAAAAGAGCGGCACCACGGCAATTGCGTACGGAAATAAAAATGGAAAGGAAACGGGAACCGGAGTGGAATGGGCGCGCCAATGCGGAAGGGCGCAGCGCCTGCGTCAGATTCTCAAGCGGCGATGCTCTTTCAGAATGCACTTGTCCATCACCACAAACACTCCTGCCGCGCGCGCCCGCCTTGCCGCCTCTTCGTGCACCACCGTCTCCTGCAGCCACAACGCAGGCAGCTTCAAGGCCAGCACCTCGTCCACAAGGGACGGCACGGCATCGGCGCGGCGGAAGACGTCCACAATGTCAATCGCGTGATCCCCGGCGGCCGCGGTCAGCGTGGGATACGCCTTTTCGCCAAGCACCGATTGCGCCGTGGGATGCACCGGCACAATGCGGTATCCGTGTTGTTGCAGAAACTGCGCCACCCCGTAGGCCGGCCGCGACGTATCTTCCGAAAGCCCCACCACGGCGATGGTGCGCGCGCCGGTCAGCAGTTCGCGCACGGGATCAGTCATCTTTCTTGCGCTCGGTCTTCATGCGCCAGATACGCAAGGCCATTTTGCGCAGCGTCTCATTCACGTTCTTGTTGATGGCCAGCGCCCGCTGGTCTTTCAGCAGCAGATGCTGAATCAGCGGCAGAGCCGTATCCAGAGGCGTCTTGGGATTGTTCACCAGCGCGCGCAGCACATTGTAGTTCTTCATGTAATTGCGCTTGCCGGCAATGGAGCGCAGCACCGACTCCTGAATGTTCTTCATGGCGGCGAAGCTCTCCATCTCCTGCTCGCTCACCTTGGGCGATTCCAGCACCGCCAGCGACACCAGCTTGGAGCGGTCGCGGATCAGCACCATGCGCTCTTCGCGGCTTCCCTTCACCGCCAGCTTGATGCGCTCGCCGGTCCTCATGCGGGCGAGGCGCTGCAACAGCGAGAGCTGCGCACAATCTTCGGGATTGTCCGGCTGGTCGCCGCGCTTGGCGCGCGTCATCAGCGTGCCCAAAGGATCTTCTTCGCCGTCCGGAGGCGGCACCAGTTCGAAGGCAAATCCGCTCTCGCGGTGGACGTCGTCGGCGTGCCGCGCCAGAAAGTGTGCCGCCACTTCGTCCGCCTCTTTGCCTTCGGCCGACGATAACCATTGCGTCAGCCGCGGACGGTGCGACGCCGAGGCCGAGTTCGCCATCATCAAATCCAGCAGGCGGCTGGAGCTGCGCACGCGCGCGCTGTTCATCATCGCCTGCAGCATGTTCTCATCCGCGCGGCTGGCGATGCCTTCCAGCTCGCCCCACGGCATCGCCGGATTTTCGCAGAGGGCCTCCACCACCGGCGCACGGCTGGACATTCTCTGCAACAGTTCGGCCAGCACCTCCACCGGAGTGTTCGCGTCGCCCGCCACCGCCACCAGCGAAGCCTCGTCCCAATTCGCCAGCGTCTGTTCCGCCTCGGCGCCGTAATCGTGGTCGGCGGCCATCATCAGCAAAATCTCAACGGCTTCGGCCGCCGGCACCGACAGGCTGCCCTGCGCCCCGCGCCGCATCAGGGACGGCGGCGCGCTTCCATCGCGGATCACATCGGCCATGCGCGGCATCAGTCCAGCTCCTGCATCAATAGCACGCAACTCACCAGTTCATCATAGAGGATCGGGGCCAGCGCGCGGTCAAAGACTACGGTCAGCGATTGGTAGTACCACACCATGCCTTCGCGTCCGGCGTTAAAGCGCGTCCACATCTCGCGTCCCACCCGGCGATGATCCGCCAGAATCGAGCGCGCGTTGTGAACCTTGTCGGCCAGCATGATCAGCCGCGCCTCGCGGTCGGCCCCGGGGATGGCCGCCAGATGATGATGCTTGCGCTGCGTCCACGATGGCTTGGGCCGCTCCAGAGTGTCGCTCGCCTGCCGCACCCAGCGCGCCACGTCCGCGCCGAAGGCCTCGTCAATCGCCGCCAGCGTCGCCTCTCCACCCTGGTCTTCCGCCGCATCGTGCAGCAGGGCGGCAATGGCCACGTCCTCTTCCGCGCCCTCTTCCAGCACCAAGGCGGCAACGGCCAGCAGGTGCGCCACGTAGGGCACGCCGCTGGCCTTGCGCAGTTGTTCGCGATGCAGGCGCGTGGCCAGCAGCAGCGCCTCGTCGAAGCGCGCGCTCAACCGTCGCCGTTCCGGCTTGTGCGATGCGGTCTCGCCCGGTTGCTGCATGGCCTGCTCCTGGTCTTACTTGTCTTTAACGCCTCTCGGCCCGCCTTTGCAGGAGATACGCGCGGATGAACGAGTCCAGGTCGCCGTCAAGCACCCGGCCCACGTCGCCCATCTCCAGCTTGGTGCGGTGATCCTTCACCATCTGGTATGGCTGCATCACGTACGAGCGGATCTGCGAACCGAAATCGATGTCCAGCTTGGAATCCTCGACCTGCTTGCTGACGGCCCGCTTCTTCTCCAACTCGTACTCATAAATCCTGGATCGCAACATTTTAAATCCGCGCTCGCGATTTTTGTGCTGTGATCGTTCGTTCTGGCAGCACACCACGATCCCAGTTGGGAAATGGGTGATGCGCACTGCCGAATCGGTCGTGTTCACGTGCTGCCCGCCCTTGCCGCCCGAGCGGTAGGTGTCCACGCGGATGTCCTCGGGCTTGATGACGACCTCAATGCTGTCGTCGATTTCCGGCGACACATAGACGCTGGCAAACGATGTGTGCCGCCGCGCCTGCTGGTCGAAGGGCGATATGCGCACCAGACGGTGCACGCCGATCTCGCTCGTCAGCAGCCCGTAGGCAAAGTCGCCCTCCACCGAAAACGTCACCGACTTGATGCCGGCTTCGTCGCCCGGCTGCACGTCGTTCATCACCGTGGCATAGCCCTTGCGCTCGCACCAGCGCAGGTACATGCGCATCAGCATCTCCGCCCAGTCCTGCGACTCGGTGCCGCCGGCGCCGGGGTGTATGGTGACGATGGCGCTGCTGCGGTCCATGCCGCCGTTCAGCAGCGTCTGTGTCTCCAGACGCTCTACCAGCTCGTGCAGCCCGCTCAGTTCGCGGCCCACTTCGCTGTCCACGTTCTCGCCTTCGGACGCCAGCTCGAAGTACGCGGCAATGTCATCCACGCGGCGCGTCAACTCGGCGTCGGTGGACAAGGCGTCTTCCAGGCGCTTGCGCTCGCGCATCGTCTGCTGGGATTTTTCGGAATCGTTCCAGAAATTCGGGTCGGCGGCCAAGGCTTCTACCTTGGCCATCTCGGACTTCAGCCGAGGCGCGTCAAAGATACTCCTGTAGCTCGCGGACCTTGCTCCGCAAGGCCTCGAAGTCCTGCTCCAGTTGCTGATCGATCATGGTTCCTCTACTCCTGCACTAAACGGTCGCGGGCTGCGTCATCACGCTCTTCGGGCGGTCGCGCCACAATAAACCCACCAGGGAAATTATGGCACACAGCAGGGGAAACCAGTCGCCATATCGCGTATAGAACGTCAGGTCGGCCATGGTGCCGTAGGGCGCATCCAGCGTCATGCGTCGATTGCGCGGCAGCACGGCCACCACGCGCCCCAGGGGATCGATGGCCGCCGTCACTCCCGTGTTGGTGTCGCGCAGCAGCCAGCGATGGTTCTCCACGGCCCTCATGCGTGCCATGTTCAGGTGCTGCCACGGCGCGCCATACTCGCCAAACCAGCCGTCGTTCGAGATGTTCACAAACACCTGCGCTCCGTTGCGCGCAAACTGCCGTACCTCGTGCGGAAACACCGACTCATAGCAAATAAAGACGCCGTAGCGGTGCGCGCCCACGTCCAAAGGCTGGCGCTCGCTGCCGCCGGCGGTGAAGGCTCCCACCTCGTGCGTCAAGGCCTTGGCAAAACCGAACGCCCAGGAGAACGGAACGTACTCTCCCCACGGCACCAGGTGGACCTTGTCGTAGCGCTGCGCCGTGCTGCCCGTGGGCGCAATCAGCACGGCGGAGTTGAATACCTTGTCCTCTTCGCCGGGCTTGGTGGACGCTTGTACTCCGGCCGCTCCGGCCAGCAACCATGCGTGCTCGTGCCGCGCCAGATCGGAGGTCACCGCGTTGAACAACGGGTCGCTCGTCTCAAACGGCGCCGGCGACTCCGGCCACACAATCAGCGGCGCGATGCCGTCCTGGTTCGCCGTGGGCGCATGGCTGATCGCCGCCAGTTCATCAGTCAGTCCCTTGTACTGCGAGTAGCTCCACTCGCGCTCGATGGGAACGTTCTGCTGCACCAGCGTGGCGTGCGCATCCACCGCAAAGGGATCGATCTTGATCAGCTCGGTGCTTTGCAGGGCGATGGCGCCGGTCACGGCCGCCACCAGCAAGGTCATGCGGCGCGGCCGCCCAGCCAGCACCGCCGCGGCAAACACCGTGTTCACCAGCGCGATTTCAAACGAAATGCCATACACGCCGGTGACGCTCGCCAGACGCACCAGCGGCGCGTTGTCGATCTGCGCCGTGCCCAGCAGGTTCCACGGGAAGCTGACCACATAAGCGCGCAGCAACTCCACGGCCACCCACAGAAACGGCGCCAGCACCAAGGCCCGCCGCGTCAGTGGCGCGCGCGACTTCGCGGCCAGCGCCAGCAGCAGCCCAAACACTCCATGATGCAATCCGATGTACAGCGAGAACAGCACCAGCAGCCCAAAGCTGACCACGCTCGACAGCCCGCCGTAGCGCAGCATCACGTGATACACCCAGAAGCAGCTTCCCAGGTAAAAAATAGTGCCCGAGAGCCATCCCAGCAGGAATCCCTGCCCGGCCCGGGCCGGCACCAGCATGGAGGTGGTGCCCTCTTGCAACAGTTCGGCGGGTTCGGCCTCGCGGGCGCGCAGCAAGGCCACCATCAAAGGGGACAGCGCCACCCAGCAGAGCCAATAAAGATTGGGACGGGGAAAGATCAGCACCTGCAAAATGCCGGAAACGGCAGCCAGCAGCCAGGCGCTCTTATGGACGGATCTCACAGCGTTGAGTCTAACAAATCCCCTTCCGCCGCAGGCGGTGAAATTGATGGTCTCCCACCCGGCGGCAGCTCAGCCAGGTCCAGTGCACGGCGTCCTCTTTGCCAAATCCAACCTTCGGCAGCATGGTTGGACGCACGCCCTCCGGCCCCTGCAATCCCACCTCCAGCGGAGCCACGGTCAGGAACTTCTCGTCCACCAGCCCTGCCTGCAGCATGGCCGCATACAGCCCAGGACCGCCTTCTCCCAGCAGATGGCGCAGCCCGTAACGCGCGTGCAGCACCTCCATGGCGCTCTTCATCTCCACCCCACCCTTCGCGTCTGCCCGCGCCGCCAGAATCTCCACCGCCGGATGCTTCTGCGCCTCCAGCCGCCGCGCGCCTTCCCCGGTGGTTACAATTGTCGCGTCCACATACTCGCCGTCGAAGGCGGCAAAATCCTTAAGCTGGAAGTCGGCCCGCGCGGTTACAAAGATGTTCCGCTCGCGCCGTCGTTGCAGTTTGGCGCGCACCCCCAGCAACTCGGGGTCGAGGATGCGGAAGACCGGCCCGCGCGGACGCGGACGTCCCAGCCTCTGCTCTTCCCGCAAGGTGCCCATGCCCAGCAGCACGGCGTCGGCGTGCGCCCGCAGAAGGTCCATCAGCCAGCGATCTTCTTCCGACTGCGCAATGTCCGCGCCGCTTGCATCCGCCCCGCCCAGCGACACCACTCCGTCGATTGACTGCACAAAGTTCCAGTAAATCCACGGACGGCCCGCGGGCGCCGCGGGAAACCCCAGCTTCCCGTAGCGAGCCAGTACCGGGTCCAGCAGCTCCGAGCGCTCGCCATTGTCGAACAGCACTTGAAAATCGCGCATGGCACTCCACCTTTTTTCACGGATCACGCCGCGCCGCTGCTCTACTTCTTCGCCAGCCGCGACAGCGTCGCCAGTTCCTTCAAATATTGCTTAATGGGCCGCGCCGGAGTTCCCCAGAAAAGCTGTCCGGGACCGTTCACAATCTTCTTCGTCGGTACCCCGCACTGCGCTCCCAGAATCACTCCCGGCCCAATGTGCACATGATCCGCCAGCCCCACCTGCCCGGCCACGATCACGTTATCCTCCAGCACCGTGCTGCCGCTGATGCCGGTCTGCGCCGCGATCACCACGTTGCGCCCCACGCGCACGTTGTGCCCCAGGTGAACCAGGTTGTCCAGCTTTACGCCGTCAGACACCACCGTGGCGTCCAGCGCGCCGCGGTCAATCGCGGTATTGGCGCCGATCTCCACGTCGTTGCCGATTTGCAAGGTGCCAATCTGCGGGAATTTGAAGTACTCGCCCGTCTCCGGATCGGGCACAAAGCCAAAGCCATCGCCGCCCAGCACTGCGCCGGCGTGAATGCACACCCGGTCGCCAATCGTGGTGCCCGCATAGACCGTCACCCGCGCCACCAGCTCGCCGTCTTCGCCAATCGAGACGCCCTCGCCGATCACCGATCCCGGACCGATCTTTGTGCGCGCCCCAATCTTCGCTCCCGCGCCGACAAACACGTGCGCGCCAATCGCCGCCGTGGCGTCGATTTCGGCCCCAGCCTCCACTACCGCGGTTGGATGCACGCCGCCCGCCGCCGGAGTGCTGCGTCGCAGTTCGGCCGCCGCCCGCGCAAACGCCAGCCGCGGATGCTTCACCCGCAGCAGCGCCTTGCCCCGCGGGTCGCCAACCGCCAGCCCCTCCGGAATCAGCGTGGCCGCGGCCTGCCCAAGCAGCGCGGCCTCCAGATATTTTTCCTGTTCAACAAAGGTCAGGCTATTCGCGGTGGCAGAGGCAAGGCTCGCCACGCCGGTCACTTCCGTCTCCGGCGCGCCACCCTCCAGGCGGGCGCCAATGCGCTGGGCCAATTCGACAAGTTTCATGCCCTGAGTTGTATCACTACGGAGGCGCGTTTTTCGAGTGGAAGAAAATTGCCGCGCCGCTTTTGCCTGTTCCCGGCTCTAAATCGCCGCCGAGACGTGCTCGTGGAAGATTTTGATGGTTCCTTCCGCGTCAATCCCGAAGACCTGCGTGCAGCGTCCGCCGATCAGGTGCTCGTCCGGCATCCCGGATTGCACCCGCCGCTCGGCGTGGAAGTCGAAGCTGTAGGTGGCCACCGCCGCCGCGTCGCCCAGCATCTGCACGTCGATCAAGCCCATCGAGTGGCGCAGCAGGATGTGCGGCGCAAAGTATTCGCGCACCCGCCGCGCCGCCGCCAGCCTTCCCGGCTCGGCCCGGTGGCTGTTGGTGCTGAAGACGCTCGAATCGGGGGCATAAAATTCGGCGAGTTCTTCCATGCGCTTATCCAGAAACGCCGCCCAGAAGCGCCGGATTTCGGCTTGCACAAGATCGGGAGTCAGGGTCGTTGCAATCATCGCACTAAGGGTACAATGGGGCCGTGCAAGCGTTGGCGCCGCGCGTGGCCTGCTTAGGGCACTCGCCTGGCGGACGCTGACGCCCCGGTACCCTTCCAGTCTAAATGGGCGCTGCGGTGTGCGAAACCCACGCATGGAGGAAATCAATGCAGAAATGGAAGAAAGCCGTAGTGTGCTCGGCCCTCGGTGCGGGCGCGGCGTTGTTTCTCTCCGGCCGCCGCAATCTTGGCATCGCCTCCGTCGCCGGCGGCCTGGCCGTGCTGGCCAGCGAGTATCCCGAGCGCTTCGACTCCGTGTTTGAGAGCGCGCCGCAGTACATCTGCCGCGCCTCGCAGATCTTCTCCACTCTCAGCCGCCTCAGCGAAAATTTCGCCGAAAACGCCGAGCGCCGCTCCGTGGCCGCCTACAACTTCCACCAGCCTTTCGCCGAGTAGCAAGCGGCTGGAAGGACATGTCCGGATGCCCGCAGCCCCTGGCCTTCGCTCCCGCGCCATTCCGCGCGTCGCCCCAGTTGAATCACCAGTACCTGTCCCGCTGCGCCCCGGGACGGAAAATCTCCCGGCAACCTAATCTCCCTTTTATGGTTCTAATTCCTACAGCCACTTTGCGTATAGACTTCAAGTGAACTGTCCCTTCGGACGTGTCCTAACGGCCATGATCGAAGATCAATTTTCATTCGTAATTTCAGAGAACTTGAGTATGCTTATGGACATGACGCACGCTACCGGATCCAAGACGCCCTCCCCGGCCTCCGCTACAGCTCGTCGCAAGCCCGATGCGGAAGAAGAACATCCCAAATCTCAAAACAAGGTCAAGATTGCGGTTGTAGAGAGTGACCCGCTTCGTTTCATCGGTTTCCGGGCCCTGTTTGACAGCGAGCCCGACATGGAGCTGTTCTCGGCGACCATTAACGACATCGCCATCAACACCACCGCCGACCTGATCCTTTTGGGCAGCCGCGGTAACCAGAATCTGTTCGACGTGATGGCCGGTCTCAAGGCCCAGCGCCCCGACCTGCGCATCCTGGTCACCGGCGCCGGCGCCGACGACGAACTCATCCTCAAGGCCCTGGCCGCTGGCGCCAAAGGCTATGTAGACGAGGCCGCCAGTCCCAACGAATTCGCCATGGCCATCCGCATCGTGAACCAGGGCTCGGTCTGGGCTCCGCGGCGCGTGCTCTCCACCTTCATCGAGCGCGTCACCTCGTCGCCGGGGCGCATCTTCCCCGCCGGCCGCGTCACGTTTACCGACCGCGAGAAAGAAGTGCTCGAGCTGCTGGTGGCCGGCCGCTCCAACAAGGAGATCGGCTCCGCCCTCGGCATCGAAGAGCGCACCGTCAAGGCTCACGTCGCCAAGCTCATGCGCAAGGTCGGCGTGCAGAACCGCATCGCTCTCTCGGTCCACGCTATCACGCACTCGCTGGTCACCAGCCGTTAGCGCGGCCTGTGATGCATTCGCACCATGCAAGCCCCGGATTCATCGGGGCTTTTTCACTTGCGCGCCATTCTCCGCCGCTGCGTTGTGCGCAAACTCGGATATCTGCACGCTTGAAACCGCAATCCACGATTCCTGCATCCCATGGAGGAGAGTTATGATTTCAGCACTGGAACCATCACGGAAGGAAACTGCATGAAGAACCTCTTGCTTTCGCTTGTTGTCCTTTTCACTTCGACCGCCGCCCTGGCCTATGACCGTGCCGACGACGTTGAGCGCCTTCAGAGCGGGGCTACCGTGCTCCACGAAATCATGGCCGCGCCCGATAGCGGCGTTCCCGACGAGATCATGCATGACGCCAAGTGCATCGCCGTCATTCCCAGCATGGCCAAGGCGGCCTTCGTCGTCGGCGGAGCCTACGGCAAGGGCGTGGCCAGTTGCCGCACCGGCCACGGCTGGAGCGCCCCGGCATTCTTCTCCATCAAGGGCGGCAGCTTTGGCTTCCAGATCGGTGGCCAGGCCGCGGACATCATCATGGTCATCATGAACGATCAGGGCATGGAAAACCTTCTCTCCAGCAAATTCAAGCTCGGCGCGGATGCCAGCGTTGCCGCCGGTCCCGTAGGCCGCCATGCCGACGCCTCCACCGACTGGAAGCTGCGCGCCCAGGTGCTCACCTACTCGCGCACTCGCGGCATCTTCGCCGGCATCTCGCTCAACGGCGCCGTCATCACCCAGCACAAGGATGACACCCGCGAGTTCTACGGACACATGATCCCCTTCCGCACCATCCTTACCGGCAAAATCGAAGCTCCCCGGGATGCCGAGATCTGGCAGGGCGCCTTGGTGAAGTACTGCGGCAAATAGCCGCGCAATCTGCTTTCCGCCCGCCCCGCCTGGGGCCGGGCTTTTTATTTCCAGTAATCCCGTACCGCCTTTTCCCGTCTTACAATTGACCGCGCATCGCGCCATTTGTTACGGTCAGGCATATCTCATGCGATTCTGGATGGAGTTTGTTCCCGTATGGCTGGCGGCCGAAGTTCTCCGCTGGCTGCCGCGGCCTTTGGCTCGCGCCGTGGGACGTTCCATTGGCCTCGCTTTTTACCATCTCTATCCGCGCCTGCGGCGGGTCGGCCAGCGCAACCTGGCCATGGCCTTTCCGGAGAAGACTCCCGCCGGGCGTGAGCGGATTCTGCGCGGCGTCTATCTCTCCCTCGGACGTCTTCTCGCCGAGGTTCCCAAGTTCCCCGAATACACCTTGCAGAACGTCGAGCGCATCGCCGTCTATGACGGCTTGGAGAACTATCTCGCCGCCCGCGACCGCGGCAAGGGAGTGCTCTTCATGACCGCCCACGTCGGCGGCTGGGAGATCGGCTCCTTTGTCCACTCCCTGCATGGACACTGGCTCAACATCGTGGTGCGCGACCTCGACAACCCCATCCTCAACCGCTGGGTCAAACGCCTGCGCGAGATGCACGGCAACAAGACGCACGACAAGAATCACTTTGCCCGCGGCCTGATGGCCGCCATGAAGCGCGGCGAAACCGTCGGTGCCCTGATGGACACCAACATGACTCCGCCGCAGGGCGTCTTTGTCGATTATTTCGGAGTGCCGGCCTGCACCGCCGTGGGCATTGCCCGGGTGGCCATGCATACCGGTGCCGCTGTCCTTCCGGCCTTCACCGTCTGGGACGAGCAACTGGGCAAGTACCGCATCCGCTTTGAACCGGCCATCCCCACCATCGACACCGGCAACCCCGAGGCCGACGCCGTCGCCAACACGCAGAACTACACCGCGGCCATCGAGCGCATCGTCCGCGCCTACCCCGAGCAGTGGCTCTGGCTGCACCGCCGCTGGAAAACCCGTCCCGCCGGGGAACCCTCGCTGTACTAATCTGAGATTGCGCCATTGACGACAGCCGGTGCCCCATTCAAGCCCCTCCGTTGGGCTTGAGTGGGAAGCAACCACTCTCCTCTCCAAGTGTGTCATCCTGAGGCGCAGCCGAAGAACCCCAGCAAAGTGGGCATCGTGGACGCAGCCCCAGGTCACCAACCACCCAACTTCGTCAATCGTCCTTCGTAATTCCTACTTCGCTCTTTCTTCCGAAACCTCCAGCCCTTCTCCGTTCGACAGGAGCCAACGCCGGACGATAAACTCATGCAATTGAGGGTTGTTCCTAAACTCTCACGGAGGCACGATGAGAAGGTTTTGCGCCTGCCTGTCCATCCTGTTGCTGTCCTGCGTTCTGCAGGCTTCGGCACAGGATCTGGCATCGTTTGAGAAGCGCGTTCACGTACGCACCCTGCCCAACGGCCTGACCGTGCTGCTGTTGCAGCGCCCCGAAGCTCCTGTCTTTTCCTTCTTCACCGTCGTCGATGCCGGCGACGCGCAGGACCCTCTCGGCAAAACCGGCCTGGCGCACATGATGGAGCACATGGCCTTCAAGGGCACCGAGAATATCGGCACCACCAATTACTCCGCCGAAAAAGCCGCCCTGGCAAAGGTGGAGCAGGCCTACGCCGCCTACGACCGCGAGAACATTCGCACCAACGGCCGCGACGAGAAGAAGGTGGCCGAGCTCGAAGCCGCCTGGAAGGCCGCGCGCGCCGACGCCGATCAGTACGTGATCCAGAACGAATTCGGCGAGCTCATCGAGCGCAACGGCGGCTTGGAGATGAATGCCTCCACCGGCTTCGATTCCACCCAGTACTACTATTCCCTGCCCGCCAACCGCCTCGAACTCTGGGCCTACCTCGAATCCGAGCGTTTTCTGCATCCGGTGATGCGCGAGTTCTACAAGGAGCGCGACGTGGTCATGGAGGAGCGCCGCATGCGCATCGACTCCTCGCCCACCGGCCGCCTCGTCGAGCAGTTCCTCTCCATCGCCTTTGACGGCAGCCCCTATCATCGCCCCAGCATCGGCTACACTGCCGACCTCAAGCACTTCTCCGCCACCGATGCGGCAAACTTCTTCCAGACCTATTACGTCCCCAGCAACATGGTCATCGCCCTGGTCGGCGACCTCGATCCCGACAAAACTTTCGCTGTCGTCGATCGATATTTCGGACGCATTCCCGCCGGTCCCAAGCCCGAGGAATACATCACCGCGCAGACGCCGCAGACCGCCGAGCGCACCGTCACTCTCTACGATCCCTCGCAGCCTTTCTATCTGGAGGGCTACCAGGTGCCCCGTTACCGCGACAAGGACGACGCCGTCTATCACGTCATCAGCAGCGTCATGAGCGCGGGCCGCACCTCGCGCCTCTACCGCTCCCTGGTGCGCGACCGCAAGATCGCCATGACCGCCGCCGGCTTCTCCGGCCTGCCCGGAAACAAGCTGCGCAATCTCTACGCCTTCTACGCCGTCCCCGCCAAGGGACACACCGCCCAGGAAATGGCCTCCGCCATTCACGAGGAGATTGAGAAAATCAAGAAGGATGGCGTCACCGAAGATGAACTCAAGATGGTAAAGACCCGCAGCAAAGCCGCCCTCCTGCGCTCTCTGGACAACAACCAGGGACTGGCCATCAACCTCGCCCAGAATCAGCTCAAGTACGGCGACTGGCGCGAACTCTTCCGCGACATCGACAAGATTGACGCCGTCACCAACGAAGACATCAAGCGCGTCGCCGCCGCCACCTTCGTCGAAAGCAACCGCACCGTCGGCATCATCGAAACCAAGTCCGCGAAAGGAGGCAAGTAATGAAAACCAGATACCTCCTCACCGCGACCTTCTCTCTGCTCCTCGCCGCCCTGCCCGCCGCGGCGCAAACGCCTGACGCCAGCGCCGCGCAGAACCATGGCGTAGCCAGCAACTGGAAGCAGATCGCCATTCCGCCGCTGCCGCCCTTCCATCCCGCGGAGCCGCGCAAGCTGGTGCTGCCCAACGGCCTCACCATCTTCCTCACCGAGAATCACGAGCTGCCGCTCATCTCCGGCGCGGCCACCGTGCGTGGCGGCGGAGATTCCGAGTCCGCGGAAAAGACCGGCCTGGTGGATCTCTACGGCTCAACCTGGCGCACCGGCGGCACCGAAAAACTCACCGGCGACCAGCTTGATGACTTCCTCGAAGCGCGCGCCGCCAAGGTGGAAACCTCGGGTGGCGACGCCCACACCTCCATCAGCTTCCACTGCCTCAAGGCGGACTTCGATGGCGTCTTCACCATCTTCGCCGATCTCCTGCGCCATCCCGCCTTCCGCGAGGAGAAGCTCGCGCTGGCCAAGAAGCAGATGTACAGCTCCATCTCGCGCCGCAACGACGAATCCGCCGACATTGCCGACACCCAGGAAGACATCCTCGGCTATGGCAAGGACAGCGCCTACGCCGCGGAGCCCGAGTACGCCACCGTTGCCGCCGTCACCCGGGAAGACCTTTTGGCCTGGCACAAGCAGCACGTTGCGCCCAACAACATCATCCTCGGCATCGTTGGCGACTTCGACGCCAAACAGATGGAGTCCACGCTGCGCAAGGCCTTCGCCGACTGGCCCAAGGGCGAGCCCGTGGCCCAGCCCAAGGTTGCCATCTCTCCCGCCAGGCCCGGCATCTACCTGGTGGACAAGCCCGACGTGAACCAGAGCGACGTGCGTTTGATCTCGCTCGGCATCGACCGCCACAGCCCGGATTACTCCGCCGTGCAGGTCATGAATGAGATTTTCGGCGGCGGCTTCTCCTCGCGACTCTTCGGCAACCTGCGCACCAAGCAGGGCCTCGCTTACTCCGTGTACGGCCATGTCGGCAGCCAGTGGGATCACCAGGGCCTCACCGTCCTCGGCATCGCCACCAAGAGCGAAACTACGGTCGAGGCCATCAAGGGACTGTGGGAGCAGCTCGACCTGATGAAGAAGGAGCCGCCCTCCGAGCTGGAAATGCAGCGCGCCCGCGACTCCATCCTCAACTCCTTCATCTTCAACATCGACACTCCCTCCAAGGTTCTGCGCGAGCAGCAGACCTACGCCTTCTACGGCTATCCCAGCGACTATCTGGAAGAGGAGCGCGCGGGCATCGAGAAGGTCACCGCCGATGACGTTCTGCGCGTCGCCAACAAGTACCTGCATCGGGAAGAGTTGAAGGTTCTGGTGGTGGGCAACGCCGAAGTCTTCGGCAAACAGCTCGCCGCGCTCGGCCCGGTAGAAAACGTGGACATCACCATCCCCGCGCCCGATGCGCCGCTCAAAAAGCCGCAGCCTTCAGGGGCCTCCACCAAGTCCGAGGCGCAGCCCTCCGGCAGCACTCCCGAGGGCCTTGCCCTGCTGGCCAAGGCCTTTGAAGGCTTCGGCGGCAAGGACGCCGTCATGGACGTCAAGCTCCTCCGCCTCCGCTTCAAGATGAATCAGGGTTCGGTGGACATCCCCGTGCTGCGCGTGCTCGCCTACCCCGACCGCGAGGTCATGCTCATGCACACGCCGCAGAACGACCTCCGTCAGGTCGTCACTCCGTCGCTGGCCTTCCTCACGGTGGATAAGCGCTCCACCGATCTGCCCAGTTCCGTGCACCAGTCCGAGCTTGAAGGCCTCAAGCGCGACTTCCTCAACGTGCTCCAGCACTCCGGCAACGAGGGCTACACCTTCCGCGCCGCGGGCAAGGAGACCGTCAGCGGCCGCGAGACCACCATCCTCGAAATCAGCGCCGGCGGCATTCCCGTCCGCTGGTGGCTCACCGCCAATGGCGAGCTGGCGCAGGAGGAGTTCACCGAGGTCGATCCCACCGGCCCGGTCAAGACCTCCATACGCTATGAGGGCTACAAGAACTTCGGCAAGCTGCGCCTGCCCACCTCGTACCTCATGCACAACCACGATGGCGACACCCTGATGCACCTGGAAGAGGCTGAAGTGAACCCCACCATCGACATGAAGGTCTTCGAGCGGGAACCTGCCGCAGCCGCAAAGTAAGCGTTCTCGAAAAATCAAAAGGGGAAGGCTGCGGCCTTCCCCTCTTTTATTGCTCCTCGCCCAGCCCTTTCAGCACAATCGGCGGACCATCCGGAAACTCTGCTACAATCGAGAGCCTCCCGCCCAGAGCCTCAATCGAGCGCCGCAGGGTGGAAATGTGCAGGTCGGTGCGGCCTTCAATCCGTGAAACCTGCTCCTGCTTGACCCCAAGACTCTTCGCCAATTCCACCTGCGTGGTCCTCTTCGCCCGGCGCAGTTCGCGCATGGTCATCTCTTCGGCAATCAGGGATGCAGCGCGCTTCTCCACCTTCTTTCGTCTGGCCACGGAAAGGGTTTTGAGTTTGTCTGTCAGTGTTTTCATGAAGGTTTCTTCCCCTCTCCCCGGCGCGCGCTCAGCCCGCGCAGATGGCGGCGATAACGCTCGTCAGCCTTGGCAATCAGTTGCCGGTAGAAGCGCTTTTCACTCACCCCGGATTTGTCTCCGGCAACCAGCAGAATCGCACGCCTCCGCGGATCGAAGGCAAATGCAACTCGCCACACACCGTCCGCAGCTTCAAAGCGCAGCTCTTTCATGTTGGCATACTGTGAGCCATGCAAAGTATCCACCCGGGGCCTTCCCGTCTGCGGACCGAAGTGCTCAACTACCTTGGCCTGCGCCAACAACTCCTCCTGCACTTCCACCGCCAGCTCTTCGAACTCGGCATCGAACTCCTCGTGAAAAGCTACGATCCACGTCATAGATTATTCCTTATAGAGCATATAACGTCAAGCGCATATTTATCGCGTAATCCGCGGCGGCGCTGGAGGCAGGATTTTAACTCGCATCCCTCCAGACGCGAAGAGTTTTCGCAGGCAAAAACACAAACGGCGCGGACCGAAGTCCGCGCCGTTTCTCCCTCTCAATTTTCGCCGGTGCCCCATTCAAGCCCCGTCGTTGGGCTTGAGTGGGAAGAACACGCTTGTGCCCCAGGTTCGGCGCGCGAAGCGCGGCTAACCTGGGAAGGGGTTACTTCGTCATCGGCTTCGGCTGATACACGCAGAACGGCTCTTCCGACATGTAGTTCCCGTTCGCCGCGTAGGCCCTGGCGCGGCAGCCCATGCACACGTTGCGGAACTCGCAGCAGCCGCACTTGCCTTCCAGCTTGTCCGTGTCGCGCAGGTCGTTAAACACCTTCGAGTCGTTCCACACCTCGGCAAACGGCTTCTTCTTCAGGTCGCCCGCAATGGCCGGCAGGTAGCCGCAGGGGAACACCTCGCCGTCAAAGCTGATGAAGCACACGCCCGTGCCCGCCAGGCAGCCCTTCGTCATGGCGTTCATCGCGTTCGGATCGCCGCCCGGGTGTCCGTGCGGATGCTGATGCGGCATACCGTCGTGGCGTAGTCCGCTCTTGCCAAACTTCTCGTAGTCGGTCTTGAAGGTCACGCCCGTCGTGCCCGGCATGGCCATCTCCAGCGGTCCAATCTCCGGCTCCTTGAAGCCCGCCGGCATCTCGTGCTTCGGAGCCTCCTGGCCCGCGCGTTCGGCGCGAGCTTCTTCCGTCCGGCGCTGGCGCACCACGCGGAAGTAGTGCGGCGCGCAGGTGGCCTTCAATTCAATGTCGCCCACCGCGGCCTGGTCGTAGAACCAGTTCAGGATGCGCTCGTACTCCTGCGGGTCCACCATCTCCGAGTCGGCAATGTCCACGCCGCAGCCCACCGGAACCAGCAGGAAGGTGTGCAGCGCGTCGGCTCCGAGGTTGCGCACCATGTCCAGCACCTTGGGAAGCTCCACCGCATTGTGCTTGGCGATGGTCATGTTGATCTGCACCGGCATGCCCAGCTCTTTCAGGTTGCGGAAGCCCTGCACGGCCGCGTCGAACGAGCCCGGAATCTGGCGGAAGGTGTCGTGCGTGTGCGCGTTCGAGCCGTCCAGCGAAATGGAGACGCGCTTCACTCCGGCGTCCACCACCTTCTTGGCGATCTCCTTCGTCACCAGCGTGCCGTTGGTGGCCAGCGCCACGCGCAGTCCGCGGCTGGTGGCGTGGCTCGCCAGGTCGAAGATGTCGGAGCGGTAGAGCGGCTCGCCGCCCGAGAGAACCAGGATCGGGTTCGCAAAGTCGGCGATCTGGTCGATGATGTTGATGGCTTGCGCGGTAGGAAGGTCCTTGGGAGAGGACAGCTCGGTGGCCGTGGCGCGACAGTGTACGCAGCGCAGGTTACAGCCCTTCGTGACTTCCCAGAAAACCAGGCGCGGCATGTTCTTGCCGGCGCCGCTCATCGGATGAGTGCTCATGATCTCTCCCGGTCGCCGCGCCGTTAAAAATAGAAAGGGGCGCGAGCCAACCATCTCTAGGCCAATACTTTGGCCGCAACCCTAAGATACGGGCCGGGATAAACATCCGGCCATGACTTTTGTCACAGACAGGCTGTGACGCGCATCACTCCCTGAAATCTCGTCCCCACCCCGCCCGCGACACAACTTGTTGGCATTTCTTATCATATTGATATTATGCAACTTAATATTCTCGTCCACGGCCACTCCCCGGCTCCGCTCCCGCCCTGCTATTTCACCTGCGCCAGGCCGTTTCCATCCCCCGCTTTCTCGCGTATCGTAGTTTCCGTTCGCTATCCGGAGGGTGTACTTTGCTCACTTTGACTTCGGTCTTTCGTCGCATCTCGTCTTTGGCGGCGTTTCTCGCTCTGTTCAGCCTTGCCACGTTCGCACAACCTGCCGCCGCTCCCGATGAGGTCATCGTCCGCGCCGCCGATCCCGCGACTCCCTTCCCGCACTTCTGGGAGCAGATGTTCGGCTCCGGGCGCGCCATTCTCTCCCTGCGCCAGAGCTACCGCGACGACCTGCGCGCGGTGAAGCAGGTCACCGATTTCCGCTACGTGCGCTTCCACGCCATCCTGCTCGACGAGCTGGGCGTGTACAACGAGGACGAGCACGGTGCGCCCATCTACAACTTCACCTACGTCGATCAGGTCTATGACGGCCTGCTCGCCAACGGCGTGCGCCCCGTGGTGGAGATCGGCTTCATGCCGCAGAAGCTCTCGGCCGATTCCAAAGCCATTCACCCCTTCTGGTACAAGCAGAACGTCGCTCCGCCCAAAAGCTGGGAGCGATGGGATGAGCTGATCCGCCGCATGGCGCAGAACCTCGTGGATCGTTACGGCGTCGATGAGGCCTCGCAGTGGTACTTCGAGGTCTGGAACGAGCCCAACATCGACTTCTGGGCCGGCGATCCCAAGCAGCCCACCTACTTCGAGCTTTACGATCACACCGCCCGCGCCCTGAAGTCCGTCAGCGGGCGCCTGCGCGTCGGCGGCCCCGCCACGGCCGCCGCCAGTTGGATTCCCGATTTCCTCGCTCACGCCGCCCGCGAGCATGTCCCCGTCGATTTCGTCTCCACCCACGGCTACGCCGATGACACGGTGGAGAACCTTCTCGGCACCCACGAGGAGATTCCCTACGAGCAGCGCCTCTGCCGCGCCGTGCGCAAGGTCCGTGGCGTAATCGACGCCTCGCCCTCGCCGCACCTGCCCCTCTTCTGGACCGAGACCAACGTGCGCGGCGACCACGCCCTGCGCGACACTCCCTACGTCGGCCCCGCTCTGGCCGAGAGCCTGCGCGACTGCGACGGCCAGGTGGACGCCATCAGCAACTGGACCTTCTCCGACGTCTTCGAGGAGAACGGTCCCGCGCTCGAGCCTTTCATCGGACAGTTCGGCCTGCGCGCCATGGGCGGCATCAACAAGCCCAGCTATTACGACTATGCTCTGCTGCACCAGCTTGGCCGGCAGCGCCTTCCCGCCCGTAAGCCCTCAGGCGCCGCCGCTCCCGGCGTACTGGCCACGCGCCTCCCCGATGGACGCCTCGCCCTGGCCGTGTGGAACCTCGTTCCGCCCGAGCAGCAGCCGCACCAGCGTCACGTGCGCCTGCGCCTCGAAGGCGTTCCGGACAACGCTCGCGTGAGCGTGCAGCGCGTGGACTCCCGCCACGGCAACGTGCTTCCCTTCTACGAGAAAATGGGCAGCCCCAAAATGCCCACGCCCGCGCAGGCCGCGGAGCTGAACCGCGCATCCGCCCTAGGCCGGCCGCAGCGTCTCCGCCTCCACCATGGCGAGCTGCCACTGGAACTGGAGCCGAACGCGCTCGTGTTGATTGAAGTCGAGCGCTGAAAAGCGCAGCAAACAGTTCGACCCCACCTGAAACAGTTCAGATGGGGCCGTCTTTGTGCCGGCAGACCTCGGATTCCTGCGGCACCCCGGGAAAATTTAACTGCGCACGGTCAGCACCGGGCAGGCGGCGCTGCGCACCACACCGGAGGCCGTGCTCCACGGAATATGGCTGGCCAACCGCGCGTCGTCGCTGTGGCGGGCGCCCATCACAATCACATCCGCGCGCACATCGGCCGCCACCTCCAGAATTGTATCCACCGGCGCTCCGACCTCGATCCGGCTGCCGGCATCAATGCCTTGCAGCATCGGGTCCGCCAGCAGCGCGGAGAGCTTGCCCCGAGCCTCTTCCTGGCCTTGCGCAATCAGCTCGTCGCCCACGTCGCTCAGCACGTCAATGACGTTCGACGAAGGCACGGCCGCCGGCCCCGGCACAATGACATGCAGCAGCGTCAGCCGCGCCGCGCCAAAGCGGCACAGCGAGGCCGCCCAGGCCAGCGCCCGCTCCGTCGCCAGCGAAAAGTCCGTGGCAAACAGCACCGTGCGCAGGCTTCCGCGCAGCGGCAGATTCTCATTGCAGTGCGGCCCCACGGTCAGCACCGGCAGACGGCTCTGGCGGTAGATCTGCTCGGCAAACGAGCCCATCACGATCTTGCCCAGCCCTCCGCGCCCGCGCGTGCCCACCACAATCAGATCCGCGCCGCGCTCCTGAATCACCCCGTTCATCACCCCCCAAAGGTCTCCGCGCTCCACGGTGGACGTGGTGGTGACATTGCCGAAGGGGTTGGCCCCGAGCATGTTCTTGATCTCCGACAGCGCCGCGTTGCGGTCGCCGTCGAGTTCCACGGGAAAGTCGAGTGGCAGCTCAATGGAGGGCTCCGGACGCACCACGTGCACCACGTGCACCGCCGCGCCATACCAACTGGTCAGGCGGTGTATGTAGGGCAGCGCGGCCAGCGAACTCTCGGAAAAATCCGTGGCAAATACGATGTTGTGAATCGCAGGCAGAACCGGAGCAGGAATCGGGCAGGTCATGACGACACCTCCGAACGCAAACTTCCAGCGCCAGTAGAGTAGGCACATTCCCGTGCCTTTTCCGTGACGTGCATCACCAGACCCGCGCCCACTCCCGAAGCGGCACAAAAATAACCCCAGCCGAAGCCGGGGCTATGCCTGCTCTTTCGCGCTACGGACCCACTCCGCCGTTGTGGCAATCGGAGCAGTTGACCGAACCCAGGTCGCCTAGGTCGATCGGATGCTTGAAGCTCATAGCCGTATTCACCACTCCGGCCGGCAGCGTTCCTTCTTCCTGGCTCAGCACGGTGTGGCAGCTATTGCATTCCTTGCTGATCACCTTGCCATCCTTGCTCACGTGGTTGCCGTCGTGGCAGCGGAAGCAGCCGTTGAAGTAGTAGTGGCCCACGTTGTCGGGATGCGTGCGCCAGTCCACCTTCATCTCCGGGAAGATGTTCTCCTTGAAGATGTGTTGCAGTTGGCTGACCATCGCCTGGATCTCTCCCGCGCGGCTGGCCGCAATCTGCGGATACTTCTCCTTGTAGAACGCCGGGATGGTCTGCGTAATGGCCTGTACCGCCTGGTCCGTCGTCTTGTATTCGGCGGTCAGCACGGCAACGCTCTGCGCCTTGGCAAACGGCAGCGTCGGGCTGATCAGCCCGGCCGCCATCGCCTGGTCCACCGCGCGGTCCGGCGGCATATAGACGTGCGTGGGACGGTTGTGGCAGTCCACGCAGTCCATGCGGCGCTGGGCCATCGACGCGGTCTTCGACGCATCGGCGCCATTCGCCTCGTACTCGGTCACGTTGCCCTTCATGTCGGTAATGCGCACCCAGGCAATGCTCTGGCGCTTGGCATCGCTCTTGTACTCGATCTTGTTGGCGATGTTCATGTGCCAGTGAATACCGGCGCTCTGCCCCATGCTCGGATCGCCGCCGCCGGTTTTAATCAGCAGGCGGATCTGCCGCGGCGTATTGTTCTCATCCGAGCCGAAGTGGTTGAACACCTTCAACTGCGCGCCCCAGAAGCGCCGCGGCCAGTGGCACTGCTCGCAGGTCTGCGACGCCGGACGCAGGTTTGCCACCGGCGACTCGATGGGCCGCGGATACGTGCCCAGGATCGTCTTGATGACCTGGCGCGCGCCGCTCAGCTTGCTCTTCACATACCAGCTTGCGCCGGAACCCACGTGGCACTCCACGCAGCTTACGCGCGCGTGCGCCGAGTGGTCGTGCGCCACCGCCTCCGGATGCATGACCGTGTGGCACAACTCGCCGCAGAAGGTCGTCGAGTCCGTGAACTCGTAGGCGCGGTAACTGCCCACGGCGCTCAGCAGCACAAAGACCAGCACAAAGGCCAGGAAGCACGCCAAGCGCGTCCTTTGTCCAGGCTGGTTCAGGTCGATGCGCGGCAGAATCGGCGTGCCGGGTACGGCCGCCAGCCGTCGTTTGCGCTCGCGCCAGATACCGAAGAACGTCAGCAACAGGCCCAGCGCAAGGAAGGCAGGCAGCACCATGTACGCCAGAATTCCGGTGTATGGACTCGGTTGCGCCGCAGTGATGTCGATTAAGAACAGCAGGATGATGTTGGCCAGCGATACAGCGGCCAACGCAAGCCCCGTCAGGCTTATGTAGTTGCGCAGCAAAGAACGGTAGGAGAAACCCTCGTCGAGCGGGTTGCTCGGCCGGGAGGGCCCGGGATCAGTCATTCGAATCTCCTGCCTCGTAGTGTGGCTGGCTTCCCGGTTTGCAAGGGGGGCAGCGCTCCGGCAGGACTCTACGCCTGCCGGAGCTTTACCCCACTACGAGTTTAGTGTTTGTGTTGCGTTTTGGCCTTGTCTCCCGCCTCGCCCGCATACTTCGAGAGCGTTGCGGAGTCCAGTCCGTGTTCCTCCTGGTAATGCTCCACCGACATCTTGCCGTCGAGGAAGGCAAAGTTCACCGGATAAGTATCCGGATCCAGGATCACCTGGTAGAAGTGCCAAACAATAATCGCCAGCGTCGCCAGAATGGCTTCATAGAAGTGGACCGTGGTGGCAATATCCAGCCACCAGCGCGGCACAAAGCCCGTCACCACAAGCTTGAACCACAATGCGCCGCCGGTCAGTGCCATCACAAACGTGCCCCACACCAGCGCCCAGTATTCCATCTTCTCGGCGTAGTTGAAGCGCTTGAACTGCGGCTTCTTGCTGCTGAAGCCCAGGTAGTAAGCAAACGTGTCCACGATGTCGGTGGCGTCTTTCAGCTCCGGCAGCATGTCCAGGAACATGCGGCGTCCCTCGCCCGTAAAGGCCAGGTAGAAGACGTGGTAGAGGCTCACCAGGGTCATGAGCACGCCGGCAATGCGGTGCAGGTAGCCACGCACCAGTTCGTTGACAAAGATGAAACGGTTCGCTGCATCCGGCCACTTCAGGGCAAAGCCCGTCAGCACCAGCAGGAAGAAGGTGACGAACAGCATGCAGTGCTGGATGCGCTGATTCAGCGTCATGCGCACCACGATGCGCGGTCCGTTGGCGTGAACACCGCCGTTCTTCTTGCGGTCGATCAGCTTGCGCACAAAGATCATCAGGTTGTGCAGGAACATGAAGCCGATCACGGCAACGATCAGCCAGATGTAGCAGACGCGAATCCAGTTGTTGACCTTTGCGCCGAAATCGGCCTGCGCCGCCTGCGACGGATCCAGGTGAATCTTGCCCTTGGCAAAGTTCGGACCCGCGCCGGGGTGGCACTGTCCACAGGTCTTCACCAGGTTATTCGGATTCGTGCTCGACTTCGGATCCGACGATGGCAGAATGTTGTGCGTTCCGTGGCAGGACGAGCAGCTCGCCGTCCGCGACGAACCCACTGCGTTCGCCATGCCATGGTAGCTGTCCATGTATGTATTGTTGCGGCCGCCCGGAATGCCGAACTCCTGCATGCGCACGTTGTTGTGGCACTGCGCGCAAGCCTGGTCGCCCTGGTTGCGCGGGTTCACCGGAGAGTTCTTGTCCTCGGCGCGGACAATCGTGTGCACCCCGTGGCAGTCGGTGCAAACCGGGGCGTGAATGTTGCCCGCGGCCAGCGTCTTGCCGTGGATGCTGGTGGCAAAGTCCGCCTGCTCCTTGGTGTGGCACTTGGCGCAGGTGGCCGGCACGTTGTTCCTGAACACCGTCGAGGTCGGATCGCCGGCGGCCTTCACATCGTGCGAGTTGTGGCAGTCCGAGCAAACCGCGGCCTTGTCGTTGCCGCTGGCCACCAGCTTGCCGTGCACCGATTCCTGGTACGCCAACGCCGGACGGCCCGCCACGCCGGGCATCGCCTGGCTGTGGCACTCGCCGCACATCTTCGGAACGTTGACCTTGGCGGAGCGGGACTTGGGATCGCTGGCCGGAAGGATTTCATGAATATTGCCGTGGCACTTCTCGCAGGTAGCGCTCTTCGCGTCGCCAGCCGCCAGGGCCTTCCCGTGCACGCCGCTGTCATACTTCGCCTGTTCGTCGGCATGGCAGGTAACGCACGTCGGTTTCTGCAAGCCCGCCTCGTGCGGCAGGCTCTTGATGTCGGTATGGCAGTCCACGCAGGTAAACATCGAGCCGTGCACCGAAGCCTTGAAGGCGTCTCCGTGCACGTCCTTGCCGTTCACCATCGACGCATCGCTGTGACACGCGAGACAGTCGTCGTTGGAAGGCTTCGCGGCCGGAGCCGCTTTTCCTCCTGCGTATGCAAACCCGGCGCAGGCAAGCACCAGGCAAAGTAACCCTATTAAGTTCAGTTTTTTCACTAGCCCATCACCTATTAGTTCGGCTTTCGCACCTTTAAACAGCGCCCGGGCAGACGGCCCCGGGCGCCCAAGACAACAATTTTGTTACAAAGCGAATTTACTTCAAAGACTTAACGAACGCAGCAACCGCCTTGGCCTCTTCGGGGCTCACGGCCTGAGGACGCATCTTGCCCTGGCCTTTCAGAACGATGTCCGCAATCGCGGCATCGGACTTGCCCTTCACGGCGGGTACATTCAAGGGCTTTACGCCCATGGCAGGAATCGACTTCGCACCGTCGGCACCGTGACATCCGGCACACTTCGCCTTAAAAATCGCGGCTCCATCGGCAGCAAAGACAGGCGTCACCATCGCGGCAACGAGCGCAACTGCAAAGAAACGCTTCATAGATTTTCCTGTGTTCCTTCAGTTCCCTGAAAGCGGCTCCCACTTGCCATCCATTTCGCCGCTTTTACAGGGCTATCCCGTTTTCGCACCCGCAGCGCACTTAGGGCAGTGAGTCGAGGCACGAATTCTTGTGACGTACGTCACACACAAATCCGCCCTACTGCGTGAACTACCCATTTTCCGGGCAAATTCGCAGAGTTCCACCAGCATCGCCAAATGAACGCAGATTCACAAAATAGGACAGGCCGCCGCAGCGGCCCGCATCCCGGGATTGCCCAACTCGTTCTACGAGGCAATCGAGCGCACTCTTTGCAGGCGAGCCCGCCGCGCCCGGCTCAGTCCAATCGAGCGCACCCGATCATACGCTCCGTGCAGGTCGTCGCTCAACCGCCGCACCACATCCATGCAGATTCCCGGGTTGTCGCGCAGAAACGCCACCAGTTGCTCCCGCGGTACAAACGCCACCTGACCCGGCTCCAGCATCTCGGCCGACACCTCGTAGGGATCGCCGCTCAAGGTTGCCCCCAGGCCCAGCACCTCGCCCGCCGCGGCCACCCGCAGCAGCAATCGCTTGCCGCCCTCCGAGCAGATCGACAGCTTCACCCGGCCCTCGCAAAGAACGTACACGCCTCGCGACGTGCTGCCTTCCGCAAACAGAAGCGCGCCCTTGCCCACCACGGACTGCACCTTGATCGCGTCAAAAGCACGCGTCGCGTCCGGCGTCATCTCGCAGAACGGGCGCTCCGCGCGATAGGCGCAATGGTTACAACTGGGCTGCATAGCACTCTCCATGCATGGTTTTTATCGTTTGTTCCCTCCACATTCTGTGATTCGAGTCACCCTGCGCCGTGAGTCGCGCCACAGGATGAGACGTTCCTCGCACCCCACATAAGTGCGCCCGGGCGCCCGCTCCCGCGCGCGATGTGCATGAAAACGAGCGGCCCGGCGTAGAGCCGGGCCACCTTATCATTCCTTATGAAAGCCGTTTACGTCGTTGCCAGCGCCTTCAGCGCCGTCTTGTTGCGAATGACCAAAGTGGAACCCTTGGCCTGCACAATTTGCCGTTTCTTCATCTCGGCAAACAAGCGCGTCACTGTCTCGCGCGAGGTGCCGATCATCTGCGCGATCTCTTCGTGCGTCAGCGCCAGTTTGATGCGCGGCTCCTGCTTCGCACCCTCGCCGTTCTTCACCGCCCAGTCCAGCAGCAGCTTGGCCAGCTTCTCGGCCGCCGAGTGCGACAGCCCCAGCGAGCGTATCTCGCGGCACGCCGAGTTGTACTTCTCGCTCAACTGCTCGGCCACCCTCAGGCAGGCATCCGAGTGTTCTTTCAGGAAGCGCAGAAAGTCTTCGCGCTTCACAAAATTCACCTGGCAGGGATCGATCGTCTCGGCTGTCAATTCATACGGCTTGCCGCTCACCGAAGCGCTCAGCCCCAGCACCTCGCCAGCCTCGGCAATCTTCAGGATCAGCGTCTTCCCATCCGTCGAGCAGATCGACAGCTTCACCCGCCCCTTGCAAAGCACAAAGATGCCGCGTGGCGCCTGCCCTTCCACAAAGAGAATCGCTCCCTTCGGATAGGCCGTCGCGTACTTGATCTGTTCAAAGGATTGCAGCGCCTGGTCCGGCAGATCGCAAAAAATCTGGTCGGCGCGCATCTTGCAAGTGAGACAGCTCTCGATGATGTCCAGTCCGTAAGGTGAAAGCACTCGCGACCCCCTCTAGGGTCCGCCCGGCGAACGCCGCCGCGCGGCCGGCCTGATACTCTGTCAGGCCTTTTCCTGCAACTTGAGCCAGCCCGCGCCTTTCCTCTGGCGCGGACACACAAAGACTCGCATTAGCTTGTATGATTAGCCATGTACCATAAGGAAGTGCACGCATCACATTCTTGTGTGACGCGCACACCTTCCAGTGACCCGGCGCACAGTCCGAAGGTGCATTGACCGGTGTCAATACAGTCTTTTGCACACCCCTCTAACATCCATTTTTATAATAGGTTGCAGGGATTTCAGAAGGTGATACACGCGCCTTCCGGTGCGTTGCCCTCACCCCGCCAGGGTTTTCCTCAGCCCTGTTCCGCTTCCAGGCGGTAGAGGTGAAACTGCTCCGTATCATGCAAGCGGCGGAACTCCGCGCGCGCCGCAAACTCCTTCTGCTCGTAGGGCGCGCTATACACCACCAGCACCGGACGCGGACTCCGCCGTGCCGATTCCCGCAGCTTGTCCAGCACCGTCGCCAGCACGTAGTCCGGAAACGGATTGAACAGGTACAGCAGAATCCCGCCCGCGGGAAATTCGTACTCTCGCGCGTCGGCGCAGATCGACTCCGTGACCGCGCAGCGCATCCCGCCCCGTATCTTCTCCAGATTCGCCCGCGCAATGCTCTCCAGGTGCGGCTGCACCTCCACGCCCACCACCCTGGCAAACGGATACCGCGCCGCCAGCAGCAGCGCCCTTCCCTTGCCCGAGCCTAGATCGATAAATGTGAATGCTTTGCAATCGATATCCGGCAGCGCCCGCATGATCTCGTCGAACTCGCCTTCCACCGTCGGCTGATACAGCCGCTCGCTGAAGATCTCGCGCAGCCGCACCCCGAGCGGCAGACGCGCCCAGGTGGTGTCCACGTTGTGATCGCAGTCGTAGTCGATGTCGCCAAAGCGGCTGCGCCGGCGCTCCGGCGTGGAGTCGCGCGCCAGCTCGGCCAGTTGTTCGCCAAGATACTTGATCGAGCCGAAAACTCCGCGCGCGCGCAAGGAATCCCCAGCCCAGCGCCGCGCGGCCTGGAGCAGGGTGGGAGGTTGCGTAACGTGAGACATTCTTTGATTATGTCATTCCCGCCCGATGCCGCCGTGACACGCGCCGCTGTGCCGCCTTGCCATTCAGGCCCCGAGAGGCGCGAAACCCGCGCAAAATGTGTCAAATTAGTAGTAGATGACTTCCGAAGGCTCCACATCCTCATCGCTTTGGCATTCGCGAAACTTCCAGCTCTTCATGGCCGTGCGTTTCCTGTTCATCCTTGACCTGGAGATGTTGTCGGTTGCCGTCGGCTGGCAGATTTACGAGATCACCCGCCGCGCTCTCGACCTCGGACTTGCCGGACTCGCCGTGTTTCTCCCCGGGCTGCTCCTGTTCCTCGTCGGCGGACACGTCTCCGACCGCTTCAACCGCCGCAGCGTGTTGCTCGTCTGCTTCACCGCCTTCACCCTCTGCGCCGTCCTTCTGCTGGCCTTCACCCTGCGCGGACTGCACAGCGTGCTGCCCATCTACGCCGTCCTGCTTGCCACCGGCGTCATACGCGTCTTCAGCAGCCCCGCCATGCAGGCCTTCATGCCCTTGCTGGTCACCACCGAGCAGTTTCCCGCGGCGGCCGCCTGGTCCGGCACCACGCTCAAGATCGGCTCCATCCTCGGCCCCGTGCTCGGAGGCATTCTCTACGCCCTTCGCGACAATCCCATCCCGGTGTACCTGGCCGCCGCCCTCGGCCTCGGACTCACGGTGCTTATGCTGAGCTTCATACGGGTCGGCGGCGTGCAGCAGATCAGCAACGGACGCGACTGGCACACCATGCTGGCCGGCCTCAGCTACGTCTGGCGCAACAAGATGATCCTCGGCGCCACCTCCATGGATTTGTTCGCCGTTCTGCTGGGCGGCGCCGTCGCCCTTCTGCCCATCTTCGCCCGCGAAATTCTTCACTCCGGCCCGCGCGGCCTGGGACTGCTGCGCGCCGCGCCCGGTGCCGGAGCGGCCATGGTGGCACTGTGGCTTGCCTGGCGGCCTCTGCATCGCCGGGCGGGCCTCAAGATGATGACCGCCGTCTCTCTCTTCGGCCTGGCCACCATCGTCTTCGGACTCTCGCGTAACTTGTGGCTCTCGGCCCTGGCGTTGTTCATCGTTGGCGCCGCCGACATGATCTCGGTCATCGTCCGCTCCACCCTGGTGCAACTGGCCACGCCGGACGAGATGCGCGGCCGCGTCAGCGCCGTCAACGTGCTCTTCATCGGCACCTCCAACGAGTTTGGCGAGTTTGAAAGCGGCGTCACCGCACATTGGTTCGGCGCCGTGCCGGCCGTGGTGCTGGGCGGCCTGGGGACGCTCGCCGTGGTGGGCATCTGGAGCTGGCTCTTCCCTGTCCTGCGCAACGTGGATCGCCTCACCGACGAATCCCTGGCCGTGGCCGCCGCGGAAGAAGAAATCGCCGACGCCAGGTAAGGATTGAGGTCACGCAGGTTGCACAGGTTGCAAGGTTTCGGAGGTTTCGGAGGTTTCGGAGGTTTCGGAGGTTTCGGAGGTTTCGGAGGTTTCGGAGGTTTCGGACAAGAGAGTAAAAACTTTGCGGTGCCCCATTCAAACCCGCAGTTGGCTTGAGTGGGAAAGATGACACTATCCCCCTGAACAACCCTCCGGCGTTAGAATTGGTGCCCCATTTCTGCCCGCTTTTGGCAGAAGTGGGGGTGTTGCCGTTGCTGTTGCCTTTGCTCTTTCCTGCGCAACCTATGTAACCTGGTCACAAAAAAGGACCGGCGCAAGGCCGGTCCTCATAAAGCAGAATTTCCAAACAATCGTTAAACGGCGATGCCCACCGCGGGATTCCGCCACCAGATTCCTGGGTCCAGCGGCATTTCGCGTTTGCGGAACGTGCCGCCGTGCTCGGTAACTTTCTGCAGGACGGTTTCCACCAGCAAGGGCAGAGCGTTCATCACGCTGTCGCTGAGCGGAGCATCCACTTCGGTTTGTTCGATGGTGACACCGGCCAGATAAATATGCTCGGGCGCTTCTCCCGCCAGCTCGGCCACGAAGATCGACTCCGTGACGATTGGCGAGTGCGCGTCCATGCGGGCCGCCGGACGGTGCTTCGTGATCGCCGCCCTGTCATAGACGGTGACCGTGCCCGGTGCCTCGTGGTTATCAACTGCATCGATCAAGATCAGCACATCCATGCCGGTCATGTACGCAATTAAGTCAAGCCCGGGGGTGCCGAGGTCTTCGACCACGACACCCTCTCCGAACTCGTAATTGGCCTCGATCCAGTGCGCCGCGTAGGGCCCCACCGCATCATCGCCAAGCAGGACACTGCCAACGCCGCAGATCTTGATCCGGTTTGTCATCCTTACAGCACCTTTACCACGCCGAGGTTGTTGCCCTCGGGATCGAAGGTGTGGCAGGCACAGGCCATGCACGGGTCAAACGAGTGCACCGTGCGGATGGCTTCCAGCGGACGCGCCGGGTCGGCAATGGGGTTGTGAAGCAGTGAAGCTTCATACGGTCCACGCACACCCTTGGCATCGCGCGGGCTGGCGTTCCAGGTGGAAGGAACAACCGCCTGGTAGTTCGTCAGCTTGCCGCCCTTGATGACCGACCAGTGCGACAGCAGGCCGCGGGGAGCTTCGTGCACGCCCACGCCCTTGATCTCGCCGCTGGGGAACTTCGGCTCGTTGTGGATTTCCAGGTCGCCCTTGGCGATGTTGTCCACCAGCAGTTGCCAGTGCTTCTCACCCAGTTCGGCCAGCATGGAGGCGCGGATGGCGCGTGCCACGTGGCGGCCCATGGTGGACTGCAGCTTCTCGACGCCGATGCGGTGACCCGCCAGCTTCGAGATCAGGTCCAGAGCCTTGTCCGTGTGCTTGCGCGTCAGCGGATCGCCCAGCGCGTAGCCCACCAGTATCTGCGCCAGCGGGCCGACCTGCATCGGCTGCCCCTGGAAGCGCGGAGCCTTGACCCACGAGTACTTGCCATCGGCTTGCCAATCCGTAAACTCCGGATCGGTCTCGCCTTCCCACGGGGCCAGCGGCTGCTCGCCCTTGTACCAGGCGTGCTTCGTTTCCTCGGTCACGCCCTTCACAAAGACGTCGTCTTCCCAGCCGTTGAACTTATGCGCGCTGGAAATGTTGCCGCCCATGATGTAGCCGCCCACCAGGTCGAACTTCGTGGCCTTGCCGTCCAGCGGAAGGTCCGGAGCCGCCATGTAGTTGGTGACGCCGGCGCCGTAGTTGAACCAGTCGGAGTACATCGCCGCGATGGCGCACACATCCGGTAGGTAAACCTGGTCCACGAAGGGCTTGACCTCGTCCATCAGCTTCTTGAGCAGGAACAGACGGTCCATGTTCAAGGTGCCGAGGCTGTCGAGGTTGATGGCGTTGGCCACGCCGCCCACCGTCAGGTTCTGGATGTGCGGGCTCTTCGAGCCCAGGATGGCCACGGCCTGCACGGACTTGCGCTGATATTCCAGCGCCTGGATGTAGTGCGCGAAGCCCAGGAGGTTGACCTCCGGGCTCAGCTTCATCGCCGGGTGTCCCCAGTAACCGTTGGTGAAGATGCCGAGCTGGCCGCTTGCGGCCACGGCCTTCACCTTGTTCTGCGCCGCCAGAAACTCCTTCTTCGAGTTCCCCGGCCAATCGGTCAGGCCCTCGATCAGGGCGCTGGTCTTTGCCGGGTCGGCCTGCGGGATCTTCATGATGTCCACGAAGTCCAGCGCCGACAGGTGGTAGAAGTGCACGATGTGATCGTGCAGTCCATGGTTGATCAGGATGAGGTTGCGGATGTACTGCGCGTTCAGCGGCAGCTCGAGCTTCAGTGCACTCTCGACGCTGCGGACGCTGGCCATGGCGTGCACCGTGGTGCACACGCCGCAGAAGCGCTGGGTGAAGAGCCAGGCTTCGCGAGGATCGCGGCCCTTGAGAATGTTCTCGATGCCGCGCCACATGGTGCAGGAGGACCAGCTATTGCTGACCGATCCGTTCTCCACTTCCACGTCGATCCGGAGGTGGCCTTCGATCCTGCTGATGGGGTCAATCGTTATACGTTTCGCCATTGTATGAAACCTTCTCGTCGATCTCGTGGATTAGTGGTCGGCCGGCGCGTAACCAGTCAACTGAATTCCGGGTTTGATGCTCTCTTCGTACTTCGCCATCTTCATCCAGTCCTCATTGCTGCCAGGCAGAATCGCCAGCTTCTTCACCGCGACCAGGTAACCCAGCACCGCGATGGCAATAAAGGTCAGGCACACGATCAGCTCGGCCGCCGCCGGGAAGTAGAACGCATTTTCCTTGGCGGAGAAGGCCAGAGTCGTCGGCGAGAAGCGGTAGATCATGCCGCCCACGGCACACAGCAGGTGAGCGTTGAACATGGTCGAGAGCTTCTTGCCCTTCTCGGTTGAAAGCACATACGCCGAACCCAGCGTAAGCGCCGTCTCAACCCAGAACAGGATGGAGAAGTATCCGTCGGTGAACGCGTGCAGGAACTTGCCGCGGACAATGATGTCCAGGAAGCGGAAAGCCGTCCACGAATACACCAGCCAAACCGTCAGTTTGTTCAGCTCCGCCATCACTACCGGATCCACATCGCGCTTCCACGCGAGTTTCGCCAGCAGAATGCAGAGGGTTACGCAGTTGTAGCCCAGGTAAGCCGCCGCCCACACATAGATCAAAGGCAGGCACGGCGTTTGCCACAGAGTATGCACGCGTTTTCCGCCCAGCACCATCAAGGCGCCCAGCGACGACTGGTGCATCATCGGCAGAATGTAAGCCAGACCGATAATGAAGGGGTAAACCTTGGCCATCACCGACTCGCAGGTTTCAGCAATACTGCGCCACTTCGGGAACTCATAAATGATGTACTCGAAGATCGGCGGCAGATTTTCCAGAAACAGCGGGACGGACGCGTACAACGACATGCAGACCGCGATCTCCAGCAGAGGAGAATGCAGGTTCCACTGCCAGGGCAGGACCACCCAGTAGAAGTTCCACGGACGGCCTACGTCGATGCCGAGCATGCACAGACCGGTCCAGTACGCGAGGCAGCTTGTAAGCAGGGCCACGCGCATGACGCTGTGCAGTTTCTTGTTGTTGAAAACCCACGCGGCAATGCCCACGGCGAAACCGCCGGAGCCAAGGCCCGTGAGCACCATCACGTTAAAGGTCTTCCAAAGTCCCCAGGCAAACGGATCGGTCATGCCTGAAATGCCCGCCGTCAGGCCAGCGACTTCGCGGTACCCGGTCAGCACAAGGCCGACGGCGATCAGGGCGCACAGCGCCCAGAATCCGCGGGTGAGCACGGGGACTCCGTAAACAGGAACGCTTCTTTCCCACCGTGTCATAGTTGTGGCCTCAATCCGGTCTCTTTCTGCTCTTCGACCAGGTGATGTGAATGGTGCGCGAAGTTCTTGCTGGCGAGAGCAACCATGGTCCCGTACAGCAACAGCGGCAGGACCATCCACTTATACGCCATATGCGAGTACTTCAATGTCGACGGGATCGAAGCTTCGCCAACATCGGGCAGCCCGATCTTGTCATAGCCCACGCGCGACAGGTACAGCACCTGCGTGCCCCCCGCGTCGTGTTCGCCGTACACCTTGTCCTGGTAATACTTGCCAGGGGCGGCGGCAACGCGGCGCTTGGCTTCCGCCAGCAGGTCCTTGCGCGTGCCGTAGATCACGGCATTCGTCGGACATACCTTGGTGCAGCCGGGCTCCTTCTTGCTGGGGTCCTTCTGCATCGGTGTGCGGCACAACTCGCACTTCACAATCTTCGGATTGAAACCATCCCACTGGAAGGCGGGAATATGGAACGGACATGCAATCTGGCAGTAGCGGCAGCCAACGCACTTGGGACCGTACCACCACACCACACCCGTCTCCTCGTCCTTGCGCAGACCGCCAAACATGCAGGCGTTCATGCAGCCGGGATCGATGCAGTGCATGCACTGCTGCTTGAAGTAGGAGTGGTCCGAGCCATCGTCGCTGCGGTACAGCTTGATGAGGTTCTTGGTGAAGTAGTTCAGCGACGGAGGCGCCTGGTGAATGCCATCCACCCGCGTATCCGGCTTCAGTTCGTTGTACTCCGAGCACTTCACCATGCAGGACTTGCAGCCCACGCACTTGGTCGCGTCATACAACAATCCCAGGGCGTGCGCTTCATCGACCTTCCGGTACTTGGAGTTGGATTCTAGTTCGTTGTCGTCCGCGGCGCGCGCAGCCGTGGGCAGAGCGGTGGAGACACAGCCCGCCGCCAGCACGGGCAGGGTGCCCTTGGCGAGAGTTTTAAAGGCCTCGCGGCGTGTCATTGCCATACGCTATTTACCTCCGCTCGTCTTAGCCTCGTCCGCAATCGTCTCTTCACTGCTGGCCAGCTTCTGCGAAGCCGCCCAGGATGCGCCGGCCAAAGCGCCGCTGGCCAGACCCACCAACAGGGCCGCGCCCGCGCCAACCTTGCCAAACGTGCTGCTGATCGGGGCGTACGTATCGGGTGGCGTCGCGGTGAAGCCGTGCGCGTCAACGCGATCGAACAAAGGAATCGTGAAGCCAACGCCCTTCTCGGTGCAACCGAAACACGGAGCGCCCAGCCCGATCGGCCAGCAATCCGGAATTTCGTTGAAGTGGCGCGTCGAGCAACCCGCGTGCGTCACCGGGCCCTTGCAGCCCAGCTTGAACAGGCAGTATCCCTGGCGATGGCTCGGCGTGCCGTAACCGTCGGCAAAGCGGCCGGCATCGAAGTGTGCGCGGCGCGGGCAGTGGTCGTGAATCACGCGGTCGAAGGAGAACTTAGGACGCTTCAGGCTGTCGCAGGCGGGCAGCTTGCCCATCACTGCATATTCCAGCACCACGCCCAGCAGCGTGTAGGGATTCGGCGGGCAGCCCGGAATGTTCACAATCGGCTTGTCGGTGATGATCTGATCCACACCCGTCGCATCCGTCGGATTCGGATCGGCCGAAGGCACTCCGCCCCAGCTCGCGCACGAACCCATCGCGATGATCGCCGCCGCCTTGCTCGCGGTTTCCTTCAGTACATCGATGGCCGGCTTGCCGCCGAGCATCATGTACACGCCCTTGTCCTTGCGCGGAATCGAACCTTCGACCACCAGCACGAACTTGCCGGCGTTTTCTTCCACCGCGCTCTTCAGCGCAGCTTCCGCCTGGTCGCCGCAGGCAACCATTAAGGTCTCGTGATAATCAAGGGAGATGAGATTGATGATGAGGTCTGCAACGTCGGGCTTCGAGGTGCGGAGAAGCGACTCGGAACACCCGGTGCAGTCTTGGAAGTGAAGCCATACGACGGAGGGCTTCTTGGCTTTGCCTACGTTCTTCGCAACCTCGGCGGGAGTGGCATTCTCGGTGAGCGCCAGACCCATGGGAGCGGTCGCAACCAGCGTGGTACAAAGTTGAATGAAGTCTCGACGTGAGTAGCCCGCGTTCTTCAAACTCTGGGCTATTGTTTCCTTTTCGAAAGCGTCTTTTGCCATGTCATATCCTGTGCGGTGACATTCGCCTGCTCAGTGCTACGGCCGAACAGAAATTAAGCCCGAAGAATCCGCTTAATTTCGCCGGGTAGGCCCGGCTGGATACACAACACCCCGAACTGTGTGTGAATACAGCCCATTCTTTATCTTTCATTACGCCTCACCCGACAGTGACTGGAATCACTTGCAACTGTGATAACTGTTTTCATAACCCTTCGGCACGGAAGCTGGTCACCAAAACCTGTGACAGCCATCACACCCAGACGCGCCAATCCTGCCCACCGCCACCCCACGTTTTCACAGGCGCGAATACGTTTTTGCCCGCTCCGGCCCCATCCCGCACCCCGCTCGCAACCCGGCAAAAGGCTTTCCACAGCCCCCTCCAGAAAAATTCACGGAGCAACGCTTTTGCTCCTCCCCGCGCCCCGCCCATTGCCCCGCCGCGCGCCCCATCCTGGCACGAAGCCCCATGCAAGCCCCGCCGCTGGGCTTGAGTTGGAGCGCAAACAACATAGCGAATTCATCTGAATTGGCGCCCCATGTCTGGCCCTGTTTTCAGGGACAGACGTGGGAGCGAAGGAAACTTACCTGATCCGCACGCCAAACTTTTTCGTAAAGGGAGAGAACTTCATGGTGCCGCCGCCCTCGCTGATGGTTTGCAGCGTGCGTGTGGCGTCCACCACGCGCACACCTGCCAGCACCGTGATGCCACGCGGCGCCAGCACCTGCGGCGCATAGGGCGTTGAAGGCCCCAGCAGCAGAATCTCGCGCGCCCCGCGGCAGTGTTGCAGCAGTTCGTCCAGCGTGCCGTTCAGCAGCGTGGTCGCCGTCAGGATTACCGCCTGGCATTGCGGCAGCACCTCGGCGGCTTTCTCCGCGGGCAGCACCGCGGGATTGCGGTTCGGCGTCTTCTCGAAGATGTGCAGCGTGCGGCAGCGCTTCTGCAGGGTCTCCACCAGCGGGCCGAAGTATCCCACCATGCCCACCGTGTCCGAGGGTTGAAGCCCCATCAGGTCGAGGCCGTCCTGCGCGGCGTCCGCGGGCGGCGGACACAGAGCGTTCACCGTAGCCAGCGCCACGGCCGCGCCCAGCACCTCGGACGGACGTCCCATGGCGAGCAGCTCCGCGGCCGGACGCCCCTGCAGCGAGCCCGCCTCGCGGAAGGCCGTGCAGCCATAGCCCGTCTCATGACGGAAGGTGTAGGCCAGGCCGCAGCGCTGGTCCTCCAGTAGAACTCCGGTGTAACCCAGTCCCAGGCGCACGTCGGCCGCCCAATGCGCGGCCGCCACGCGCGACGCGTGTTCACACAACTCATCCAAGATCATGATTGCCTTCCTTGCCACAGATGGTAGCAGCAAACGCAGGCACGGGAGGAACGAAGGAGATGGATTGAAGTACTGAATTTATGATGGACGATTCTTGACGAAGGAACGCACGGTTCCCATTCAAGCCCGCCGTTGGCTTGAGTGGGAGAGATGAGACCGTCGCCGCACGCTACCAGGGACGAAGATCGAAGCGAGTCTTCGGCCCTTCCATCGTCAATGACGCAATCGACAATCTCTTACCGCAGTCCCCAGCGCAGCTTGCTGCGCAGCACATCGAAGAACTGGCGGCGGATGCGCAGCAGCTTCACGCTGTACTCCGCCTTGCGGCACACGATCTTGTCGCCTGGCATCACCGGCATGCCCACCTGTCCGTCCACGCTCAGGGCGCCGGCCGCGCCGCCGTCCAGCACAATGCTCACCTCGGCTCCGCCGCCCACCACCAGCGGGCGATGCGTCAGAGAGTGCGGACAGATCGGCGTCACCACCAGGGCATCCACGCTAGGCACCAGCACCGGCCCTCCGGCGGCCAGCGAATATGCCGTGGAGCCGGTGGGCGTGGCCAGTATCACTCCGTCCGCCTGGTACTCCACTACGTGCAGGCCGTTGATGCAGATTTCAAACACCAGCAGGCGCGCCATGGTGCTCTTCACCACCGCGTCGTTCAGCGCATAGTAACGCGACATCTCCTGCCCGCCGCGCGTCAGGTGGCACTCCAGCACCGCGCGCGACTCCACGGGACAGGTGCCCGCGTCCACCGCCTCCAGAGTGGTGTACAACTCCTCCAGGCGCACCTCGGTAAGAAAGCCCAGCGAGCCCAGGTTCACGGCCAGCAAAGGAATTTCCGCCGACCCGATGGCCCTGGCCGCCGACAGCAGTGTGCCGTCGCCACCCAGCACCACCACAAAACGCGGCTGGCAGCCGGCCAGCTCCGCCCGCGGCACCACGTGATCGTGCGCGGCATACACCGCCGACTCCTGATCCACGTACACGCGATAGCCGCGCGCGCCAAGCCACGCCAGCAGATTCGGAAGTATCTGCGCGAGTTCCGGCTTGGCCGGCTTGCTTACGATGGCTGCAATCTTCACAGTTTATTTGTACTCCACTTCGGAATTGGCGGGAGCCTTGAAACGCGCGTGCAGCAGGAATTCGCGGTTTCCTTCCGTGCCCAGGATGGGAGAGTCGATGACGTCGATCTCCTGCCCGCCCAGGGCCACCACCGCCGCGCGCGCCTTTTCCACGGCGCCCAGTTGCGCCTCTTCGCTGCGCACAATGCCGCCCTTGCCCACCAGCTCGCGGCCCACCTCGAACTGCGGCTTAACCAGCAGCACCAGCTCGCGGCGCGGCTGTCCGCGCTCGGCAAAGGCCGCTTCCAGCACGGCGGGCAGCACCTGGGTGGCGCTGATGAACGACACGTCCATGCTGATGAACTCCACCGCCTCACTCACCTGCACCGGCTCCAGGTAGCGCGCGTTGGTCTTCTCCAGCAGGCGCACCCGGGCGTCGGCCCGCAGCTTGGCGTCAATCTGTCCGTAGCCGGTATCGACGGCCAGCACGCTGCGCGCGCCGTGCTGCAACATGCAGTCGGTAAATCCCCCGGTGGAAGCACCCACGTCCATGCAAACGGCATCGGTCAGCGCAATATGCCAGTGCTGCAGCGCGGCTTCCAGCTTCAGCCCTCCGCGGCTTACGTAGCGCTGCTCGGAGCCCAGCAGGCGCAGCGCCGCGTCCTCGGCAATGGCGTGTCCGGCTTTCAAAACCTTCTGCTCGTTCACCAATACCCGGCCGGCCAGAATCATGGCCTGCGCGCGTTCGCGCGTCGGGGCCAGCGCGCGCTCCACCAGCAGAATGTCCAATCTTTTCTTCATCGCATCCGCCCTTGTTGCGTAACCCTGTCCGGCATGGCACAACCCATGGTGCAATGCGGAGGAAACCCTTATTTTCAGCGGCTCCGCGCGCTTCTCGCAGAGGTTTTGCGCGAGCATTTCCACAATTGTGTTGATAACCTGGGGGCCGTATTCCGGCCTCTGGGGGCCTTCCGGATTGTACCTGCCGCACCATCCATGAGGCGAATCTTCCCGGGTTGCTGCATCCCTGGTGCAACATGGAGCGGACCCCGATAAACAGCGCTCCAAACGCGCATCTGCGCAAGTTACCCACTGCAATTTCCACACATTTGTTGATAATCCGCGGCGGAAACAAGTACACGCGGCGGGAGAAATTCACCAGCCGTGCACGGCTTTTCGTCAAGGCGTCCGCTTTGCATCGTGCGCGGTGCAGAGTGGACACCACCCGCATAAACAGCGGGTGCAACGCAGCTCTGCGCACGATACTCACCGCCATTTCCACAGTTGTGTTGAAATCCAACGCGAAAGAATTCACTTTTTCCTTGCCACTGCGGAGCCATGTCCTAATGTGCAAAGCCACGGGAGAAACTCGGTCGCCGCGTGCAACCTTCCCGCCAGCCGCGTTGCCTCATGCCTGGTGCATAGCGGAGAGGAGCCGCATAAACAGCGGGCTGCGTGCAGCTCTCCGCAAGTTACCCACGGTCATTTCCACATTTGTGTTGAAAACCGCGGACGCGCTTTTCTTCGCGATAAAAGCAATGGGTTAGAATTCTTGTCAGTCATGCCGACCAAAACAGCCACCAAGAGCCGCAAAAAAACGGCCGCCTCCAAGCCTTTCTCTCTTGTTCCCGAAGCGGCGCAACAGAACATGTACCGCGCCATTGAGGCGCTGACGACGGCCGCGCTGCGCCGCGCCACCGGCAGTGAAGTGGCCGCCATTGCCGCCCACGCCGCGCTCGGCGAGCACGACCCGGTGCTGTTGTGCGGTCCGCGCCAGCCGCATGGCGACACGCTGCGCGAAGCCACCGTGGCCGCCACCGGAGCGCTGCTGGCGCACCCGGACGCAACCGCCCTGATTTGCGGCGGACGCATCGGTCCGCGCGAGGAATACGCCGGCGCCTTGCGCTTTGCCGCGCAGTACAAGCTGCCGCTGATCTATCTGGTCTCGAACTCTCTGGCCACCAAGGACCGTCCCGCGCCCGACCTGCGCACGCTGCGCGCCGAGTTTGGCGTTCCCGTTTTCTCGGTGGATGCCAACGATGCCATCGCCACCTATCGCGTGGTCACCGAGGCTCTGCACACGTCTCGCCATCAGCGCGGCCCCTCGTTTATCGAGGCACTGACCCTGGACGGAGAGACGGTGAACCGCAAGGCCGCGCTCGACCTGCTGGAAGGCTACATGCGCCGCCATCAGACCTGGCAGGAATAAGAGAAATCCCCGGCACCAAAGCCCCAGGAAGCAGGGCCTGAATCCCAGGCTGTCAAGAGGTGTTCCCGGTTTGTTACTTTACCTTTCGTAACGAGACATCCCACGGCAATGGGTGTCTCATAGGCGAATGGAACGCGCCCGGCCACAAAGCTTTTTCAACGCAATGCACGGCATTCTGATCTTCTGCATCGGCCTGCTGACGCTGGCCGCCGTGCTCAGCCTCGTGCCCTCGGGCGGCGCGGGCGGAATGCGCGCCGAGATCCTCGACATGCTGCTGCGCTAGGAAATCTCTTAATAAGTCAGTCTTGCAAGCTATTCCTCGGGAATTCAATCTGTCACCGATAGCTTTTGCTGGGAAGTGTTTTGTCAGGGCACGGCTTCAGCCGTGCCGTACAAGCCGCATAAACACAGGGGCTTCAGCCCCTGAGGGAAAGCGTTTCTATTCTTGATGGAGCTTCCCCCAGCGGCTAAAGCCGCGACATATGGTTGCCGTATTAGCGGCATGGCTGAAGCCATGCCCTGACAAATTCAGAGTCTGCGCTAGTTCGCGCCATTCGGCTCCTCACCGCTGTTAATGCGCACACGAAAGCCGCGCCCGAAGACGCGGCCGTCCCTGCCGCTGAGTCCTCAATAGATGGTGAGCTGCCCCGCGGGTTGTTTCATGCGGATGGTGATCTCCAGTTGTGCTTGCCTGAAGTCGTAATCCTCGCCATAGGTTTGCAGGCTGCGCACGATGACCTGCACGCGATACTTGCCGTATGGCAGGTCTTCCATGTGAGCGTGGCCATCGCCGTCGGTCTTCAACTGGAAGCCTTCCACTTCCTGCTCCCCGTCCTTCTTCACGCCGTGCACAATCACGCTGGCGTTCTTGATCGGCTTACCCGAAAAGTCGCGGAGCACCACAAAACTCACGCTGCAGAACTGCTCTGGCGGAGCGTTCTTCTTTTTGCCGGCGGCAAAGCAGAGTGAGGCCAAAAGCAACAAAAGCAACAACACACCCATGACCTGCACTCTACGCAATTTCATCCCGCACGGCCTCCCAATCCAAAGATAGAATCTGCCGCACATTGTACCTGCTGCCGATCAGCAAGCGAAAGCAAAGTCCTGTATGTGCCTGACGGCAGGGCGGTTGGAAGTGCACCTGACTTTCCACCCTTTTCGATATAAAATGTGAGTGGATTACGCTCATACCTGCTTGACAATGTCTCCCGTGGGAGATAAATTAGCACTCGTGGGGCTGGAGTGCTAACAGCAGCCAGTACTCCGGCCAACGCTTTGCGCGGAGTCTTCCGCGCCGGAACTCGAAACAATTCCAGAAGGAGCTTCAAGAAATGGCATCTGCAACTTCGACCAAGCTGACCCCCCTGCATGACCGCATTGTTGTCAAGCGCGTCGCCGAGCAGGAGACGACCAAGGGTGGCATCATCATTCCCGACAGCGCCAAGGACAAGCCGCAGGAAGGCGAAGTGATCGCTGTCGGCAAGGGCAAGTCGAACGACGAAGGCAAGGTGTTCCCGTTGGCCGTCAAGGCCGGCGACCGCATTCTGTTCGGCAAGTACGCCGGCACCGAGATCAAGATCGACGGCGAAGAGCTGCTGATCATGCGCGAGGAAGAAGTCCTCGGCATTCTCGAGAAGTAGTTTCCTGAGGCGGCCCGTGCCGCCTTTCAGTTTGTCCGGCGCGCGGAATATCCGCTGCGCCCGCGGTACAACGAAATTTCAAGGAGCTTTGTAGAGCTATGGCTAAGCAGATTGTTCACGGCGAAGAATCCCGTCAGGCAATTCTCCGCGGCGTCAACACCCTGGCCGACGCGGTCAAGGTCACGCTGGGTCCGAAGGGCCGCAACGTGGTTATCGAGAAGAAGTTCGGTTCGCCGCTCATCACCAAGGACGGCGTGACCGTCGCCAAGGAAATCGAGTTGAAGGACACGCTCGAGAACATGGGCGCGCAGATGGTGAAGGAAGTCGCCAGCAAGACCAGCGACATCGCCGGCGACGGCACCACCACCGCGACGGTTCTGGCGCAGGCGATCTTCCGCGAAGGCGTGAAGACCGTGGCCGCCGGCGCCAACCCGATGGCCTTGAAGCGTGGCATCGAGAAGGCCATTGTGGCCGTCATCGGCACCACCGACAAGGAAGGCAACGTCATTCCGGGCGCGCTCGACAAGCTGAGCAAGCCGGTGGACCGCGAAGAGCTGATCGCCCAGGTGGGCACCATCTCGGCCAACAGCGACGAGACCATCGGCCACATCATTGCCGAAGCCATGAAGAAGGTCGGCAAGGACGGCGTCATCACCGTGGAAGAAGCCAAGACCATGGAGACGCAGCTTGAGGTCGTGGAAGGCATGCAGTTCGACCGCGGCTACCTCTCGCCGTACTTCGTCACCGACGCCGAGCGCATGGAAGCCGCCCTCGACAACGCTCTGATCCTGATCCACGAAAAGAAGATCAGCAGCATGAAGGATCTGCTGCCGCTGCTGGAGCAGGTTGCCAAGAGCGGCCGTCCGCTGGTCATCATCGCCGAGGACATCGACGGTGAGGCGCTGGCCACCCTGGTGGTCAACAAGCTGCGCGGCACGCTGAACGTGGCCGCCGTCAAGGCTCCTGGCTTTGGCGACCGCCGCAAGGCCATGCTGCAGGACATCGCCATCCTGACCGGTGGCAAGGCCATCACCGAAGACCTGGGCATCAAGTTGGAGAGCGTCACGGTCGCCGACCTGGGCCAGGCCAAGAAGATCACCATCGACAAGGACAACACCACCATCGTCGAGGGTGCGGGCAAGGGTGAGGACATTGCCGGCCGCGTGAAGGAAATCCGCGCGCAGATCGACAAGACCACCAGCGACTACGACCGCGAAAAGCTGCAAGAGCGCCTGGCCAAGCTGGTCGGCGGCGTTGCGGTGATCAAGGTTGGCGCCGCCACCGAGACCGAAATGAAGGAAAAGAAGGCTCGTGTGGAAGACGCCATGCACGCCACCCGCGCCGCGGTCGAGGAAGGCATCGTCCCGGGCGGCGGTGTTGCCCTGATCCGCTGCATCCCTGCCGTTGAGGCCCTGAAGCTGCACGGTGACGAGCAGATCGGCGCCAACATCGTGAAGCGCGCACTGGAAGAGCCGCTGCGCCAGATCGTGGCCAACGCCGGCGAAGAGGGTGCGGTCGTGATCGGCAAGATCCGCGACAACAAGGACCAGTCCTTCGGCTACAACGCGCAGAACAGCGAGTTCACCGACTTGGTGAAGGCCGGCGTCATCGACCCGACCAAGGTGACCCGCACCGCCCTGAAGAACGCCGGTTCCATCGCGGCCCTGATGCTGACGACCGAAGCTCTGATCGCCGAGATCCCCGAGCCGAAGTCGGAAGCTCCTGCCCCGCACGGCGGCGGCATGGGCGGCATGTACTAAACCAACGCATCAAACCCTAAAAGGGTACCCCACTCCGGCCGCAGTTGCCGGGGTGGGGTTTTTCTTTGCCCAAAAGTGCAGCGAAACGAGTGTGCTCCAACTTCACGTGTGCCCCAGGGCCTGCCCTGAGCCGAGCGAAGGGTTCACGGCCCGTTGTTGGCCGTAAACCTGGGAGTCGAATCTTCCCTTCGGAAATCCCAGGTTAGCCTCGCTGCGCGAGCCGAACCTGGGGCACACTACTTCCTGAAATTTTCTTCACCTTCAGCCTTCCCAGGTTAGCCTCGCTACGCGAGCCGAACCTGGGGCACACTGAAATTTTCTGTCGCTGTGGCCTGCGCGGATCATCTAACCAATCGTCGAAAGGAGATTTCCCCATGAAGAAGCTCTCGATTGCCCTGATGCTGGCGCTTTTGCTCTGCGCCGTTGCCGCCCAGGCCGCCACCTCCACCTTCACCGGATTTGTGACCGACACCATGTGCGGCAAGGATCACATGATGACCGGCAAGGACGAAGCCTCCTGCGTGCGCGCCTGCGTCAAGGGCGGCGCCAAGTATGCCCTGGCCGTGGGCGATACCATCTATATTCTGGACGGCAGCAAGGCGCAGCTTGACCCCGTCGCGGGCCGCAAGGTGACCGTTAGCGGCGAGTTGAAGGGCGACACGCTGCACGTCAGCTCGATTGCCGAAGTGAAGTAAGGCCTTCGCCAGAGCCACTGTGGGAAGGGTACCCGCCGTTCCGGAAATGCAACCGGATGTTGCACTTCCCTGCTTGACACCCCGCGCCCCATCCGCTATCGTCAAATGAATCGCATGCGAATTACCGCGACAATCCGGACAACGACAACAGGCACAGGCCTCGTTCCGGACGCATGCGAGCTTCGCGAAGAGATCAGCTAAAGATTTAACTGATTCGCACCCTTCAAGAAACCCATCGTCCAGCAGACGGTGGGTTTTTCATTTTGGCGCAGATTGCGCGCGGTTGAGGAGCAAGGGATGATCGTCATGAAATTCGGCGGCACTTCAGTGCAGGATGCTGCCGCCATTCGCCGGGTCGCCTCCATCGTGGCCGGCCGGCAAAACGAGCAGCCTCTGGTAGTGGTCAGCGCCATGGGCGGCGTCACCGACAAGCTGGTGCAGGTGGCCGAGTCGGCTGCGCGCGGCGAGCTGAGCACGGCCGTGGGCTTGCTGGAAGGCATCAAGCTGCGCCATGTGAACGCCGCCGGAGAGATGCTTTCAGCCAGCGCCAAAGCGCACTTTGCGGAAGAACTGGACGAGCGCATTGCCGAAGCCACGGCCCTGGCGGCGCGCATCGCCGCCGCCGGGTCCATCACTCCGGCACAGCACTCCTGCATGCTCACCTTCGGCGAGCTGCTCTCCAGCGTGCTGGTGGCGGCGGCCTTTAATGGCCTGGGCGTTCCCGGCGTGCACGCGGACTCACGTCAGCTCATCGTGACGGACTCCAAGCATCCTGCGGCCGCGCCGTTGCCCGGGCCAACGCAATCGCGATTACTGGAGGCCATTCCGCCGCTGCTGGAACAAGGCCTGGTACCGGTGATGGGAGGCTTCATCGCCGCCAGCGAATCGGGCGAGGTCACCACCCTGGGGCGCGGCGGTTCGGATTACTCGGCGGCCATCGTTGGCGGCGCCTTGAATGCGGCCCGCATCGAGATCTGGACCGACGTCAGCGGCATCCTCACCACCGACCCACGCATCTGTCCCCAGGCGCAGCGCATCGCCGAAATCAGCTTCCACGAGGCCGCCGAGCTGGCCTGCTTCGGCGCCAAGGTTCTGCATCCCGCCACGCTGCTTCCCGCCATCGACCGCAATATTCCCGTAGCCGTTCTCAACTCGCACAAGCCGCAGGAAGGCGGCACCATCATCCGCGCAACGGCCGCGCCCGGGCCCTCGGCCTTCCGCGCCATCGCCGTCAAGCGCAACATCTCGGTGTTCAACGTGAGCGCCCCGCGGCAGATGGGCACACAGCGCTTTCTGGACGATCTCTTCAGCCTGCTGCGCTGGCATCATTTGAAGAGCGAGATCGTAGCCATCAGCGGCTCCAGCGCCTCGGTGGCCGTGGAAGGCGGACGCGAACTGGTGCGGATCACCGGAGAATTGCAGGCGCTCGGCAACGTCGATTTCCAGCCGGAGATGGCAATCATCTGCCTGGTGGGCGAAGATATCCGTGGCTGCATTGGCATCGCCAGCGAGGTCTTCGGCGTGCTGGCCACGGCCGGAATCAACATCCGCATGATCGCCCAGGGCTCTTCCGAGATCAGCGTGAGCTTCGTCATCGAAGAGAAGGACGCCGTGCGCGCCGTGCAGCAGTTGCACCATCATCTCTTTGAGCAGACGGCGTCCACTCCTTCGCACACGGCCGGCGCCGCGCGAAAAACCGTACAGGTATAGGCATGTTCCGCTTGAATGATAATTGGAGAAAAGAGTTGTCCTCGACCGCACACGATCATCTCACTCCGGCCGCGCACCCTTTAAAGGTCGCCATCCTTGGCTTCGGCACCGTCGGTTCCGCCGTGGCCCGCATTCTCAGCGAGCAGACGGCAGACTTCCCTCTGCGCCTGACGCACGTCTTTAACCGCAACGTGGAGCGCAAGCGCGCGGACTGGGCCGGCAGCGATGTGGTGTGGACCAGCGACGTGGACGAGGTATTGAACTCCGGCGCCGACATTCTCTGCGAACTCGTCGGCGGCATCTATCCGGCGCACGCCTGGGTAACGACCGCCCTGGAAAGCGGCAAGAGCGTGGTGACGGCCAACAAAAAGCTCATTGCGCAGTACGGACCGCGCCTCAGCGAACTGGCCGCGCAGTACGGCGGATCGCTGGCGTTCGGCGCCTCCGTGGCCGGCGGCGTGCCCGTGATTGACGCGCTGCAGGAGGGCTTGGCCGGCGATCAGCTCCACAAGGTCTGCGGCATCCTGAACGGCACCTGCAACTTCATTCTGACCAAGCTGGAGAAGGAAGGCCTGAGCTTTGCGGAAGCGCTGAAACAGGCACAGGAAGCGGGCTTTGCCGAGGCCGATCCCACCGACGACGTGGACGGCTTCGATGCGCGCAGCAAGCTGGTCATCCTCACCCGCATCGGACTGAAGGCCATTGCCCAGCCCGAGGAAGTATTTTGCGGCAGCATTCGCAGCCTGGACGCCGTGGACTTTATCTACGCGCACGAGTTGGGCTGCACCATCCGCCAAATCTCGCGCGCCGAGCGCAAGAACGGTGAGATCAGTGCCAGCGTGCGCCCCGCGCTGGTGCCCATCGAATCGCAAATGGCAAACATCACCGGCAGCCTCAACCTGGTGCTCTCCACCGGCAAGTTCGGCGGGCAGACGGCCTTCAGCGGGCACGGTGCCGGCGGACACTCCACGGCCGTGGCCGTGGTCAGCGACCTGCTGGACATTGCGCGCCTGCACAGCGGCAAGAACGTGCGCCCCACGCCCACGGCCGACGTGCTGCCCGTCACCAATCATTTCTGCGACAAGCAGTACTTGCGCTTCACCGTGAAGGACCGCCCCGGCATCGTGGCCGCCATCGCCACGGCCATGGCCAAACACGGCATCAACATTGACGCCCTGCTGCAGAAGCCCGGCTTCGACAAAGACGCGCTGCCCTTCGTGGTGACGCTTGAACCCTGCTCGACCGCGCAACTTGAAGCCGCGCTGGCCGACATACGCACCTTCGATTTTCTGGTGCATGAGCCTTTATCCATGCCGATTCTTACCAAGGAGCTGTAATGCAACTTCGTTGCTTCGATCCCAACTGTGCAACGACGCTCGATCTGCACGCGCCGGCACTCGAATGTCCCAAGTGCGGCGAACTGCTGGAGGTGGAGGTTGCGCCCAACGATGTGGACGCCGCTTCGCTGAAGGCCCTGTGGACCGCCCGCCGCACCTCGCGCGACCCGCGCGACATCAGCGGCGTGTGGCGCTACCGCGAATTTCTTCCCGCCTATCCGGCGGAGGAGATCGTCACCCTCGGCGAAGGCAACACGCCTCTCGTCCGCGGCCTGCGCACCGCGGAATACGCGGGCCTGCGCGATTTGCAATTCAAGCACCTGGGATGGAATCCCACGGGTTGCTTTAAAGATCTGGGCATGACGGCCGGCATGACCGAGGCGAAGCACGTGGGCGCCAGGATTGTGGCCTGCGCTTCTACCGGCAACACCGCCGCGTCTCTGGCCGCCTACGCCGCGCGAGCCGGAGTGGCGGGGCGCGTCTATTTGCCGCAGGGGCAAGTCTCTCTGAACAAGCTGGCACAGGCCCTGGACTTCGGCGCGGAAGTCGTCGAGGTTGAAGGCAGCTTTGACGATGCGCTGAACACTCTGCTGGCCAAGACCAACGAAGGCATCTACTTTTTGAACTCCATCAATCCCTTCCGCATCGAGGGCCAGAAGACCACGATGTTCGAGCTGATGGACCAGCTCAACTGGCAGGCTCCCGATTACCTTGTCGTGCCAGGCGGCAACCTCGGCAACTCCGCGGCCTTCGCCAAGGCCTTTGACGAGCTGCTGCGCTACGGCTTCCTCACGCGCGCGCCGCGCATTGTGGTGGTGCAGGCCGCGGGCGCCAATCCCTTTGCGCAAATGTGGCAATCGGGTGCGGCAACGCTCACTCCCGTGGCCGAGCCGGAGACCATTGCCACCGCCATCCGCATCGGCAATCCGCGCTCGTGGAAGAAATCCCTGAAGGGCGTGAAGGCCACCGGCGGACAGATTCTCGATGTCACCGACGAGGAGATCGCCGAGGCCAAGGCCGTCATCGGCCGCGATGGCATTGGCTGCGAGCCCGCCAGCGCCGCCACCCTCGCCGGACTGCACAAGCTGCGCGCTTCGGGCGCAATCGACCGCGATGCTTCGGTGGTGGCCATCCTCACCGGACACGTGCTGAAAGATACGAACTTCATCATCCGCACTCATCAGAAGGAGTCCAATGCCCATTCCTAACGAGGAGTTCACTCTGCGCATTCCCGGTTCCATCGCCAACATCGGACCGGGCTTCGATACCCTGGCCGTGGCCGTGCAGTTGTACCTCACTTTGCGCGTGCGCCGCGGGGAAGGCGAAGGCAAGCTGAACTTCCGCTTCGTGAATTGCAAGCTGGAAGGCGAAAACTACATCGAGCGCGCGCTCCGCTACATCGCCGCGCGCAACGGCTTCCCCATTCCGTCTCTGGACGTGGAAGTGGAAAGCGACATTCCGATGAAGGCCGGCCTGGGCAGTTCGGCCGCGGCCACCGTCGGCGGCCTTCGTTTGTATGAGGCCGTCGCCAGTCCGGTGGACGAGCAGGAGCTTTTGACCACCGCCTGCGAGTTGGAAGGACATCCTGACAACATCGCCGCCGCCCTGCTGGGCGGACTCACCGTGAGCTGCGAGGTTCCCGGTGCGCTGCGCGTGCTGCGCGCAAGCTGGCCGGAGTCGTTGGCGATCATCGTGGCCACGCCAGACCTGAGGCTCTCCACCTCGGCCTCCAGGGCCGTGCTGCCCGAGAAAGTCACCCGCGCCGACGCCATCTTCAACGTGCAGCGCGTGGCCTTTTTGCTGGAGGCGCTGCGCGTCTCCGACTTCGTGTTATTGAAGGAAGCCTTGGAAGACCGCCTGCACCAGCCCTACCGCGCGGCCATCGTCCCCGGACTCGAGGAGGCGCTGAAGCTGAAGCATCCCAGCCTGCTGGGTGTGTGCCTGAGCGGCGCCGGACCTTCGGTGATGGCCATGGCGCAGCAGCATCTGGACGAGATCGCCGCCATGCTGGAGGAGATTTACACTCGTAAATCTATTCCATGCACGGTGCGCGTCCTGCAGGTGCATCCGACGCAAGCCAAGTCTGCCAGCGCGCAGCACACGTACTGTGTAGATACGGCGTCAAGCTGGAGGGCGTAGATTTCAAAGTTTCAAGGTTTCAAGGTTTCAAAGAACAACTAAATAGGGTTGCCCCACCCTTATCGCCGCTGTTGGCGATAGGGTGGGAGATGATAACTACAAGAAGGCGGCCCGCAGGCCGCCTTCTTCTTACAAAATAAGATAACTACGTTACGCTCTTTCCGCCAGGTACTCGTTCACGCAGGCCGCGGTTTTACGGCCCTCGCTGATGGCCCACACCACCAGAGACTGTCCGCGGCGCATGTCGCCCGCGGCAAACACGCCGGGCACCGAACTCATATTGTTGTCGCCGGTAGCCACGTTGCCGCGCTTGTCCAGTTCCACACCCAATTGATCCAGCATTCCGTTGCGCACCGGCCCGGTAAAGCCCATGGCCAGCAGCACCAGGTCGGCTTCGATCACCGACTCCGATCCCGCAACCACTTCGAACTTCGGCGGCGGTCCCACCTTGACGGTGACAAGGCGCTGGACGTTGCCCCCGGCGCTGCCCTCGAAGCGCAGCGTGTTGATGCTCCACTCACGCGTGCCGCCCTCTTCGTGCGAGCTCTCGGTGCGCAGTTGTAGCGGCCACAAGGGCCACGGAGTCAGCGGCGAGCGCTCTTCCGGCGGTTGCGGCATGATCTCAATCTGCCGCACGCTGGCCGCGCCCTGGCGCAAACTGGTGCCGAGGCAATCGGCGCCGGTATCGCCGCCGCCGATGATGACCACCTTCTTGCCCGTGGCCAGAATCGTCTGCTCCTCGGGAACCGTGTCGCCCAGCACGCGCTTGGTCTGCTGCGGCAGGAACTCCATGGCAAAGTGAATGCCCTTCAGTTCGCGCCCCGGCACCTTCAGGTCGCGGCAGCTCTCGGAGCCGCCCGCCAGCACAATGGCGTCGTTCTCCTTGCGCAGTTGCTCCACATCGACGTTGATGCCGACGTGCGCGTTGACCACGAACTTAACACCCTCGGCCTCCATCTGCGCCACGCGGCGGTCGATGACCTGTTTTTCCAGTTTGAAGTTCGGGATGCCGTAGCGCATCAGGCCGCCGATGCGGTCGTTCTTCTCATACACCGTCACCTGGTGACCAGCGCGGCAGAGCTGCTGCGCGGCGGCCAGTCCGGCGGGGCCGGAGCCGATGACGGCAACCTTTTTGCCGCTCTTGGCGGGCGCGGGTTCGGGCGTGATCCAGCCCGCCTCCCACGCATGCTCCACGATGGTCTTCTCGATCTGCTTGATGGTGACCGCCGGCTGATTGATGCCGAGCACGCAGGCGGCCTCGCACGGCGCGGGACAGATGCGTCCGGTAAACTCCGGAAAGTTATTCGTCGCGTGCAGGCGGCGAATCGCTTCCTGCCAGCGGCCTTTGTATACCAGGTCGTTCCAGTCGGGAATCTGATTGTTGACCGGACAGCCCGAGTGGCAGAAGGGCACGCCGCACTCCATGCAGCGCGCACCCTGCTGTTGCAAGGTGTCCTCGGGAAACGGCTGGTAGATTTCGAACCAGTCGTGGACGCGCTCTTCGGGCGCGCGGCGCGAAGGCAGTGTGCGTTCGAATTCCAGGAATCCCGTTGGCTTACCCACGATCCACCTCCCCGGCCGCGACGGCCGCCAGTTCGCCCTTCGGCTCAACCACCGGCCGGGCATATTGTTCCTTGTTGCGCTCAATGCCCATCACGCGCTTCAGCTCGTGCGGGAAGACCTTGACGAAGTGCGAGAGCACCGAAGTCCAGTTGGCCAGAATGTGCTTGGCCCGCGGACTGCCCGTGCGCCGCGCGTGCTCCTCGACGAGCGTGGTCAGAATGCGCACGTCCTGCGCGCCCATCACCGGTTCCAGGTCCACCGAGGTCAGGTTGCAGCTCTTCTCGCGGAAGTCGCCCGCCTCGTCATAGACGTAGGCGAAGCCGCCGCTCATGCCGGCCGCGAAGTTGCGTCCGCAGCGGCCCAGCACCACCACCACGCCGCCGGTCATGTATTCGCAGCCGTGGTCGCCCACGCCTTCCACAACCGCCGTGGCGCCGGAGTTGCGCACCGCAAAGCGCTCGCCCGCCACGCCGCTGAAGTAAGCCTCGCCGCTGGTGGCGCCGTACAGCACCACGTTGCCGACAATGATGTTCTCCTCCGGCTTGAAGCGCGAGTCATGCGGCGGATACACCACGATCTTGCCGCCGGAAAGCCCTTTGCCAACGTAGTCGTTGGCCTCGCCCTCCAGGGTCATGGAGACGCCCTTGGCCAGGAACGCCCCAAAGCTCTGGCCCGCCGAACCGTTAAAGGAGAGCTTGATGGTTTCGTCCGGAAGTCCCTCAGCCCCAAAGCGCTTGGCAACCTCACCGCTCAGCATGGTTCCCACCGTGCGATGAATGTTCTTGATCTTGAACGAGGCTTCCACCGGCTCGCGCTTTTCGAGCGCCGGAGCCACGGCCTTCAGCAACTCGTAATCCAGCGCCTGCTCCAGTCCGTGCTCCTGCTTGTTGACGCAGTGGCGAACCACACGTCCCGGCAGATGCGGCGAGTAGAGAATGGTCGAGAGATCGACGCCCTTCGCCTTCCAGTGCGCGGTGGCCAGCGTCGGCTCCAGGCGATCGACTCGGCCCACCATCTCATCGAACGAGCGAAAGCCGAGCTTGGCCATGTAGCCGCGAACCTGTTCGGCCATGAAGAAGAAGAAATTGATGACGTGCTCGGGCTGTCCGTGGAAGCGCGCACGCAACACCGGGTCCTGGGTGGCAATGCCCACCGGGCAGGTGTTCAGGTGGCACTTGCGCATCATGATGCAGCCCAGGGCGATGAGCGGCATGGTGGCAAAGCCGAACTCTTCGGCCCCCAGCAGCGCGGCAATCACCACGTCGCGGCCGGTTTGCAGCTTACCATCGGTCTGCACGCGGATGCGGCTGCGCAGATCGTTCAGCAGCAGCACCTGCTGCGTCTCGGCCAGGCCCAGCTCCCAGGGGATTCCGGCGTGGCGGATGGAGCTGAGTGGCGAAGCGCCGGTGCCACCATTGTCGCCCGAGATGAGCACGACGTCGGCGTGCGCCTTGGCCACGCCCGCGGCCACCGTGCCCACGCCCACTTCGCTCACCAGCTTTACACTGATGCGCGCCGCGGGGTTCACGTTCTTCAGGTCGTAGATGAGCTGCGCCAGATCCTCGATGGAGTAGATGTCGTGGTGCGGCGGCGGCGAGATCAGCGTCACGCCCGGCGTCGAGTGGCGCACCTTGGCGATGACGTCGTTCACCTTGTGGCCGGGGAGCTGGCCGCCTTCGCCGGGCTTGGCGCCCTGCGCCATTTTGATTTGCAATTCGTCGGCGTTCACCAGGTAGTGCGCGGTCACGCCGAAGCGGCCGGAGGCCACCTGCTTCACCGAGCTGCGGCGCGAGTCGCCGTTTTCATCCGGAATGAAGCGGGCTGCGTCTTCGCCGCCTTCGCCGGTGTTGCTGCGGCCGCCGAGGCGGTTCATGGCCACGGCCAGCGTCTCGTGCGCCTCCTTGCTGATGGAGCCGAACGACATGGCTCCGGTGGCAAAGCGCTTGACGATGTCCTTGGCCGGCTCAACCTCCTCCAGCGGCACCGGATGCTCGGCGTACTTGAATTGCAAAAGGCCGCGCAGGGTGCACAGATGCTTGTTCTGATCGTTGATCAGGTCGGTGTATTCCTGGAACTTCTGCTGACTGTTCTCGCGCACCGAATGTTGCAGGGTGCTGATCGTCTTCGGATTGATCGAGTGATACTCGCCGGTGACGCGGTGGCGATAGATGCCGCCCACGTCGAGATCGACCTCACTGGCCGTGTGCGGGCGGAAGCCGTACTGGTGCCGCAGCAGCGTTTCTTTGGCGATCACATCCAGCCCCACGCCCTCGATGCGCGAAACCGTGCCCGCAAAGTAATCGTGGATCAAATCCTTGTTCAGGCCGATGGCCTCAAACACCTGCGCGCCGCGATAGCTTTGCAGGGTGGAGATGCCCATCTTCGAGAAGGTCTTCAGCAGCCCCTTGTTGATGGCCTTGACGAAGTTCTTGCAGGCCTTGCCCGGCGTAACATCCGGTCCCAGAACGCCGCGGTTGGCGAGGTCGTCCATGGTCTCGATGGCCAGGTACGGGTTCACCGCGCTGGCGCCGTAGCCGATCAGCAGCGCAAAGTGCATCACCTCGCGCGGCTCGCCGCTTTCAACGATCAAGGCGATCTTGGTGCGCGAGCCTTCCTTCACCAGGTGGTTGTGCACGGCGGCCAGCGCCAGCAGAGAAGGGATCGGCGCGTACTCGGGATCGACGCCGCGGTCGCTGATAATCAGCAGCGTGTAGCCGTTCTCCACCGAGAGTGCGGCGCGGCGGCACAGGCTGTCCAGTCCGCGCTTCAAGCCCAGCCCGTCCTCATCCACGCGGAAGGTGGACGACAAGGTGGTGGCCAGCAGGTCGCCGGTGGAAACGCGGCGCAGCTTTTCCAGATCGTGATTGGTAAGCACCGGCTGCGGCAGCTTCAGCGTGTGGCAGTTCAGCGGCGTCTCCGCCAGAATGTTGCGCTCGGTGCCGATGTAACTGGTCAAAGACATCAGCAGATCTTCGCGAATGGGATCGATGGGCGGATTGGTGACCTGCGCAAAGAGCTGTTTGAAGTAGTTGAACAGCAGTTGCGGGCGGTCGCTGAGGCAGGCCAGCGGCGTGTCGGCGCCCATGGAGCCGATCGGCTCCTCGCCGTTTTTCGCCATCGGCTCCAGGATCATCTTCACGTCTTCTTCGGTGAAGCCGAAGGCGCGCTGGCGCGAGATGAGGGTTTCCGTGCTCAGGCTGTGGTAGCGCGTCGGCTCGGGAAGCTGCTCCATGGTGATCTGGTTCTGCTTGATCCACTCGGCGTAGGGCTGGCGCGCGGCCAGCTCGCTCTTGATCTCGTCGTCGCTGATGATGCGCTGCTTCACCGTGTCCACAAAGAACATGTGGCCGGGGCGCAGGCGGCCCTTCATCTTGATGCGCTCGGGAGCAAACTCCAGCACGCCGGCCTCGGAGGCCATGACGACCAGGTCGTCGGTGGTGATGACGAAGCGTCCCGGGCGCAGGCCGTTGCGGTCCAGCGTGGCGCCAATCACGCGGCCATCGGTGAAGGCCATCGCGGCCGGTCCGTCCCACGGCTCCATCAGCGAGGCGTGGTACTCATAAAAAGCTTTGCGTGCCGGCTCCATGTGCGGGTCGCGCGACCAGGCCTCGGGGATGAGCATGGCCATGACGTGCGGCAGCTCGCGGCCGGCGTGCAGCAGCAGTTCCACCGCGTTGTCCAGCGAGCCCGAGTCGCTGAGTCCGGGCGTGATCACCGGGAAAATCTTCTTCAAGTCTTCGCCGTACAGCGGCGACTCCAGCAGGGACTGGCGGGCGTTCATCCAAATGACGTTGCCCTTGACGGTGTTGATTTCGCCGTTGTGCGCGATGTGACGGTAGGGATGGGCGAGAGGCCAGCTAGGGAAGGTGTTGGTGGAGAAGCGCTGGTGCACCAGACAGAGCGCGCTCTTCACCAGCGGATCGGCCAGTTCGGGATAGAACTTGACGATCTGCGGCGCCAGCAGCAGTCCCTTGTAAATGATGGTGCGGCAGCTCAGCGAGGGAATGTAGAAGTAGCCCTTGTTCTCGATCTCCGAGTGGGCAATCTCGTTTTCCACGCGGCGGCGCACAATGTACAGCTTGCGCTCAAAGTCCGCTTCGCTCAGCGGCGCGGTGGTCTTCAGGAAGACCTGCTCGATGTACGGCTGCGAACCGCGCGCCACGCGGCCGATGGCGTTGGTCTCCACCGGCGTGTCGCGCCAGCCCAGAACCTCCAGCCCTTCTTCCTTGCCGATCGACTCAACCACGCCCTCGCATTGCAGGCGCTCCAGCTTGCCAACCGGCAGAAAGACCATGCCCACCGCGTATTGGCCGGGTTCCGGCAACGCAATGCCCTGCGCCGCACACTCGCGCAGGAAGTACTCGTGAGGAATCTGGATCAGCACGCCGGCGCCGTCGCCGGTCTCCGGATCGCAGCCGCTGGCGCCGCGGTGCTCCAAATGGGTGAGCACCTCGATGCCTTTCTCAACGATGGCGTGGCTCTTTTCGCCCTTGATGCTGGCGACAAAGCCGAGCCCGCAATTGTCATGCTCGTTGGCCGGATCGTAAAGCCCTTGCGCGGGCGGTAGCCCGTATGCCTGTTGCTGCTGCTGATCGCTGTCCTGCTGTTGGTTATCCTCTCGCATTGCTCTCCCTGATGCACGCGCCGTGCGGCGCAGAAAAATGGGACTAAAACACGAAACCCGCCTGCTTAGTGCCGGCGGGTGATTAGTACTCGGGCTGATCTGTTTAGGATTGCCTGGTTCTATTCCCCGCACGAATGGTAATTCGCATCGGCACGCCGGCTGTAGCGGCGCGCTCAACTGTCAGCGGGGTTGTAGCCTTGGAAACCATACTTAAGAGTATCGCCATTCTGCCGGGGCGTCAACGGGTCCGGCCGGGTTTTCTCCACGTTGGCAAAGGGGTTGGCGCTGGTTTTCTCCGCGGCAGGGCCAGGCTCGGCCGCGCCGCCTTCGGAAATTAACTTAGCCCGCGGCGCCAAGGGCGTACCGGGTATTCAGGATGGTTCACCGGCCCCGCTCTGCACCCATCACAGTGCAATGTGATATGATGCTTCCAGTGTCCCCGCGAAAGTGGACGCGATTTCTGAGTTCCCCGCCCTTGAAACTGCGATTCGACATTCAGAACTCCCACCCAGATTCCGTCGCAGGAACATGCGATCCGCGCGCCTCATTCGTCTTTGGCGCGCTCGTTAAAAGAGAGAAGAAGAAAACGAACGAATGAGTACATTCCAGGAAATGCCGCTAAGTCCACGCCTGAAAAAGGCACTTGCGGCCAGCAAATTTGTTACCCCCACCCCTGTACAGATCCAAGCCATCCCCCCTGCCCTCGACGGCGACGACGTGGTTGCCACGGCGCAGACCGGAACCGGCAAAACACTCGCCTTCCTGATCCCCGTAATGGAGATGCTGGACCAGGTTCCCGCGCACAAGATTACCGCGCTGGTGCTGGTGCCCACGCGCGAGCTGGCCATTCAGGTTCACGAGCAGTATGAAGCCCTGCGCTCCAAGAAGTCCGTACCCGCGGCGCTGGTCATCGGCGGCCTCAGCGAGAAAGATCAAATCAAGAGCCTGAAGGCCGGTGCGCGCCTCATTGTGGCCACCCCGGGACGGCTGGAAGATTACATCCGCCGCCGCATCGTCGATCTGGGTTTTGTGTGCACCCTGGTGCTGGACGAAGTGGATCGCATGTTGGACATGGGCTTTTTGCCGTCCATCACGCGCATCCTCTCCACCCTGCCCAAGGAGCGCCAGACGCTTTGCTTCTCCGCCACGCTGGAAAAGAGCGTGCAGGGTCTTCTGCTGAAGTGCACCACGGACGCCGTGCGCATCGCCATCGGCAACATTCTGAAGCCGGCTGCCTCCGTGTCCTTGCAGGCCTATGAAGTCCCCTTGGCGCACAAAGGCTTGGCACTGCGCCAGGCTTTGAAAGAGGTGGAGGGCAAAACGCTCATCTTCACCCGCACCAAGCGCGGCACCGAGCGGCTGGCCAAGCAACTGAAGAACGAAGGCTACTCTACCACCATGATTCACGGCGACCGCACGCAAAGCCAGCGCCTCACCGCCCTCTCGTCCTTCGAGCAGGGACGCTATGAGATTCTGGTGGCCACCGACGTGGCCGCCCGCGGCCTGCAGATCGACGACGTGATGCACGTCATCAACTACGAGCTGCCGGCACTGGCTGAAGACTTCATCCACCGCGTGGGCCGCACCGGCCGCGCCGGCAACACCGGCCGCGCCACCACCCTGGCCAGCGGGGCGGAGATGATCGAGTTGCGCCGCTTCGAGAAGACTCTGAAGCTGCACATCGAACGCCGCGAGCTATCCAAGGATGTGCCGCTGCCCACGACGGCCAGCCCGGTGGTTCCCATCAGCAAGGGTCGCCGCGAGGGAGCACGCCGCGAACGCGGCACGCTGCGCTCGCGCACTCTCAACCGTTTGCCCGGCGAGGTCTTCGCCTAACCCGCGGCACAACGAATCGCATCAAAAACGCCAGAGGCCCGTGCCCCTGGCGTTTTCATTTGCGCAAAACGATTTGTGTACCCCAGGTGTGCGCCAGGTTCGCGAAGCTAACCTGGGTACCGTGTTTGTTGGTGTGCCCCAGGTTCGCGCCCCGTCATTGGGCGTTAAGGAAGCTCTGAATAAGTCAGTTTCGCAAGCTATTCCGCGGGAGTTCAACCGGCCACCGATAGATTTGATGGGAAGATGTTTTGTCAGGGCACGGATTTATCCGTGCCGTAAAAGCCACATCAACACAGGGGCTTCAGCCCCTGTGGGAAAGTTGTTTTATTCTTGACGGACCTTCCCACGGCGGCTAAAGCCGTGACATATAGTTGCCGGCTTAGCGGCACGGCTGAAGCCGTGCCCTGACAGATTCCGACTTGATCAGAGTCTCCTTAACCTGGGAACAGTCAACACTCCGTTTATTCTTCCGGCTCCTCCACGTCGATCTCCGGGTTCCAAGTCTCTTCCGGCTGGCAGTCGGCGCTCTCCGAGTGAAGGGGATGATGATCGCGCTCGATGAACGGCTGGCCGGGCTGAATCGGCTTGCCGCAGGCCGAGCACAACAGCAGGGTAACGGGTTGCTCTTCTCCGGAAACGTACATGGCGCACCTCCCGGTTGCAGCCCCAGATTGAATCCCCATTCCCTGCCTCGCGCGGTGACGGCCATCACCAGGGCGCGTGCCGGGTTCCCGGAGAGGAACTCCGGCAAAAGCTCCGTCACCATGATGTCCATGCAAAGAAAAAGCCCCACTGCGCCGCAGTCTGTTACGAAACGCGGGCCCTTGAATGAGGTTAAGAAACGGTGTTCCGGTTATCGGAGCACCGTTTTTATTTGTGAGGCGTCGGTTTCTGTTTATGCAGAAGGGGTTGTGGCACAGAACCGAACTGCGGATGCTCATCAGGCCAGTTCTGCTACGAGCT
>JARLGJ010000045.1 GCA_031296105.1 Acidobacteriota bacterium | reverse complement strand
TTACGCCATACCTAAGGGCACGCCGCAGGCCAAACCCGCGCCAGTTGGCTAACGTGCAGAAAAACAAAGAGTTATGAAATCAACGAGCGGGAGAGTGGAAAATCTCAGCGGCAGCCATAGCAGAGGATTGCAACAGCCGCTGGCCCAACGCAACCGCGTTACAGGCCTCGGGCTACTGCAATTTCAATACGTTAGGGGCATGATGCGAATCGCCGCTGTGAATTGCAACAATGCTGAAAGTCGCAACAACAGAAAGGGATTTCCACAGCCGTGGCGCTATGTAATCCTTTTTACTGGAAAATTTATTTTCGCGCGTGACGATTTTTCCTATAACACAGCTACATCCGCCTGTTCTTACGAATGAGTACGCAGGATGAGCCGGACCAGCGTTTGGCTCAGCACCTGATGCGCTACCTCTCCAAAGGTGATGGGGCCGGTGATGTGTCCAGTCTTCTTCCCCTGCAGTTCGCCGTAAAGATAATTGAGAATGCAGTTGCAGGAGAAAGCGGGCACCTCAGACTCGTTCTTGATCGCTTCGTCAAAGGCGGCGAGATAATCCGCGACGGGTGCGGCGAAGCGGTACTCGACGTTGGCAAACACCGGAGCGAAGAAGCGAACCACGCCGGTGGAGGTGTTCACGTCCTGTATGGCCACGTTGATTACGCTGCCATTGTAGTTCGCCGTCAGCGGCAACCGCCTGTCGATCTTGTGCGCGACGATGTAGGATGCGAGGCTCTCCGGGTTGCCATTGACGGTACAGGCCGAGGCGGTGAATCCCGGCTGGCTGAAGGTGATCGTATCGCCGGTGCCGGGGTGGAATACGTTGAGAATCGACAGCTCGGCCACCGTTCCTTCCTGCAGTTCCACGTGCATCACCATGGCCCGGTCGGTAAAGCTTTCGGCTACGCGTCCATCAAAGACCTTCGGCTTGATCTTGCCAACCTCCTCCAATGCCACGCCGGCCACCCATCCAATAATCGGTTTGAGAAAGATCCCATCGTAGTGTGGGGCATTCTCGGCGTAGGCCCGGTGCACGGCGGTTGCCGCCGGCAGAATCAGCACGCTGTATCCGTTGTCTGGCGCATCATGGCAAATTTGCGGCAGCGAATCCACCGTGTACTGCAGGACGCTGGCCTTGACCGCCGCGGCAGGAAGGTGGGTGACGAAAATGCGATCTTCGCTGTAGGTTCCGCCTTCTTCGGCCATAAAGTACGGAATCGTGCCCGCGATCCAATTGCCTCTTGGCAACTGCGTCAAGGCTGTTTCACTTCCGGCCAGCAGCAGGAATTCGCCCGTGGCAATCATGGTCTGAACTTCAGAGATTGAATGAAGCATGGCTCTTCCTTATTGAATGATCTGCTTGACTTCGGATTCATACTGACGTTCAAACTTGGCAAAGAAGTCGTAGGCGTGCTGCGTCAGCTTGGCAACGTTCTCCTCCGACTGGTTCATGCGGTAACGCAAGCGCAGGTTGGTGAGCAACATGTTCACCGCCAATTGCGTGCTCACCACTTGTTTCTGCCCTTTCAGCAACTTCATCCACACAGGATGCGCGAGCGGCGGAATCATGCGATTCTCCTTGGAATGGGGACGGCGGACATCGGCCATGCAGCCGACCCCGTCCCTCTTACCTCTATCGGAAATTGAACCGCATTTGTGGTTACGGCGGAGAATTATGAGGGGCTCTCCCTTCCGCACAGCAACACTTATCGGGAGAGGTGCAAAAGAGGAAATTCCTGCTTAGCCCTTCCGGCCACTTCTGAAAGAAGAACTTACGGCTTGTACACCACGCCGCCCTTCATCACAAAGCGGACGCGGCGCAGCGACGAAAGGTCTTGCAGAGGGTCGCCCTCGACGGCAATCACATCGGCCAGGCAGCCCGCTTTGAGTTGACCGATCTCGCCCTCCCAGCCCAGCAGCCGCGCGCCGTGCAGCAGCCCCGCGCGCAGCACGTCCGCGGGCTTCATGCCGAATTTGCCCATCAGTTCGTACTCGCGCGCCTGCGTGCCGTGCGGAAACGGCCCCACGTCGGAGCCCGCGGCCATCGGCACTCCCGCGGCCAGTTGCTTGCGGAACTCCGCGGCGTGCTGCACCTGGAGCTGGCGCTCGCGCCCGGCCACCGCGGGATTCTCGTGATGCTCGCCAAAGTATTCGACGATGGCAAAGGTCGGCACGGCGTAGATCTGCTTCTCCCGCATCAGCCGCATCGTCTCATCGCTGAGCTGGTCGGCGTGGTCAATGGAAGCCACGCCCGCCTGCGCCGCGTACAGCGTTCCCGGCTCGCCCGTGGCGTGCACGCCAATGGTGCGGCCGGTGCGCGCGGCCTCGGCCACCGCGGCCTCCAGCTCGGCGCGCGAGTACTGATAGGGAGTGGCGAGCTTGCCGTCCACAATGCGGTCCTTGCCCGTCTGGTAAATCTTGATGAAATCCGCGCCTTCCTTCACCTGCTCGCGGATCACCTCCATCAGTTCACTGGCGCTGTTGGCGTAGGTTGCGTTGGAAGGCACGTGCGCCGCGGGATTGTAGTGAACGGCATCCTCGTGCCCGCCAAGAATGTCGATGGCGTTGCCGCTCACCCGCAGCCGCGGGCCGGGAATAAGCCCGGCGTTGATGGCGTCGCGCACGGCGGAATCGGCCGAGCCCGCACCCTCGGTGCCCATGTCGCGCTCGGCGGTAAAGCCGGCCATCAGGTCGTCACGCGCTGCCAGCGTGGCCAGAATAGTGCGCTCGGGAACAGACTCCACGATGGTCTGCAAGTCCTCCGCGCCGGGATGCAGAAAGAGATGCACGTGCGCGTCGATCAGTCCTGGCATCAAAGTGGCCGCGCCCAGGTCGATGACCGCTGCGCCCGCCGGATGCTCGACTTTCTCGCCCACGGCGGCAATGCGGCTGCCCCGCACCAGCACCTCTCCGGGAGAGACGAGCACACCGCGCTCCACATCCACCAGGTGCGCCGCGTGCAGCACCGTGACCTTCCCGTCCGGTGCCGAGGGCGTGGACTGAGCCATTGCAAAAGAAGCAACGAGAGTAAAGGCGATGGAAATCGCGGCAACGCGCACTCGATTCATGCGCAGCATCGTAACACGCAGCTCAGCGCTCCGGGGGGCTCTTCCACTCCAGGTACGATCCGGCGGCGGCCAGAGCGGCCAGCAGGACAAATGGGAAGTCGAGAAAGAAGGCCTGCACCAGGCGGCCCTCACGATAGTGCATAGCCGTGACGCAGGCAATTACCAGCGCGGCAAGAGCCCAGAATATTGCAAACGGCAACGGATACTTCTGAATGAATGCGGCAACGGCTTCGCGCATGGTTATCCTCTTCCCCGGAATGCGATGATCTTGCGGCGGTCGTGTTTGTTGGGCTTGGCGGCGGGCAGGCGCTCCCACTCGGACGCGGCGCGGCGCTGGGCGGCCGCCTGCTTGCGGCGCTCAATGCTCTCTTCGCTCTCGCGGTAAAGAGCCTGCGCCACCACGGCCGGACCTCGCTCCTCGCTCAGGCCCAGCACCTCGATCTCAAACTCGCCGCCGTCGTTGGTGATCTTCAGGCGGTCGCCCACGCGAATTTCGCGCGAGGGCTTCACCGATTGCCCGGCCTGCAGCACGCGGCTCAACTCGCAGGCGCGCGAAGCCAGCGAGCGCGTTTTAAAGAAGCGCGCCGCCCACAGCCACTTGTCGATACGAACACTGCTCATGCCGGTATTGTGCCTCACCGGCGGCCCGTCCGCAAAGCTGCCCTCCTCGCCAGGCCCAATCTGTGAGAAGATTCCGCACTGGCAGTTGGCTGTAACTCCACTGGACACAGAAAGGGGCGACCATGCCGAGGGCCTTTACACGCATCGCAGTTCTTGCCATTCTCCTTATGCCGCTTGCCGCCGGAGCGGCGGGCAAGTTCGACGGAGAGTGGAGCACCACGCTCACCTGTCCGCCGAAGGGCAACACCGACGGCTACACCTGGACCTTTCCGGGCACGATTCGCGACAACCTGTACCACGGCGAACGCGGCACGGCCGGCGCGCCCGGCTACCTGGCGATCGACGGCCCGGTAAAAGCCGATGGCAGCGCCAAGCTGACGGCCAACGGCATTATCGCGTCGCGCAAATACTCTCGCGGAATGCTTGCCCACAAGGGTGAAGAGTATGGCTACGACATCAAGGCGCAGTTCAACGAGAAGGACGGCAGCGGCCAGCGCAATCAGGGAATGGGAATCGTCGGCCGTCCCTGTACCTTTGAGTTCACACGGCAGTAGCTTGCTGGGCGCGAAATAAAATGGACACCAACGCGGCCGGATGGTTTGCATAAGCCACCGGCCCATCCGTCCGCGCCAGTAAAGCAGTGCGATGCGTGCCGGCATACACGGCTTTGCGCCGCTTCATGCTTCGGATTAGGAGTGGAGGTAGTTCTCCTCCAGCAAGTGGCGCATGGTGATGCGGAACCTTTCTCCTTCTTCGTTGGTAAGGAACAGGGCGGCGGAGGAGACCGTATTCTGCGCCAGTTTTCTGCAATCGTCGGGCGTCATCGCGTCTTTGCTCTTGTTGAGCTTCTTCAGATGATTCTGCACGATGGAACTGGCGACAATCCGGCCCACGGCTTTTACCGTGGCCGCTTCAAGTTGCACGACGAAGTCGCTTCCGTACCCCATAAGGAAAAACCCTTTCAACCTGTTCCCATGCCATTGGGTGGACTTGCGGAGAAGCCCGCGCGCGCTGGAAATGGGCGGCAAGGCGAGCCACTTCCGAGGCGCCTACAGGGCCTTGCCGCCGTTGATCTCCAGTACAAATCCCGCAATGGAGTCCGACCAGTCCTGCCCGTCTCCGCTGATTCCCTGCATGAGGAGAATGCGCTCGCCGCCATCGTCCGTTGCCACGCGGCACTCCGCATGCAAGGGGACGCGGTTGGCTGCCGACTGCTGAAAAGCCTGGCGCAGGCCGTCGCGTTCCTCGGGCGAGACGCTCTGCAGAAAGGCTTCCAGGCTCGCCGTCTGAGACTGCGCTTCGCGGCCCAGCAAACGATAGGTCTCATCGGACCAGGACATTCCGCCGCTGCGCACGTCCCACTCCCAGTCGCCGAAGTGCGCCAGGCGCTGCCCTTCCGCAATGCGCGATTCGATCTTCTGCATGGCCGACTGCGCGTGCAGCAGCTTCATGACGCCTTCCTGCAACTCGGCGGTGCTTTCCTCCACCCGCGCTTCCAGCGCCGCGCGCTGCTGCTTCAACCGTTCCTCGTCCACCCGCAAACGGCGGTGCAGGCTCCGCGCGTAGGCGACAAGGATCAGCGCCAGCAGAGAGAATGTAACCACCAGGGCAAAGCTGCGGACGCGCATGCGTCCAGCGGCCAGCGCCTGTTCCTTCAGGTCGTTGGCCTCAAAGTCGTAGGCATTCTGGCGCAGGTCGGCCACGGAGATGAGCACGCGGCGGTAAATGCGGTCGGTGTAAAAAGTCTCCGCTTCGAACTGATTTTCCTGGTGCGCCGAGAAGGCCGCAAACGCCTTGTCCGACTCATCCAGCGTGGCTTGCATCTGCCCGCTCAGGGCGCGAACCGTGGGCAGCATGGACTGGCTGGGCGCGTCCTTGCTGTTGGCCAGCTCCTGGGCAAAGGCATCGGCCTTGGTCATAAAGCTCCTGGCCGCGCGGTTCATCGATTCGCGGTCGTCCACCCAGTCGCCGGAGTGGAAGTCTTCCATGCCGGGCATGGTGGTGAGGCTGGCAAAGGTCTCCAGTTCGGTGATCTTCTGCCGCCGCTCGTGCCATATCTGCTCGGTCTTCATGGTCTGCAAATAGGAGTTCTGGAATTGCAGCCAACCCAGAACGCTGATGCCGATCAAAAGAAGCTGAAACGCGGCAAGCAGCACAAAGGAGAGATTCAACTGCCGGTGGAAGCTCTGATTGCTTCCGGCAGGCCCTGCCACCAATGCCGCTTGCTTTGCCGTAGCGGCGTCCTCGGGCACGGCGCCGCCCGGGCGTAGAGAATCGCTGCGATTGTTTTCCATACGCAGGATTCTTCCAGCGGCTGGTTAACAGTTGATTAAGAGTGAATAAAGATTAATGTTGGATTGGTTACCTAGGTAATCGTGCGGATGGGTGCATCGGCAAGAGCGCGCAGGTTGAGAGCGGCAAGAGGGTTCGGAGGAAGATTGACGCTCAAGGCCTCCCACGCCTGGCCCAGAGAACCGGAGATACCCCCCTACCCCCCGGTCTTTTTTGCAAAATCTCTCGAATCAATGAGTTAGGAGTGATTGATCCGGCAAAATATTGATTCTGCCTGGGTTAGATGGAAAATATTGAAAAGAAAAGGTTTCGGAGGTCGGAAGGTTTCGGATGTTTCGGAGGAACAACACCCGGCCTAAACCTTGGCTCCTATATTCAGAATAGCAAATTGAAGGGGGGTATCCCCTCACCACTGGGCAAGTTTTTATTTGGATTGGAATGAAAGGGATGCGCGGAGATCAGGGGTGCGTGGGGGCTTGACAAGGATTTTGCAGGGCGAAGATTTCAGAGGGAAAGAACAACGTCCCCACCCTGGCAACTACGGCCAGGATTGATGGGATAAGAACGAAGGCTTCAGCGGACCCGGTATGCTTTGGTTGAGGACCAAGCCTTCTGGGTCAGGAGAAGCCTTCATGATTATTGTAGGGTGTGATTTCCATCCCAGCTGGCAACAAGTTGCGATTTTTGATTCCTCGATGGGTGAGATTGTGGAACGCAAGCTGGTCAACGGCAACGGCGAAGCAGAACGGTTTTATCGTTCGCTGCCGGTGCCATCGCGGATCGGCCTGGAGAGTTGCGGCAACAGTCAGTGGTTCGTGGAGTTGGTGGAGCAGTTGGGACACGAGGTGTGGATCGGCGATGCAGCACAGATTCGCGCCAGCTACGTACGCAAGCAGAAGACCGACAAGCGCGATGCCGCACACATGCTGACGCTGCTGATCGAGGGACGTTTTCCCCGGTTATGGGTTCCGGATGCAACCGTGCGCGACCTGCGTCAGCTACTGATTCATCGGCACAAACTAGTGGAGATTCGGGCGCGGGTGAAAAATGGGCTACAGCATCTGGCGATGAATCGCGGCATGCAGAAGAAGTCCAGACTTTGGAGCGAAGCCGGGCAGAAGGCGTTCGACGCTCTTCCACTGGAAGGCTGGGCGGCGTGCCGCCGGGAGGATCTGCAACGGTTGGGCGCGATCAGCAAGCAGGGCAACGGCTTTGCGCGCATGTTGCTGGTGGAGGCGGCGCACATGGCCAACCGGTTGGATGAAGGGTTTCGCAAGCAGTATCAACACCGCTGCCACACGAAGCCGAAAGGCGTGGCCAAGGTGGCGGCAGCACGCAAGTTGGCAGTCCGGCTCTACTGGATGCTGCGCAGCAAGACGCCGTATCCGGAGATCGTTCGTATCGAGAGCAGCCCGCGGGTGCCCCTGGTCGGCGAAAGCTAGACCGCAAGATTGATTGGGCGCTCTCGCATCCAGACTGGCCCGTGCAAAAGACGGCGCAGACAACGCGCCTTGGAAAACGAGAAAACCGTTTTCCACTTTCGCACCGGCCCGGCGGCTGGATGTTCGCA